>NZ_VUYS01000033.1 GCF_008389435.1 Candidatus Nitrosocosmicus agrestis | reverse complement strand
GGCTTGTACTTTTGAATCCAATTCCAAATGGAAACGTGATTTCTCTTGTATATCTGAGATAATCTTTCCGAGGCTTTCCTTAAGGATAGGCCTGAAAAGTACAAATGCAACCCATAGTAAACATACTATGAAGGTGTTTTATTTCTGGTAAACATAAAGGAGATAAAGCATCTTCAAGCTATAAGAATTCCTTAAATGAACAGAGCCGAAAATTCGATTATAAGAAATAAATAGGAGTTCTAAACTAATGGTGTGAGAAGGCAACATACTCGTAGTTGAATATCGATGCCTTTATTATTTGCTACCCTAAAAGACGAAGATTACCTATGTCAATTTTAAATAATACGTCTAACATATACTTGAAAAACCTTTATTTATGATGAATAAAAGATATACTTTTAACTGCTAATACATTTCCTACTGATAAGTTGTATATCTACTCTTACCAAATGGAATATCTTCCCAAAAGATAAAGATTATCAATTATATTTATTTAGTTTGCAATCAATTGAGTTTTAGATGATTAAAATCAAAGAAGAACATGTTGGGGAGAATAAGAACCGCAAAATATTTTTGAATTTAGACAATCATCATGAATTGGTATTTGAGACTTATCCTATAGTCATTAAGGCAAGAGACTTCAAGCACACTAATTACGAAGCTTCAATTGCTGATCCAAAGATCAAAGCCTGATTTATTATTTTGTGATAAAAGATGTATATACTGATGGTGGCTTAAATTGTTTAGAACAAGCAAATGACTCTGGGAGTTGATAGTGAAAATTCTAGTATTAAGGTAGCTAATAACCATATTTCACAAAAATCTGGTGAAATAGACTCCGTAAAAGACAGTATCCTGATATTGACCGAGGAATTGGTTAGTAAGATTCCCCTTTACAGCGAAAATTTTGATATAACCAAGAGGGAAGAAAGTGGGCATTTAAAAATAGAAAAAAAATGGGTAACGTCAAAGAAAAAGATTGAAATTCCAGTTCGCCATGAGGAATTGTTTGTAAATGGCAAGTCATTAGACTATTTTGACGAAAATGAAATTGTAGAAATATTTTCCAAGTTAAAGAACAAGTTGTCTGACGTATTTGTAAGTGAACGGACTGTTGTTGCGGATGCTGACAATGCTAATAAAACTTCTGAAAGTAAAGTAGAAATCCGTAACGTTAAACATCATCCGTCAGATCATGAAAAAAATATAGTCAATCAAAAAATTGTTCCATTATGTGATAACTCGAGTAGTAACATGAAAGACCTCAATAAAATTGAATTATGGGGTGAAGAGTTAACGATAAACAAGAGATTGGTCAAATTGGGAGAAATCGAATTAAAAAAATATGAAGTTCATGAGAAAAGAAAAATTGATGTAGAATTGAAAAAAGATAAACTGACTATAAAATTCCCTGGTAATTACAAAGAGGAATTCATATAATTTGACGGTTTTTTAAATATTTCTAAAAGCAAATGCATATTATTTTATATATCATGTTATTAATATGAAATATGAATCTTAGTAACAAGAAGGACGATATAAACTGGAATAATGTCGTTAAAAAAGAGGTTATAGGAACAGGTGGCCTGGACCTTGGAGAAGTTGTTCAAGTTGGAGATAATTTTGTAATTATTCAGAAAGGATTACTCAACAAAAAAAGATATATCATTCCTATTTCTACAGTAGAAAATTTTGATGGTGAAACTTTGAAAGTTAAAGTTGACGAAAATGATCTCTTTGGTTATGAAGAAAAAGATGAACCAAAGTTCAAGGATTACTCTACCTTTAAATCCTCTGATATGTCAAAGGAAATGCAAACTAAAATTCCATTGATTAGTGAGGACCTTCAAATTTCAAAGAAAATAGTTGAAGATAAGGTTGATGTAATTAAGGATCCAATTAAAGAAACAAAAACGGTTGAAATTGAGTTAACTTACGAAAAGGTAACAATAGAACGAATACCGTACAATTCAGAAGACAAACAAGCATATGCAAGTACTGAAATCCAGCAAAATAGATCTCCTCAGGTTGAAAAGCCAGTAACAACAAGAACTCAAATTTCAATCCCTCTAAAGAGGGAGGTACCTGTAATAATTAAAAACCCGTATATACGCGAAGAAGTTATAATAAAGAAACGTCCTGTAAAAGAAACTAAAACAATAACTACCGAGGTGACAAACGAAACATTGAACTATGATAATGAGCAGTCTAGCAGTACCCGACCCTAGACACTTTTCTCTCAGATATAGAACTTTAGTCCTATATTTGGAGACACCTGATTATCGCTATTAAGACGTAATTAAATCCGTCTCAATACTTTTGCAGCAAGATCTAACAATAGGTAATTTGATATCATTACAAAGCAAAGTTATTAAAATTTTTATAATTAACTAAATTAAAGCAAATATACTTCAATATATTCAGAATTTTTATATTTTTTTTGGTGATTTGTAATTTTTCTATGTCACAAATAGATTTAAGGATCCGAATTTTTTAATATGGTTATCTGCAGATGAACACTTATGATCAAATTATCCAACTCTCATTAGAAAGAGGATTTTACTTTCCAAGCAGTGAATTATATTCAGATGCTAGCGCTGGGTTCTGGGAATATGGGCCAAATGGAGTCAAAATTAAGAACAAATTTCTTGAATTATGGAGACGTGAATTAGTAAGACGAGATAATATGCTGGAAATAGATGGATCTCAAATTATGAGCAAGAATGTCTTTATGGCGTCTGGTCACCTTTCAAACTTTACAGATCCGGTTGTAAAGTGCAAGAAATGCCTTAGTTCTTTTAGGGCTGATAAGTTGATTCAAGAGGAAGCTAACCTTGAAGTTCCAGAGAGAATGGCTAATGAGGGGGTAAATGAACTAATTTCTAAATATGGATTAAGGTGTCCTTTGTGCAAAGGAGAATTTTCTCCTGCCGAGAGATTCAATATGATGTTCAAAGTTGAAATTGGTCCAAATCACGATGAGGCCTATTTGAGGCCTGAAACTTGTCAGTCAATATTTGTAGATTTTTCAAGAATTTATAAAGTTAGTCGTGGAAAACTTCCACTTGGAATAGCTCAGGTTGGAAAGAGTTTTAGGAATGAAATATCTCCACGTCAGGGATTGTTGCGACTTCGTGAATTTTACCAGGCCGAAATTGAAGTGTTTTGTAATCCTTCTCAATTAGACAATCAACCTCGATATGATGAAATTAAAAATACGAAATTAAGGTTTTATGATCAAAAGATTATAGAATTGACAGTTCAAGAAGCCATAGACCAAAAAATCTTATCCAATCAGTTAATTGGTTACTATTTAGCGTTATTGGTAGAGTTTTTTGATAAAACGGGAATTGATAAGAATAGAACTCGATTACGAAAGCTTTCAGATGAGGAAAAGGCATTTTACTCTACGATCGCTTTCGATTTCGAAGTTGATACATCTATTGGATGGCTTGAACTTGTGGCATGTAATTATAGATCCGATTATGACTTAAAATCTCATTCGACTACAAGTAAGACTAATCTTGAGGTGATGGATGACAATTCAAAAGTTTTACCTCATGTTTTCGAATTATCTTTAGGGGTTGACAGATGTATATACTCGATAATGGAACATTCTTATTTTGTGGATCGAGAGAATGACGATAGGGCTGTTCTTAAGTTGAAACCTTATCTATCCCCTGTACATGCGGGAGTATTACCGTTATTACGTAAACCTGAGTTTAAAGACAAGGCATCAAAGCTGTTAAAAAACATCCAACGAGATTTCGATATCTTTTATGATGAATCTGGATCAATAGGACGACGTTATCGAAGACTTGAAGAAATAGGCACACCATTTGCATTTACTGTGGATCATCAAACCTTGGAGGATGAGACTGTGACAGTACGATATCGTGATTCTATGCAACAGGATCGAATTAAAATGAGTGACGTAAAGTCCTTTTTGTATAATAATATAAACGATTACTCAAGTTAATTGCTCACAGATTAATAATTACCAATACGAACTATCGTCTTCTAAAGGCTTTTTTGTTTTTTCAATATGGGTTTTTTTATGCTTGGCATACTCCACATAACTCGATGCCAACGATTCACCTTTGAAAATTCCCTCCGTAGCAATAACAGAAGGTGCCTTTGTAGTAGGTAATTCTCCGCAGCAACTTATCTCAAAATTGCGAA
Source organism: Candidatus Nitrosocosmicus agrestis (assembly GCF_008389435.1). GTDB lineage: Archaea > Thermoproteota > Nitrososphaeria > Nitrososphaerales > Nitrososphaeraceae > Nitrosocosmicus > Nitrosocosmicus agrestis. Next base: position 16,169 of record NZ_VUYS01000033.1, on the reverse strand, counting down.
TATCATACTTGACGAATTCTATTTTGTTCTCGGTAAATAAATTTAGGATTCTTCTGGAGGCAGGCGAATCGTCAACTAAAAGTATTGGTTTTCTCTTTCTCATCTTTTTGTAGAGGGAACAACGAATTATGATTTATAATTTGCTTTTGTTATGGAATCTAGATAAGGTTTATTCTATTTTTAAAAAGTAGTGAAGGCAAAACTACAAATATTTTGCGATCTAACTATTATCAAAACGCACTTGAAGACTCTTTTAATCAACAATTTTTCTCCCTTTATTGTAGATATTGAGAAAATATTAAATGATTTTGGAAATGAGGCGGAATGTTATAACTGCGATGAAATACTGGCCATAGATACTCATTTAGATTTTTTAGAGAATTTTGATAACGTAATCCTTTCCGGAAGACAAAGGAATTCCACTGTAATTAATAAGGTAAACTCTAGGATCGTTAAGGGTGCTCTGGTGTTAAATAAGCCTCTGTTAGGAATTTGCTACGGTGCGCAAATTCTGGCTTTAACTTTGGGATGTACTTTGAAACGTATGGGTAAAGTGCGGGATTTAATCAACATCAAAGTTGTTCAACAGGACCCAATCATCAAAGGATACGATGAAATGGAGATGTATGAAAGTCATAATTTCTGTATTTCCGTGCTATCGCCAGATTTCAAACTTTTAGGAAAGTCTATTTCATGTACGAATGAATTGTTTTGTTTGAAAAATAAGCCAATTTATGGCACTCAATTCCATCCTGAAAGGAGCGGAAAGCCTGGCAGGGATCTAATAGAAAACTTTCTCAAAATCCGCTAATTAAAAATCGTTTCACAGAATGTTATGATTTTTATTTGCTAGCCTGTTTATTTGAATTATGTACAAGAACGAAGATAGGGATGACTATAACAAACAGCAAATACCGCTTCCGCTAGTAAATAAAACTGAAGATATTAATGTATATCCGCTTGTACTTAACGTCCTTACCCGATTCTGGGGAGAAGAGCCACCCATTGGAGTTATCGAATCTAGATCTAAACTGTATAAAGACTTTGGAGGAAGCATTATTATGGAAGGGCTAAATATAGCCTCTGAACAGTTTAAATTCTCCTTTAAAATTTACAAGGGAACAATTTCGGAGTTGAAACTGCGAATCAATCAAGGGCTCCCACTTATAGTTATACTCCCTGGGATCGGCAACTTGATGCAGTTTGCAACAATTGTTAATGGTTATGACGAAGATGAAAGACGGTTTATCACTTATATTCCTGAACCTGACTCAATTGGGGCAATCCCGGAAGAGAAATTTATTTCTGAATGGATCCAGGATGACTGCCTCACAATTCTAGTTTATCCAGAAGAGGTTAAAGATATACTTAAGAATTCAAAGTTCCAGTTTGAAGATTCAAACAAAAGGACGTATCAGGCCGAATTGCTTAAAATACAAGGAAAATCTCAAGAAGCATTTGATCTCTTGCAAAAGACATTGGATGAGATTCCGGACGCAAAAGAGAATCCGCAATTGCTACTCCTTCTAGCTGGGATTCTAAATGAGCAGGATAACGTACAATGTGTAGACTACTATGAGAAGATTATTGAGATTAATCCAAATTTTTATCTAGCACATAGGGGGCTTGGAAATTACTATTTGAAGAAAGGCAACTATGAATTATCTAAAAAACATTATTTAGAAGCTTTACGAATTAATCCGTCAAGATATGGACCAATATACAAGAACCTGGGTCTCGATTACATGTATTTGGGTGATGACGCGTCTGCAAAAGAATCTTTTAAGCAGTATATAAAACATGTTCCAGACGCTAGCGATAAAACAAATATTGTCAACTTTATCGAATCTTGATACTCTTTGTTGTATGTCTCAATCTTTTATTGACATAGTTAAATAAATTGTCTCGTCGAGGAGAAAATTTTTCAACCTGTGATGAGGTTATCATAATCGAACCTATTTTTAAAACTGAACCATTTATAAGGATCATTATAAAATCAATAAAATCTCTGCTTGAAATACACGGTTATGAATATCACTCGATAAAAAATCAAGATTATTTTATTTTCATAACAATGAAAAATAGGCTTAAATTAGTCGATTCAGTAAATGTACTCAAATTTCTGTCTGGGATCGCCTACATTTTAATAGGAACACCAGTTAAAACTGATTTTGACACATTAGCAAAGAAAAGTGCTTTGATTCAACTAAAACTAATGTTGGATAAAGAAAAATATTTCTTGAAGGTATCTTCATTGCACTCCTTGTCAAATAAGAGTCGTAATCGTTTGTATAATCTTTATGATTTAGAGTTTCATCTACAAAGTGAATTATCATCTAGTTCGCGTGGGCTAGTTAGGGTAGAGGCTGAAAGCGAAGCTGATCGCATATTGTATATCATAATAGGTCCGAAACTAACATACATAAGTCTGCTTGTTTTTAAAGGGACACACAGTATTCCACTTAATTATCTAAAAGATTCAATAATATGTCCAATTTTTGATTCAATTTCGATCATTAGTTTTGTATCCATTCTAAAGTCGGGGTATAAACCCATTCCAATTTTGTATTACTTGCATAGGGATCATTTGAAGATCTTAATTAGAGCCTATGAATACTATGCCAAAAGGAACACTGAAGGAATTTATGAATTTTATTTGTTCTCAATAGGGGACCTTTTACCAAATGTTTATCAAGAGTTATTTTCGTCCCACCAAAATCCAACTCGAGGAGGGGTATCCTATAACTCTTTATTATGGTCCAAGTATCAAATTTTGGTTTACAGTCTTTTATCAAAGTTGGAGTTGGGCCATAATAAAATTGCTTTACCGATAGTCACATTCGTTCATCCTGTATGGTATATAGAAAAAGTTTATTCGCAGTTCGAAAACTCTGATAAAACACTGGTAACTCCACTTTTGTTTAATTATACCTTCGATGACTTTAGGACCAGTTTATATGAGTTAAGAATCCTTGACTTGGAAATGGAAACTGATGAGCGTGAAATAGCACAAATGACTATATATGAGCGTAATCCAAAAATTGATTCGCTTGCGCCAAAATTGATTCAAACTCTAAAGGATTTGAATACAAGATATAGGAAATTCAAATTAAGAATAGGTAAGGATGATATCTTTGATATTTTCGATTCCATTTAATTTATTGCTTATGTTTCTTATTTTTTCCATCTCCTTCTGGAATGTATCTTCATAGATTATTTTATTCAAATTTCGAATCACATTTTGTGACGTAATTGCCTTTGGATTTATCGATATACCTATCCCAAGTTTTTCAATTTTTTTTGAGTTTGATAACTGTTCTCCATGACTTTCGATAGGAATCGAAACAAAGGGTTTGCCAAATTGTATTGCTTGAGATATGGCAGTATGACCTCCTCGTATTATTAGTGCATCTGATAATGTCATAATCTCATCTCTAACTGGACACCATTCATAATACCAAATGTTACTGTTTATTCTCTGTGGAATAGTACTTCCACCGGTCTTGCCTTCAGAAACAATAATTTGCAGATTAGGTTGGAATTTAAGAATTTCTATTAATGTTTTTATGATGGGCAGTCTTGTATCTTTGGGGCCGCTTATATGAACAAAAATTGTGTGCTTTTTCGAGTCTATTCCTAATTGGTTCTTTGTGGTCTCAATATTTTTATCTAGGACTTTATTTCTAGGGGTTATAAAACCTATATAATTCATCTTATTTCGAATCGATTTAACGGTGGATATTGTTTCTTCCGAAATTGTAAATGGTGAAGGCAGGTCTGGAATCAAAATTCTATTTGCAATGTTCCACATCCCTCCCATAAGTTCACCATTACAAGTTTCATACAATCTAGCCGCCTTAAAATCTCTTAATCTTGGAGTTAAAAGTAGCTTTATTTGATTTATGATTAGAATTCGTGGCTTGTCTAGGATATTAGCAGCAATAAGAGGTGACAGCCTAGAATCTGATATTATAACTCTAGGATTAAATTCCATCAAATACTTTATTTCCATATTGATTTGTAATGGGAGGTTAACAAGCCATTGCGGGATCTTTTGGATATTGTTTTTTACTGAGAATTCTCCATTCTTTCCCCACAGAAATTCTACTGGAGGTACTAAGTTACATCTAAATCCTAATCCTCTGATGTAGTTATATGCTTCGCCAAAGGATGAAAAAACAAATTGAATGCCGGGTTGATTCAGATTTTGAGCCAATAATGTAAGTCTACTTGCATGACCTAAGCCTACACCATATGGCGCTAGATAAACCCTATGCACTGTATTCACGAATTTTAAAGCGATTAAAAAGTGTTAAGTGGGGCTAAAGGTTATTTTTAAATGAACCCTTTTTTAATTATTTTGATCATTTTAAATTTCTGAAATTCATTATTCTTTTATTCTAGTATCGTTAGTTTTTATTTTGGAAATTTCTGGGATCATCCAAATGAATTTTGTATGTATGCAGTTATTTGATTGATCCACGTCACATTGCAACTCGCCGTTGCTGTAAAATACATCTACTAATACTTTCTTATTTGTATCCTTTAGTGTAATCCTGTTTCCTTCATAAGAATCGACGGAAAGGGATGGTGCAACCCTGGAAAGAAACTCTTCTTTTTCTAGATATAATTGTAGGAAATCATTTACATACTCCTTTATGTTTAGCCTTTTTTGTATCGCCCTTTGTTTCATTTTTTCATAATTTTCAATAAAAATCTCTACAGTTACGACATTCCTTCCTCCACGCCTTACAGGCATACAGATAACACATGTTTGACTGTCTTTTAATCTTTTGTCACATGACATTTATGATCACTCAACATGTTTAAATATTACAACATGTTAAGACATGTTGTAATATGACATGGGTAAGTTTGAAAATAAAATTGATAATGATTCGTAGCCAGAGAAAATTTAAAAAAAAAGTTACAAGGACTGTTTTCCCATTTGATTTGATATTAAGCAGTTCAAAACTAAATAAAACCTATTGTATCGTAGTTTATTGGAGTTTCAAAAATAAGGATTTGACCATCATAGCTAATATTGTTCTACGAGCAATTGGAAGCCGATTTGATTTGAATTTCAAACTTGATAAATACTACCGCGTATTTTTGTCTTCTACTGCTCGAGTGTTAGTGATATTAATTTATCTTCTATTGCGCAATCGTGGTCCATTCTGGTGATGATTTGAAATCCTCGTGGAATAATTTCTGGTAAATGTTGTATATGTAAGTATAAATGCAATATAATAATAGTTTTTTTGTCTGACTTTTGGAAAAAACTGATTTTGAGTAGACTGTCTTTGCCCAAAAGGCTCTGGATTCCAAAAAATAGGGAGTTTTCTCGACTTTTAATCTAGTCCGAATCCTCGGCATAAATCAGTTTCATTTCATCAAAGGTAAGTTTTTCGCCGCTAGACATTTTCTTTAAAGCGACTTCCTTTAATGAGTTCCACAAGTCTTGGTTCTCTTTATTCTTACGCATCTTGTCTTGGGGTATCTCGTGCTTGCTTTTTCTATCTGTGTTATATCGTCTCTGTCTTTCAGATGAGTGTTGAAGTCTATTCTTTTTAAATTCAATTGCATTTAATTGCGTGTCGACCATTTCTATTTTCGCCGCGGCTTCTCTTACTTTGTGAATTACACCTCGTCTCTCTTCGTACAGGTCTTCCCTTTTGTTTAGTAGTTCATCTAGATTCGCTTTTATTTTGCCTATAACTTTACCTACATCTGCCTTTTGGTCAAAGATTTCATTCATTCTACCTTTGATGTCCTCAAATTTTGTTGCTAATGATTTGTAAGAGTCTTCCTTTTTGTGAATCACCTTTAAAGCATGCAGTCTAGTAGCAATCTCCTTGGATTTTAATACTAACCTTCTTTCTTCATCTTTAGATAATTTCTTTGTTTGAATATCCTTTTCAATTTGTTCCAAAGCTTTTGTTAAATTAGAAATGTTATATCTATCACGTCTTGATCTAGGTCCTCCACTGGAAGCCTTTGAATCAAGGGTTTTCATTCTCTTTCTTTCTTCAATTAAATTATTCTTGAGTTCTGTAAACTTGGCATAATCTGCATCTTTTGCCTCGTTAATTTGTTTTAATTTCAGCCTTTCGGCCTCCAATTTCACACGTTCCTCATCAATTATCTTCTTGGTATCCTCAATTTTTTGATTGATCTTTTCTATTTCGCTTTCTCCAATTTTTTGCTCTTCGATTAGAGATTTTTTAAACTCTAATAATGTCTTTTGATTTGAGTCTATTGTGCTGTCTGATTTAATGTCTTTTTTTGTCGTAGAAGCTGAAGCTGCAGCAGACGGAGCTGTAGCTGAATTTCCACTATTCTGTTCTTGAACCACGCCGCTTATAACCTGTTAATAGGTGGAAAAATATATTTTTTCTCATTCTGGTCTAAGTAAATTTGAATAATAATCAACTTCTACCTTCTTTGAATAGTCAATATTTGCAATCGATCGCAAAATCAAGCAAAAATATTTGATAAATCATAGAAAAACAATCCCAGAGTTAATACAAACTAATACCGATTCTTTAATGATTAATAATTCTAACCATATCTACACATATATTTATATTCTATCTTGTGGAATAAAACTTGAGTACAAATGGATGATTTTGATAAAGATTTTCCAGGATTTGATTGGAAAAATACTCCTGCATATAAACATCCAGGCGGTAAGGATTGTCCTTGTCCAAAACACGAGTATATTCGAGAGCAAATCAATGTTGCCAAAACACTGAATACAAATAGTAAGAATGTCGATGTCGATAAGAAACCATCTTCAAATGTTACTCTAAAGTTCTGCCCTGATCACTATAATGTGTATTTCAAGGAAGTAATCCCTGCTATGCCTTTAAAATATCGTATAATAACAAAGATTGCCTTAAAACTGGGTGCAGTGGTAATTCAACAAATTCCATATATGATGTCAGACAAATGCTTTTACTGTAAGTTTGGGTCCGGTGGGTTTGACAAAAAGGTGGAATTACCACCAATCTAAAATTAATTATATTTCTGATTTTGCAAGCAAGTTTTTTGCTAAATTATTGTGATTCGATGACAGCACTAACGAAGCGATATTTCTTATGATTATTGAAAGGTAAGGCATTACAAATTTGGAACTATCTTTGTTCCTATATCCTTTCAAAAAGAAATTTTCGATTTGCTGATATTTCCCGTCACCCAGGTCCAGTAAGCTGGCAAGAAAAATCCCTATATCAAGGCTTTTCATATATTCTGTTGCCTGATTCTGAATTAGCCCCAAATCGGTTCTATAAATTTGTGAATCTCTAATTAGGTAGTTCTGGGCTTTGTTGTCAATGAAGCAGAACCCGGCATCATGTAATTTTCTTGTTATTTTGCCAACTCGAAACGCGAAACTCATATCGTTGTTTCTATCCAAAAAAGTATAAAGATTACCTTCTTCTATGAATTCCTCAATTATAACGTCATTGTCGATTTGTATTAGCTGAGGAGTTAGTATGCCAATTTGTGACAGTTTTTTCCTACTTAGAAATCCCTCATTTTTTAGCAAATTTGTTCCGGTTCTTAATGGCCGGGTGGGATGCAAAAGTACCAGTGACATAAATGTGAATATAAATACCAAGACCTGCTCATTCAAACTCTTAATTGGCTTATCTTTTTTTATAACCACTTTTCTTCCATTTATAGTTGAAATTCTTATGTCTCTCTGCCAATTAACAAAATACAATAGCTTGTTCTTTGTATCTTATTAATTCTTTTTTAAATACTTTTAATGTCTTTAAGATTTAATATGGCTATCACCGGAATTAGCAATTGGAGTATTCTAGTGTTGCAAACGAAGGTAAATTTGTTATATAAAACTTTATAGAGGATTTTGATTATAGTCCAAGTGTGTCTGATCGCACAAACTTTATTGGAATACTTAGCACATTTTTAATCGCTGGCACCTTACTTTCAATTACTGCATCAAACTCTTACGGAATAACGGGGGTTTCTGGTTATGAATATGGTTATGGTCCCATATCTAGCATAAACAATGACTGGGTATTGGCAGGGCATTGGATGGGATATTATAATCCTTCAAACTTGACTGATTCAGGATTTCATTCTACTTTTGACATGGTTCTGAAAAATGGATCTGCTCCTCATATGCATCAAATAACAAATGCGACCGTTAACGACGTTCAAAAACAGGGGAATGACACTGTAATTAAAGGTGTTGTAACAATAACCATGAAAGACGGTCCCGTTTCTAACGTGCCAATTACCTGGACAGAATACAGCAACAATACTCTTGGCATGGTACTAGACCCATCCATGATTAACAATCACTTTGGAGAATCTCCTATTTACGGGCTCATTTTATCACCAGAAAAAGAAATGAAAACTATGAATGCTATGATGGAGGATTCAAAATTCATGGACAAGTGGATACCACTAATGATGGAAAATGTGATGAGGAATATTAATCTTGGAAATGGAAATGGAAATGGAAATATGACTATTCAACTAGACGGAGGAAATATGACTTCAATGCCTATGATGAACCAAACAGAAAATCAAACCCAATAGTAAAGAAAACGTAAAGAAAATTTATGAAGAGATGTGAAAATCTCTATTTTTGATTTTATTAATTTTTATTTCTTAAATAGATGCTAGAAGGAACCAAATCTAGAAAATCTGTTTACACTGTTTATTTATAATAAACCTTATCGTAATCTTTATTATCTGCCTATGCACAAACCTGACGGCAGACTGGTTTGACAGTTGTTGTTTGTATATTGGTTATCGTTAATGTTTATTGGAAGATTATTTGCATTGTTAATATCTAAAATATTATTGAAAACGTTGTTAAAATCAACCTTGTTTGAAGAACTCTGAGTATCCAAAAATATTCCATTACTTGTATTGAGTATGTTATTCCCATGAATTACTGACTCTCCTGTATTAATTAAGGTAATACCAGAAAGCCGGTTCTGACTAAGTTGATTATAAGAAACCTGAGCGTCGTTGGATGAATGTAAAGCTACTCCAATAGTGTTGTTGTTAACCATGTTGTATGATATTCTTGGCTGTTGAGCACCGGTGACATAAAAGGCAACTTTGTTGTTGTTAACACTAAGTTCATGTGAATCAACTTTAGTACTGCCAGAAACATAAATGCCTGACTGAAATCCCGAGATTATGCCATTACCGATGACTGTGATATTATTTTGACCGCCTATCATTATTCCCACTTTGTTACTATTCATACCTGGCCCTTTGAGTGAATATCCATTCAGATCAATAGTAGTGTCATTGCCTCCAACAATGATTCCATCCCCTTTACAAATTAAATTTGAATTCAGTTTTATATTACCTTGAACAATCTGACCGCATGCTGGATGAGTTTCATCTGCAGTAGTTTGTGATCTCTGTGAGGGAGAAGATGCTAAATTTGTTGTTTCTGGTTGATTTAACCCATTCTCATCAGGTCTATCATCCTCTTGACTAGTTAAAGAATTTGATTCAATTTGGTCTTTAGTGATTTGATCTCTTGGATTTGTATTATCATTTGAATTACCTGTATTTTGACTGGTAATAATATTTCTTTGCAAATCCGTATCATTTGGGTTAGTATCATCTGGATTGTTATTGATGGTACCCCATACAAAAATTGGATAAATTGATGGGGTTAGATACGTAAATGATAAAACAAAACAAAAGAAGGAACAAATTATTATTATATTTCTACGCTCACAAATTTCGGTCCCAGTCATGGATAAAAAAATACACTAAGTATATTATATCAATATTCCCTTTACTTTCTTATGCTGTACAAGACACGTAATACTTTTTCAAATATTTGTCCTTGTAATTTTGCTACCATAAAATCAAATAGATGAAAGGTGAATTAATATTCATATAGGATAAAGACATTTTGAGATTTAATTATCTGTTTAGGTAGCTTTCTTCCAAATCTAGATATTTTTTTCTTGTAATATCATACTCCTCAGATAGGATGTCGGGTGCATTAATGTATAGATAATTTTTCGCCACCTTGTGCTCTCTAAAGTTTTTCCAATTCATTAGGAATTTATTAATAAAATCATCAATTACTTCTTTAATTGAAATCCCAGTAGAATCAATTTTTAAACCTTCGTTGATTAAACATATCTCTTCTTTATTGTCCCCACTGATATAATCGATGGGGATTGGTTTGAATCTCTTACCGTCTATTTTATCGGGAATTACTACAGCGATATATGGTGACCTGTACTTTTCTCTTCCTATATCTAGTTCTCCCATAAATCGTGAATGGAGACCATAAATTAAAAACAAATTGGTGCTGGAAACAAGCGTTTGTAATTATTAGACAATTAAATTGTATTGCATAAATGTTATTTAACTCTGAAGAATAGGTTTCTGAATCTCTTAACTCTTCAAAACAATAATTTCAGGGCTCATTAATATTAAAGCATGCAATGATTTGCATAAATTTTTAAATAGCATTAACCTGGTGATTCGTTTTCTTGAATCATTTCTAAAGCTATTTTTATGTACTTTGTAAAAAATGTCGAAGAAATCTCTTTAATTATCGATCTTAGGTTCAACCGTGCCCTTAATAACTATGTTCCTTTTTAATCCGTAAAATTTCTATCCAAAATTGTAATTGAAAAATCATTTATTTTAAGTTAATCAAACATGATTAAGATGTCTCCTATATTTTAATATAAGTTCAAGCCGAGTATAATTCTATTGAAAATTACTTAATGCAGGATCATCATAGCAAAAAAGTTTGCATTATATGCCCTAGGATGCAAGTAAAAAACAAAAACATGAAGTAAAATTAATCTCTCATGTCCAATTACCAACATGAGGTACAAAATACTATTAGAATTGTCAGTTATTATATTTTCTTCCAATCTTATTTTAGATTCCCTTCTCTATGGACAAGACCTGAAATTCCTTCCTTAGTGGGTAAATAAGAAATATGGATATATCAAGGAGTGGTGTTTTTAATTTGTAAGAGGCTAATTACCACTATTCTTTGACAATTGAGTCTATAGAAAGATTCTTTTATTAATTAAAATCTAAAATATATCACAACCTATACCAAGGATGCTATTTTATCGGTTCTATTGCTTCATGTTCTAACATCTGATATTTTAATTTGATTTGAGATGTTGATATGAGCGGATGGAAATTATTATGAGACGTTGCGTTCCAAAGTTACATTTGATTCAATTTTTTTCTTCTGTTAGTTAGTGATTGTGGGAGTGTTGTTTAATGTGTGTTTGTGGTATTCAAACTCTAAAGGCTAATGTCATTTGCAAAAGTACAATTATAAAACAGGTTGGCATTATTTTAAAGTGTATTAATATTATTTTCCTAATTAGATGTTGATATTGTATCCTATGAGAATTATGTACTAGTTGTTGCTAACTTGAACTTAACATATTCTACTGTATTCGTTAGTAGCAAATGGTTTGGGGGACTCTCAGATACTTGCAAGGTAGATTTAACTTGAGTGGTCTGTGCCATAATTTAATTGCGCTATGATTTCTTTTCCAAATTCCATTGCGAATTTTCATTATTTTGTTTTTTATTGAGTTAAAAGAGGATAATTTTTAATAATCTTTGTTAGTTCTATTTTCATAACCAGAACAACATTGATTGCTTCTTTTTGTTATATCTAAAAATCACAGCCATTGAAGGCTTCCATCCTATTATTTAATTAACTCAAATAAAATAATAATTTATTCTTAAAAAGAAAACAGAGTAGCGGTCTTAGAAAATACTCTTTGGTTTGTTCTTAGACCAAATTTAGACATGTGGCTATTTTATTTCTCGTTACCAGATGACATTTTTTCCGGCTTTCTTTTCCGATCCACCTTAATCAAACTTATATTACATCTGTCCAATTCTAGATTGTTGATTCTTTTGAATTTAAGATCGGACTGAAACTAAATGTTGATGATTACTTTACAGTTAATTGTGGTGTCTATCGCCGGAGCACTGTACGGTTGTGATATAAAATATGCAAAATAAAATGGAACATACTATCTTTAATCTTTATCAAATTTCTAATTCATGTAGATTCATAATTGATAACCTCTAATCAAAATAGGAAACAAATTTATGATTTTTATTCTAATAAATTTATTCTTAAAAATTTTTTGATATTAATAAAAGTAAATTATTATAGAAAATAATATTTGGATCATATTTCTTTATGACTATATAGGTGATGATGTGAGGTGGATTACTCGAACACACAAAGTCTTGTATAGAAAGCTGCTATTCTTACGACCTCCAACATACGAGTAACTATTTCAATGGTTGTGTAGCACGTATCTGGGATAAGAGATTGTCGTACCTTGCAGTGGTGGGATAAATAGAAATGGTAAATAAAATCGCAATTGGACACCGCTGTTCTAATCCCCACCACATACTTGCGCTTTTATGAAATAAAAATTCACTTTAAGATGTCATTAGTTATATTTCTTGAATTGACTTGAGAATTGAGATTTTTTAGGGTTTTTTCAAAAAAAAAAAACAACCAGGAAAAAATTTCAGATTAGATATCTTTTAGCAGTATATTTTGATTTCTTTTTCCCATTCGTCTGAAATGAACTTTGATAACGGAATCTCTGAATCGAGTTACACGTTTATGGTAATAAGGTTTTATCAAAATTTTACAAGAATATAGGCCAGGTAATCTTCTAATGGGAAGAGATCAAAATTATGTATGATTTTTATATGATGAAAGTTTGTTGATATCACTGTTGTTTAGACCTTTCAAAAATTTTGTTTTTGTCATGGCCTTGGGCCTAGGACTAATTTTGTCTTTTGAAATGTTGACTCATTTTTCAACCTCTATGAACTGGACTTTTTTGCCATTCCCTGTAGCCTTTGCCCAACATGACCTTCAAACTGTCAAATACAGAAATTTGACATTAGATTTAGACAATGGAGTGACTACAGAAGCTCAGTTATCATATCCTGCAATTGGCAAAGGTCCATTTCCAGGAGTGCTTCTTGTCCCAGGCTCAGGTGCAACAGATATGAATTCTACTCTAAATGAACATGTAAAGCCATTCTGGCAGATTGCAAATTACCTTTCTGAAAGAGGGTTTGAAGTCCTTCGCTATGACAAAAGAGGAGTTGGGCCTAACCTCAGTATCCAGAACTCGAATGTTTGGGGAAATATGACAGTAACAGATCTGATTAGTGATGCAGAAACAGCTTTGAATGTTTTGAGCCAACAGCCAGATATCGATCCAAATAGAATAAGTATAGTCGGTCACAGCGAAGGTACTGTCATTGTCCCACGAGTAGCCATTGATAATCCTGCAAAGGTAAAGAATATTGTTTTGATGGGGGCAGTTGCCCAAAACCTGATTAAAGATATACTTTATTATCAAGTTGTAGATTTACGGGCTAATTATGCAAAACAGGTACTAGACATTAACCATGCGGGCATGGTATCAATCGAACAGATTGCATCAGATCCATTGTTGGATGATGTAATAAGAGATCCGTTTCTCTTGAGTAAAGATAATGCTATTAATGTTACTACAATAAAGGATAGTGTAGAAAACAACCAAGAAAATCAAAGTAACAAAACAACATACCTTAGTATTGACACCCAAATCAAACCTTTGCTTTTAGGAGAATATGAAAACAAAACATCGTTTAATTTGTCTAAATGCTATAATATAATCGGATGTCCTTTGTGGATCAAATCTGAGACTGAATTAGAACCTAATTTAATTACAATCGGAAATGTTTCTAAATCTATCAATATTCTAATACTTCAGGGAGAAAATGATAGTGCAACTCCACTTGAACAAAGCCTCTTGTTGCACCAAAGACTTGATGAAGTTGATCATCCATCTCATGCACTAATTACTTATCCTAACCTTGGACACTTTTTCTACCCTTCATCAAAATGGCAAACTGGATTAGGACCCGTCGATCCAAAGGTATTGACAGATCTATATTCATGGTTGATCTCTCATTCTAAACAAAAAGCTTGATATAATTGGTATTTGTGGGTCATACTACAATCCACTTTTCTTCTTGATACAATTTTTTTCTATTTTTAATAAATATCCATAGGACATTACATCTGAAAAATCTTTCCTGTATATCGCCCGTAACCAAAAATAAAATCTTATAAATAACAAATTATGAATAACCGCAATGATTAGAGATTCTCAACCAAGAGTAGTATTGTTCTCTATACTATTGCTTGGCTCATTTACAATCTTGTTTGCATTGACATCAATTGGAGATGTATCCTCGCAGGCAAATACCTCCTTGCCTGAAAACAAAACTTTTAATGCCAGTATTACAAACTCACTGCAATCTACTTTCTCAAATACTGAAACGTTAGAAAATCTGGGACTTTCCACAGTATATCGATCAGTACAACAAGAAATCAAGCAAATAATGAATCTTGCTTATCAATCAATGAATTTAACTAATTCATTTGGAAACTTCCCTTTGGAAAATATTACTGAAGATATGCAACAAAAGTATCGAGGAATACCTGGTGAGCAAGATACAGAGAGAAGAAATGAAGCAAAAGCCCTACTCGCAAACAACCCTTACCTATGGTTCATAGGAATGACGCTACCTAATGGTGACACTTATTTTAGTGAACCTTTTTCTTCATCTCAGGAAAATAGTTCTAAATATAACTATGGATACCGGGACCACATTATCGGTGCACTGGAGTCAAAAAATCCATATTTAAGCAACGTTATTAGCTCCGCTGCAACTGGTCAACCAATTGTTGTTTTGGCTAGCCCGATTATTTCTGGAAAGGATGCAAACAATACTTTGATAGGAGTGCTAGCACTGGGACTAAATCTGAGTCAATTTAATGAATTACTGAAAACAGAGTCAGTAGGCAAAAATAATATTAGATTGCTTCTCTTAGATAATAACGGCACTAAAATATCTGATTCACAACCTACTATAATTGAGCAGGACTCATTCAACGATCTTCAAAGTTTTAAGAATGCTAAAAATGGGAAATTGGGATCCATTGTGGAAAATGTCGATGGGAAAAATATGACCATTTCTTATGCCCCACTTAACTTTGCTCAAACGAAATGGATACTATTATCAATTGCAACAAAAAGCTAGTTCGCAAAAATAGTCTAGTTTCCCTTCTTTTTATTTATTTTTTCTGGGTATTCACAAAATATAAGAGTATTTAAAGAATTGCTATCCAATCTCTTAAAATAAAACATTATACTTGTATTCTACAAAATCCATTCTCATAATTGTTATTATTATATTGAGGCTATAATGTGTGGATATTTGATTAATTTGTTTGAGTATCCAATAAAATTATGCTTGTAGTTATGTAAACCACTTTTTCGTGGAGTTTATCTCAGTTAACTATATCCGTATTGGCGACTTTGAAATTCGACTTTTAATTGATTTTGAATAATTATTTACTTTACTATTCACTTAATCTCATTATCTTTCCAAAAGATTTCAATACAGGTTTTAATGATCGATATCTTAGGATAATGCATCTAATGCTCATTTTATTATCAATTTCAACTTGGATACTGTCAGAAACTAGATTCACATTGATATAAATTTCATCCATTATTCTTTTGCAACTTGCGCCAAGGAATATCGCTTTAAAAAGCTGATCTGTCAGGAAATATTTGTGGAATTTCAATTTCTTAACATTGATAGAAATCTCCACATTCACTTTCATGAATACCCAATTGATTTGAGAAGTATATCTTTCCTATATTTTTCTCAATTAAGATAAAAATGAAATATTGTTGCGGGTTACTCTTTTTAAAACAACTGCCAAACCTTTTCCTTATCTCTTCGGTAGGCATTTCGTTATCTTTTAAATTCAAAGTTGTTATTTCAGTGAAGACAAACTTGAAACAGTCTAGTCAAAAAATATCTCATCATCAGACGATATTTATGATGAAAATTATTTGTGTGAATATTTAGCTGTATTGGCCACTCTGACCTATTTGATTTTTTTGTCTAGTTATACTTCTTTAATTGGGCTCTATTCACTTAAGGAAATCTTATAGCTTGAAGATATCCCATCTCTTTTATGAACACGAGAAACAGAACACCTTCAGAATACATATGCTATGGTTTGTATTTGTATTTTTCAGGTCTGTCTCTTAGGAGAA
>NZ_VUYS01000008.1 GCF_008389435.1 Candidatus Nitrosocosmicus agrestis | reverse complement strand
GAATTTTGTAGATCTATAAAAAATACGGTTTTATAAAATTCATTGTAATGGGCCAAAGAATAACCCTGACGCCTTTAATTTGTATTATAGGTAGTCTTACCCCTTTTTACACTGGATAAAACAATATTGGATCAATAGAGCAAGTCAAATATTAGTACTTGAACGTTGATCTAAGGACTTAATAAGGAATGTCACACTAGATATTATATTATATAATTAACATGCTTTCATTAATGTTGATTCACTTTCATATATTTTATTATTGAACGCTCTAGGAATTGAATGTTCAAACAGCAAATCAATTGATCTTTTGTGCACTCATATAGAATATGACCTTGTTCTACACGTTGATAATACAAAAGAGAATTCAATCTTGTATGTTTAATAAAGCCTTAATATGAAATCAAACTTGTATAAATTATAAATTATTGATTATCAAATTATTTATATAAAGACTATATAAAAAAAGTAGGTTTTTGATTCACTTAACCAACAAGAATCAAAGCGCTTCATACTTTTACTACTACTAATAGTCTTTCACTTATGGCCCCTGCGAGTGTCTTATTCAAGTATTCCTGTTTTTCAAGTCGTATCTGGATTCTACCATCATCCATCTCTTTGGCGTAGACCCTAACCAACACATCCAAAGCATCTATTGTGCTGAAGGAAAATCTCTCCAGAATATTCAATCTTAGAATCCCTGCCAAGATAACACATTGTAACTATCCGTGTTTCATAGGACGGAACTGTGATAGTCTAACAAGGGATTGCTCTCTCTGGATTTTAGGCAGATTATGATGATGACATTTACTAGCATCTTTTATCAAGATTCTTAACCTCTCTTTGACTCTGGTCAGAGCACATGCAAGATTAAACAGACCTTTTGTATCCATCACAACAAGATTGAGAACATACAACTGTTACAGATATAGTATCCGTTTTATGTACTGTCACCCCAATTAGCAGATTATTGATCTCGCTTGTAGCCAACGTGATGTCCTTGCTCTTCTTGTTGATCCTAAATGTAGGGATTTTCATTGAATTAAGTGAGGTTGTTTCTACAGGAAGTGTAGTATTAGAGATACCATCAGCCACAAATTTGTGGAATAGCTCCCATAATCCTTCTACCCTAAATCTAAGTCGTATATTGTGAAGGGATCTCTTGCTAAGAGGTAGTTCTTCAATAAGTTTTGTTAGCTGTGCTTTTCTGTGTTTGTTTGGACTTGTGTTAATCCCCGTATGTTTAGGTGTCATTCTGTAAGTATTGATAGATAACGAACATACCCAATACATGTAATCATAAGATCTCTTGCATAATTAGCCATAACAGCTTTATTTCCACCTGTTTCATGTAAACATGTCCTTTCCTTTTGTTATCCTATGACAGGTTATCCAAAAAACCATCACTTTTCAAGTCATACACAGGTCTTTCTGTACAACAGTTTGACAGCCTTTTTCAAATCATAGAATCAAGGTATGCAAAGTATGAGATAAAACGTCTTTCAGAAAAGATAGAAAAAGAGAAAGAGCAGTTGGAGCTGGCAGGCACTTTAAGCTCCTTGTCAAGGATAGAGTCATCGTGGTATTGGTGTACTATCGTCTGTACATAACCTATACTCTGATGGAATACCTCTTTGGTTTGAACCAGAGTAACATATGTAGAGGCATCCAAAAGATTGAATGGTTGATAAGGTGTTGTTTACCAATCCCTCAAAAACTGTACAAGGTGACCAAGAGATTAAAGACAAAAGAGGAGGTAGAAAAGTACTTCCCTGGTTTTATGGGTCCTGTTAACTTAAGAAAATGATATAGCTTGAAGATGCCCTATTTCAATTATGGTTATCAAAAGAAACAGAACATCTTCGTTAGACATTGAGCATGCTTTGTATTTGTACTTTCTTGGTTTATCAACCAGAAGTGTTTCTAAAGCATTGTTATTCTTAAATAATGTTGAGAAGCCATGTTGCAATCTGGAAAGGGATTCAAAAATGTCATCACGAAGGGAAATTATCAACAAGGAAAAATAAGATATCAGAATACATTGTAGACGAGACTATTCTAAAAGTTGGTCCAGAATTAATATGGCTTTGGATTGCAATTGAGCCAGAAAACAGGATGATTCTCGCACAAAATATAACTAAAGAAAGAAACATACTTGTTGCTGAAAAATTTATGGCTGAGCTAATAAAGGCTCATGGAAATCATCCAGTTTCTACGGATGGAGGTACATGGTACCCAATGGCTTGTCAATTTCTTAAACTAAAACATCACATCCATTCCTCATTGGAGAAAAGTATCTTTGAAAGAACAATGCAATACATCAAGGACAGAACAGAAAGTTTCGATGATTACTTTCCCTGTAGAAAAAAGAATTGTAAACTAAATCATGTAAGAAATTGGTTGAATCTGTTTGTGGATCATCATAACGCAGAGATGATTAACGCTTAAGTTAACAGAGCCCAACTGAAAGTACTGCGACAACAAGCTGCAATCATTACAATATGAGGAGATATACTATATGGAGTATGAGGGAGTAGGCTACACTTATGCCATAAGCATCGTCATCATCCTCATCAACTAGACCGCTACCATCTGCTAGGGTCATTAAAGTGCGTTAATAATGCTCCATTAACACCACTCTTCTTAGTCATTATGTACCTGATCCAGTTGTGTTTATACAAAAGCGTAAGGGGTTACGAGACGCCTATTGATGCCTACTCTATTATCTCCTCATTTAATTTCTATTTGATATACACACTTTGAAATTACAAACTTATTAACTTTCAATATTGATAATCATGGAAAAAAATACCGATTAATTTATCTCAATTAGGATCTAAGAAAGATTCGTCAATGTTATTTCAACTCCAATACAATGTGAAGTGTAAGGGAGAAACTTGCTCCTCATTGTGCTTTCCACACAGAAAATGACACAAAAAATAAACAGGGATAAAATACTGTCCTACAGACAAATTCGGAATAATGCTGTATTTAGGTATTACAAATGAGCATATACCAACAATGAGGAATAGGTAGTTGTAGTTTTGGCAAGATAGGGTTGTGTTCTTGGTGCTGTCCTTCCTATTATGACCTTTCCTCCTTTACTACTAATACTCTATATCTTTTAATGTCGTTTTTTTTATATCAGATTTCCAGATTATGATTTATTGGAAACATTGAAACTATTTCAAAAGTAATAAGGTGTCAACAAAGGTCTTGTTTCTTGTAACAGTAGACTTGGCATCTATATTTCATATGCCTCAGACCCCCCATGTTTTTGATTTTCACCATCAAACTATCATATTTTCAATGATAGCCATTCTGGATTACCAGATGATGGTATCTTATGACATGGCTGTAGCCTTATTACACCTTGTTTAGTGCTAATTATTGACAATTAGTCTGCCAAATAAGGTGGTAACCATTATGCAATATAATATTTAATCCCTGATCATTTTTTTATGGGTTATTTCAGAATTTCAAAATGTATCATCTGATGTCCATGTAGGGTTGCATGTTCGTAACATAATAATTCCGAACAGATACTGCATCTGCAAATAACTCTATTATTACAGGATGAGGAATTAGTGCACTGGAGCGCGAGAGCCATTGCACTTTTCTTATCATCCTGAGGTTTTAAAGTAGACTCATTGGATGTCTTTGTAATAGTTGCTACATATCTACCACTTGTAGATAGGGAGAAAAGTTTAAGCAAAGGGATCATTCTTCTATGGTAAATGTTCTATAAAACTTTTAGTATAAAAACACTGTACGATTGTAAGGAGTTTAAAAGTTTAGAATAAATCTTGAACTAAAAAATGCCCGCAAAAATATTTATTTCGTTATCCAAAGTAATTGCTTCGATTTATGAATTGAGTTGCAACGGAATATGTGTAAGGTACAAAGCTAAGAGAAACAGCGATATTCCATCCAGGTACAAGGAAGGACAGAAACGCTGTAGTATATGTGAGATATTTATCAAATGGGATGAAAATCCGTACTGTCCGTGCTGTAACTACAAACTAAGGACAAGATCCTTTAGAGGTTGGAAAATGAGAACAGAAAGAAGAGAGTTGACTGTTAAAAGATATTAGTAATATAGTTTATTTGATAATTTTCAACTAGATTTCGATGTTGAGTATGAGTTTGTCGTAGTTGTAGAAGATGTTGAGTTGTTATTTTTATTTTTATTCTCCTTTTTCAATTTGTTGCAGATGCTTTTTATCCAATTACTAAAATCCATTTTTGCTAATCTATATCAATGGTATAGGATATTATTTAAATAATTTTCATAGTTTGGGTCTGTCTCCATTACCCACGCATGTATTCTTTCCATTAGTCTAAAGATTATAGTCTTTCATTAAATATTATGTTCTTTACTAGATAATGATAAAAATATGTCATCAACATCAAATCCCACGGCCACTTTGCATAATCCAAAATACGTAGAATGTATTGAAGCATGTAATCATTGTGCTAATGCATGCGAGTATTGTGCTACATTATGTTCCCGAGAAGAAGATGTGAAAATGCTCCTAAAATGTATTGAACTTTGTGAATACTGTGCGGATGTGTGCAGAATTTCTTCCAAGTACATGTCTAAAGATAGTCATTATGCTCAAGCAATCTGTGAAACTTGTGCAAAAGTATGTGATGCTTGTGCTAAAGAATGTGAAAGTCATACTAATATGGACCATTGTCAACAGTGTGCTCAAGCTTGTAGACAGTGTGCTGAAGAATGCAGAAAAATGAGTAGATAAATTAGATAAATTAGATAAATTTTCTATTTTCTTTTCAAAATTCATTCATCATATTCTTACTCAATATATTATATCGTGATGATCAAAAACTTTGGCATAAATGATATAGAGACGATATGCTGATAAACAGTCCTAATCAGCTAACTGCACAAAAATACCAATCACACCAATCTTTTTGAGTATCTTTAGGTATTCCAGATAATAGAAGGAATAAGCCAAAAAAAGAATGTAAAAAATGCAACGATAGCCGCGAATATGGATGGACATTGTTTTTTAATATTCTTGCTCATATTCTTCCATAATAATTCTTGGCCTATATTTTAGGTGTCTGTATTACAAAAATAATTAATTATTATGTTGACTATTCAATAATGCAACAAGGATTGTCTTCATTTCATGTGGGATGAACAAATCAACGACCAAAATCTTGTAGCAAGTATCCTTTGGGTCATCTGGCTCATTTGATTCATCCCATATTTTTATACGGTAAATATTTAGAGAATTTTACTTTTGCTTTTTCTTCTCATCTTCTTCTATTGACTTCTTTCTAGCGTTTTTGTTCCAGTAAGGACTTTTACATTTGGCACAGGCTATGGTAATTCGTTAACTGAATAGGAATGCCATTTTCTGGATACCCATTCATGGTCACAAACATCACACTTGAAGCCTCTAATCTGAATAATAGCCAACTAGTCGATTAATTCAAAGCTCATATTGTATCTTGTTTAAGGACTGTTTGGGATTCTTATTGTCACCAAATAAATGTTATGTATGAGTGTTTTGAGTGTATTCCACGTAAACTTCATGTAATTCACGACAGTCATATTATTGGGCATTTTTGGATAACTTATCCTTGCTTTATTTTGAGTCATGTTAGTATGATAGATAAGTGATTTAAAGTTCAACAAATTTCCCCAATGTGTAATCAAATTACCAATACTATTAAATTCAGTACCAACTAAATTCTTATTTACAATTTGTGTTAAATCGCTTCCTAAGTTTTCTAAAAGTATCAAAGATTTTGTTATTTTCTCCTCTAGATTGGCATCCTATTGATCCAATTTAGGTTCTTTAATCGATAACGCAATAATTTGAGCAATTATATCCAAAGCGCTATGAGTTTGGAATAAGAATGATTCAGTTTCATAAATGAAAATAGGATCAATTTCCTCGTATTCTATTCTTGAATTTTGCTTTGTCGCCTAACTCAAACTATTTAGCTCGAATTGTTCATAATAGGTATTTGTGATTGACTGTTGGCCTTCCTATAATCGTTCATTGGTTAGAAGTGGTGAGATATATCCTCTTCTCGCATGATTTCCTTGATAATTGGGGTTATGAACTAGATAGAGGATGAATAAAGGCAAGAAGGGTAAACCCTTTATATTTCCCAATTCTTTCATACTGGCCATTGGTTACATCCGTTATTCATTTCACCTACCTTACAGACAGACAGAAGGAATAATCAAAGCCACTGGGAAAAGGTTACCGTCAAATTCACCCAGTTACGGCCATATCTGTAAAAGAATAAACAAACTAAGCATCGATATCAAAAGAGACGGGACGGGTGATGGTGATGACCTAATGATATCAATAGTTAGTACAGGAATAAAGGTAACCAATAGAGGTCAATGGATGTCTGAAAAATGGAATAAACAAAATAGAAAAGGCTATCTTAAAATCCACGTAGCAGTGGATATAAAAACAAAGGAAGTCCTTGCTTTAGAAATAACAGACGAGAAAGTACATGACAGCAAGATGTTAAAGAAACTGGTCAACAATGTTTTGGACAACCAAGATAAAAAGAAAATAAAATCCGTTTTGGCTGATGGGGCCTATGACTCAAATACCAACTTCAAATATCTCGAAGATAAAAAGGTCATTCCCGTAATAAAGGTAAGAAGGAATTCCATTGTTTCGATTAGAAATAGCAGGTTAAGGAACAAGGAGGTAAGATTGCAAACAATAGAAGATGACCGACTGAAATGGAAGAAGAAAAGAAATTACGGACATAGATGGATGGCTGAAACAGCCTTTTCAACAATAAAGAGAATGTTCGGTGAATATACATCAGCCAGTAGATTTCAAAACATGGTAAAGGAGATGATGATTAAAGTGTCATTGTATAACCTGTTTAGAATAATATGATATCATGGACATGATAATACCCACAGAATAAGGAATTATGCAACAAAGCTCAAAAAAACTTTTCTCAAAGAATGATAAAATTAATTTCAAATATCTAGGTTTTGTATAACAAAAAAAATCTTATAATCAAAATAACAACCCAAGAATTAAGAATTTATGCTATACAACAATATGAATAGATGATAAATAGATCTTTTAGACTTGATACAAAGGAATCACTGCATCCGTACCTATCTAGAATATGTACTATTACAAAAAGATTTGATATAGATTGATTATCAGTAACATGCATGCTGTCAAGTAGGCTAACCTTCAATAGACATTAAAACCATGTCCGCTGACATCAAGGAAAGGAGTACAACAATGGAAAATCTATTAATCATTTGAGATCTAAATAAATAAGTGTCAAAAAAAAATAGGTTGATTATATATTGAGTATGTACAAGTTAAATTAGGAACCATATTTTCAATTCTGGTGGTGGATTCCTACCAGTGCGAATGTTTAGAAAGCCTAAGAAGTTTTGCAAAAATAGTGGATGATGGTGGAGTTGTCATTTATCCCACTGACACAGTCTATGGAATAGGATGTGATGCCACCAATGAAAACTCCATTATTCGCTTGTACCAAATAAAAAACAGGCCATTAAATAAATCGCTACCCATATTGACACACTCGGTAGAAGAAGTTGATAAAATAGCGATTATCACTCCCCTAGCTAAAGAGCTTTTCAAATTATTTTGGCCTGGCCAATTAACGATTGTTTTGAAGGTTAAAGCATTGTCAAGATTATCTAAATACACGCTCAATTTGGCAAATAACTCTGTTGCAATAAGAATTCCAGATGATATGTGTATACAAGAGTTAATAAAAATGACTAGATCTAAATTACTAATAGGCACAAGCGCCAATTTTTCTAATAGCCCTTCGTCTAGGCGATTTATAGAAATTGACCCTAAATTGTTTACAAAATGTGATGCAGTTTTAACCAAAGAGACGTTAATGGAATCTAAGGGGGAATCGACAATAGTTGATATATCAAATGAAACCAATCCTCAAATAATTCGGCTAGGATCTTTATCAAAAGATAAAATTGTTAAGGTGCTCAACCTGAATTAGTAGGTGCAGGTTATGGATTTTAATTTTTTTGCAACTACTCATAGATTCGCTAGGCTTGATGAAATAGTTCAAAAACAAGTTTATCAGTACTTAAGCGATTGTTGACAAGTTGTTGAATAGTGTTAATATATAAACTTGAATCATAATTAAGCAAACAAAAACTACGATAAGACGAACTTAATTTTATATATCCGCAAACAAAAATCTCAAAAGGTAGGTATCGTGTTTGAGTCCTTGTAAGGGATTATGTATTAGAGAAAAAAATATCAATGCTGCTTACAAATTGGAACTAAATTCTAAGTGCACATCATGTGAGATCGCATTAAACACAAATGAGTATAGATGTTATTGTTGTAGAACTAGACTGCGAAAACGAAACACAAGAGCAAATAGATCTAGTGTTGCCAAAGTAAACAGTGAACAAATTAGAAGATACTGAATAGATTGAAAAGATGATATAGAAGTCCTATTGCTCTATTATCAATCTCCCTTTATTTTATGGAATTCAAATTTACTAAATGCGGTCTAGATGGCCTTAATCTCTTTATGGATAAAGAACTACCTAATGGCTATATCATTTCTAAATGCAAAGTATGTGGTCATAGTGTAAAACTAAATCCAGAAGACAATAATAAATCATTATAGTTTAGTGTTCCTCTTTAATGAAATAATAACCTAAGAAAAAAGGTTATATCTTATTATCACTGGTTCTGATTGTTGATCCTGTTTAATACATCCTGATAGTCTGTTAAAGGCACAATCTTTACAGTATTATATGAAGATATTCCAGATTCGATACAAAGCTGTTCTATGTCATGAGCACTATTTGCTTTTACCAAAATTATCCATTCATGTTCCAAAACAGACATGTAGAATCCATTAATTTCTTGGACTCCATATTTATCAGAATGTGATTGTAGCTTATTGTATATCTCCTTAAAGATTTCTTTGCTTTTGGTGTTATTTAGAGGACAGGACTCTGGACTATGGATTGCAAATATGCCGAATAATTTGTATGATGAGCTCATCAGTTTTTCCAGCTTCTTGGAATATATAAATTCAAATAGTAATTAAACAATCAAAAATCACAAACAAGTTAAATTAATTTTATATATTGGCGATTGAAATTACCAGAGGGCGATTATCCTGCAATGAATTATTGTAATGGGTTGTGTTTGAATGAAAAAAATATCAATGCTGCATATATTTTAGGACTAAACTCAAAGTGTACTTCCTGCGAGATTGCTTTTAATACTGATGAATTTAGGTGCTACTGCTGCCGCGGTAGACTTAGAAAACGAAGTGCCAGGGCAAAAAGATCTGTTATTGCTAGATTAAAAAGTGAACAAGAGATAAGGTATTAGAATATTAAGAGAATGACTCCTGCCATTACAATCAATTTAAAGTCTAGAAAGAAGTACAGTCAGAAGAGAATTACTGTATCATTTCAAGTACTTTCCATACAAAAAAGAAAGTTGTAAACTATATGGGCACTGAACTCGTTAAATCTATTGCATTTAATCATATATGAGGAAACTTATCCATTAGTTAATAGAGGCTAATATTTGCAACGTGATTTTTTGTAATTTAAGATAACATCTAATTCCAAATATGAGCATTATATTTAACTGCTAATTATAATCTGTAAACATTGATAAAATACTAATTTAAATTTAATGACAGCTTAAATGGTTGAATTTATTATTATAGATTAAGTCAAATTGACCTTTTAGAATATATAAATAATTCGTAACAATACAAAGAAAACAAATTCTAAGTGCAAGTAGATGCGATGGGATTTGAGTTAAACGAAGAGTCATAACTCTAGTGCTTTATTTTTATCACTCAACATTTTAGTCACAACGCCTAAGTACAACTAAAGTTACCATTCGCAGATATACCTTGTACAGGTATTACGTCGGAGTTGTTCGAGATATTCGAAGCAAGATCCAACAATTAGTTTGTATAATCATTGTAAATATGTTAAGAATAGGTCAAAAAGGTTCATTTTTAGTAGGTGGCAATGAAGTCAAAAACCACTTTCATGACTATAACTTGATTACATAAAATATGTTAATGTCGATAAAATATGCTTAAATTAGGCAAATAAATTTGTTCTTGTAGAACATAGAATGCCTAGTGAATCAGATAGCGAATACCGCCATTCAATACTTTTAGTCGAAGACGACATTGATGTATCTAATCTTTTGGCTGGGTACTTTTCTCTAGCTAAATACAGAGTTATTAAAACCCGATCTGCGACGGACTGTATGGACAAATTAAAAGAATTTGATAATAAAATTGACATAGTGTTAATGAATGGTAAAATTGCTTCCGACAGGGGTGCAATGTTGATTGTCAATATCAAAAATTTAAATTCAAGTATCAAGGTATTTGCGATTGCTGACGACGAAAATAACAAGACTAGAGTTTTAGATTACGGAGCAGATGAATTTGCAACAAAACCTATTAGTCCCACCACCGCGGTGGAGAAGTCAACTGCTTTGCTGATGAAAAAACCCGCAGAAGCCATGTAATATAATCAGGTAAAAAAATTGTGGAATTGACTTAAAATATGGATTTATGAATTTAACTTAGTAATTATCTTTCTATTGTTTTTTTACAGCTGAAATTTGACTTTCATATTATTATCACTATTATTATTGGTAATATGGAGCAACTCCTACATTGAAGTATCTTATAACGTTTGTTAATTAAATGTCAAGGATAGAGGAGGCACATTGGTAAAGTGGGACATAATGTAGAAAAAGAAAAAAATAATGTCAAAACAAATGATACTACGTATATATCTCCTCTATCAAGACAAATAGATCTATTAACAACAAGATCTCTTACAGTTCATTCTGTAATAGATAACTTAATTAATACAGGTATATTCATATCATCGTCAAAAAAAGAAAATCAAACCACGCTAGATTCAAATGATAAAATTAAGAGTAAAACAGATGTTGAAATGGCTAACTTAAAGAACAACGTAAAAGAATATGATGATGTTGACAATGCAAAAGGTAACGACTACTCAAATAAAGTCGAATTAAATCCTGCACTTTTAGAATCAATCAAGGAACTTCAACGCATTAATGATGAGCTAATTGAATCCCTAAAAAGTCTGAAAGAGAAATACGAATTGCAGAATGAATTCATAAATATAGCAGCACATGAGATTCGAACTCCAACTCAAGCTATTACAGGATATGTGGAGCTTCTTAATTTAGGATCGGAGAACAGCAAAAGATATCAAAATCTAATCATAAGGAATGCGGAAATATTAAATGTTTTAGTTTCTAATATACTTGACACTTCTAGGATAGACAATAAGACGCTAATCCTAAAAAAGGAAAATTTTGACATAGTTAAACTACTAGAGCAAATTGTAGAGGATTTTTCCCGTAGCCGTATTAACAATGAAAAGAAAATTCCAATCTTTTTTGAAAACCATATTTACGAGCACAAAGAGAGAATTAAATACGAGGCCCAATACTCAAACAGAAATAAAAAAAAGGAATCACAAGTGATCTATGCCGATAGAAGTAGAATAATACAAGTAATTACTAATTTACTTCAAAATGCTATTATGCATACAAATAACAGGGGAAAAATTACTATCACTTTAGAAAAGAACATTTTAAATAAGAATTCTCAATCACTGAACAAAGACAAAAGCCAGGTTGAGAGTGAGCTTTTAATCAAAGTTATAAATTCGGGCAAGGGAATAGACTCCGAAGTTCTTCCTCATATATTTTCAAAATTTGTTTCTGCATCAAATTCTAGTGGAACGGGATTAGGATTGTACATTTCCAAAAATATTATAGAAGCACATGGTGGCAAAATATCTGCAGAAAACAACTATAACGATGAACACGGGGTTGGAGGGGCGACATTCTCCATTACGCTACCTCTAATTAGTAACTGATAATAGAGTCCACCTCATTGAATTTATCTTTGATTATATACAATATTTTGTGATTAAGGATGAATCTCTTGTTTACAACATGAAGACAATATAGAGTGAATCATAATCGGATAGTTTTGAAACAACAGAATAGCTGAGATCAGCAGGTCAAAAAATTGATTATGATGGATCAACTGAGATAGTAAACTAGGACAGGCTTCCAAATTTGATTCTGTAATCAGGGTTGCTTTATTTGTGTTAGTAGGGCTTTTTAGGATAACTACAATCTCAAATTATTAGTGTATAATAACTTATCATTCATTTTCAGAAATTCCTCGAATATAACAAATCCGTAAAACAGACGTGAAAGTTAAATGAATAGCATAATTATGTAAGTGATCAAGATAATAATCCCAGCTTGCCGTCCAATTATTTTTCATATTTAATCTGATCCAATACAAAATTACAGAACTATCAGGTAGTATATGAAATAGGTTAGGTGGAATTGGATTAGGTAAGACAATTCTTCAACGTCTTATGACTAATATTCGGATTAAAAAAGGATATATGAACAGGGAGACTAAACTAATTATGACAAAAGTAAAAATCTACGATAATCAACAACTCTCCGAACTGGAAAACAATATAAACGATTTTCTAAAAAAGAAAGAAGTAAAACAGTTAATTGATATCAAGTATACTGCATTTAGTAGGGATGGCGTGGACAAATTCAGTACACTGATTATCTATCAAGAAGACCTGAATATAGGAAAGGAAGATCCCCAAATGTATGAATAGAATAATAGTAGAATTTCAGTTATTTAATTTCTGTTAGTTTAGATCTTTAATCGCATTTTTATCAATTTATGAAATCGCTTATCTGTGGCTACAAAGATTTGGTCCAATTACAAGTAATCGCTCATTCCTCAGTCTGATATAAATATTCCTGTTTTTTTATTTTCACGATATTTATAAAATGAGATGTAAAATAGACTTAGTATTTTTACAATTTCAGGCATATTGATTCCAAATAAATTTCTCAATACTTGGACATACTTTGTAATTCAATACTAATGATTATTGAAACTCACAATCTTTTATTTTCTTTTTTCATCTATTTTTCTTAGATCCCGCTTTGAATTTTATCCCTGAAACAGATAATAAAATTATTTAATAAAATTTTATTCTTGGTTAGGCTCTGTTAACTTAAGAAAATGTTATAGCTTGAAGATGTTCTATCTCGATTATCGTTATCAAAAGAAACAAAGAACATCTTCGTTAGACATTGAGCATGCTTTGTATTTGTACTTTCTTGGTTTATCAACCAGAAGTGTTTCTAAAGCAATATTTTGTCTACGCAAGGTAAAGAGAAGTCATGTTGCAGTATGGAAGTGGATTCAGAAATACCATCCAAGAAAGGTATTCTCAAAAAGAAAAAGGATTTCAGAATACACAGTTGACGATAACATTGATTTTATAATACTTTTGAAAAATTTCTTGAGTAAAAAGATGGGATTTGAATGTATTGCCTTTGAAGATCCTCTACGAGCAATTGAATTTTTTAGATCAGTTTCTCCAAATGCTTATTCTCTCGTCATATTAGATTGGAGGATGCCGTCAATGAACGGTCTTATTTTAGATACTACTATTAGACAAATAAATAATATGGTTAAAATCATTATGATTACTGCTTACGATATATCGGTAATTAAGTTACAACCAGAATTTGAAGTCGCAAGAATCAATCTCATAATCCAAAAACCTATAAGAATGTCATTTTTGAAAGAGAAAGTAAATGAATTGGTAACATAGGTTATCTACTAATTCCTATGGCAAGTATTTGTCTTTCTCTTTTCTTATTTCTACCCAGGCTACTAACTGATTAGTTACATTTTGGATTAATGGAATTCCAGTTAATACTTTTTTTGTATCTTTAGGATCTGGACCTATTAGAATTTTATGTTTAAACTTGTGAGTGTTAGGTGGTATGAGTTCATCTCTAGTTATAAAATCATCAAGGTTTACCATATTGACACACTACCAAAACCATATTGTTTCAATCCAAATATCCTTATTGTCTTTCTATCATGATTCACCGTACTTCTATATTCATGAAGATAGTCTTTAAGATACAGGTCAATTAAATCTCTGGTTAATATTGGTTGATCTTTTGGTATATGAGTATAATTTGTATAAGTTTTAAGCCAGCGTAATTGTTCAATCTTGTATCTAGTAATAGTTATGGATTTTCTATTATAATTAACACCGCTAGAATAGACCTTGTAAATTACTTTTTCTTCATTATCATCATCGTAATAGACAAGATTATCCATACTATTATCCCTATCACTTTTAAGATTCTTATTTGTATTGTCTATTATCTCTATCTCTTTATATTATTTCAAATTCTCTACTTTTTTAAGAATACTAATTTGGAATCTAAACAATCTCTTCTCCCAAACTCCATTTATTATCAAATTATAAATTTGCTTAACAAGCCAAATCGGTCTACTTTCTGTAGTATTTTTAAGAAAATAGGCATTCTCGAAATCTATACTCATTTCAAATTCTCCTTAACATAGTATTTTACTTCATTAAGGAATTTAACATTATCTCTTGCATAAGCCCTATGTATTTATGACATACGTTTATACAAAAAGAGTCTATATAATCTGCATGTTGGTAAATAAGTAGACAAGTTTGAGATTTAATTTGTAAATTCTCCATAAGGATCTTCATAATCTATACAACCCTCCCAACTATGAGCTAACTCCTTAATGGTCGTACTTATCAAATTCACATTAAATGCAAATAGAAATTCATTTATTTGACTTTTTACATCCTGTTCAGTTTCACCAATAAAATATTTTCTGGGCAATCTTTGACCTCCTTGTCTTTGTTGAAATCGTATCCTTATCTATTATCTCTATCTCTTTATATCTTTCAAATTCTTTCTTTACATACTTTAGATTCTCATGTTTGTTTCCCTTTTCTCTGTTTAATGTGGTTCGGATTTTTACCTCATCTG
The DNA here is from genome assembly GCF_008389435.1 of Candidatus Nitrosocosmicus agrestis. GTDB lineage: Archaea > Thermoproteota > Nitrososphaeria > Nitrososphaerales > Nitrososphaeraceae > Nitrosocosmicus > Nitrosocosmicus agrestis. The sequence goes on along the minus strand of NZ_VUYS01000008.1, from coordinate 143,117 downwards.
ATTTTGTGCTTAGGACCGCTTCGCTAGATAATTCATCTATTGTTGTTTCACGGTCTTGGACCTGGATTAATTCATAGTGGGGATTGCATATATTTCCACATTTAGGACATTGTAGTTTGTTTCCATTCTTTATCTCTTGTAGTATTATGTTCTCACAATTATCGTAGAATGCTACTTCTGTTTCAGGGTCATATCCAGACTTATCCTCTCTAGTTGTGCTGCCTAGAGGTGAATTAGCATCATAAAACTCGCTCATTTTAATTATTATTCATCTCCTTCTTTTGATCTTTATAATTCCATGAATGTTCCTAATTCTAGTTCTGGTTTATTGAATTGTTGTTTATCATTATTTAAATCTATTAATTGTATAAAGTCATCAATGCCTGTTTTTTTCTATCCCTAACATCTCTTGCAGGATTGGAAGCTACTCATATTTAAAGAAAATAGAGCGAATATGTCCTTGTAATCTAATCTAGCCTGGACTACAGCTAAATCATTAGTACATTTTAGTTTACCTATAAAACCCCTGCTGCTCTTTTGGCCTGAATCTGATGCATTTCTTTATCCGTTTTTGCTGCTCTAATTTGCATTGTTTTAGGATGGACCAACAAAAAGAACGTTCTTTCTGATTTGCCTGATACTTCCTGCAACATTCTGATTGTGCCTTGTTGTAGTTTGAAGACTTCTACTTCTTTGTAACCTTCCTTTGCTATACTTTCTCTGTCTATCTGTAAAAGCTGAGTCTCAAGGGTAGTTACTTTATTTTTTAGCTGAGTTATTTCCTGATCCTTTGCTTCTCCTCTGGATTGTATGTAGGATCTCTTCAGGTTGAAAAAGTCTTGGTCTTTTTTTGTTATTCTTTTGTTCTGCTCCTCTATGATTTTATTTGCTTCATCTAATCTTGCTTTCATGTCTCTGACTTCTGGAGATTGGTCGGAGAGAAGGAGTATTGGTTGTGAGGAAGAAATAGGGAGGTTATCAGGTATCAGATTTTGAGGATTTTCTAAAGTATCTTCTTTATCCTCTTGTAATTCCTCTTTTGCTCTCTGTCTTGTTGTTGCGGCTGCGGTTATCTCGTTTTCACGTTTCATCTGTTCGAATGTTTTGCCTTCATGGATATCATCCAATGGATTATCATCATGAACTATCTGTCCGTCAGTTGTCATAGGTATAGGGGAAGCTTTTTGTTCTCTCTTTTCTAATTCGGCCCTAGGGCCGTTTTGTAAATTGTATTCTCTCTTGTATTCATCAGGAAGTATCTTTCTCACATATCGTTCTTTGATGCCATGAGGCTCTAAATCCTTACAAACCTTGGCACATATCTTTTCTTTCTTTGTATCACCTACCTGATCCAATATCTGGGCCATTCTCAAGATTTCGTCTTTATGACTATCTGAGAAAGTTTCATGACTCTTACCTATGTTATCAATAATTTCAGCGTATTCATTATTGAGCTCAAATTTGTCAGAGTGTTTCTTTGTATTTTCCTGTATTTTCTTACTGTTCTCATTACTAACTCTGTCTGAAGTTTCGGACATGTTAGATCAATTCCTCCATTTCAAACAATGGTATGATAAATTCATCAGCATTATAGACAGATTTACCCCTGAGAACACGTTTCATCCAAGAATATATTTCGGATTTAGAAGATCCCATTTTTCTTTGAATTCGGATACAATCTATCAGTAACCTCGACATTTGTTCGTCTTTATCTTGAATTTCGATTCGAATTTTTTGGAGGTTTTGTTTACATTCTTCCATTTCTTTTTGAATGTTTGTATATTTGGAAACTGACATTCTAGTCTCTAACACCTCCTATATTGGAATATTCTATTGACAATCTTTTGAGCCTGGGGAATTCTATTTCTTCCTCAAAATTCATTGTACTTCTTGGACACCTCCAATTATTTCCTCGTCAGATTCTGTTGATTCTGACAGAATAGGACGTTCGGGGACTTTAGAACAGGTTATACGTTCCTCAATTTTTTTGACACGAAAATCAAGATTTTCAGCAAACATGGCTATTCTTGAGAGGTGATCTACTGTTCTTCTTAGCTTCTCTAATTGTCCTTTAAGTAATACTTCTATTGCTGTTGTTGCTGTTTGTCCTTGATGAACCGCTCCGTTACTGCTGTTACTCGATTGTGGCGAGTAAGAGTTATTATATTGTGATTGATTATTGTTTCCTTGTTGTTGTGGTGAACCAGGACGTTTGTTGTAGAACTTACAACTGTGAACCTGTCCTGTGTTCAATTCTTTGAATCTGTTTGCGATATTATCGAAGTACGCTACTGTATTACATCCTTCGTTTTTGCATTCTCTTACCCGAATTTCTTCTCCCCATGGAGCAATTTTGGTCAAATAAGCAGACATTTTTAGATTAAACACCTCTTTTTGGTAAATTCTGCATCTGCAAGACTGATTGCAGTTTTTAAAAGATCCTTAGAATCTATGTCAAACTGGGGAACATCATTTTTACTTCTTTTCTTGGCGGTCTTGATTATTTCTTCATAAACGAAAGTCCTAAGTATTTTGGTGTAAGTATTAGCATCTGGGGAGGTTGCATACTCGTTAGCATTGGACAGGTTATTCTTTGTTACTTGATAGGTAGGCGTAGAATAACTCATTTTCTAGTTTGCAACCTCCTTATTACATTGATGTAATGCGGCTATTTTCTCTTCTATTAGCATCTTTATGACATATTTCTTTGGCAATTCATAATAATCTGCTAAAGTTTTCAGTTTCGTGTTGACTTTATGAGTTATCATTACACTCGCACGCTTGTCTGGCGATAGTGTTATGTTTTTTTTGGCATGTTGGTCTAATTTCAACATACAATTTATCTAATTATCAAATATTTATATTTTTATTATTGAAAGGTTCAATATATTACATAATTTCTACATATTTTCTGCATAATTCTCACATAATTTCCACATAATTTTTTCACACTCCAAAGTGTTAAATAGTTTCTAAATGCATCTATAGTTGGTATTATGATAATTTGATAGAAAGGATTGCGGAATCATAGATATAATCGATTCATTATAAAGTAAAATAATACAAAAGAAAAGGGAAAGTTGATGTAGGATTATATTATTCGCTTTTAGCGAATGCAAGCAAGATGGATTTTTGAGTTTCTGCCTTTTATCTTTCCTTAGAATAGTAGCTAACAACACGTTATTTTTGCTTGATTAAAAACAAAACAAAACAAAACAATCACAATGAAACAAGAAATTATCAAGGTTTTAGATATGATGAAGGGATTGAGATATTTTGCGAACAGGCTGGGCCAATAGAATGTCTGCAAGTAAAATTTACAGCGGCATTACCCGAATAAATAAAACTTGATCTAAAAAGGTCAAAACAAAGGCTGGAAGAAAAAAATTTACTATACAGAGATGGCAGGTAGTCCAGACTAGCCAAGTTAAAATTGGAGGGGATTGAGAAAGATAGAACTAAATGAGTAAATCAAAATCCGTAAAATCCGTTGACAATAGCAAAAAAGATGCAGACTACTACCTCAAAGATCACTATGATAATGTTTTATTGATAAGGGATAATCTTTTGAAAAAAGATATCGAGATATTTGTCAAAGGTGGATCACTTCACTGCGACCATGATGAGGTCATGGGTTTTGGATGTAAACACATAGAATTTGTTCATTCATTAGATGAAGTAGAGAAATTAAAGAGAGCGGGGAAGTTGAGGTAATTTTGAGATGTGCTTATGTATGTATTATACATATACACAGGATAGATTATACTGATGGATCCACCACCACATGAAGGTATTGGTATAATCTATCCTGTGTCCGTAGAAACCGAATGGTTGAATATTCAGAGGATAAATAATGAATATCATCAATTAAAGTTTTTTCCCAATTATCAGATCATATATTATAGTAAATATGTGGGATGAACCTATTGTATATGAGCCTACGGTAAAGGATGAAGGTTTTTAGGTCCATCCCACAACATTGGACATTTTATGACACTGGCAACTTCCCTTCTTTTTTTAAAAGTTGCAGGGTAAGCTACGTTATGAACTATTAAAGTTTTTTGTTCAAAATCTAGAAATCTGGAAAACAGAAAAGTTGTGATGATAATTAAAAAAAAGGATTTTTAGAATCCTTAAAGTAATAAGTAGATCAGAGAGGGAAGGAGAATTGTAAAGGCATCAATTAGAAGTTCACACGGGGAACTTTCTCATGCTTTTGTATTCTTATTGCGCTTCTCAACGCAAGGACATTTCTCATTTGGTAATGGTAGGATCAAATGAAGGTATGAGCGAATGAATAGATGGACATGTGTGGATATGAATTCCTTCTAATTTTTTCCTTACCTTTGTGCAACCGTCATCACCGTGCTTTCAAATGAGGTAGTAGTATATTAGATGAACAAGCGATCGTCTGAATGACTGATATTACAGGAGTGGATCACTTTTTGTAACGATACTTATCATATGAATGTAGCCTTTACTTTTGTTCTACTTTTCTATTTGCGTTTCAAGCTGCTTAAGACTTTGATGGATACCCTGGAGTTTATGGTAAATCATAATATAGTAAAAATATTATTTATCGTTGATCTAGATTTTCATTTCTTATTTTAAAAGTAGAGAAAAATGCGGGATGAATCATAAAATGAAAGACAACATATTTCAAGTTTTGATTCATCATACCACATCAGGTGGAGTCGAACCAAACACCTAACAATACTATTACTTTGGCAATCAATTATAATTGCGATAGAAATATCTAAAATAATATGCATGGAGAACCTTATTCTCGGTCAGAAAAATTGACTTCGAACTATGACATTGGTACACATTATGATAAAATACAAAATTTCAGAAATCAAATTAAGTTATTTGTTGAAAAGGAATTTAGCAAAGAAAATATACCAATAGCAACAAAACCTAATTTAGGATTTTATTTTAACGATGATTATAGAATGTTATTAGATATACAATTAAACGGCATAGGAGATTGTTTATATAATAACAGAGATATCGGTCCATTGAAAGATAGTTTTAGACCTGCAATTACGATTAATAAATATGGCAATATCCTAATAGGCAATTTTTTGATAGGTAAAGGTGATGAATCATTGAAAAATAAAATAGTAAGAGTGGTGAAGGAAATTCCTTATTCAAATGACTTTTTTTCAATGTTTTCAGATATTTATAAAAGTTATATACAAATAGAAAACAAATCTAAAGGCATTGAAGATAAATTAAATAATATTATGGATGATATCTATAGACATAAATACAAAACTAAGGTAAAATGTTGTCCTAAAAAATTTATTTTCTTTTAATTTTCTTTACTTGCATTTTCAATCAACGTTTTCCACTTGTTCTTGCCTTCTACTATAATCCCGCATCTCTCAGCGGGTGTCTGTCCTTTCAAGGCTTCATGTTCTCTTATGAAGTTATGATAAATCTGATAACCCTTCAAGATAGGTGTATCCATCTTCTTTAATCCCCTCATAGTCTTCTCTCTGTCTCGGATTTCACCGTTTAATCTCTCCATTTTGTTATTGTTATGATCTCTGTAAAAAGATATGTCTAATGTGTCTAGTCCTTGGTTTTCTCGCAGTATAAAACTCCTTATTATATGCGATATGAAAGTTTGGTGCTCCGTCACTAATTAGGGTATTTGGTTTTTTATCTGCAATTTCTTTTCCTTTATGAAATAGTGGTCTTATGTCAGCATCATACTTTGTCTCGGCTACCTGTTGGGCTATCCAGAATCTTGTCTCATCGTCCATGAGAGCATAAAGGTATTTCTTGTTTCCTTTTACCTTGAAATACAGCTCATCGGTTCTCCATGCAGTTGATACCTTCGGAGTAATCTTTTCAAGATATTTCTCCATTAAGGAAGTATATTTGTCAATCCAGTTGTAAATTGTCTGATGGCTTACTTCTACTCCCAACAGTTCAAGAGAACGTGAGGTATTCCTCAAAGATTCTCCTGAAAAGTAAAGTTGTATTGCTGTGGTAATTCCCTGTGGATTATGTTTCATTCTTTCAAAACCTAAGTTTATGGTAAAACATTTGTTACAATCCTTACATTGAAACTTTTGTAACTGTCCATGCTTGTTCTTTCTCAAACCGCATTTAACTACTGAATTGGACTTGCAGTATTTACAACCACTTATATTGATGGGTTCAATTTTCTGAATTTCAATTACTACTGATTTGCGAATTTCAAGGCTAAACTCGACAGCATAAACGTGCTTGCATTTAACCCCTCTGAACATGTGGTCAGGACATGAGCAAATCCAACCCAATTCGGTAGAAAGTATAGAGTAAACGTCTTTACCATTTGAGGATTTAATTTCATAGTTAATTTCATCAATTCTTTTTACATTGTTTTGCAAAAATTTACCCGATTCTTCTCTGTGATTGGATAGTTATTGTTTGCTCATGTCTATACATTATATAGACTAATATTTAAGCGTTTAGACAATGTATATACTTAAATATTTTAGATGTTTAATAAAATAAGAATGGCAAAATTTAAGACTAAGTTAAGTAAATGGGGTAACTCCGTTGGATTAAACTTACCAAAACCACTAAGAGACACTTTTGATTTGAAAGAGGGTGATGAAATTGAATTGGAAGATAAAGAAGATTATATTATTTTAAGAAAAAAAGAATAAATTGTTAATGATACTCAAATTAAATGCTTTCTGTGTTTTCTAACATAAATGAGTATCAAAAGAACAATCCAGACTTGTATTCTGACCCTTGGAAAGTAGTTGAAAGACTATGGATTCAAGCGGGTATTTTTGCAGGAGCTGCTCTTGGGTTATCTTTTGTATTGTGGTTGCTACGAAAGTAGCTTCCACAATATAGTATTGTTCTACTTAGCTTTATCCATTTATGTTATTTCTCCAAGAAGTATTTTTTAGCGGTTTCACTAGCCATTTCAACTGCAAGATTTTTTGCCATTATTCCAGTTTCTTTTCCCATCTTTGTTAACAAGTGTTTGAATTTAATTGTAGCAATTTTTGTTCGTGGAGTTTCATTAATAATGTCGTTAATGTTTTTCTTAAGATCTTCTTTATTAGTTTCAGAAAGTTTTTCTTCAAAATCAATCAATTCTTCTAATGCATTAATTTTTGATTTAGTCCAAGGATAAGGATTGCCACATCCATAACAAAATGATGGTGACTCCATTTGTATCGCGTTAACAAAATTTGGAATATACATGTCTCCATGAATTGGATTTTTACAATTTTGACATTTATTAATTGTAGGTTTACCACAATCTTTACAAAACCCCATTTTAGTTTCAAAAGATTCTATAGAATCGGATATAATATGCCCATTAAGACAAATTATGGCATGATAATAAGTATTTTCACCAATTCTAATCAATTAAATCTGTTATTATGAAATCAGTTATTTTATAATTCTTATTTTCTTTCATCTGAAAGTTTTTTACAGTTCTATAAAGATGTTTGATCTGACGACAAGTTTACAGAACCCTTAATCACCTGAAATAAGTATGAATGACAGAGATTAAGGAATTTCTTGAACTTTTCTCGAGTGTAAAATCAAACAACGATATGAATGCAATCAAAGAGCTTGAGCAAATTCTCGACTTAACTCCAAATGACGATGAGATTTATGTAGTTTCATATAATAACGCGAGTTAGATCAATTGGAAAATCTGGATATAAATAACAAAAATAGCCCAATTTTTCGCAATATAATTGATCCAAATGATGCAACAAAAAGACAACATCTAATTAGTGAGATTAAAGAAACACTTGAAAGTGCTGTAATTACATATACTGCAAATGTAGGCCAACCAGGATCAGGAATAATGTTGCAAGATGCCATTCTCATGGAAGATATTCTTAGAACCGTTTCAGACCAGAAAAAAGGTGTTTTAATGTTAACTTCATCTGGAGGAGATCCTAACGCAGCCGAAAAGTTGATGCAAATGTTTAGAAAAAGATTTCCTGATAGTTTTCAAATAATTGTTCCATTTTACGCCAAATCCGCCGCGACTCTCATGTGTTTAGGCTCAGATAAAATTTGTATGGGATATGGTTCAGAATTAGGCTCAATTGATCCACAAATACAATTAATTGGAGGCGAGGGATTCATTCCTGCAAGAGCGTATTTAGATGGATTAAATGACATAAGAAAAAAGGTAAAGGAGGAAGGAGACCCAATAAATCTGTATTATGGTATGCTTCAGCAACTTAAACCACAATATCTTGCAATTTGTCGCACAGCAATCGATGAATCCCGAATTACGGCACAAAAATGGCTTGAAGAATATATGCTAAATGATAATCCCGAACAAGCCAAACTGGTGGCAAACTGGCTTTCTGATGGTACAACTTATCGATCACATGGAAAACCTATTGATTTCAAAGAAGCAAAAGAAAAATTAAAACTCAATGTTGATGAATTAGATAAAGATTCGGATCTTTGGCAAAAGATTTGGGAGGTATTTTTAAGAACAATCTATCATGCACAGGTTACAAATAATGCAAAGTTATTTGAAAGCAAAACTAATTCCCTTGGAATGTCTGTTAATATAGCTTCAATTGGGACTAAGAGAAAATAAAATACTAAAATGTTAATTCATATTCCCAACTTCTCCCTTATCTCTGCTAATTCAAGACTCATTCTAGATAGATCGCTTTCCCTTTCTTTGTAATAGTCTACCTGTTTTTGTAGTCTGTTTTCGTTTGAGATTGTTAGCAAATCTACAGCTTTTAGATATTCTTGCAGTATTTCCTCATCCTGCGGCTTGTAATAGACTTTATCTAAGCCTGTGTCATGCCCTACCAACATCTCTCGTATCGTTTTATCAAGATTGGCTCTCTGCATCTGAGTTATTGCGAAAATGCGCAGAGAATGACAGGGATGCAATTCATGTCTAATTCTGGCAGTTTTTCCCCTTTGTAATGGAATTGATGATTCAGTCATTAGTGTTTTTTTCCTAATACCGAGCTGATGGAGTTTGGGAAGCATGATTTTAATATTAATATTTAGAGGTGTGATAGGTTCAGTAGAGTGAATATAGCCTGTTTTATCAAATTGCTTTATTATAAGATGAGTTTCTCTCGGTATCCAATTACCAGTATTGGGATCTTGTTTCAAGTTTTCACCACATCTTTTCCTCAATTCAAGATATTCATCTATTGCTTTTGCTGTTTCGGGTGTACAGAATGTTTGATATTTGGATTTTTGAGAATTTGCATATACTGTAATTTGGTAAACATGAGTTCCCTTTGTATCTATGATCCATTTTTTAAGATTTTGTAGTTTTATTTCGGCCAGTCCGCCAACCCTCATACCTGTAGATGCAAGAATTAAAACAACAACTCGATCTCTTTTATCACAGATTTCCAAAATTCTGGAAATTTCTTCCATGGTGTAAGATCTATATTCAAATTTTAGTGTATTTTCTCCAAGGAATTTTTTTATTTTTCGTCTATTTATTACAATATCATTTATCGCAAAGAAATGTGTCAAAGATGATAAGAATATGTGAGATGATGAATAACCAAGTTTATCGCCTTCTTGTTGTTTTATTATCTCTTGTATTATTTCAGATTCAATAACTTTAGGATTTTTTGATATAATATCATCAAGAGAAAGATTTCTGTTTACTTCTGTGTTTAGGTATTTGGCTAGATTAAATGAATAGTTATTTTTGGTGGAGTATGATTTTAGCGAACCTATGAAATTTCTATAAGCAGGATGTCTGAGGTATTTTTGTAAATATCTTTCATATTGTTCTAGCTCTTTAGGCTCTTGCCCCTGATTTAAAGAAAAATCATTTTGTTCACTATCCGATACGGTCACGCCATTATTGATATGTTTTTTTGCCATCCTTACTGGATTATATGGCAATTGCTAGCTATTAAATATACTATATAGTTAAAATAATTCCTATTGTTTTGGATATATGTTTAATATATCGACAAATTCCATTTTTCAGTTGATTTAAACAAGTAAAACAGCCCATCAATTCTTTTGAGAGTAAAAAATAACAAAATATACAACTCGATCCTGTAACAGAGAAAAATTTCAAAAAAAGATGTATATAGTTGTAGCAGAACGGTAATGCTGCAGGGCACAGGGCAAATATAACCCTATTAAACCAGATCGTAAATCCATCGTTTTTTTTCATCACGCCTTAGTTCATACCTGAATAAGGGATTAAAAAAATATTGATAAAAACTATATAATCTCTGCAATATGACATGTTTCTAAACCCCCACTAGTCTTTTTTCTTTTACACTTGTATTGTAACAAGGATTTGTCAATAATCTCTTTATATTGATATAATTAAAATAAGACAATGGTTTTCTGCAGAAACTGCGGTGGAGATCTTCCCTCAGAAAATGCCTCATTTTGTCCCTCATGTGGAAAACCTCAAAACAATGCCAATGCCGTTGCTATTGCGACCAGAACCAAAAGTACCAAGGCAGCAGTGGCAATTGCTTTGATTGCGGGGATAATAGGTTTTAATGGCATAGGACATTTATATATAGGGAGGCTAGCAAGAGGAGTTTCGCTACTCATTATAGGGTGGATATTTGTTGCATTGACATTTTTTTTCATACCATTTGGAATCGTTTATCTAATATTTTGGATCTGGCAAGCTTACGATGTAAATATCAAAGCTAAATATTTTAACACCTATTTACTAAATAATGGAAAGGCTCCTTGGTAGTATCCCCTATTTATGGCCTAAGTCAGAGAAATAGCGTTAAAACAATCATCGATACTAAATGAGGCTAGGCAACTACTTTACTTTTTCCAAAATTTGATAATTATATGGTATTTTGGAACAAATATTCCTCTTGTCATGTAGCAAATATTTCATAATGTTTAAATTAACAAACTTTCCTGTTAATTCAAATTCTGGATTGATATAAACATGGCGAAATGAAAATAACTTTTGATTGCGGTACATAACCAACTTTTTATCAAAGCGAACAGTATGGTTAATCAAGATACATCAAACTATAAATCACTTGACACAATAATTTGTATTGCAATTGCCAAACCAAGAAGATGATGATTCTACCTTTTTGAAAGGCATACAGCAAAGGGTTGCACTTAGCATTGAAAATAATGGTTTGTTCATCGATTTATCTACAGACTCTTGTAGAAAATTTTTACAACGAAAAGTAAACTCTAACGCTAATATAGTCGTAATGTATGTAGATATTGCAGGTTCCACTCAAATGTCACGGGACATATCACCGGCGAACCTATCTTTAATAATTCAGATTTTTTCCCAAGAGATTAGTCTTGCGGTAGTTAAGTTTGGCGGATATGTATTAAAATTTGTTGGCGATGCAGTAATTGCTTTGTTTCCTTCGGATTTCAATCCCAACCAAGCAATCCAACATTCATTGGAATGCGCAACGCACATACAGGAAACAATAACTAAAGGAGTTAATCCCATCTTTCGCCAGCATTCTTTAGGTGAAATTGCCATAAAAATAGGCATCGAATATGGTTCAGCCTTGGTTATACTATATGGTAAGAACATCAACCATGCACATATAGATTTGATCGGGTTTAGCATCAGTATCGCAGCTAAAATAACCTCGGTGGCCTACCCAAACGAAATAGTAGTGGGTGAAAACGCCTATAATAACATAGACAGTTCATTAAAGAAATCTTTAGTTACACTTTATGATAACAATTCAAAGTGGACATCGACTATGAAATTTAATAACAACCTTTCATATCGCATCTACAAATACACAAAAGAGCAAAATAAAAAAAATAATTAATTCCAGATGTGATTTTACTTTTTAAATATTTTTATTGCCTGAGGAGGGCACACGTTTTCACAAGCCAGACAAAATATGCAGTCTTTTTCTCTAATCATAAATGGCTTTCTTTCTGATGCAGGATGACCTGGCGTATCCAACCATTCATATACGTTAACAGGACATGCGTCAATACAAGCACCATCTGATACACAAATATCAAAATCTACACAAACATCTGTTCCCCAAATACCTAACTGACCCGGAGCATCGTACGGTCCCCATACTTGAATTCCCTGAAACTTTCCGGCAGGCTGTCTGGAGGATTTAAACCCTACATCTATAGGACCTTCAGCGGCGGTATGATTAGTTCCAGTACCGGTCAATTGAAGCGTCGTATTTTCCGATAAAGGAACGGTTACTGGAGTTTCCGCTTGTGGTTGAGGAGGCGACACTTCTGCGACAGGTGTTTCCAGCTTTTGCGATGCATTTTGAGGAGGAGGTGACGATGCAGTCAAAGGTTTTTTATCATCTGCAAGATTCTTCGATGAATTGGCCAGGGGTGTAATTTGTTCCAATTTTTTAATGGCTTCTTCTTGAGATAATTTCTGAATCTTTTGATAATATCCAATCAGTTTCTGGCCAATTTTTGTATTTCTCAAGATATTATCGATTATAATTTTAGCATTAATATCGGCTTTTTGCCTATAATTCTTAACCCAGTAAAAGTCTCCAAATGCCTCTATCGGTCTAATTTGATATATTAAATCCAAGACTTCTCCAGTAACAATTTCAACGGTTACATAGAGTTCTGCAGATTGCTCTTGATTTGTAAAGATATCGAATTCTTTTTCTACCCACTTTTTTGTGACAAAAACTCGATCTGCGAATGTGTCCAAAGTATATCCAAAAGATTTGAGTTCATTCATAATCCCACTCATTTCCGACTGTCCATAAAGATCAACAGGCAAACGGTAAATTCCTAATTTTGCCCCGTGAGTTGGATAAATACCTCTTTTTGCAACTTCAGATAGCATTACCCAGACCTTGTCTGATAGCAACAGAGACATTGAATACCAGTACTCCCCAATAAGGATATTAAAAGTTATTTGTTTTAAAAAAGTTCTCTAGTCGCTATCAGGACATGTCAATTCCCTTATTTCACGATATTTTTTTTCCATTCTTTCGGCAGCTTCTAAGACATGATCAAGATCATATTTTGACTTTGGATATAGCCACCTTATGGGTACCTTATGACCCCTTCCATCCATATCATAAATAATACCTTTTTCTAACGTGATTCCTGTCTGCTCTTCAGTAAAAGTATCTTTTATTTCCAGGCCTCTTTTTGTTTTATCATACAAAATATAAGAGTGATTGTCTTCGAATATAAAATAGAACCTTCCTTTTCTAATAGGATCATCCATTGAAAATGAAGTGCTGGAGTTGTCACTCATTTTTAGTCTATAATCAATCCTATTTTTCTATTGGATTGCCAATCATATTTCCCCATTCCGTCCATGAACCATCATAATTTTTTACAGAGGGATATCCCAGCAAATACTTTAATACAAACCAAGTATGTGAGGAACGTTCTCCTATTCTGCAATATGTTATTATATGCTGATCAGGGTTTAATTCATGTCCTTGGTATAATTTTTCAAGTTCTTCAGCAGATTTAAAAGTGCCATCATCGTTTAACGCTTGAACCCAAGGTATGTTTTTCGCTCCTGGGATATGACCCCCTCGTTGGGCATGTTCCATTGGATATTCAGGAGGTGCAGTAATCTCACCTTTGAATTCCTTTGGGGATCTCACGTCTACTAACCCGACTTCCTGTTTTCGAAGCGCGCGTTTTACATCCTCCAAATATGCGCGAACACCCTCGTCTGGTGCAGACGCCTTGTAAACACTTTGATTTTGAGGTGGTTCATCTTTTGTGTACGGTCTATTTTCACTTTCCCACTTTTTTCTCCCACCGTTAATTATTTTGATTTTCTCATGACCAAAATATTTGAATACCCAAAAAGCAAAGGCAGCAAACCAATTGTTAAAATCACCATAAAGTAATAACTCATCACTTTTCTTAACACCCAAACGGGACATGAGTTGCTCAAATTGTTGCTTATTTATAATATCTCTAGTGGAATCATCATTGATATCTTTTCTCCACCAAACCATGTATGCGTTCGGAATATGACCCTCTTTATAGGCATTTTCAACATCGTAATCCACTTCCAATATTTTTATGTCTGGATTATTCAGATTATCGTTAACCCAATCAGTCTCGCAAAGTACGTCCTTGTTGGCATAATCTTTACCCATACTTTATTTACAGCGTTTGAATATTTAATAGATTTGGAAAAGCTAGATCAATTCTCCATATTATAAAAACAATAAAATAGAACCAATAACACTCTTGAATAAATCATTATAGATGGGCCGGTAGTTTAGACTGGTAGAATACCTGCCTTGCATGCTAAAGGCAGAGGAAACGTAGGTGGTCGTGGGTTCAAATCCCACCCGGTCCACCTTATTTCTTTTTGATTTTCAGTTCCCTCTCTGTTACAATGATATCAGAATTTCAGAGTTCATCATTAGATAAACAAGTTCACAGTTCTTTCGCTGAACGAAGTGTAATCATAGTTGGAGAACCAAAAAATCGACGCTGAGTTCCATTTTTGAGGAGATATGTAAAAGTCATTACAGATGTATTCCATCGAGCATTATGCCCTATTAATCAGACATAAATAAACACCATTTTGCTTTGCAGAATTATGATTCACACCTCTAGATCGATACCAAAAAATGATATAGTCGTGTGGAAAAATACAGATTTTTATTTTGCTCACAGCAAATACGATAGACATTTTAACAACTACTCAAGATCTGACAAATAAATTTGAAAAAACCACTAATACTTTAGAAAGAAAAAATAGATAGATGGTTTTTTCCGGCCGTATCATTTACTTTATTTTATCTCTTTTTTGGGAGGATATTAAGTTGTCAAAAGGCTGATGAATTATCGCGATTTTTTTCGCTGAACATTTTGTTAACGATTCTTTATGTGCTATATATTATCTTTTTTTATACGAAATTTTAGGAAATATTTCCCGCTTGATTATCTCCTTTTCTATCGATAATCTCCCAGGCCCGGAGATCGCAAGACTAATCGAAATGGACATTAACAACAAATCAACTTCAAAACCCCCTTGTCCCATAAAGCTATTCCCTGCTTTTACTATCAAGATAGCGCACATCATTTCAACTGCGAACAATATTGCCACTACCCTAGTAACTAAACCAACTATTAGCAAAATTCCACCGATTACTTCTAATAATCCTATTAAAAGTGCCAAATCAGCCGGGATGCCAACAGAGGCAAAAAAACCCTGAGTTCCCAATAAATCATTAAATTTTGGCATACCATGAAGTATGAAGGCCACTCCTGCCATTATTCTTATAGGTAATGGTGAGAAAGCTGAAATCTTTTCGATCTGCATAATAAAAAAGGAAAATCATCCTTTTTATAGATCGGCCTTTGAAGGAAGAATTCCAACATTGGCCAATACTTTTTGTTTGTTTTTCCATTCTATTAGCTAATTATTTAAGTAATTCATAATTTTTTTATCAATAAATCCTCATGGCAAATCCCATGGAAAAACTTAGGATGGGTTTTACCTTTCGCAGAGAAGTATCTTTGTTATAATGTCATAATAGTTGGTGATGCACTAATGACACTACCTGACACAAAATACAGTATAATTTCCTAAGGTAATTATCATCAGTGTGGATTATATTTGGTCAGGTCATGGTTTGTATTCACATTATACTGTTTTGGCAGCCACACTAATTCATATTGCAACCGCATTTTGAATTGGAATTGTAATGAGTTTCTCTATATAAATTTGGACGACTTTAGATAAATAAGCCATCAAATGGATATATTATGTTTGTATACTTCTACAGTTGTTTTTTTATTTGTTTAGGGTCATAATAGTCCAGCAATTAATTTTCAATTTAGAATCTTCTTTGGCCATGGTTTCGATTGACTCAAATTAACTTGACAACATGTATCTGAAAATAATTGCGAGAACTTGATTACCGCATTATTTCAAGGTTTTGCAAGAAATCCTATTTTTGGATCTTGAGTTAATTCTATCTGCTCATATTTTTAACCCAGAAAAGAGGCTCAGGTGTCTAAGAAGTGAAATTTCATTTTCGAGTCAGTGTAATAAACAAACATCTGAGAAAAAGCCATGATGAAAAGATTCCCAAAATAAAGGAAGTAATACTAGTTGGCGGCTTTTGGGAAATTGAAGTATTTAAAAAAACGCAACGCAATAATGATTATTTAACTCCAAATTCCAAATATCAATAAGTTACCTATTGACAGTGATGGATCGAGTGGACATCTATAGATTCCAATGCATTCAATAGTAAAAACGGCAACCTTTTCACTCAAAATCTTTATGAATACTAAATAGATCTACTACAAATACGTATGAATTAAAATTAAGTAAATTTATCGACAAAAATTCTACATAGAAAAGCAATTACTTTGACATATCAAAATTAAAAAAATAAGAATTTTATCAAAGGTGGTCGTTAAAAGTTTAGTGAAAAAGTATTTTGTACATAATACGCGTAACACTATAATATTATTTTTTGTCATGACATCAGCCTTTTTGGTCTTGGGATCATCATTTTTTTCTTCTGGATATGCTCAAAACAACTTGCAACACATCCCAGGATTCGTCACTATTGGTTCTGAAGTTGATAATGACAATCCAAACGAGAAAAAGTCATCAGTAACTTCCTCAAGTAATCAACAAAGATCTCCTCAGACTTTTGAGACTGGGATGGAGCAAATTAACAAGAATAATTGGATTTTTATTAATCATGACATTTTTGGAACAAGGAATAGTAATCAAACCGATATAGGTAAATCCAATGTTGATGAGCTGGTTATAAAATGGAGATTTAATAATACGGTTGAAATTCAAGAGCCTCCACTTATAATTAACGATGAGGGCTACTTTCAAGACTATCTTGGCAATGTATTTGCTATAGATCTTTCTACAGGTAAATTAAAATGGAAAACTGAAACTAACGGTGGACCAACAATGGGGCTGTATTTCTCGGACGGCATTATTTACTCAACGGTGGGTACAGAGGCAAAAATAGTTGCAATTGATGCTTCAAACGGAGATATACTATGGGAATCTCCCAAATTGGGTGATACCAGTTTAGGTTATGCTATTAACTCTCCACCTCTTATTTGGAATGATTACGTTTTGGCTGGTTCCGGAGGAAGCGGATTACCTCCAGGTGAAGGCTATGTAAAGGGAAACGTAACAGCTTTGAATAGAACCAATGGAGAAATTATCTGGAATATAGATACCACTTCAGGTGACTGGGTTGATCCTGATAAAAATCCGCCAAATGGAGGGGCTACTGCTTGGTCTGGTGGGTCCATAGATAGCGATAATGGAATTGCCTATATTCCCTTAGGCAGTGCATCGCCGAATTTTAATGCAAGTACAAGGATGACACCTAATCTGTATTCAAATCATATGGTTGCTATAGACATAAAGAATGGCAAAATTATTTGGTCAACTCCATTCATTGCACATGAGACAGTACTGGAAATTGCAGTGCCTGATACACATGATTGGGATACATCTTGGGGCAGCAGTGTTAGCAATGTGAAATTTGATAATGGAACTCAAAGAAAATTAGTGATAGGTCACGATAAAGGCGGAAATTTAATTGCTATGGACGCAAAGACTGGAAAAGAAATTTGGTGGACTACGTTAGGAAAACAAATTGATATTGATAAGATTCCCTCACCCGATGGAACAGGAATGACCTGGTCTTACGGTGTATACAATTATCATGCGGTTGATAATGATACTTTGTACATCACAGCTACAAATCGGGGTCTAAATTTCTTTACTGATGGATTAAGCGGACATAAAGAAGCTCCACACGATTCAATCGAACAGGGCCTTGTAAATGGCACTATTTATGCCATCAGCCTGAAAAATGGAGACATAAAATGGAAGATAGATACTAAATTCCCTCCCAGAGTATCACCTACAGTATCCAATGGAGTGGTTTATACAGGATACATAGAATTTGATGGAAACAAAAGATCAGGCATAGTTTTAGCCCTTGACAAAACCTCAGGTGCCAAATTGTGGGAATATGATGTTAGTGCTGCCATCTCTCCAGTCGGTATTTCAATAGGCAATGGGATGCTATTTGTTCCCACCGACAAAGTAAACTTGCCGGGTAATGATGATGATGTTGGAGGTTCAATAGTGGCCTTTGGATTAAAATAGTTATATTGAAAACTAATCCAAATTACTTTTCTGCTGAACAGTGTAAACAGTACAAAGAAATAGAGTTGGTTTTAGGATCTCTTGTTTTTATAGTACAATTCTTACATTGGTCCTTCAAACATGAACCACAACTTCTCAATTCGTTGTCACAGATCACTTTTTCGCAAATCCTACAAATGTCAAAGTGCTTATTACAAACTGTATTATTGCAGTGGGTACAACGTTTAATTTCATTTCCCCTTGCCACATCAATATTTTTTTCACAGACAATACAGATCTTTTTTGCTTGTGGCATTTTTCCTCAGTTACCTCAAGTAATAATTCCTAGTCATCTATATTTAATACTATTTCATTGATGCATATACAAAAAATACAAAACAGATTTCGATAATATGAAAGACATTCGATAAGACAACAGGTTTTACGATGATAAGCGATGCCTTACTTTGCCTTTGAAAGAATTAAGTTAATTTATATGATAAACTTTGAATTGTTGATAAATTATCATAAAATTTTTCCCTAGGTAATTTTAACAAGATTTTTTTATCTATATGCGTTAGCAATTTTTTAAAAACAAGTAATAGCATGTTAAAACTATCTATAAATCATTTTTCAGATTTATTAATAAACTCCATTTGTGTAAATATCCTATAAAAGAATTATTTAATTACTATTTAATAGAAGATCATTGTATTACAACAATCGGTTTTAAAAGTACGAAAATTTTTTAAGAATTTTAAATAAATCAAAAAATCTGTATAACTTTAGTTATGAAAAATATTATTATGATTACTTTAATTACTATGGTTGCATTATTTATAGGTATAAATACAAATTACTCTTTTGCTAATAAGATGGATAAGGATAATTATGCTAATACCTTTGACGATATGAAGGACCAAGAAACCTCGGATGTAAACCAAGATAATTATCAGAACAATCACTGTCAAGATAGCGCAAAGTGCGAAAATCAATCCCTAGAACAATTAAACAATCAGAACAATCACTGTCAAGATAGCGCAAACTGCATAAATGAATCGGTTTCAAATATTTTTGTTTGTGAAGAAAAATCCCTATGTTTGATTCAATATGAGGGACCATTTGAATTGCTAAATCCATACTAACAGTTTTAGTGGATAAATCAAACTAAACTAAGGGTTCAATTATGCGGCAGTCTATCAAAACCGTTGATGCCAATGTATACAAGTCGAAATTAGAGTAGAAGGACTTGCAGTTAACTACAATTTTAATCTATTTGTTTTGTTGGAAAACATTTTACCTCATAAAAAAATGACGAGAAAGGATGATATCTTTTATAGTTGCTGATATCAACAAAGTTTAAAAAATTAAAACTCCAGTTGGATCATATGAAAGTACAACAACTAATCTGCGACAAATGCAAGATAGTTCTTTTGGAAAAGGATTCAGTTTATCTTGAGGAGGAGAAATTCCCTATTACTAGTGAGGAAGCAAAAATGATAGACAAGGAACATAGAGGCCATGAATGCCATATAGAACTAGTAGAAAAATTTTCATAATTGCGAGACTAATTAACATTAGGTTTAATAATGAAAAATTCCAAAAACCTATGGCAATGAAGAAAATTTTTTATGATATTGATGATTAAAAAATGTTATCCCTCGGAGCCATCGAATGATCAGATAAAATAGTTAGATAACAACACGAGTATAAGAAAAAAAATTCACGATTGAAAATATTCTGCTTTATGTTCTTCACTACAAAAATATTCAATTTTTTTTACACCCATATTTGCATCCCCATCTATATGAGACCATGCTTGATTTTCATCTACAATCTTACCACAAAATATACAAAAAACATTAACTTCATCGGTGGTATCATTGGGTTCATAATTGTTCACAAGTAGCCTTAGCCTAAAGCCATATTTAATGTAAAATTAGTGAAAGGATTTATTTATGGTAAAGTAGTAGTTGAACTAATGTCTTTCTTCGGAAATGCAGCAGGCAATAATAGTAAAAAACGAGATAAATATAAAGAACTGACTCTTGCTATAAAGCAAATAGTACTTGAAAGAGCAAAGCATAGATGCCAAGACTGCTCAAAAAAATTATCTGGAACCATCTCCCCTAACTTTGTTCGCATTAATGGCTCTAAAAAAGACAACAGACCTGAAAATTTGAGGGTATTATGTCCAGAGTGTTATGAAGATAAAGCTCCTAGTAATGATAATGGAACCATGTTATCCTCTTTTAAAAAGATATTTACAAAATCATAATTTTTTGTTTTAATTCATTTTAGAAATGAATAAACTTAGATAAATATAACTGCATTAAAGTTTTTTTAAAAAAATAAGAATAACTCAGGCAAGCTCAGCTTAGCTCAGCTCAAAGGATCCTTTCATAAAGGGATGTACAGTACAAAAGTAGTCATATTTCGCTTCAGTCAAAGTAGAAGTGTCAAGTACATATTTTTTTTCTGTCATTATCAATGACGAGTCAAATGATTTACCGTCATCAGCAAAACTTGTAACGGTGTGAGGCACGTTATCGTGATTTGTCCATTCAATGGCCTCACCCTTTTTGGCCTTTATAATGGCTGGCTCGTAGCTAGGATTTCCTTGACCAGATGCACCAGCAGGGATTGTGGCTGGGACGATAGTAGTATTAACAACTTTTGGCATTGCGGTCTCCGTCCCAGATGAAGAAGTCGAGTTATTTTCTCCTCCAGTACTTGCAGTAGCAGGAGCAGACATCCAGATACTGCCAATGAGCACTGAAGAACCAACAACCATAATTACTACACATGCAGCAGAGATTTTTACAAACTGTGCCATTTTCTTGTAAGAAGCAATAATGATTATAATTGACGGTATGCTTATAGTTGCCACAATTGCAATAAATGAAAAAATAGATGGGACTTTGGTACTAACTTGAATCGCTCCAATTATCCCAGCTGAGATAAATAATACTAGAATAATTCCAACTGCCATCTTTGCCTTTTTTGATGTTGGAAATCCATCCTTAAACAAGCCAGCAGTTAGAAAAATTAAACCAAAAAACATACAAAGAATGGACACGGCATGCATTCCGTCCATGAAAGTCTTTGCAATTCCAGACAACGCTATGGCTACTCCAACCGCACCCACGGTTGTTAATCCAGCTCCAGGCATTAACAAGTCCCAGTCTGTCATGAATATGATAGAGGTGGAGATAGCATAATTAATACTTTTTTTATTGGTATCTGTATGAGTTATAAAGCAAGTTTTATTTTAGAACTCCATGTCTACTCCTTCTTCCATTAAATTAGAACCTGCTCAAAATAGTTTCCTTAATAATCTAGTTAAAGAAAATAAACCTTTTGAAACTTGTGCCTTTTTATTGGGAAAAAAATTAGACGATATGTTCATTGTCAAAGAAATAGTACCAGTTGAAAATGTAGACTCGTCGAATGTCAGGTTCTCCATAGAAGATGAAAAGCTCTTACAAATCTACACCTATTCAGAGAGTATCAATCTTCCGGTAATTGGAATTTTTCACTCTCATCCTTCGGAGGCATTTCCATCTAAGACTGACAAATTCTATATGGAGTTAAATCCTGTACCTTGGATAATAAAATCAACTACAACAAATGAAACACGTTGTTTTATTCTAAACGATTATGTAAATAATACAAAATCCGAATTTACAGAATTAGAAATAAAAATTAAGGACTAATCCTCACGGTATCTCTTGGATATAGAACGGTTTCACGTATATTATTTTCACCCATCAACACCATGAGGAGTCTATCAAGTCCGAGGCCACACCCAGAGTGAGGTGGCATACCCCATTCAAAAGCTTTTAAATGGTTACTAAACCCCTCTAACGATAAACCTTGATCCTTTAGCCTAGCCTTAAGTTTTGAAACATCATGTTGTCTTGTTCCACCCGAAACAAGTTCAAGGTAACCAAACTGAAGGTCAAATGATTTAGATAAAAGAGGGTTATCATCATTCTCGTGGATGTAAAAAGGCTTCAACGCAAGGGGCCAATCCGTAATAAAGTAAAATTTATCAAATTTTTCACCTAATTTCTTTAACGAAAGATCAGTTAAATCATCTCCGAATTCAACTCTTTCTCCCAAATTGTTAAGTTCATCAATACATTCCTCATAGGTTATACGACGAAACGGCTGGTGAACTAGATTGTCAAATATCGTTGAATTATAGATATGATTATTGTCATTATTTGTTTTACCCGAATGACCTGCAAATGTGAGAATTTTTTTGACCAGCTCCTCAATCAGATCCATAACTTCAGAATAATCCAGGTATGCTGCTTCCAAATCTACACTCTGAAATTCATTTAAATGACGTAGAGTGTGAGAATTCTCGGCTCTAAAGTAGGGCCCAATTTCAAAGACTCTTTCTAAAGATAGTACTAATTGCTCCTTGTAAAGTTGAGGACTCTGAGCAAGATATCCCTTTCTTTTGAAGTACTCAAAAGAAAAAAGGTTTGATCCCCCTTCACTTGCACTGCCAATAATTTTCGGTGTATTTACTTCAGTAAATCCATTCTGAAAAAAGAATTCTCGAATAGTCCTCAAAATACCTGATCTCATCAAAAAAATGTTAAGGACTCTGGAATTTCGCAGGTCAAGTGCCCTATTATCTAGTCGGGTATCCAAATTAGATTCCACTCTTCCGGTAGGATCAATTGGAAGAGAAAGGGTAGCCGCAGAAAGTACAGTCATCCCATCAACTTTTAGTTCCACCTCAAAGTTCTTTGACTTTGTATCTTGAACTATTCCGGAGATTGAAACATTACTCTGTCTGGGGATATTTCGAGCATCGAGTAAAATTTTACCTAATAGAACACATTGAACCAAACCGGAAGTGTCTCTAAGCATAATGAATCCGAGTTTACCAATGTCCCTAAAATCTTCTACCCAGCCAATAATACGTATTTCTTGCCCTATGTTTTTCTTAGATAGCTGTGCTGCCAAATGAGACCTCTTTAATACAGATTTAATAGATTCATTTATTCCAGTCATCCCATAGGAAGGGAATTAAGATCCATCTAATTAAATTAACTGAAATATTTTTAATATACTTTGTCCAAAAATAATTAACTATCCGTTTCTACAATCAAATCAATGTGTCTTACAGTCATTGAGATTTTTTTTATGGTTTCGAGTCTAGATTCTTTTATACTCTCGATATCGGATTTACCTATAACCACCCGTGTAAGTTTACTTCCATCTGGTAACCAAACTAAATTTACAGACTCTAAATGGATAGGATGAAAAAGACTCTCCAGAAATCTCCTATCATTTGAGTCAGATTCGACTATCCATACATTTCGACCAAATGCCTTGTTTATTGCACTTGAAAGATTAGAATTGGAACGTATTGATCTCACGTCAGAATTCTTCATAATTAATATCTGCTCATTACCTATTACATTAGCAGAAAATAAAGTCATTTTATTTATTTCAGAATTTTTTTGAGCTAGTTTGCTTAGAATGATAGCGGCCTCAACATCGGCCTGGGTAATTTGACCTGTTTCCAATTTGTTTTCGCATAAATTGCACAGAATTCCTGTTTTTGCATCAAATGTGCAAATAGGAGTTTTTAGCACCACTTATTAATTATTAAGTATATGGACTTAAATATCTTTGATTTAATTAACTAAGATTTAACTCTGAAAAACTAATACATGCAAAACATCGTGTTCTTTAATGAGGACCGCAACGAAAGAATGATAATCAAGTTAATCTGAATCATTCAATTAATTTATCCACATCTAGGTAAAAACTTCATATTATTAGGTAGGTTTTTGTTTGCTGCTGTTGTAAGATATGGTTCACCGCTGTCAGTTCTTTTCATTGCAAGAACCCTGACCCTTATCCCCATAGCGTTGATGTAATAAATTGCTTGTTTGGACCAGATCCTTTCAGCGATTGTTTGAATATCAACTATTTCCTGATCAACTCCTACATGTGTAATGGTTCCCTTAGAATCCTTTTTTATGCAATTTATGATATACTCGGCAATCATAGTGGCAAAATTATTATCACTATTACTTAGACAAATAAATTTCTTAGTTTGAACTTACAGAAATTCAATGCTACTAAACTGATAATTGAAATCTTACTGTTAGGAGGCGAAGTCAATTCTTGTGTTTGTATCAACATCTACACAAATTCATAAAAGCATTAATGGAGAAATTATAGATACATCACAGTGAAAGGTAATAACATCCCTGACAAATCAAGGAAAAAAATCGAAACTGAAATACGAATTTACAATTTAAGTGTATGTTATTCGATAACGAATGGTCAAGTGATTGCTGTTGATAATTTGTCTTTTGATGTTGATATTTCAGAGGGGGTCGGCATAATAGGGGAGTCCGGCTCTGGAAAAAGCACAGTTGGTTATGGAATTATGAGATCACTTCCTGAAAATGGGGAAATACAATCCGGTAGTATATTATTTGACGGTAAAGATATACTAAGAATATCTCGGAAGGAATTTGATACCAAATTTAGATGGAAGAGGTTTTCCATGGTGTTTCAAGGATCGATGAATAGTCTAGATCCAGTTTTTACTATAGAAGATCAAATGAAAGAAATTCTAAAAACTCATCGGAAAGATTTGCCAAAGAAAAAGTTTGTTACTATAATTAAAGATGCGTTACTTGACGTAGGTTTAAATGCTGATCTAGTCATTAAGAAATACCCGCATGAATTGAGTGGCGGTATGAAGCAACGGGTCGGAATCGCAAATGCCTTATTGGCACAACCAGACCTATTAATAGCTGACGAACCTACTACAGCTCTAGATGTTGTTACACAGTCACAAATAATTCAGCTGCTAAATAGGCTAAAGAAGGATACCAAAATGCGAATAATCATAATAACTCACGATATTTCCCTGATTCCGAATCTTGTGGACAAAGTTATTATTATGTATGCTGGACAAGCTGTAGAAATTTCAGATGTCAAAACGGTCTTTGAAAACCCATTACATCCGTATACTCAAGCATTAATACAATCTATACCCAGGATCAATTCATCTGAGAAAAATATTCGCTACATTAAAGGTAATCCTCCTAATTTAGCCAACATAATTCCTGGTTGCAGATTTAAGAATAGATGTCCTAAAGCATTTGCAGATTGTGAGAATGACCCTCCTATTATTCAGGTAAATGGAAACTATGTCAAATGTTGGCTTTATCAATAAAAATAGCATCTTTCGAAAGCATCAAAATAGGCTACTCACGACCTAATTATCCTGTCAATCATAAACAAATCTCAATATTAAGTTTATATCTTAAATTACAGAAGTATAGGTATTAATGCAAGCCCTCCTTGATGTATACAAGATTCGTCAAGACTTTCCCATATTAAGCAGGAAATTATTTGATGGGAAGAATCTAGTATACTTAGATAACGCTGCAACCACTCAAAAACCAAAGGAAGTCATAGATGCTATAAGTAGGTACTACTCAGAGTACAACGCCAACATTCATCGGGCAGTTTACCAGATAGCAGAGGAAGCAACCGAGGAGTATGAGAAGACAAGAGAAAAAATCAGAAAGTTCATAAACGCAAGACATTCTGAAGAAATAATTTTCACCCGTAATACTACAGAATCAATAAACTTGGTAGCTTATGCTTGGGGTGGTTCAAATGTTAAGAAAGGAAACAAAATAATACTAACTGAATACGAGCACCACAGTAATCTCGTACCTTGGCAGGTCCTTGGAAGAACTAAAGGAGCGAAATTAAATTATTTGCAAGTTGATAACGAAGGATACATCAGTCTAGAAGAACTTGACAAAATAATTTCAATAACAGGAGAAGGAAAAACTAAATTGATTACCTTAAGTGAAATGTCGAATGTTTTAGGAACCATTTTTCCGGTTAAAGAGCTTATCAAGCTAGCCCATGATAAAAAAATACCCGTCCTTCTAGATGGGGCGCAATCGGTACCTCATATGCCTACGGATGTACAAGATACAGATTGTGATTTCCTAGCTTTTTCGGCTCACAAAATGCTTGGCCCCACCGGTGTAGGAGTTTTGTATGTTAAAAAAGAGATCTTAGAAAAAATGAACCCTTTTATTTCCGGCGGAGATATGATTAAAGAGGTTCATAAAGAAAATACAATTTTTAATGAGATACCATACAAATTTGAGGGCGGGACTCCCAATATAGCAGATGTCATAGGTTTTGGTGCCGCAATTGATTATTTGAACGAGATCGGTATGAAAAATGTCAGGGAACATGAGGTAAAAATGACAGAATATTTGATGAGCAAATTGACCGAAATAAAGTCAATTAAAATTTACGGCCCAAAAAGGTCTGAAGATAGAGGTGGACTGGTTTCATTTAATATTGAAGGTATTCATCCTCATGATTGTGCAACAATATTGAATGATTTTGGTGTAGCCATAAGATCTGGTCACCATTGTGCTCAAGTACTTATGGAGAAACTTGACATTGTAGCTTCTTCGAGAGCAAGTCTATATATCTATAATACGAAAGAAGAAATTGATATATTGATAGATGCTTTAAATCATGCTAGGAGAATATTCAAAACATGAGTGAAGATATATACAGAGAAATGATCTTGGATCATTATCGAAATCCGAGGAATAAAGGTAAGATAGAAGAACCCGATATAAGAATAAATGATAGTAATCCCTTATGTGGAGACGAAATTTCTATTGATTTGAAGGTTGAAAATGACGTAATAAAAGATATAAAATTTGATGGAAGAGGTTGTGCTATAAGTCAGGCAAGTGCATCAATGTTAACAGAAATGGTTTCAAACAAACCACTTACCACGATCAAAGACCTTACTAAAGATGACATTCTAGAAAATATTGGATTAACTAATCTTGGACCTGCTAGAATCAAATGTGCACTTTTATCTCTCAAAGTATTGAAACTTGGTATGGTAAAGTACTATGTAGATAAAGATCCATCATCTGCTGACGAAATGAAAGATCAATCAAAAGTTTACTAAAGCGTTATTCACAGAACATTTATTGTGCTCAAAAAGCATTAACTAAGATCTCTTTCAGGATTGAGAACACAAAACAACTAAATGAACCAAGAAACTGATAAAGATCTCAGTAATCCCTATTGGAACATAAAAATTAACTACATAGTGATTTTGATAGTGGCATTCATTGCTATTAGCATACTGGCCGAATTTAGAATTACAACAAGTTTTTTCGACATTCCGACAACTAATTTCCTCTCTATTCACCAAAGCAAGGTAACGGATTTAACATTTATAGTCATTACAACGACCGCCGATACAATTAATCTTATGATTGCAGGTTTTATTTTAACAATAATCAAGAGAACCAGGAAATTCGGTATGATTCTTTTGATTTCTCTAGTAGCGATTACAATTTTGGTCACTTATGTTAAGCCCTTATTTGGGATCGAACATCCAGAACATATCTTTACCCCGCTAATTACACTTCCAGACAAGTTTACTTTGGAAAGAGATAGTTTTATGCCGTTTGCAATGGACTATTCTTATCCTTCAAATCATATTGCTTCAGCTACTGCTTTTGGTTTTATTATAGGGGGTCTGGCACTTAAATATTCAAAAAAGTTTTCAATTACTTTTTTAATCTTATTTCCAGCCATTATTGGACTTTCTAAATTATACCTTATGCAACACAACCTAATAGACCTTGTTGGCGGTTATTTACTTGGATTAATAGTAACAAGTCTTATCGTAAGAGGTCTAAAGGCCAATACAAAAATACAAAAGTCACAGGTAAATGAATAACCAAGAGAAAAAGGCAATGGTCAAATCAATACTTCCTGACTTTTTATATTACTCCAATAAATCAGATAAAGAAGGATCGAAGAGTATCCAGCCAAAATGCTCCTCATCATGTATGTAACGAAATTCTTTGAGATTAGGCCTTTGCTTGGCTTTTCGAATTCCAAAGAGCAACTCACTTTGAAGTTGATGACCAAGTTTCTTAGACTTTAGATTCACATTATCTGAATTTTTTTCCCTTGGAAGTAATACTCTGACTGCAAAATTATGTTTTGAATAACATTTTGAATAATGTTCAATTATTTTTTTTGATATGGAAGGAATGTCGTTGAAGGTTGAGAGCGAAATTGTAAAATCAGTTTTAAAGTTACGTAATTGCTGAGTATTAACCAATTTATATTATAAATTTGTAAGGCCTTATAGATTTAACAAAAATTTCAATTAAAAGAGGAGTCTAATAATATCAACAAATAAAATAGATTTTACGAAAGTAACGGTACCAACTATCAAAAGGATTACTGGGTCTTTTTGGCCTCTGCCTTCTTAAACAATGACTTAAGTTTTATTAGATTTTTGGACAGGGACCTCATAGATGATTCGATTTTGTTTATCTCGTTTAATGCTGATTCATTTTTCTTAATGTGAGAGTTACCTTTTTTTGACTTTTTTGAATTCATGACTAAGTCTCTACTTGATCTGATAAATAACGCACGTATAATTTATCAAGTGAATTGAAAGTTACAAAAACCATTGTTTAATGTACAGTATTATTATTACAATAACAATAATAACTCTATCAATAACCTAAATTATTTCTGGAATTGCTTATTCCCATCCACAATCCATCTAATAATATTTATTTTCAAGAACTTAATTACGTGTATTTATTAAATTAAAAAGATATTTAGTAAAAAAAACTCAAATTATGGTGCCTAAAATTTCGTCATGTCAAATTTCTGCCATATTAATAGATTTTGAATCACCATTTGGGCTCTAATAACTTAGCGATAAATATCTCAAGATATGTCTAAATCCGAATAGATTTGACCAGTTACGTACATGTTCTAGTTTATAGCATATCTTTTTTCTACATGGAAAGTAGTCATCAAAACATTGTTCTGTCCTTTATATACTTCATGACTATCATTCAATCAGACATTTCTCTTTTTTTGCAAAAAAAATGGATGTAGTGGTTTTTTTAGTTTTAGGAATTTAAATGCCATTGGGTACCACGTACTGTTATCAGTAGAAATTGGACGTGTCCCATAGATCTCTACCATCCTTGATATGAATTTCTCTGCGATAAGCATATTCCTTTTCCGGATATTATTAGCAAACAGAGTACAAGAAACTGCCCGTTTTCTGGCTCAATCCCACTCCACAATCATGTGCAATCGGATCCAACCTTGAAAAGCAATGATTCATCAATTAAGTAATCTAAAATCTTTCTTTTGTTTGAGAAAATATTTCTGGAAAGGTATTTCTGAATCTACTTCCAGATTGCAACATGACCTTCCAATCTTGCGTAGACAATACTGCTTGGGCAATCCTTCTAGTTGATAGACCAAAAAAGTACAAAATACAAAACAAGATAAACACCTAACGAAGATGTTCTGTTTCTTTTGATAATGATAATCGAGATATGGCATCTTCAAGATATATTATCTTAAGTCAACATAGTTACCGTTTATAATTAAACTTAAATATATCAGAATTTTTCCCTGATAGTATAATGACTAATGAAGTTAATGATAATCCCTATCAAATGGCACTTAAGCAACTAGACGAAACGGCCCGCATACTGAACCTAGATAAAGGTATTCACAAAATATTAGCTAAACCTAAGCGAGTACTAACAGTATCTCTACCTGTAAAGATGGATGACGGAAGTATCGAAGTATTTACCGGATACCGATCACAACATAACGACGCAAGAGGTCCTTTTAAAGGTGGGATAAGGTATCACCCTCAAGTTACTATTGAAGAGGTAATGGCCCTATCAATGTGGATGACTTGGAAATGTGCTATCGTAGGAATTCCACTTGGAGGTGGTAAGGGAGGCATTATATGTGATCCAAAAAAGATGTCAATAACAGAGCTCGAAAGATTAACAAGAAGATATGCCTATTCAATATCTGACATAATAGGACCATACACTGACGTCCCGGCTCCGGATGTATATACGGGTGGTCAAGAAATGTCATGGATTATGGATACATATTCGACGCTCAAAGGTGATCATGGACAACCTGGAGTTATAACAGGCAAACCTATTCCCATAGGTGGATCTCTTGGACGGACAGAAGCCACAGGAAGGGGATTATCATTTACAGTGAGAGAAGCTGCGAAGAAACAAAATATCTCAATGAATACGGCAACGGTAGTAGTTCAAGGCTTTGGTAATGCAGGTCAGTTTGCAGCACAATTGGTTGAAGAACAAGGTGCAAAGATAATTGCCGTCTCAGATACTCAAGGTGCGATTTTAAACAAGAACGGATTCAGCGTAAATGACCTGATTAAATTCAAGAAAGAAAATAAGACGATTAAAAATTTTCCAGGCTCTACGGAAGTTAGCAATGACGAACTTTTGACCACGGATTGTACTATTCTAATCCCAGCGGCATTAGAGAACCAGATAACCAAAGAAAATGCTTCTAGGATTAGTGCCGAGATAGTAGCTGAGGCTGCAAACGGGCCTACAACCCCAGAAGCTGATCAGATCCTTTATGACAACAAAATATTAGTGATTCCAGATGTTTTGGCAAATAGCGGGGGTGTAACAGTCTCATATTTTGAATGGCTACAGAATCTGCGAAGAGAATACTGGACCGAAAAGGAGGTCAACGACAGATTAGATACTATTATGACTCGAGCTTTTGAAGAAGTTTATCAGGCTCACGAAAGTTATAACACTAATATGCGCACTGCTAGTATTGCTTTGGCTGTTAACAGAGTCGCTGAAGCTATTCAATTAAGAGGTATCTGGCCATAAGAAAATTTGGAAAATTTTTAAACAAATCTATTAATTTCTTCATTTTTATTTAAATAAAACATTTAAGAATTGAAAATATAATTCATGCAATATATGAGGTTAGAATTTAAGATGGGACCGCCTAATTTACGACTATAGAACAGATATAGAAAAATAATAGCCAGAAATATTACTAAAAAAAGGAAATTTATTCTGTAGAGAAAGAGTGTCCACAGGAGCAGCTCTTGGTTACATTTGGATTAGTAATTTTGAATCCTGATCCCATCAAGCTTTCAATATAATCTACAACTGCACCTTTCAAATACTTTTGACTATAGTTATCTATTAAAACCTTAACATTATTTTGCTCTAATACTACATCATCTTCATCAGGATTTTCTTCAAATCCCATTCCATATGATAATCCAGAGCATCCTCCACCTGTCACATATACTCTAAGATAAAGGTTATCTTTCCCCTCCTGTTTCATAAACTCTGTAACCTTCTCGGCAGCCTTTGGAGTAACATCGATTATTTTATTTTGTTGAACACTTGCCATGATATATTATAATTTGGCATACAAATTTAATAAGGTTTTCCTATAAATAAACCAAAGAAAAGAGAAAAACTATGTAAAAATTTATATTTTTGCTCACTTGGACAGGTTTCCCCACTTTGCCAATGAACTAGCTGCAGTGCTCCAAGTCAACACAGATTGATAAACAGGCACATTGTTTTCTTCTAATTTATTTGCCATCTTCTGAGTAAAAGGCCCACCCAGAGCACCCACCAGGATAGGTTTCTTATTTTGTCGGTTAAAGTCTGCCAAGATGTCTACAATTTTTTCTTCAAGCGGATCGTCTTGAAAAACAAACCACGGCATTATTATGTCCACATTGGGATCATCCATAAAGGTTTGAATTGCAAATTTGTAATCATCTGCGTTTGCCGATCCGGTGACATCACATGGATTTCCTATTACATAAGTTGCGGGATAATGTTCTTTAAATGATTTCATACTCTCTTCGCTAAGGTTTGCTACCTGCAATCCAAGCCTTTCAAACTGGTCAATCGCAGCGATAATAGGGCCTGCACCGTTTGTCACCATTGCAACTCTATTACCGGAAGGAATAGGTTGCCAAGAAAGAGCTTTAAGTGAGGCAGTTAGTTCGTCGTAGCTATCTACAGAAATTATTCCGTTCTGAGCAAATGCACCCTTCACCACATTATAAGTCCCACCAAGTGATCCAGTATGTGAAGCTGCTTGTTTTGCACCTCGGGAAGTACGACCGTTCTTAAACACTACAATGGGCTTCCTCCTCTCCATAATTACTCGCTTTGCAGTATTTACAAATTTGCGCCCATCTCCCAAACCCTCAACATACAATCCAATTACTTTTGTTTGCGGGTCTTCTGCCAAATACCATATCATATCTGCCTCGTCTACATCAGAACGATTTCCATAGGAAACCATTTTACTCATTCCAAAGGGAAATGAATGTTCCATAAAAGCAATTCCAATTGTGCCACTTTGTGAGAGAAATGAAACATTACCATTCTTTGGTCTTAACATACGTTCATGACCCTGAAATGCACAGTCCAACCTATTTTCTCCGTTAAACATTCCAATACAATTTGGACCAATGATCCTTATACCTAGCTGGGACGAGAGTTCCTTGATTTGTTGTTCAATATTTGCCCTTTCGCCTCCCAGTTCCTTTCCACCGCCTGATATAATTACAACATTGTGTATTGATTTTTCTCCACAAGTCTTTAAGAGATCAGGTACAAACTTGAGATCCACAGTAACCACAACCACGTCTACGGGTTCAGCTATGTCAGCCAAACTCTTGTAAGCTGGAATTCCCATGATTTCAGGATAACCTTTAGCATTGACCGGATAGACTTTTCCTTTGTAATCATGTTTTACAAGAGTCTCCAGAACTGAGTTACCCACTTTGCCAGTTTCTGGAGAGGCACCAATTAATGCCACCGATTTCGCATTAAAGAACAAATCCATATTATCAGAATTTGGACTAATATCAGACACTATGTTATATTGCGGTTTTTCAGACAACAATATCTTTGCGTCTGCCACATAGTAACTATCCGGATAGACTATAACAGGATTAAAGTCGATGCTTTCAAAATATGGAGAAATATCAAATCCAAGCTTTCCAATATTTAGTAAGGCTTCTGCAAGCATATCCATATTGACAGGCTCAGAGCCCCTATATCCCTTAAGCAACATTTTTCCTTGTAGTTCTTCTATCATTTCCATTGCATCTTGTTTTTGGATTGGTAAAACCCTGAATGAAACATCTTTGAATAATTCAGTAAAAATTCCACCTAGACCAACCATCATAACTGGTCCGAATTGAGGATCATTTTGCAGACCAACAATCATTTCGACTCCTTTTGGAACCATTCTTTCGAGAAGAACACCCTTAACGTCATATTCTTTTGACAAGCGTTCGTACATATCAAGAAATGCAGATCTTACAGCCTCCTCATCTCCCAAATCAATTTTCACACCACCTACATCCGTTTTGTGAAGTATCTGAGGAGAAACAATTTTTGCAACAAGAGGAAATCCTAGTTTTTTTGCTTCTGCAACCGCACTTTCGACATCCTTTACTAGTGTGAAACCAGGTACTGAAATCTGGTATTCTGATAGTATTCCTTTCGCGGTTTCCTCAGTAATTACCTTTGTTTGGTTTTTAAATGAATCTTCAAAAATGGCTTTGATTTTATTCTGATCTGTCAACAAAAAAACAATATTCTATTGGATTTAAAAATTTTCCTTATAATCATTATTCATAATCAAGTCCATTTATTACAAAATGCACTTTTCTGAAATGCTAACGTACATTCTATGCATTTAATTTGGCTACTCAAGAAAATGAGAAAAAAATGTCAATTATTTATGCGCCACTACAATAACGGCACCGCCAAACAACTTTTTGTCCATTTCTACTTTAGAGAAATATTTGGATAATAGTAGCTTCAAATCATTGTTTTTTGGCCACCTAAGGAATGTTCCATATAATGTGCCAAATGGCAATCCCCTTTTACCTGCAGTAATAAAGGCAATGACTACTAAAAGGTATCTGAGATAAATGCTTACGAGGTTTCTCAGGAACCAGTTGTCCGGTTTTCCTAAGTCAACTATAAGAAATCTGCCTCCATCTTTAAGAATTCTATGGATTTCTTCAAAAGCATCTTGAAAATTTATCGAGTCCCTAATGGAATATCCGCATATTACGGCATCAAAGGTGTTAGATCTGAAAGGGATTTTTTCGAAAACACCACTACACTTAGAATATGTAATGTCATAACCTTTAAAATTCTCAGAGAGTCCTTTAAGCATCTCAGGTATTGGATCATAAAAATGAATATAGACGTCTTTTGATACCATTTCTATCACGATCTTTGACATATTGCCATACCCTGAGCCGGCATCCAGAATAGTATTGCCTGGAAATACGGATTTCTTTATCCCCTCAATCCTAAATTCATTATCCCTTCCTATAGATATGGCGCTGTTGACTCTGTCGTAGACTGGAATGATATTTCTGAGGACATTAATAACTTCATTCCAGTATGCAGTCCCCAAACCAGTACTTTTCAATGCAAAATTACTGGTTCATGGGGATAATGAATTTTTGTTTTGATTCTTTAATAATAATAGAGAATATGTAGTCGCAAATTTTTTCTGTCTACAAAGATTAATGAAAATAAAGACCTCTAGAATAAAGATAATTATTATAAAAGATCAAAGATTAAAGGTTTACAAATAGTTTGGGGTTAATAGTGAAAAGTAAATACATTCTCAAAGTTGGAAGTTTGAAAGTCGGTTTGATACCTACCACATTTACTAATACCAATTTAAAAGACATCTATGATAAGCTAAAATTAATTGATAAAGAAATAGATATTTCAATTATAGATTATCGGTTGATATTAAGTATCAAACACATCATTGGCATACTTCGGATCATCGATGAAAAGAAAAAAAGAAACAATACCAGTAGTATAAAAAATATTGAAATAGAAATTCTGATGAGGTTTTGCTATACAGATCAGATAAGTGAAGCCTTGAAAATAAATTTTGGCGATCCTTTTAATAGGAACTTTATTGTTATTGTAATTTCTAATCATGATAGAATATTTTGTGAAGTTGAACGATGCGTATTAGATAAGGGAAAGTTAAATGAAGAAATTTTGGAAAAAGACACATCAAATAAAGAGTATATAATAGACAAGTTTTTTAAAAAACATATCAAGGAATGGGATTCGTCCATCTTCAAAGATGAAAGAAAATTTTTGGAATTTGTGGTAGAAAGAGGGGCAATAGCATTAAAATGAATAGCTGAATAGTTTTTTCAATAAATCGAATTTTTGGACACTATATCACATTTGAATTTATTTAGTCAAAAATCTAGGATCAAATAACCCGTTTTTCAATCATAGAAGAGAAAATGGCATTAATAGGCAAAATGGAAATGCCGGTAAACTTTCCGATAATCTCTATCAAAAAAATCCAATCAGGATTGGTCAAATCTACTCGATAATTTAAATCAGGACCTATATAATCAATAATTTCCATTTTCTGTAATTTAGTATGTCTTTTTTCTACTGCAATCTTTATTGTTTGATCTTCTTGTATTGGAGCTGTACTCGCAAGTTCTAGTACGCTTTTTTTAATATTTTCAATATCTGTAGTAACCACCTTTTGGATAGGAATAAATCTAAGTAGATATCTAATTTCCCATGAAGAATCCTGCAATTTCATCCTTAGAAAAGAGATGAATTCTTTTGGATCTCTCGACGATTTTCCGACTATAAGCCCAGAGACATTGGTTGCATCGACCTCGGCCTCCTTTTCACCAAATTCATAAAACAAATTTTCTAATTCATCCATCAAATCTTCTTCCGCGAACCTATGAGTAGTTGCAACAAAATTAAATTCCATAACCTTTGTCTATAAGTTAATGTTAATTGCCTCAATAATTTTATTCTTTGGCAGAGATCCTAGTCGAACTATTTTAGGATTGACTTCATCGGATATGTCAAGTATTGTAGATTCTCCCTTAGATTCTGTTAAGGTTCTTTTCCTTAAAACTGCATCACATTTTGTAACCAATTTAGGGTCAATATCGATAAATTGTTTAGAGGAAGGACTCTGCGAAAAGTTAGCACTTGTGCCTATTAACAGTTTAGAATTAGTCATTTGAATCAGCTCGCGGATACAGTTATCATCAGGAATTCTTATT
The DNA here is from genome assembly GCF_008389435.1 of Candidatus Nitrosocosmicus agrestis. Lineage (GTDB taxonomy): Archaea > Thermoproteota > Nitrososphaeria > Nitrososphaerales > Nitrososphaeraceae > Nitrosocosmicus > Nitrosocosmicus agrestis. The sequence goes on along the minus strand of NZ_VUYS01000008.1, from coordinate 106,980 downwards.
GCAATTGACCTATTTTTTATATTGGTCGCATACCTAGATATGGTTGATAAAGTTTTAGCCTTCAAAATAATGGTTAATTGGCCGGGCCAAAATAACTTGCAAAGCTTTTCAGCTAAGGGAGTGATAAAAGCTATTTTATCAACTTCCTCAACCGAATGTGTCAATACAGGTAGTGATTTATTTAATTCCCTATTTTTTATTCGGTACAAACGAATAATTGAGTTTTCATTGGTGGCATCGCATCCTATTCCGTAGACTGTATCAGTGGGATAAATTACAACTCCACCATCATCTACTACTTTTGAAAAATCTCTTAAGCTTTTCAAACATTCGCAATGGAAGGTATGTACCACCTGAAGTGAAAATACTAGTAGTAATTTATTTTATATATGCAGGTAACATTATATTTTTAAAAATCAAAAGTGCATTTAAAAAATTAAAATTTCGTTTTAATTATTCAAAACTATTAGTAAGATATAAATAGTCGCTTTGTTTATTATTGTCAATGCAATACAATATCGATGTATTGATTAAAGGGGGGACGAATAATGGAGGAGACTCAAGGGATACAAATATCTTCCGAAACATAGAGGATCAGGTTGATCCTCTCTTATCATTCGAAAACATGACAATCCCAATTAGCATAGTATTTTGGGATATAAGTGGATTTTCTCGTCTTTATAGGACTTTCAGTATGGTTGATAAGGAAATATACATGCTGGATTTTTTAAATCAGTACTATCTGATTGCACGGAAAACAATTTCAAAAAATAATGGCATGTTGGATAAGGCGATCGGTGATGGAATTATGTCTTGGTTTGGAGCAATTAAAGATACAACTTTTGATGACGGAGCAAACGATGCAATTAATGCTGCAATCGAATTGCGTACATGTTTTGAAGAATTGCAAAGACAGTTCAGAAAAAAATGGGACATTTTTAAGATCCAGATTCCTGAATTTGGTCTAAAATGTGGGATTAATACTGGCATAGCTAAAGTGTGCATACTATATAACCAATGTACAGTAATGGGAACAAGTGTTAACCTAGCTAGTCGACTCCAGCAATATGCCAAGTCAAATCAAATTATCATTTCAGATACTACAAAGCAAAAGTTACAATTAAAAAAGTATGATCTTTGTGTAATCCTGATAGACACTAATTGTCCTATAAAATCATTTGAGGATATAAGGATATGTTTTGAGATTAGTAGGTCTTGACACGAAATTCTCTCCTCGTCTTTACCGATCCGAGAAGGATAAAAGGATTTTTATTTGATTTCTTCTCATACATAATAGTAAACTATAGATCAAAATGATTGAAAAGGAAAGAATGAATTTGAAAAGGACTGAATTAAGCGAAGTTTTTTTGGATAAAAACAGGGATGAATTTGATAATACAGTTAATGGATATTATCGGTTAATTGGGGGCAACGATAAAAATTACAATAAGGAGACTAGTAGAAGACTAAGAGCTTTTGGTGAAGAACTACTTAGAAAGAGATCTTATGAAAAGTTCACCGCCTTCAAAGCCGATCATGATGATATGATAATAGGAAATCATTTGAGATTATTTTCATTCTGTGAACATCATCTTCTTCCATTTTTTGGAGAAGTGGCAATAGGTTACATACCAAATAGTAAAATATTTGGACTTTCAAAATTCCAGAGATTGGTTGACAAAGTATCATCTCGACCTCAACTTCAGGAAAGATTAACTTATCAAATTTTAGAAGAGATAAAAAATAGACTCGAGCCCAAAGGGGTGGGGGTAGTAATTAAGGCTATACACACATGTGTATTTGCTAGGGGTACCCAATCAAGCTCTGCAGAATTTACAACATCGGCTGTAGATGGAATTTTTAAAGAAAATCATAATACCAAACAAGAATTCTTTTCGATAATCAATTCTGATGGTCGACTAAGATTATAAATATATATTTTTTATCGTTTATTTGCTTACATACTTTTTCAACTATAAGAACCATGTCTATCTATGTTATATTTGATGATTTCAAAAAAATTGATCCCAACGAGTTTTTATGAAAATAGGTCTTTGACCCTGTGTCCAAGATATCATTCTCATTCATTAGTCTAGGTGGTGCGATATATTTTAATTAGATAGAATAGGGAGAAAATTTAAATTGATGTCTGCAGCCGCTAATGAGTCAAATATAGAATATATTGATTGGAATAATGCTTTTGAAACTTTAAGAAAGGCATATCAACTAGGGATTTTTGTTCTCATTATAGGTCCCAAAGGTACTGGTAAGACAACTCTTGTAAGAAAATTTGCCAGTGAAATTAATAAACAATTATCTTCTGTTAATTTTAGTTTAAGGACAAGAGAATCGCATTTAATAGGTACAAATACAATTGATAATGGTCAAATAAACTTTGTAAATGGAATATTGGTCCATTCGATGACACAAGGAGATATGCTTTACTTGGACGAACTCAATGCAGCTGAACCTGACGTGTTGTTGAGGCTAGATGAAGCCCTTGACGACAGAAGGCAAATTGTTCTTAAGGAATTTCATGGACAAACTATCAAAGCAAATCAGGATTGGTTTGTGATAGGAACAATAAACCCACTTTCACACGTAGGAACAAAGGAATTACCCCCACAAATATTGAGCAGATTTCCAATCCGGATAATGTTAGATTATCCCCCAGAGGAAACAGAACTAGAGATCATAAGAAAACATGTAAACCTCGGTAGCGCTTCCGTAGAAGATAGTATAAGGAGTGCAATAAAGTTAGCTAGCAATCTCCGAAGGGCTGCGTCTCTAGAGGAGATTTTTTATAGTCCGAGTTTAAGAGAAACGATAGCTTATTCAAAGTTGGTAGCAACAGGTACCAATGCAAAAGTAGCAGCCGAGATTGTTTTTGCAAATGTTTACCATCAATGGGGAGAGGTAGAGTACAGAAAAGTTATGGATATTATTGCTTCAATTTTTATTTGAATCAAAATGTCCATATTTTGGAAACCTGACGATTCTGAAGAAAAAGAGGGATCACATACATCTTCCTCGTCATCAATAAATTCTAAATCTAGATCTCCTATCTCCAACTTAATTTCAAAAAGTGCTTCAAACGATGGTCATGTTAAATATAAGCTAACTCCTTCAGGTACAATTGATGAAAAAGAACTTGAAAACGTCCACATTAGAAATGATGTTTTGTTAGAGATTGCCACCTTTTTATCTCGTAGATGGTCGGATAATTCAGAATCATCTATTCACATTTCCAGGGAAGGAAAAATATCAACAAATTTGGAAAAGAAGAGAATAACGTTACCTGATTTGGAATATTTTTATGGAAATATATTTCAAAAATACAGACAATGGCGAACGTTACTCTGGTATGAATCTATTAGATTAAAATATTCTTTTAAAATTTTCGATACAGACGTTGTTTTCGGATTCATATTCAACATTTTGGAAACAAAAAGAATCGAAATTCTAGGTTTAGAAGAGTGGAGGGGAATGATAAAGGAGATAATATTTTACGAAGGTTTATCATGGCATAACAAACCATTGCTTAATTCATTGCACGGTCGTAACAAAGTATTAGAAGCCTTTTCGCAATTCTTTCTGACTGGCTACATCAAAGGCGAGTTATTTGGCGGGGAAAACGAAAGAGTGATCAGAGCATCAGAATATGCCCATGGGGTTATTAAACATTATTTGAAAAACTTTCACTTGAGAAACAAAACTTACGATCCCCTTGAAGATCAGAAATGGTTAGAGAAAGAAACAAGGCAGATAATAAAAATATTGCAAGTTGATTCTTTGATGACAGTTCCACCAATCCCCCTTCGCATGCCCAAGAGTAAAGTGGGATTGTCTATGAAGCAAGAAGAAATAATCTCTCAAATTGAAAAACTCGTGAAAATCAAAACCAGGGAAATGGAAGTTGAAAAATTGAAAAAAGAGATACTTCAAGGTTATGAAATACAAGAGGAGTTCAAAATCATTGTCAAAGAAAGTAAGCGAAACGACAACAAGGGTTTTGAATCTACTGAAAATCTGGCAATAGTTATTCCAGATAATATTGGCATAGATGAAGCTGCCATATATGATTTAAATTTAATAAACAAGGTAAAAACGGCACTAAAGGAATGGAAGAGCGGATGGAAGGAAAGGTATGATTATACCGGAGAGGAGATTGAAATTGAAAATTATGTAGAAAGGCAGTCAAAAGTGTTTATCAGAGATAAGAAAATATCGATAAGCATAAAAATTGCAATCTTGTTGGACCTCTCTAGTAGTATCGAGGACAATGAAATAGAGTACAAAAAAGCAGCTGTAGCCCTTTGTGAGGGTTTAGATTACCTCGGGATAAAATTTTCAGTCTATGCTTTTAATACAGAATCCCGTTCGGTAAAGTGTTGGATCATAAAACCTCCTACTATCAAATGGGGGTCACTTTATGCCAGAAGACTGATGCAAGTAAAACCACTTGGAGGAACGCCATTGGCAGAAGTTTATAAAATATTGAACCCAAGTATTAGCGCATTTAAACCCGATATCTTTGTAACCTTAACAGATGGTGAGCCATCTGATATGGATGCAGTCCGATCAGTGGTTTTGTCATATAAGAGGAGCGGAATCAGGATGATAGCAATCGGATTAGGAGCGGACATTGGAGACGCCCTTAGCATCGGTCATAATTTGAGATACCTCAACTATCAAAAAACATTGACATTATCTAAAAAGAGGTTAAAAGACCTACCAAAGAAAGTTCTCAATTTGTTAGCCACCGAATAAGGCTAACTACGATTGAGTGATCATTTTGATTGTATTTAATTTATTGAAAATTAATTAACTTTAATTATTACATAAAAAAAGATTAGAATGAAAGGTTAGGATTATCTTTTTCTATTTTCTTCCAGTCAGACAGAAACAAATCTAATCCTTTATCAGATAGTGGATGCTTTATCATCTTGTCCAAAATTTCTGGAGGAAGTGTTACTACATCAGCACCCATTTTAGCTGATTCAATAACGTGAAGAGGATGTCTGACACTTGCTACCAATACCTGAGTTGTATATTCGTAACCTACAAAAATCTGGATTATTTCACTTACGAGATTCAATCCTTCGCTGCCAATATCATCCAGTCGACCTATAAAAGGACTGACATACGTGGCTCCTGCTTTGGCAGCAAGCAAAGCTTGGTTTGCTGAGAAAATAAGGGTAACATTTGTTTTTATTCCTTTGTTGGTTAGAGCCTTTACTACCTTAAGGCCATCAACCGTCATAGGTACTTTTACCACTACATTTTCACCATACTCTGCCAATTTTAGAGACTCCTCCATCATTCTGTCAAATGTGGTTGCAACAATTTCAAGGCTAACAGGGCCTCGAACAATTTCAACGATTTTTTTCATTGTTTTAATGGGATTACCCGTTTCTTTTGAAAGCAAGGTCGGGTTGGTTGTTATTCCATCTATAACGCCCATTTCACTGTATTTTTGAATTGAATCCACATTTGCTGTGTCCAGAAAAATTTTCATCTTTTCTCACTTTTAATTAAGGCCAAGGCATTTTTTACTATTTCCCTAGGAGACAAACCATAGTTATCCAAAAGAGTGTCAATTTCCTCGTCCCTAGCAGATTCACCAAATTTATCTCTGACTCCTAATTTTTTAACTATTGTAGGATACATTTCGGCTGTGACCTCTGAAACTGCAGATCCGAGACCACCTATAATATTATGTTCTTCTACAGTAAGAATTCCACGGGTTTCCTTGGCGCACTTACAAACGAGGTCTGAATCAATAGGTTTAATTGAATACATATCGACAACTCTACAAGAAATTCCATACTCAGTTTTGAGAATATTACTTGCTTTTAGCGAGGTAGCAACCATAGTTCCACAGGCAATGATACTAATATCACTACCGTCTACCAATATATTTCCTACACCTATATCAAAATTGGTTTCGGGGTTAGAGCCATATATTTCCTCAGTAGAGGGCCGCGCCAATCTCATGTAAAACGGACCTGAAGTCTTGACCGCCTTTTGCAACAATTTTTTTACTGAAAGTGCATCTGAAGGAATCAAGACATTCATATTTGGAAGCGATCTCATTATGGAAATATCTTCAATTTGTTGATGTGATGCACCATCAGGACCAACTGACAAGCCAGCATGAGAAACAACTATTTTTACATTCAATTTGGGATAGCATATTGCGTTTCTAATTTGATCCAAACATCGGCCTGGAATAAATGCAGCATAGGTGCTTGCGAAGGAGATCTTACCCGCGATAGCTAGTCCCGCGGCAATCGACACCAAATTTGCCTCTGCAATTCCAACGTTAAACAACCGATCTGGAAATTTTTCACCAAACTTTTTTGTTTTTAAAGAGTCTGTGGTATCACCGCCTACGCACACTATATTCTTATTTTCTGTCCCCAGGTCTACTAGGGCTTCACCATAAGCAGACCTCATATCGGAAAATTTTACCTCATCAGTGTTCAAGGAGTTCAATGAATACAAATCTTATCTCACCAAATACATTATATTTTTTTCATTTATACCAAAATTGCAAAAGAAAAAGCTATTCTTTTTGTGATCACAGTAACTCAAGGCAATACTCCTAATTGAAAGCGTTCTAAAACTGTTTTTCTCCCCTTTACCCAGTCATCTTTAATATCTAATGATTGTGACTTTTGAAGCAATTGCTGTTCCAAATTTGTATCAATCTTGAGTCTCGTCTCTTTTAGCCTAGATTGTATGTCATCTGACCCAAAAATTGCGTTACCCATTACGAATATTCTGCAGCCAGCATTATACGCGTTCAAAATCGTAGATAAATCGATACCACCATCGGCCTCAAAGTATCCCGTAAAGCCGGATTTACGCAGCAATGGAATTAATTTGGTCATTTTTGATGACACTTCAGGAATAAACTTTTGACCTGCAAAGCCAGGATTAACCGACATGATGATAATTACATCCAATTGATCCAAAAATGGAATTGCCCATTGAGGAAATTCAGTATTTGGATTAATTGCCAAACCTGGACTTACACCATTAGATATCAGTTTAGTATTCATAGTTTCAAAATCTTTCTCGCTTTTACAAACCTCAGAATGTATCGTAAGTATGTCACAGCCAGCATCAATGAAGTCATCTAGTTCATCTGCTGGACTTTGTATCATAAGATGCGTATCAAATGGAACATTCGTCACACTTCTTATATTTTTAATAGTTTTATGAGAGAAGGTGGTATTGGGCACAAAAATTCCATCCATAACATCTAGATGAATCATTTCTGAGCGGTACTTTTCTGCTGTCTCAATTTTTTCAATTAAGCTTTTCTCATCGATGCCCGTAGGACCTGCGATAATAGAAGGTGAAATCATATACTCGCCCTCCAGCTCTTCTAACAATATTGGCATATGCTTCTTTGAAGGTGCCTTACCATGCCATTGAGGGTTGTTTGCCATATGTTTGATCCCGTTACCTTTAACAGTATTTGCAATAATTATCTTTGGTTTATCTTTAGGTTTTCTCAAAAGCTCAGTTATTAACTGTTCTATTCGGTGACCATCAACCTCAACCACATCCCAATTAAAGGAACTCCATTTCTCCTTTACTGGATCAATTGGCATGATATCCTCTGTAAAGCCATCTTGTTGTATTTTGTTCCTATCTAATATTGCTATTAAATTATTTAACCTGAATTTGGAAGCAGCCATAGACGCTTCCCAAACTTGCCCTTCATTTGTTTCTCCGTCTCCTAACAGGCAATACACCATATTGTCATACCCATCTAATCTGTTTGCGAGGCTTATTCCTATGGAGACAGACAATCCAATTCCCTCAGACCCTCCCGAGTATTCAATTCCAGGAACGCTATGATTCTTTTGATGTTCACTATATCTAACAGGATGGCCCTGGAGTCTAGAGTGTAGTTTTCTTAGTGTTTTTATTTCATCTTTGGGAAAGGAACCGGACAAGGCTAATGTTGCGTAGTAACCTGGTGCAGAGTGTGCTTTGGAATTGATAAAGTAATCTCTATTTGCTAATGAGTAGTTCTTAAGGTCGATATTCATAATTTGAAAATATAGCGAACCCATAATTTCGGCAGCCGAAAAAGAGGCTCCTGGATGCCCTGATCCCGCCTCTGCAATACCAGTTAAGGCAATCTTTCTAATTTCTTTGATTTTTTCTTTTAGTCTTAGATATCTATTGATACTATACATTTAATCGACCTCACTAGGATGCTTTCTAATGTCGTAAGCATTGTATTTAATCCTCTCCAATAAACGCATTTTCCTATACATTTAAACTTCCAAACCCAAATAGATAAAAAGGTAACTTCTGATACTTCAGTTCAAACCAGGAAATGAAATTTAAGCCAAAACTAAAATTCCTCATTCATGTTCTCTTGTTGAAGGTGTTGTGAGCTAAATTGAGGTTCAAAAAGTATTGAAAGTTAGGGTGAGAGAAACACGCCTGCAAGAATAATCAAGTGGATACATATCTAAATCTACTTGGAATGCATTATGTTACGAAATTGGGAATGATGATATTGACATTTGGGGGTATAGAAGGCATTGGAGTAGCACTCAAATAGTTAAACCAAAAAGAATTAAGATCGGACTTTTATAAACTACAATCATAAAACTACTTTATTTTTAATTCATTTGAGTATAGATAATCATTTACCAACTATCGATTATTTGTGGAATCAGATTTAATTCCTGCATTATGTCTCTATCATTTGAATTTAATTGTTAAAATAGAAAGTAATATACAAATCATTGATTGTTATTTGATTTAAGTCAGAACCTTTAAAATGAATTGTAGCCGAGTTTGGTTCAACACTAATTAAAAATTCCTACACTGAAATTTTTGTCTGACTCAAATAAACAATCAATGTAATAATACAATTTTTAAACTACTTTATTACTCTTCCAAATTCATCGTTATCTGCTGCTCCTTTAAATACTTTGTCGTAACATGCTTCAGCATTATCCATGGAGAATGTACCGTTATGATTTGCAGATCGAGTTACACAATTAAAGTATCGGGTTAGCGCATTGGCTGGGTCAATAATTGAAATCTGAGCCAGTATCAAAAGCGAGAATACTACGCAAGTGATTTGTAACGTGGTTTTTAGATTTATTCGAAGATCCATTTCATTTATCCTCCTTACCTGGTGAGTTTCTAATGGTACTAAACCTAATGATGTCAATTACGGACAAGGCTAATGAATGTATCAAAAGATATTTCATTGTACAGAAAAATCTTTGATAAAATATTTAACCCATGCTTCAAAATTCACATGAAGAAAGTTAAGGAACAATTTTGGATTGCTTCAATGTGTATAGGATTCTCAATTAGTGTTGATATGTTAGCTTTTTGGAGAACTAGATATGGATGATACGCCGGATTGTAATCTCTGATCTTTTAGGTTTTTTTTGACAAAAGAGTACATAGCAGCACAGTTTAGACTTTTAATCTGTAAAAAGTTAATTTCCTTGTAAGTTCAACCACAGACATTATTTACTTAAATTGTATTTTCAATATAGAAAATTTGCCTAGAATTCTCTGTGTATTATCAATTTATCACATATCTTAAAAGCAGTTCAAGTACTACAAGGTCCTTTTGGTCTTATATCATAGTTATATACAACTATTCCAAATACCTTCCGTCTTTGCTCATATTTAAGATATAAATACAATTACTGTCTTATTTAATTAGATCTTTTTGTATAGAATAAGATTATTTTGTTTTATAATATTTTTTTCTGTTTGTGTAATTTTATTTCAACTGGCAGGATTTGCTTATGCTCAAAGTAACGAACAATCTTTGGAAGAGCATCTAGGGTTATTTGCGAATGGAAATACATCATTGTTAAATGATGTGTTTGATAAAGTCAAAGACTCGGTCGTTCAAATAAGTACGGAATACCAAGACCCTAATTCCCTAAACAGTATTTATGATTCATCAGGCGCTAGTCCCTTTGTTATGAAATTTGGTTCAGGCTTTATTTACGACGATTCAGGAATTATAATTACAAACTATCACGTGATAAGCTCAGCTTCAAACATAATCGTCACATTCAACAATGGTAATAGCTACACCGCAAAAGTAGTTGGCGTAGACCCTTATGGAGATATATCCATACTTAAAATAGATAATCCAATGGACGAAAAATTGGTACCGGTCGCCTTTTCAAATTCTTCACTACTTAAAGTAGGAGACCCAGTTTTGGCGATAGGGAATCCATATGGGCTAGACAATACATTGACTTTTGGTATAGTAAGTCAGATCGGCAGGCTCTTGCCTAATTCGGACTTGGGATATTCAATACCGAATGTCATACAAACAGATGCGGCCATCAATCCAGGTAATTCGGGTGGACCACTCATAGACTTGGATGGAAAAGTAGTAGGAATGAATACCGCAATTTTTTCAAATACAGGTGCGTACACTGGAGTGGGTTTTGCCATCCCTTCAAACGACATAATGAGGATTATACCATCTCTCCTAAAATCTGGAACATATCAACATCCATGGCTAGGTATTTCAGGTTCAAAACTTTCACCCACATTTGCTGAGGCCTTTGGACTTCCTCACAATTACAAAGGTGTTTTAATAGAAGATGTAGTACCAAACGGCCCAGCAGACAAGGCTGGTTTACAGGGAATGCTAATTCAAGGTAACAGATTTGGAGAACAACAGATTTTAGATAAGGACATAATTATAGCGATCGATAATCATCCCGTTTCTAGAATAGATGATATAATTTCATACTTGGATATAAATAAAAAAGTTGGAGATAAAATAAACCTATCTGTTAATCGTAACGGACAAATAATAAATCTGGTGGCCAGTTTGGAAGCCAGACCAGATCTACCACTTCAAGAAATTCAATCACAGTCAGAACCAGACAATAATAATAATATACAGCCTAATACACCATTTCCAAATTTCAAACTACCACAATTACCAGATTTCAAGCTTCCTGATTTCAAATTGCCAGGTCTAGCAATAGATATTCCAAACCAGAATTTAAATGAAAATTGAATAATGTATCGCAAGTTGAGGTTATATGATGGCATTTAGATAATTCAATTGATTAATTATTTATCTTCCGAGCAGTCAAGCTCAAATGAATTAATCTGACAAATCTTAAATATATTAATATGCAAAGTTTAATGATCTATGTCTCAACATGTGCAACCTGATTCTGAACCTATAATTACATTAAAAAACGTAACTTTCAAGAATAATTCTGATACCATCCTTGACGACATATCATTTGAAATCAGAAAAGGGGATTTCCTTGGCATAATTGGACCAAATGGAGCAGGAAAAACAACACTGTTCAAATGTATGCTTGGATTAAACAAAGATTTTACTGGAAGCATTAAAATTCTGGGCAATGACATACGGACGAGAGCAAAAGAAATTTACAAACATATCGGTTATATTCCTCAATCAAATAGTTTTGATCCTAGATTTCCTGCTACCGTAAGAGAAATTATACAATTAGGGTCATTTGGAAAAAAGAATAGCGAGAGTAAATCTAAGATTAAAGAATTGACCGACCTAACTGGCATTAGTGACCTGTTAGATAAAAGAATAGGTGATTTATCAGGAGGACAACAACAGAGGGTGATGATTGCAAAGGCATTGATACACAATCCTGATATATTGATCCTAGATGAACCGGCCACAGCAATTGATGCCAATGTTCTGAAACTATTCTACAATTTACTTACTAAACTAAACAAGGAAAAAAATATCACCATAATTTGGTCATCACACGATCTGGACGCAGTAAATATGCTTTCTAATAAAGTGGCTTGTTTGCATCGGAGATTGTATTTCCATGGCGTGTCTGAAGAGTTTTTTACTAATGAGAACAACCTAAAAACATTCATCGAATCCACGATGCATATACATATAAAAACGCACTCTCATTAATTAAAGGAATAGCCCGAGCCAAACTATAAACCCATCACCAAACAATCAAAAAAAATCAATCCGGACTATTTTTATATCGCTTTCGGAAAATTTGAATAACTGTAAGTAGTTAAAAAATATTGAAGTAAAGCGAAGATTCAAAATCATCGAAAGATCCATGTTTAAAATAAAAAGCATAATAACTGATTATTCATAATACTCAAAGGTCCAAGATAGATTGAAAATTAATGAATCATTTGATAACAAACCGAGCAAGACAAGAAGTATTACTTTTAGGTTGGAAAGTTCGGTCATTGAAGAATTGCAGTTTGAGGCCGATTACAGGGAGACTTCCCTAAATGTATTAATAAATCAAATTCTACGAAGGTATTCAAACTGGGAAAGGTATGAAAACAAAATAGGTATGATTCCGATTCCAAAGATTATCCTATCTAGCGTAATGGACCAAGTAATAAAGTCTGGTTCAGAAAATGGAATAGAAGACATTGCTAAATTTAAAGAATCGCTAGTCAAAGAACTTTCTCTCATTGCATTTAATTTTTTGAAAGATTCGGTATTATTAATCAAGAAAAATTATAGTTTATATACAGTCTTGGAAGTTTTGGAGCAATATATGAAGGTGATAGGAATTAACTCTGATCACAGGATTGAAGAGGATGGAAAGCATGTATACGTTATCCAGCATAAACTGGGAGAGATTTGGTCACTATTCATCAAAGAATTTTTGATTCTAATTTTTGAGAACCTTGGGAAAGTAAAAGTAGACATTTCAAGCACCCCTAACACAACTGTTGCAAAGGTATTTATCAACACCTAAAAAATGGTAAAGGTAGGATTAGTCAGATATTTTTATCGTACAGTTGCGAATTACTTTAGCAATAATATGAATCATTGATTTATAACTTCATAGTCTAAAAAGACTTGTTTAAATTGTACTAGGCATAAAAAGAAATTCTAAAACATTTTTCTTTTATAGATCTGATCAATGGTTGGATGAAGTTAATATCAGTACCATATTTCAATGATTTTAAAAAACAATATAGAGACTTTTAACATTCGGTCGACATTTTGATTTTTATAGGAAAGGATTCGAGTTAAGATATTGGTTGGAAAAGCGCTATATTATCTGATTAAAAAAGATAATTATCTCAAGATTTCAACTTTATTAATTTGTATATGCTCCATTCTTGCTGTTTACCTAAACATTGAAGGAACCAACTGCATAAGGGAGATAAATTCTCTATCACTTCAGTACACAAGTTTAGGTGAGGATGATAATACCAATAATGCAAATAGCCAGAGAAATAATACAGGTTTTTCTAGGCTGGATCAGCTGCAACAAGAACAGAATAGACAACAGCAAGATGCAATGTTACAGCAATCATACGAATTGCGCAAACACTGTTTTTTAGTTACAAATCTTTACGTTTATTCTCTTTTTGGAGTTATCATAGGATTTATTGTGCTAATTATTTGGTACACAAGATATAAACGAATATGGACTTTTAGAAAAAGAAATAGCAGAGATGATAGGGATAATCAAATGGGATTCCGATGAATTCAAACAATAGTGGATCACATAGATTTTTAAATAAATGAAACCTATTTCCCCCAGACACAGATTGTCCGGAGCAGACACCATATCAGAACTGGTCAAATCATCATATACTTCTCAACCGTCGTTCTCCTATTCTAGTTACTATGGAGTACCCGAAAATTATAAAGAAGTTAAAACTTTGAGGGACCTTTTGGAAATTAAATACAGGTATCAACCTACTAAAACGCAGCTGAGGGAAAATATTATATATAGGATAAAAAGTTTTGACAATCCATTCCAAAGTATAATAGGTTTTGACGAAACAGTCATTCCTTCCATTAAAAGAGCACTCCTTGCAGGGCATGACATATTGTTCGTGGGTCACATAGGCCAAGGCAAGACAAAACTGTCAGAGTTAATTTCAGAGAATTTGCTCTCCCCCATACCTATCGTTGACGGTACTTTAACAAACGATATCCCTACAGAAATGCCTTATAATCATCTTGTTAATCTCATAAATGGTAAAGATGTTGAACGAAATCTTCCCCAATTTTTCGTATCTAAGGATTGTGAAGAAATTATTAAGAACAATGGACTTGACACCAAAATCAGATGGGTGGATGGCAAACAAAGGTATAGATACGTACTTGCCACGCCTGACATTTCGGTAAAAGACCTGGTAGGTCAGATTGATGTTGTCAAAATAATCAAAAAGGGAATCGAACTATACAATATCGATTCTTATTCTCCAGGATATTTATTGCAGGCCAGATATGGAATTTTATGTCTTGATGAACTACCAGTTTTAGATCCTAGGAAACAAGTAACTTTATTAAGCGTTTTGCAAGAAGGAAGGTTTACTACTGGGGCATATCCAGTCTTTTTTAAACCGGATGTAAAAATCATAGCAACTGCTAATCCTATGGATTATACCCATTCTGGAAAAATAATTGAGCCACTGGCAGATAGATTGAAAAGTCATATCGAAACGCATTATCCAAATACGATTGATGATGAAACATTGATATTAATACAGGAAATGGATATGATGGGAAGGACCAACGCCTTTTTGCCAGCATTTATGCTCAAATCATTAGTTAGGATATTTCAAAAAATTAGAAATCATCCAGATATAAATAACGACAGAGGTGTTAGTGTGAGGTCAACAATCCACTCACTTGAGGCGGTTTTAGGCGAAGTTGAAAGCAGTAGGTCAATCCTTTACAATCTCATCACAATCCCAAGATTCTCTGACTTGTATTGTATTTTTCAATCCTCAAAATTCGAACTGGAAGAAATTGAGGATACCTCTGAAAACAGGATTCAATTTCTCAATACCATAATGAAAGAGGTAATTCAAGAAACAACTCTAAATTTCTTTAATGGGTTATTTAATTCTACAGAGCTATTATCAATTAAGAATGAATTTAGAGGAAAGTCATTTACCGTATTGCAGAATCAATATCAAATTTTTGGGAAAGAGAAGAATACAAATTTTCAAAACCCAAAGAAAAATGCATCTTCCTCGTTGTCTAAATCTAAATTCCCCCTAGTTTACACAGAACAACTAAAGAATTTTCCCATGATTTCAAAGAGCTTAAACAAAATGGTAGAAAGGCTAGAAATAGAACAGAAGGAATTGGTAAGTTTAGCGGCAAAGTACAATATTCATGTCAATTTAAAATATTTAGACTTTGATAAAAGTATGAAAAAATCTAAAGATAACTCGAGTAGCTCTAACGAAGAGGAACTTTGTGCTGCAATAATTGAAATGTTCTTAGAATATCTAAGGTTTACTTCACCACCTATTTTAGAAAAGAGAGAAAGTCATTTGGAATCTACATTTTTAGAAGCATAGTCAAGTTTGCTTAAAGTAAGTTTATGTAAATGAGTAAACAAGATAAAAAGACTGAAAATGAATCTAACTCGGAAGATAAGCGTATCCCTAAAAGAATAAAAATTTACAACTACAAGAAATTAATAACTTATCAACCCCTCTCCAACCTAACTTCCTCATCTGAGGACCGAGCAGAAAAGATTCTGAATGAAAATAATTTCTTAAATTCAGAAAATGAAATTAGACCACCAGACTTAAACCAATTTCCTAACGCAAATAATGGATCGCATAAGAAAAATGATGGAAGCGATCTGTTGAAGAGATTTTTACCAGAAATTTTAAGGGCAATCGGTAACAAGGCAATAAAAGATTCACCCCCCTCATTGCATGAATTGGAATCCTATTTGCAAGAATATATAATTGACCTTTATAAAAGTAAATCAAATCCAGTTGAAAATGACTCTCAAACAAACAGAAATAGCCCCAAATCCAAAAAAACTATTAAAGACACAATAAAGAATTTTACCCCAAAGGGAATCGAATCCAATCAAAACTCATCTATCTCTCTTGGTCCAGAAGGACAACGGTTCAACATTGACTTCAGAAATGCCGTAAGGGACCAAAATAACCTACCCATCGTTACTGAACTTATGTCTAAAGGTTATTTAGTTGATTCTGAAAGGTGGTTAAACAAAAAGGGATTCTTGAAAATGGGTGAACAAATTTTAGCTGAAATTATAAGATCACTCAAGAAAGACAAGCATGGAATGCATGAAACAAGACATTCAGGTTACGGTAGCGTGATTCAAGAATCATCAAGTAGGTATGAACATGGCAACGAAATTTCAAACATCAATATCAGCTCGACAATTAGAAATTTTACTGAAAGATTTTATGACTCTAAAGGAGGAAGTAAAAAAGGACTTCAGGCTAAATTAGAATTTCCCCTAGATATTTCATATGAAGATATTGAAGTGTATGACACTCTTGAGGAGGCAAGAGTATCAACTGTTTATTGCATTGACTTGAGCTCTACAATGAAATACGCTTCGATGTATAGCGAATTGAATCGAATTGAAGCTTCAAAACGGGCACTTTGGAGCCTTTACATTTTAAATAAAAAATTCTTTCCAATGGATATTATACATACTATTGGATTCGGTTCAATTGCAACAAAAATAGATTCGATTGATATTCCTTTCTTAAAGACATTTGAACCAAATGCGGATTTTTTGCATTATACAAATTATCAGTCAGCTTACAGACTAGCGGAAAAAATCCTTAAAAAAGATGTAGTAAAAAATAAAAGGATTGTTATGATCACTGACGGACATCCAAGTGCTTGTTTTTTAGACAATAGCAATGAAAAAGAAAAAATTTTAAAACAAAGACCATATTCACATTTTTACAATCCAAATAAAAACATTATAGGATCCCAAAATAAAAATAACAGAGTAAAGTTTGACATAAATGATAGACAGACAGTATATTTGTGCTACAGATACAGGCAAATTGATCAATATATAGGTGACCATACGATTAGGGAGGCTCAAAAGTTACGGAAAGACGGCATTGAAATAGATACCATAATGGTAAGCGAAGAAGACACATTACTTGACTTTGTAAACGAACTTGCAAAATCAGTAAATGGCAGATCAATCTACATAAACCCGGGTGAAATTGACAAAATACTGATTACGGATTATTTATCCAATAAGAAGAAAGCAATAGGTAAGCACTAATTAAATAAAAATTAGGAAGGCTATCCTCTTCATTTTTTTAAAAAGATTTTTTTCTTGTTCTTGCTAGATATGTCTGTCTAATTTATTGCCCACTCTGGAAAAACTCTAGCATACGTAAAATATCCATAGTACCGTTATCCTGAAACAATGGACTCAATGTACCATTTGTGGAATTGCTGTCAAACATATCAAGGCCTGGCTCGTTGCTACCAAACAATGATTTAAATGGGTTAAAGCTAGATTCATTGGAGTTAAATATACTGCGGTTTTCAGTAAACATCTGCTCTAAAAATTGGGACTTTGAGTCACTAGTGTTACCAAATAATGAATTTTGGTTAGAGTCATTGGAAAAAAATGATGGAAAAGAGGAGGAGGAGGAGGAGGGAAATCCCGAGAAAGAGTCACCAGGAGCCGCAAGCATTGCGAAAGGACCAAGCAAGTTTTTCAATCCTGAGAAATTAAACCCATTAGGGGTTGATTTGTCAGACATTGCAAGCAGGTTGTTCAAGCCTCCAAAAGAAGATTCGTTACCTGAAAATGGAGACATTTGGGATTGTGAAAACAAAAGACCCCGACACATATCTGACACCATCTCATTACTGCAAAGCTTTTGAGGATCAAATAAAGACAGCCCCTTCTGCAATAAAGAGCTCAAATTTAATGGTAGGTGTGAGATCGGTGAAGTGCCATTTGTACTTTGAGTTGCATTCATTATCAACCCTTCAATTGCATTTTTGGTTGAATTATCCGATCCCAAGTTGCTTAACAGACCATATGGATTTTCGGTTAGATTCTTCAAGCTAAAAGAAGACAAGATACCCGCAAGTCCAGGAACTTTCTGCTTGATAGTATTTAGACTGGTGGAATTGACCATTTGCTGGATTGAATCCATCAATTTATTTGGTGTAATTTCGAATGAGTAGATCATCCTATTTGCTATGGGCAGTGCATTTTCGGAATCATGACTATCAACTTCATAATTAAGGATGTAGAGTTTATTTCCCACTATTGTGCCAACCTCCACATCATCTACCGTAGAATTTCCTGAATAACTCCTAGTTACTAGTTTGTAAGCATTTTCTCCTGATAGCAAGTAATTAGTTGATGTATCCAAAATGGTAACATCGGCATTTTCTTCTTGGATAGAGTTTGCCTCGTTCTTTAAATAAGTGCTAATGTTTATTGGATTATCAGAGATTGGTGGATATAATTCCTCTACATATACGTTAAACCATGAAATATAAGTTGGAGGGTAATCGTCTGAATCATCATATGCAGGGAAAAAACTAACCTGTTTTACCGTTTCATTTGAATTGCTTTCATCAATTAAGAAATTAGACGGATATTTAATGGAAATACCCATTTCACTGTTTTCATATTTATTAAAGATCATAGTGTTACTGTTATTAGAATTATCAGAAGTTGCGCTGGCCAAATCCGCAACGGTCCCTTGAGCTAGAGCTGATTTTGTGTCTAAAAAGTCATTTGTGAATGGACTAAAATTGGTGCCGAGAACAAATCCCATAAATACGGTTGCGAAAGAAATTGCAAATATTAGCGATGACTTGGATATTAATTTATGCCCTTTTATTTTCATCAGTGGTATATTATTTATCGAATATAAAATATTTACATTAAATTTCACGCTTTGAAAAATTATATCTTTTTTAAATTGATTGTATATGTTATAGTAGGAGAAATGTCAGAGAAAGAGAATAGTATTCACACCGACATCACGGATGAAGATGAATTAGATGAGATTAAAAAAATAGCAGAGATGTTAAATCCCGATGAAAGGGTCATTGTGGTAGCAAAACAATCAAGGATTCTACCAGGAGGATCACAATTATCTCCAAATGTAGTCTATGCCACAGATAGGAGAATTATAATTAGAGACCCAAGTATGCTAGGTCTAAAACAAGAAATCATCGATATACCCTATAATGTAATAACAAATGCCAAAATTGAAAAGGGTGTTTTTTCTGCATCAGTGATATTTAACGCCCCTGGCTTGTTTAATCCAAACATCCCCAGTAGAATTCCATGGGTGAAAAGACTAGAAACTGATGAACATGGAGAAAACGGAGTTATCGATGCCATTCCAAAGAAAAAAGCCGAAGATCTCGTTGAAGTTATCAGAAATGGAATATCACAAATAAGGGCACCAGGATCAGTACCGTCCTCAGCATTTACAGGGTGGGGAAATCAAAACAACCAACCTCATTTCAATGGTCAATCGACTATTTCCCAAGCTGATGAGATAAAAAAACTTGCTAATTTAAGAGATAAAGGTGTGATTTCAGAAGAAGAATTTAAGAAAATGAAAGAAAAGATAATTCATGGAACCAACGACAAGAAATGAGGAGATACTACAAGTCCAGCATGGAAAACTAAGTTAAAAAAAAGAAGTAGAAAAATTAGAATTATTTTATTATTGGGGCTAAAGTAAATATCAAAGTCTGGTGAATGACTCCCAAACACCAGGCTTGGAAAAGATTAGACTTTATGCATGTTTTTGACGACCAAAACCTGTCAAAGAAGATATTAGAAACACATAATGTCAAATATCATATTAACTCGTTACACATAGGGGTAAAAAAAAATTTAATATTTCAATTATATTCACAGTTTTACCTTTGTACCAATTTATTTTTAAAGTAGAAAAGAGAATATAAAAGTAAATTGCTTAAAAGAGAGATCACCATATCAAAAGAAAATTTTATGAATCTTTTGAGCAACAAATCCAGTTTATTTCTGATATTATCTATTGCTGTTATCAGCATTGCGGTTTATCCACTTGTTATTCCTCATATCGCTCATCCGTCCATGATTTACCATATCATACTACATATGATCAGTTTAGATGTGGCATTATTTTTAACCACAATTTCAGCTATTTCTTATAATAAGACGAAAAGTAAAAAAATACTTTTAACTGCCCTAAGCTTTGGTTTTTTGCTTATTACAGAGTTTTTATATCTACTTCAATCAAGTAATTTGCTTGGAATGTTTTACATACCTTTAATAGAAGTAGAATTTCCACATTTACTATTACTTGTTATGTTGGGTTTATTCGCTGCAGGAGTTTTGAGGTTAGAAAAGAAATGAAATCAAACATTCTTACAGAAGGTAAGGAAATAGAATCCGGGTCTAGTAACAGAGTAACAATTTTAAAGATAATTAATTCATTTCCAGGGATAAGGTATAGAGACATTTTGAGACTCACAAATCTCAACAACGGGACTATATCACATCATTTGTCGGCTCTTGAAAAATGCTCCGTAATAAAAATCAGTAGAACTGAAAACAGCAATATTACTAGGTATTATCCTGCGTCAACTCCCTCAGATGAAACGCTGATACTTAATTTTTTGAAAATAAAGACCACCAAGAGTATAATTCAAATGTTACAAGATGCAGAGGAGGCAACTTTTGGAGAGATAGTAGAACATATTCACAAAGCTCCTTCAACAACGTCGTGGAACCTAAAAAGATTGATGGATTCAAAAATAGTTGGCAGAAAAAGAGGTGAAAATGTATCTCTGTTTTTTCTGTACAACAAAGACCTGGTTAAAAAATTAATAGCTGAAAATAACAAGACACTACTTGATAGAAGTATAGACAACTATATTTCAATTATTGACGAGCTTTAACAATTAATTTTTTTTATTTTGACATAATTGCAAAAAATAATTCATTGTCAATTTCTCAGAATACTTCAAAAAAAATAGTACGTTTTCTAATAATAAAGCAATAATAGTGAGTTTTAAATCCTTTTTCATATGGCAAGGGAATTAAATTCTGATGATGTCCATACTGATGATAGAGAGAAAAAACCAAGTGATGACAAGTTGGACCTTTTGTTTCAAAAGCAAAAAGCATTGATAAGTCAGGAATTGGATTCTTCTAACAGAGATAATAACAAAAAAGTAGAAAACAAGATGAAAAGGCTCTATCAAGTTAAAGAACCCTTTCAAGGTTATAGAATTTTCATGTTGTCTTCCGCACTCTTGCATGAAACTGTGGAGCTTCAAAGGGAAACTGATTGGAAATGGTGGAAATCAGATAAAGGAGTAGACCACCAAAAAATTGTTGAAGAAATTATAGATTTGTGGCATTTTTTGATACAGTTATCTATTGAAGCTGGCATAGACCCGGATTTGCTTGTTACCAAGTATATGCAAAAGAATAGAGAAAATACAAAGAGGCAGGAATCAGGTTATTGATCAAGGAGGTGATCAACTAACATTTAAACGAAGAACATATCATTAAGAGTATCTCAGATAAGCGTTTGAAAGTGGTATAGATTGGGGTACATGACAATATTTTGTGAGCTCAAACTTTATCTACACAGGTAAATGTAAACAATCAAAAGCAAGAAAGAGAGAAATATTCATCCCAAAATCTCTATTTCTTCGTACTTATCCTTCACTGCTAAAAGGAATAAATCTTCTTCAAAAATTAATAACCAGTCACTTAATCCTAAAACAGGGAGCTTTCTAATAAAGGTCTTTGAATTTTCCACCCTTGTGATTATAAAAACAAATGGAGGAAAGTCACTCTCAGATTTTGCTCTTATTAGATCACCTTGTAATTTGATTCCTCTAGTACCTGCTTGAATATTTAGTTTTTTAATATTGCCTTGTCGGTCTTGGATTTTTGATGTTACATAGCTTTGACCAATATCAAAATCAAGGTCAAATGCCAGCTTTACCCTACAATACCTACTGTTAGGAACTTCTTTATGAAGGCGAGCAGATTCCTCGTCAAAAAAGATAGGACTATCCAATATTTCTTATAGTGTTTGTTAATTTAAATAATTTACATCCAGCATTTGGCATTTATCGTATTTACCCTTTTTTTATCTTTTTATCTTTTTATCGGTATTACTGGCCAGACGATTGTACTTCTCAAATACAAAGAAAGATGGCTGGGGGAGGAGTATGATTTATGTGTGGAAATAATTTTAACAAATCCAGGGTCAATACATCCAGCGGCGTTTCCGCCGATAAATTATAACATGGCAAGTACTTCCCCAATCTTAATATTGTAAATAAATCAACCATATGTAACCCCAAGGATCTGAAATCAAATGTCAAACAATGAGGTATTAATCAGAAAGCTAACCATACAAGATATTAAAAATGTAATAGAACTACAAAAAGAATCCTTTCCATCCATGTTGGAAGAGGGTAGTGTTTGGAGAGATTACCATCTGAAAAGTCACATTGAAATATTTTCAGATGGCCAGTTATGCGCACAATATGGTGATAAAATAATAGGTTCATCAAGTAGTTTGATAGTTAAATTAGATCCCCCCTATAGAGAGCATACTTTTAGTGAGGCAACGGGAAATAGCATGTTTACAAACCACACAAATTATGGCGACACATTATACGGTGCCGATGTTTCAGTTCATCCGTCGTTTAGACGGTTGGGGATTGCCACAAAGTTTTATGATGCTAGAAAAGAAATTGCAAAAAAATACAATCTCAGGCGAATTATAGCCGGTGGAAGACTGGTCAACTATTACAAATATGCAACCACATTCACCCCTGAACAATATGTTGAAGAAGTGATTAAACAAAATATTGCAGATCAAGTGCTCACTTTTCAACTTGCGAATGGATTCAAGTACATAAAAATATTGCCTAATTACATCAAGGATTCAAGGTCGTTAAATTATGCAACATTTATTGAATGGTTGAATCCATATTATCAAAATTGACTCAGACTATCATTGACTGCCATGTGCATATAAACGCCTATGAAAGTTTGACAAATTTATCACTAAAGGAGCGAATCGAATCTCTAAATAATGCGATGCAGGTTAACAATGTTGACCAAGCTATTATAATTTCGTCTTACAAGATTAATGAAGAGAGACCATCAACCAAACATATTCTTGAGGCTGTTGAAAAATATGAGAACATTAAGGTCGTGGCTGGATACTCTATCACGAATCATAACGAGGCTTTTATTAAAGAATACAAAGAGTATCTTAAAATTGGGAAATTAAAAGGTCTCAAGATTTACCCAGGTTATGAACATTATTATCCTTATGACCCTGGCTACAAGAAGATAATAGACCTGTGCACTGAATTTGATGTTCCTTTGATGATCCATACAGGCGATACTTATACACCTACTGGAAAGATTAGGTTTGCTCATCCGATGAACGTTGATGATGTGGCTGTGGATAATCCTGATTTGAAAATAATAATATGTCACTTGGGCAATCCGTGGTTTTTGGATTGTCAAGAAGTTATCTATAAGAATAAGAATGTCTATGCCGATATATCTGGATTGGTACTTGGAGACTTTACTGAATTTTATGAAAAATATCTGGTTGGTAAGATCACTGACTTCTTAAATTATGCGGGCGAACCAAAATACCTGCTTTATGGCACTGATTGGCCCATATCGAGCATGAAGTCTTATTTGAACTTTGTTTCAAAACTGGATCTTAATGATCAGGAAAGGAATTTGTTAATGTATGAGAACTCAAAAAGATTATTCAGATTATAGTTTGAGTACTTATTATAGGAACATTACACAATAATAAAAAAAGAGAAATTAATTTAATAAAAAATGAGTACATGGGTCTGTCTGCTTGCTTATTTGCTTACTTGCTTATACGTGCTTGCTTGCTTGTAAAGATAATGTGAAAGGAGTCATAATTGTCAAGAGTAGAAAATCTAAGATGAATAATATGAATTTCACAAATAGTAATAATTATTTTTTTGTCAATTCCTGACTCGTTTAACCTTGGATAACACTCTTATTTTGACATTGTAAATAGGATCACCATTCTGCAGAAATAAATCAGACTTTGCTATCTCGGTCACAGAATTTTTTAATCTCACTTTGGTTCCATCATCAAGTAAATACTCATTCCATTTTTCAGAATCAGTTGTAAATGTTATTCCTTTATTGTATGAAGATTCTAACTCTTCTTTGGTGTAGGCCCTATTATGAGGCGAGCCACCTGATTTGTCAGAGAAAACAAAAGATTGTATGGATTGAAAATCAAATTCATATTCTTTCTCTGGATTAATCTTTGATTTTTTTACTCCTGTCAATACAACCCTACTTTTGAGCCTAGTTCCATCGTTTAAGGTATAAGTATCCCAGAATTCCTTGAGCACTTTAAAGTCTAGCGTAACAGAATCTCTCATAATTTAAGGAATTAATCCACTTAATTTGAATTAATATTTACTATTTTTTTGAAGGGAGAGGTATTTTGTATTTTAAACTACCTAACGGTGTAGAAAAACAAAGAGGTAAATAATAGTAATTATAATAATAGCCAATTTTCCGTTATTTGATAATAGACGAAACTAAAAGTAGTATTACAGACAAAATTTAATGGATATAATTGTCACTATAAAAGTTTCAGAAGTCTAAATTGATCAAACCAAATGACAATAGTGTATATATACATGAGAAGAAAGGCTAATTCCGAGTTTTTCATAGTTACGATTACTTGTTTTTCTATTTTCCTAGTTCTTGTTCAGTACTTTTATAATCCTGTTGGAGATGCTTTGATAGCAGTTCTTGTCTTTGATCTCATAGTTTCCATAATATTAGGATTTGATCTTCTTTGGAGGGCCAAAGAATCCAAACATCCAATGAAATATTTAGCAACACATGTTTATGAAGTACCGGCCTTGATTCCAATGCTTTTTATCATGATTTTGTCAGGGCAGACAATTATTGGCGCTGGACTCAAGAGCCTTCGCATTATTCAACTTTTTAGAGTTATTCATGTTCTTTCGAGGACTTTAATTATTTTTGACGAGATAAAAAACCGTCTTATTTACATCATTCTTCTCTCAGCATCAACTGTAACTGCAGGTGCTTTGGGTATTTACGTTGTTGAACACAATGCACCTAATTCAACTATCACTAATTTAGGTGATGCATTTTGGTGGGCGGTAGTAACTGTAACTACTGTAGGATACGGTGACATTTACCCGGTTACTTTTGAAGGAAGAGCCATTGCTATAGTTGTAATGATAATTGGAGTAGCCATATTAGGTATTTTGATATCTACACTTGGGGCTCAGTTTATCGAATCAAGTATTAGGTCCCAGAGAAGAAAAGAAGAAAACAACATAAAGGCTCTTATTAAGAACAAAATAGATGAAATAGAAGGATTACAGAATGAAGAAATTGTCACTTTGTTGAATCTTATATCTAATCTTCATGGAGAATTAAAGAGTGACCAGTCGAAGAAAAATGGACTAGTTTGTACACAATGCAATAATATAAATCCCGTTACTGCAGTCTACTGTTATAGGTGCGGAAATAAACTAACCACTGGCAACCCATAAAAGGTATTATTGGGCTGGTGGTTCAGCGTGGTACGAACGTTCGATTCGCAATCGAAAGATCGCGGGTTCAAATCCCGCCCAGTCCATCGCATTAAAATTGAGAGGTACTTGTTTCAAAAGCATACTATGTAAGGAGATATCTATTTATCATTTCATGAGTATCGAGCACTGAAGTGGTCTAAAACCTTCATCATCAAAGAAGGTGTTCCATTTGATTCATTGAGCTGCGAGCTATATCTGTTAATCAGTTGGGACCACTATAACAAAGATGTTGAATTTATTGCTTTATAAAATTTGGACATGAGAAAATTCTTCACAAATATTCGATCAGTATTGCTAGCGAATAGAGAGTTTTTTGACCTAAATATAGCAAAAATAATAGGATGTTTACAAACCAGACAAATAGCCTAACTACTCTCACTTGTTAGAATTAATTTCTTTAAACACCGTTCCATATTCAAGATTAATCTTTCTTCTAACATACAAAAGTAATTTAGGATGAACTGAATACACATCTTTATCTCTATACAAAATTCCCTTGTTTAATAATGACATTATCCCCCCACCTACCTTAGAAGGAGATATATTGTAATCTTTACATACCTTATTTCTTTTGTTATGGTATTCTTTAGTAGTAAAATAGTTTCTGTTCGTATCTAAAATTAAGGACCAAACTACATGCGTCCATACAAATCGCCTAAGTTCATTTGATGAAGCTCGTTTTCCACCCTGATTGGTTATCAGTTGAAATAAATTCGGATTGTCACTATAGTCAATATGTGACATCTATTATTAAATAGCTTGTTCACCTATTTAATTTCTCTGAAATAGCAAAGTACAGACAATTGACTCGTCTCTTACTGTTATTTTGTCCTTTACCAAGAAAGTAATGGAATATCAACAAATAACAAAATCAGAAGGTGACTTGCGAAATTGCGGCTCTACAAAATTTTCTTCTTTTTAGAATACCATAACTAATCCATTTTTGAAATATTTTTACATAAAAAATCCCAGAGCCGATCGGATGAATGATTAATTTTATTTCTGAACACCAGAGATAATTTAACATGATGTTTAAAGAGTAATCAACATAGTTGCGAGCGAAGTCCAAAGAGAACCCAGGGATGAAGGGTATATGAATAACGAAGAGTTGCAGTCCCCATTAACTTATCAATTATTTGTCATCCCTAGGAGCCGAATGCTGTTGGCTTTTTTTGTTCGTCCATGGTGCATTTTCTCGCCTGAATGTACGATTTTAGAAAAAACAAACTATTAAAGCTATGATCATTTTAAACGACTATTGAAAACAAGCCGATAAAAAGGTTGTTAACAGAGATCAAGGTGTTCCTTTATCACCTGTGCCACTACAAATCAATGGTATTTGTCTTGTAGTTTGTTAAAACTAACATTAAAGTATTTAATAATAGATCAAATGCTTTAATTTTAAATCTTTTACTATTTTTAGATTTCAAATATTTTAAAATTATTGCCATGGTCAAAGTCAGCAGAAAATAAATAGATAATTTCTATTTGAGAAGTAACAAGGCATCAATGCTCGAGGGTATATTTTCAATACTCATGTTTTAGTATCCTCATATTTCTGTGAGTCAACAAGGTCGAAATTATATTATTTACACATAATGTAAAACTAGCTATGTTAAGGCGTGGTAAATGGCTTTAAAAGTAATACTTTATAAACCAATGTAAATGCTGGTAACGAGAATGTAGCCTTAGTAATAATTCTTTGGCATGTTATGACATTCTAAAGGTACGCATATTTAACCCATCTTCCTGAAGATCAAATAAAGTTAAGTTTAAGAACACTCTATCTTTCATTTGTTATGAATAGTAAAGAAATCATTATGAGAACTTAAAAAAATATAGAGCAAATATCATATTATAAGACCATGAAATACTAATTTTATTAGTTGTTTTGATAGATGTAGTAACACACTCTTTTAAAAAAATATCCTTACTTCAGTTCCTGATTTTAGAACCTTATTCGATAATGATTCAATATACTAAAAAGCAGATTTGAAAAATGCTTCGGATGCCTGTCATTCACAAAGGTAAGTGAGAATTTTTCTAATCCATCCATGGTGTCAAAAGATGATGCTTAAAAGATATGCCGATATAGAAATAGTTTAAGACGCAGCAAGAGGATTAGATAGTTTTACTATCGATAGCATGATATAGTTCCTGACAATAACTCTAGTTAAATTGCGGTATTATAAACATCCAATTAAATTACAACTCGCCCAGGCCGTAATCCTAGCAAATCTACACTAACATTCTTATCTATTAATGATATTTAATCTGTAAATATTTTTGTCATTACTATAGAAAACGTGTTAAAGGGTCATATTGTCAATAACACTCAACACGAGTATTTGGTTAACGAGTGCAAGAGTTTGCTGGGTAAATTACCTGCGAATGATGAATACACTATTAGAGACCTTGGGGTTAAGATTGTAAAAGGAGGCAAAAAAGTAGAAATACTTGGTTTACATTCTGACCCTATTGATTTGTGGAGCAGTAGCAGACTGGAAATTCTTTACGCAAAACTAGTAATGATTTTACAAAGAAGGTATGAAATAGAGTTTCTTGCTAAAAGTAATTAAATGTTCGAAAATAGCAATGGTCAATGGCTTGAACAATGTTTGATAAAAAAACTATAACCCTAAAGCAACTTTAAAAGTTCAAAGAAATTAAAAAAGATAGAAATTATGCCGATATTGTCTAGCCAATGGATTATTTATATGTTCTTAGGGGGGGAGGGGTTGGTAACAATATTCTTAATAATCCTTAAAATCTGAATATGAATGAATGATCGCAACAGAAAACAAACTATTTGAAGAAGTGGATAAACCAGAAGATAGTAAAATAACATCAGAGGATAAGGAAAAAGGAATAGTAGAAAGGGAAAGTAGTTGGACGGGTAAGATTACAGGATTAGACCCCTTTCCAAGCGGCAATGCTAAGGGACAAGGAAATTCAAAAATATTTAAAAATGGAATATCAATTTCGAACTGGTATGGGATATTTACTACTGCTAAGGGACAAGAAATATCTTTTATTGGAAAAGATGTGAGTAAAAATGAAAAGTTCTATGTGTTGAGGACTTTTTTCATAGATGTTAAAGAACTCGCTTGGATGAATGGTTTAGTTTGTATTTTGGATGGAAAACATGATTTACAAAGTAATTCGTTTGTATGCAGTGGATACAAGCTAATGTAATACAATTCAGACAGGTCAATTCCCTAAATAAAGGATCTAGTAACGATCTTATCCTCTTTATTAAAAATTCCAGTTTGGATGATGAGTATTATTTAGGATCTTGTGTATTCATCATGTTTCTTAAATCATATATCGTTTTCATTGCGTCTATTAAGTACCTAGTCGAGCCACTGATACAATCCCTCCAGAGAGCATCAAGGCCTCGAGAATATGCAAAATATGTGTGATAAATAACACCATCAGAGAAAATGAAGGCGCTTACCCGATAGTTCACGTCTATATGTTAGTAAATCAGTGCCACTCATAGCTGCAAAAGTATTTGAACCTGACTCCGAGTTTGAAATCAAGTTGATTTTTTGGTAATTGTAGTCGACTCGGGCTGAGCGTTGTTGTTATTCAGTAAATGACGTATTGAAGTAGTAGTTAAAGTCACTATCCCATGACGAACCCAATGGAAAGTCCAACCCATATGGTGTTTATAGGCCAAAAGTGTTGAGAGTCGGACACGTCAGACTGCAACCATTGAGACATCGTGATTCTCTAAATGAACGGTGAAGCCATTGAAACCATCGGCAATTGCAGAACATGCTGGACAATCTCCCCAATACTCTGGACCAAACATAAAATGATAAACGAGAATTTGTGAGCACCCTCCAAAGAGATCAGTTAAAGCAGTCATGCCCTTGTCAGTCTCAAAACTATACTCCTTGTCAATTTTAACCCATGGAAGTTTTTAACGCCATTGAGCCAGCTCGTCACTGCGCCGGGTCAACTCCTTCTCGGCCTTAAGTAACTCCAGTATGGCTGCAAGCCACTCTTCCCCTGTTCCTATCCTGTGTTCAGTCATTGTTTCTCCCCTTTTTATCGACATCTAAAAAGCAGATTTTCATGAAATGTAATTCTAGTTGATGCGTTAACCAGTTAGATTTTCATAAACTGCAGATAAAAACAAAGTATATAATTTGTATGGGGGTAATGCATAACTAATTAAATTCAATTCATTTTAACTGGTTCTGATAAGATGGAAATCTATTTGTGCCACCCTGTTACCACCAAAAATATGCATTATTCATGAAAGAAATTTTTTTGTTGGTAATAGAAATTTCAAGGTGGGTTATTACATTTAGAAATTTACGGGACAGTCAGTTCTTAATAAAGTTAGGCCATATTAAAGCAAATGATTTCACACATCAAAGTCAAGCAACAGAATGAAAGTACCTATCTCATTTCCTTTTTAAACAGCGATTGTGGCTTGTTAAGAATTAAAATCAAATCCATCACATATGGAGTATGTTCATTTCTTAACTTATCCAAAACAGAACTAATTCTCTTTGTTATTAATTCTTTCAAATCAGTTCTATAGTAATGATCGACAAACATATGCATAATATTCTTAAACACATTAATCATTCAACATCAAAAAAAATATTATAGAATTTGAATATCCATTCTCCCTAGTCTACTTTTTAAGATTTAGAAAGACGTTATACACTAAATATTTTCTTTGAAAAGATTTTATAGAATCTAATGGTTTGAATCGATATAATTCATGATTGTTTTTCCTATCTTGTTTTCTGGATCAGTAGCCAGAATTTGGCGTACAATCCCCTTTGCTTTCTCCTTGTCAAATAAACTAGCAGCGACAGCATTGGACAATTCCGAGTTCATATCCTTTGAATCTAAAGATGCCTTGATGGTTTGATTGGTTCCCATTGCCTTTTTTGAATGATAACAAGATATGATTGCAACTCTAATGAAATTTTCTGCTTTAGAGACAGAAAGAGGACCAGTGTTAGAAAGGTACGTCGCAAGTTTTCTTAGAAAAAAGTAAGATCTGTTTTGCTTAACCTGTTCGTTGATGAATGCTGCGGGATCATTGGTCAAGAGTGAGATTTGAAGAATTTGTGACAAATAATAATTTTTAATATTAGGTGGAAGTACTGCCGATAAACTTTCTAGACTTTCAAAAGGTTCCATCATTTTCCCAATGGATTGGACGAAAAGGGCATCATCCACAGACATGTCAGCTTTCGTTCTTTGAGTTAGGGTTTTATCTGAATGTGTTGATGAAGCTTGACCAGTTTTAAAGTTAAATGCATGAGCATTTCCTTTGTGCACCAATTTGATATGTCTATTCGCATTAGTTTTCCTCGTTGATTTGTAATTGCATGAATTGCATTCATAATAATTCTGCACAATTACTTTTAGTATTCATACTATATAAGTATGAGTGACTCTGAGTCACTCACTAGAGTAGATAATATAATTTTTTGTCATAATCAGATATCAATGTTTTCTCTTTGTATAATTCTGACAACATAATAACTCCTCTCTTGAGGAGAAGATGCATTAAAATTCTGAAAGTCTTGTGGTGTAGATTATTACATGGTCTCCTGATAAAATCTGAGATGAAATAATAGTTACCATCTTGTTCTAAATGGAATGTTTGATCATACTTTTGACACAGATTTCTACGTCCCAAAGATTTACTTTTTCAGAATTTAGAAATACGACTTATTTCATTGAATTTCTACTAATATATTAATCTAGTTTTTGACCTCTGTACTTTAAAAAATATTTTTACATAATGCCTTCACTTTAATACATACTATGGGGTAGTCAAAATTTACCTTACCAATCTATCATAAGGTGTTTATTTTCTGATTTTGTTTTGAAGGAAACGAATAACAGGTTCTAATTGGGATGACATAGTAACATCATTTGTTTTTACAGTGTGCTTTTGCTTGCCATCTTCAATTGAAATTGAATAATTGATATAATCAGCGGCACCATGTGTTGGAGGTCTATCAGATTGTAAGTTAAAGAAATCAGAATGTCTTATCAAGTTTTCAAACTGGTATTTTTCTTTTTCAGAAAATGTATCAGAATCAATCATAACGTGATTATTTAAAATGCCCATTAGACCTCCGCTGGTAGAAAAATAAATTTTCATAAATACAAAATGATCCTTTGACTATTTTTTATATTTTATTTTTAACCAATTTGAGAGCCTAAATCCTTATCCCTACGGCCTCCCACCCTTTTCTAACAGCCCGATGCTCCCTGCTTTCATTGCCAAACAGCAACTTTGAAGTTTCTAGCGTTAATTGGGCGAATGTATGAAAATCACAGTCGGTGGGAATATCTCCATGCAACGCTTTGTACCAAATCTGCCCAGCCTTTTCCCAGGCATAGCCCCCTATATCAATAGCTGCCAAACAAAACGCCTTGTTGGGGATACTAGAGTTGATGTGCACTCCACCATTGTCGTGATCCTCATCATTAGGAAGATTAACATAATCTCGCATATGCGCTGGCTGGGGATCATTTGGTCGCGCTGTTCCTGGCTCTCTCATATTACGTAGGGCCAGATTTGGATCAGTAAAGATTTGTCCTATCAACCAGTCGGCCTGTTCGGCAGTCTGATTAAGGGCATATTGTTTTATAAGAGATCCAAAGACATCCGATATGCTCTCATTTAGAGCACCCGGGTGATGAGATTCATCACACCAGTACTCAAGTCCAGATTCATATTGTGTTACCCCATGGGTCAACTCATGTCCCATAACGTCGATCGAAGCGGTAAAGCTTTTTATTCCAAGATTTGGATCGCCGTCACCGTAACACATCTTAGCTCCATCCCAAAACGCATTCATATACTTGTCTCCCCAGTGTACGTATCCTTTTATGGACATGTTATTGTTGTCGATAGATTTCCTTCCAAAAATATTCTCATAAAAATTATAGGTAACGTCTAACCCGTGGAAGGCCTCATTGGCAGAGAGATCATCTGCTTTATCATCGTTTAAGCACCGCACTTTAGTAGAAGATCTAACATCCTTTGTGTTATGTGAATCAAAAATGCAAATACTTTTTTCGCCTGCAAGTGGGAACATCGAGGACATTGAACCCATTATAGCCCTCCTCTCACGCATTTTGCTGTCAATAATTATTGTCCTCAGCACTATATTTTTCTCTTCTTCAGGAACTTGACCCAGTAACTGCTTGAGCAAATCTGGAGGCATGATCTGACACAAAATAGGATATTTCATATAGTTAAGGCAAGGCACTAATATAAAAATATTGATAGATTGTCAATTATGCCCAATACTAACTAAATTTAAATAAGATAGTGGTAACATTTGGTCAAGAAACCAGTAAATTGGGTTAGAGAATAAAAGAGGCAGAAAAGTTACTTTGTCTCACTCAACACAAATGCCAAAACCATTTTGGTAACTTCATTGAGAAAGTTCATGTTAAGGTTTGAAATTACGTCGGAACTATCATGATAATGAGGATTTTCTGAAATGGCAGATCCATCATAAGCTCCGATGCAGACATATCCTCGAGATTCAAACGGCATGTAGTCACTGGCATCAATGGGATCAAATATAGTATCGATTTGGGCATATACTTCAGCCAAGCCCTGCATCTTTAAACCAAAATTCTTTGACGGAATATTATTAGAGTCAACAGTTCCGGTTTCCCCGTTATCTATATCAATATACGACAGATTATCATTTGCCAAAAACCCGGTCTCTCCACACATGTCCATGTTTACAACAACATGGATCTTTTCTCCACTCTCCTTGATATGATGAGCATAATGAGTAGAACCCCATAGTCCCTGTTCTTCGCCTGAAAAAAAGGCGAACTTGACCCTTCTTTGTAATGGAATACCCGAAAGAACCCTAGCGATCTCCAAAAGTGCAGAAACACCTGAGGCGTTATCATTTGCACCAGGCATTCTGCTGGTGACGTCATCAGGATCCTTACTTAACACGGTGTCATAATGCGCAGTCAAAAGTATGCATCCTTCCTCAGTTTCCACGCCCTTGTTGCAAATGACATTCTTAAGATCAAATCCATCTTCATTGTAATCATGAAAGCTGACGTCATTGAATCCGATATCCAAAAGCTGTCTTTGAATCCAATCTGCTACTTCGTGGATGTAGACAGATTTGCTATGTCTATTATGAAAATTTGACAATTCCAGAATTGATTTTTCCAGATTATTGACTGACACTAGGTTTAAAACAGTCTGTACCGCTGCATCAGTAGCTATACGTGCTTTTTTCGCTCTAAGATCAGAAAGATCCTGGCTCTGAAGAGTTCTTGGACTTTTGGTCTTATCTGGAGGACCATACCTTTCTATATGAGAGATACACATATTTTAAATCCATTGTCAGCCATATTTAAAGAATTTTACAAAAATTTGCAAAATCTGTTCTAGTCAAACACAATTTAGAAAATTATTTGTAATTTGACAGAGAAAATAAGGAAGCCCATTAATTTGAACTACTACTTAATTTATCCTAATTACATAACTTACAAGTCCAGATTTACCATGTAGTAGATTGACTTATGGTGCCAGAGTATCACAATAATAAAAAAATTAATGTGATACATCAAAAGATAACAATAATAGAAAATAGATCAGGTCAAACATAAAGTTTTTGTAACACCTATAGGGTTTGCATCACCACTAATTAATTACATTAATAAAAATGCACTACATTCATATTCTAATAAAAGGGATTGGGATGGGAAATACAATTTCATTTTTTTATTACAAACATTGGACAAATATTGATTTAATTTATGAATTTTTTTAGCCAATCCAACACAACTGGATACTTAGTGTGCATTGGACTTGCCATGGGTAGAGACAACTTTTGAACTGTGAATGAAATCTTAACTACATATAACAAAATTCAAAAGCAAAATGAAAATGAAACTGTAAGGTATAAAAGCTAAAGTGTTAAATTAAATTGAATCAATTTAAATTAATATTTGTCAGTATCAAAATGGAAGAGATATTTCTCTGGAATCTGATCATCTTGTATAATTTTCCCGCAATCGATAATTTTCTTGAGAAACTTCCAATTAAAAGAAAAATCCCCTTCATTAATTTGAGTTACAATAAATTTTAATACAATGGTTTTTATTGAAATTGATAGGAACATGAAATATCCAAATATAGGAGGTATATCTAATTGAGTGAACAGGGTCGCGGATTGTGCGGTACCACCTTACTACACAAGAGAAATTTAGAAAAAAACGGTGAACGATATAGAAAGAACAGAGAATCTGATGAAAAGAACATTTTACAATTTACAGGTCGTTCTGCGCGAAGCATTAGCAGATCTACAATTATGACAATACCTGTGGTCGTTCACGTGGTGTATATAACGAAATAGAAAACATATCAGAAGAACAGATTCTTAGCCAGATCAATCGACTAAACAAAGATTTTAGAAGAACTAATGAAGATATTGTAAAGGTACCTGAACCGTGGAGAAATTTAGCAGCAGACACCCGAATCGAGTTCAAACTTGCCTGCAAGGACCCAGAGGGAAAACCTACCAGAGGGATAACCCGAACAAAAACAAATAGGACGGTATTTGATATCCCGCAGAATCCTAATGACCCCGAACCAATAAAGTTTACTTCTGAGGGTGGCAGAGACGCGTGGGATACCACCAGGTACTTGAATTTATGGACATGCAATCTTAGAAGTGGACTATTAGGGTATGCGCAGTTTCCAGCCGGACCCCCTTCTACGGATGGAGTCG
Organism: Candidatus Nitrosocosmicus agrestis; assembly: GCF_008389435.1. Lineage (GTDB taxonomy): Archaea > Thermoproteota > Nitrososphaeria > Nitrososphaerales > Nitrososphaeraceae > Nitrosocosmicus > Nitrosocosmicus agrestis. Next base: position 71,760 of record NZ_VUYS01000008.1, on the reverse strand, counting down.
CGATTAGTCATTGGGTCTTTGGTGATAGGGGCTCAGTATTATCCCCCAACAGTCCATTTGGAAACAATTTTAATTTGGGAAGAACAGCCACTCATGAAATAGGACATTATCTTAACTGTTATCATTTGTGGGGAGATGAAGGAATGATGGAAGATCCATGCAGCGGAACTGATAATGTAGTTGATACCCCCAACCAACGATTCGAAAATACAGGAAAGCCATCTTTTCCCGATAATACGCAAAGGTGCAATGATACAGGAGAACATGGGACCATGTGGATGAACTATATGGACTACACCGATGATGATTCCATGTACATGTTTACAGTTGGTCAATCTGTTAGAATGCATGCAACTCTAAATACTTCTAGGTCATCATTACTCCAGTCAGATGTTTTGATCTGTCCTATTGAAGAAGAACAGTTATCAAAGGTTATGTTACTACCTTCCGAAGTCTTTAGCGGAGGAGACAAAAAGATTTCAGTTGAAGAGATTTTATAGTTTGGTTCTTCCCGGCTTTTGTAGATATACAATACCTTTTTTTATTTTAATCACTTTTAACCAAGTATAATCAGAAAGTAATCATGGAGTCTGAGATTCTACATAAACTCGTTAAAAGGTGGGTATTTGCTGCCGACAAAAATATTCCAGATAGTGAAGAGATGACTTTTCGATCGTCAGAAGCCGAGATACCCATTACTAGGGGCAAAAGGATCATGGAATTTAAAAAAAATGGTCATGTAATAATCCAAGAAGTTGGGCCAGATGACAGACCCGTTTATTCTGAAGGTAATTTTACCCTTGAAAATCCAGATATTATCAAGGTTATGCTGGAAAATTCCAAGAGTCCAAAATTAATGATAATAAAAATAATCAGTTTGACTGAAGACATGCTAACTGTAAAGGTACAAAGATAAAACACACAACGGAATCTTGATGCGATTATTTGGTGTTGTTATTTAATATAAATAAAATAAAATAAGTTGGTTAGAAAGATGAGTTTCTTGAATAAGAATACTACTGCTGGCCAAGTAGTTGTTGCTTACTTACCACTTGGGATCGAATAGCAGACAGTGATTGATCAATTTGGTAAACAGCGAGTTTATCCCTGCCTATTAAATCGAATTTCTGTAGGATCGTCTGAAAGAGAATTTCCTCTTCTGTTTGTTCAGTCACAAACCATTGTAAGAAAGAATAAGTTGAGTAGTCTTTTTGTTTGCTGGACAAATCCACTAGGTCATAAATGGTCTTTGATACTTTTTGCTCACTTTCCAGTCCGAACCTAAATGCAGCCTCGAGTGATTCAAAATTCCCAATTGGTTTATCTATCGCAGGTATTATCGCTTCTGAACCTGCATTGTTAAGATAATGAATAAATTTAAGCATGTGAGTAGTTTCTTCTTTGGCCTGCTCATAGAAAAAGGCAGAACTTCCATCATACCCTGTTCTCTCGCACCATGAACCTATAGCTATATAGGCGTTTGATGATGATGCTTCATAGGAAATTTGCTCATTAATTGCTTCGATCATTTCAGAAGATAAATGCATAAACAGTGTTTGTCTCCCTTAGTATCTATATTTTTTGTTTATGGACTCTAACTCATTTCTTGATAGGGGCTCTACTACCAGCATGGATTGCAATGATAAAGCAAAAATGTTATTCTGTTTTAGGTCTAGATTAAGAACGACTGCATGAAACTTTTGAAATAAAAACCATCAAGAAAATGAATTTAACCTCGTTTATCATTATATAAAGCCAATATTTTATCATGCAATTTCCATGACCAATATATTTAATGATAAGACAAGGAAGGAAGGAAACTAAGTAAAATCTATCCCACTTATTTTGGAAATAGATCAATTAAATTCAACATCAATTTTTTTGTTCTTTATTTTACCTCCGCTCAGATAAAGCAAAGTATGTCTCACCATTTTTTTTCTATAATCCAAAGAAACTTGTCCCATATTGTTGCTGGATAACACGGGTGAAGATAGAAAACAGTTCGAAGGCATGAGCAATCGGGCCTCTTTAATATGCGGTGCAGTTGGAATAACAGTGCTTTTTCTTTGGACAAAGGATCTAATGCGTAAAGTCTTAAAAATAGTAGCAAAATTACTGAACAAATTTTGATGGTTTCTGTTATGTTCAGAGTAATATTTAGGTCTAAGCCAGCCAGGTTTTTTTAAGCGAGAATGAGCCGTTATTTTTTTTACATCTGTTGTCTGTACAAATTTATTAAATTGCCACTGATAATACCTCTTATAATCAAATTTACATCTATTAATCAACATCCTTCGTGTAGCGATAATCATCATGTGAACCAAGTTCAAAATTAGTATCGCAACAAACCTATTTTCAGTACTAGTACTCTTAAAGGGACTACTGGTCAATTGGACCAATTGCAACCTAGAAAGTATTTTTTCACCTACTAAATTCTTGTACTCTGAAATTGGAGCAGGGTCGACCTGGTTTAACTCTCGATGCACATCAGCAACAGAATCAGTTCTAGATGCTCCAAAGTTTGCCTTTCGTGTTACCAAATCATATTTTACTATTTCCCCTTTCATTGTAAAGGCATAATGGACATCACCGGAAAGAAAGACGCAGAAAGAGGGATTGAAATTATCTTGTATAAAGGTCAAGAGTTTAACAAACCCATCTTCATTTGCCCGCCAAGTTTCCAAATCCCATTTGTAAGAACCTGATATAGCAGTTAGGAAACGCTGAATGCTCTCCGCAAGCTCAAAACCCAGAACCGGTGTAGGAGAAACTATAATCAAAGGGTCACCATATTTATAACCTTTGGTGAATAATCCATCTTTCGCAGTAACTAGAGCTTGTTCACTTAATAGTAAAGGAGGCCCTTCTTCATCTACAAATTTTCTTTGGGTCCTACAATCCAAAAATAGACTCAACGGATATGTGGGAGCCACAAAAGTCCATTTCTTTAAATCAAGAATCTGCTGTTCCAATTTCTTTATTGAATTCATACCAAGACTATTTTTATCTATAAGGTCTTTGCTAAAATTGAATCCATTCTGTTGATTCTCCAAACCTAAACTTTGATTACGTCTTCGTTTTAGATATGTTTGTATGAGATTTTTAAAATCATTATCAAAGGCCATGGGTTCATTTCCCCAAGCTTGAAAAGCCCAATAAGCGACCAAGCCGTTTACGATAACTTGATTTCCTGCTTTACTGTTTAATACTGATTGATACCATTTTCGATTTATGTTCCAGTCATCTGTTATTTCGTGATCATCGCAAATCATGTAAGTTGGAATGTTTGCAAGCAGTCTTCTAATGCTTTTTAAGGCATTTCGGCTCTGATACAAGTGCATCAATTCAAGTTCGTATTTTTCGACGTCCTTTGTATCAAAAAAAGCATCATCTTTTTGAATCATTTTAAATTCATTGGGCCAAATCTCATGATTCCATGTTGTCAGGTACATAGCAGCAAATTCCCCCATTCCTAGGAGATGGTTGTCCATGTCATCGGAAGAAAACTGAGTCAGATCCTTCACTTTGGATTCTCGTTGTCCTATTTTGAAACTGCTTATCGGATGGTCCAATCCATCTATTCTTTCGTCCCAACCCATTATTTTTTTAGACAAATTAGTTATGTGGTTTATTAACGGACCTGCTACATTGTCAGCATATATTTGATCACCAATTAAGAATAACGCACTTGGTCTTTTGTGCAAATCAAAAAAGTTTTCAGTCAATATACTGTCTGCAATTATAAAGTTGTCTTCTTCATCGCCATGTAACTTTCTACATGACCCATATAAAAAATTCAATTTTGAATTAGCAGTTTTGCTTGGGATGAAAAAACCAGGTAAATTGACATTGCAATAGAAAGGCACATGTTCCAAAGTAGTTGAGTCACCCAATTTGGAATCAATATCTTGATTTTTGGATGCATATGATATACTGTTTGGACCATCCAATAGTCCCAAATCACCTAGTGAATATTTTTTGTGAGACTGTTCACTTTCAACTTCAAATTCAAGGTCATAGAATAAAAGTTCATCTTCTGGAAATATGACTCCAGCATCTGTGTCAGTTCTTGTTTTAGTCTCAAGTGTGGGTACTGCATCCAATATGTTTATAAAAAGACAGTCTCCAAGTTGCACGAACGTATTTTTCCCAGTCCCTATACCATTTAGGGTAGCCTTTCTGTCATTACTAAGGGAGTCAGGATTCGGTTTGTTTTTATGAAAAGGTATTTCAATAATTTCTTTGTTATTGTTGTTGTTGTTAGTATTGCTGTCACTGACATTACTAGTATTAGTAATATTTGGGCATTGCAAAATATCTATTGTAATATCTACTTTTTTACTAGTAGCAATCCAAACACATACTCTATTACTTTCAACTCGCCTAAGAATTGGACCAGCAAGAATGAGAGGTAAGTTTGTTACCATTTTGTAGTCACATAAAGCAGGTTTTTTTATTTTTAACACGAAAAAACTTCCAGTATTGCTTAATGATTAAGCTTTTGCAAACTCCTGAAATTGCTTAGCCATATCCATAGTTTTTTCTATATCTTTTGATCCATTACCGAATGTTAGGCTTGTGATCAAGTGATCCACACCGACTGATTTTAGATACTGTATGTCACTTCCAATCTGATCTAAAGAACCTCGCATAAGTTGTCTTTGATGGTCATGTTCAGGCATATTATCAGCTAGATCTTCTTTTACAATTTGGGGATAACTTAATAAGATTATTTCAAATTTCTTGGGATTTTTATTGGCCTCCAATGCTTTTGATTTTATAGATTCTATAGTTTTTTTTATGATATCGCGCTGTCCAACAGCAGCTCCTAACCACCCATTTGCATCAGTTTTTATGATACGAGACAAAGATTGTGGACTAAAGCCACCTAGAAAAAAAGGAATGTAAGGCTTTTGTTTAGGTTTTGGACCCACTTTTGATGGAGGTAAATTATAATAAACGCCACTAAAACTGACGATATCTTCTAACCACATTTTTTTAATTAATTCTATTAATTCATCATATCTTTTTCCCCTTTTTTCAAACGGAATGTTTGATGCTTGAAATTCATCCTTCATCCAGCCCAACCCAAACCCAGCAATCAATCTGCCATCTGACAGATTATCCAATGTAGCAAGTGATTTCGCAAGTATCACCGGATTATGAAATAAAATATCTAGTATACAAGTTCCAATCTGAATCTTTGAAGTCTTGGCAGAAGCAAATCCTAAAGTCTGTAATGGATCATAAATCACTTGGTATTCTTCAGGGAGAAGGCCGTCTTTGGATGCAGGATATGGCGTTTGGGGTTTTAGTGGCCACAGCAATCTTTCAAACACCCAAAGTGAATCAATCCCAGAATTTTCAGCAGATTGAGCCACTTTAAGTATATTTTCTTTGGTGGCACTCTTGCCTGACTGTGGTAGTGTGATGCCCAGTTTCACAGATAGTTTCTGTAAAAATTGTAATATTAAAGCATTTGTGAGATTATTTCTAGTCTATATGCAAAAATTCAAAAAAAATCATAGGTACCTGTTCAAAATGAAAAGAAAAATGATTCCCCCTACAATTACAAATATCATGTAATCAGTAGATAGACGACATGATAAACAAATTGTCTTTAAATTCCAATCAGAGATACAAATTGTAAATCTGGTGAGCTTATAAGGCATCCTTGTCCTCAGATAGGATTTCTTTATATTTTAAATATATTGACGTCAAATAGAATTTATGGAAAACGCAATACTAAGTAAAAAATACATACTATTAATTCCTGCTGCTTTATCGATATTAATATTTGCTGCGACAATTACGTCAGTTAACTCAGTTATGGCACAAAATAACGTTCAAACAATCAGAATTTCCAATAATGACACCAAAGCTTCAGAAAACATCCTGCTGCCAAATGGGACAATAAGCCTGTCTAATGTTTCAGTTCCTTTACACAAAGAAGATGTGAAATACTATAAGAACACTTCCGGATATTTAGTATACCCTGAAATAAATAAAACTCAGACCAACAGTTCAGATAAAAAGTTGCCGGCAGTAATAATAATTCATGAATGGTGGGGACTAAATGAAAATATAAAGAACATGGCTAATGAACTCGCAAAGGAAGGATACGCGGTCTTGGCAGTTGACCTTTACAATGGAAAGGTAGCAAGTAATCCCAATGAAGCAATGGAATTAGTCAATAAAGCAAGAGACAATCAAAACGAATCCAATTCGAATCTTCTTGCCGCTGTAAAATATCTTAAAACCTTAGATTATATTAATCAAACCAAAGTCGCCTCTTTAGGATGGTGTTTTGGAGGAGGACAATCTCTTCAACTTGCATTGAACACTGATACACAGGATCCGTTGGCTGCTACTGTTCTTTATTATGGGAATCTGGTAACTGACGAGAAAACCCTATCCAAGATTGATTGGCCAGTATTAGGCATCTTTGGTGGTTTGGATCAATCCATACCGGTTTCGGAAGTTGAGAAGTTTGAACAGGCATTGAATGCAAATAATATTACCAACGAAATATACATTTATGAAGATGTAGGGCATGCATTTGCGAATCCAACCGGCGGCGGTTTTGCACCAGCCGAACTAAATGATGCATGGGAAAAGACCGTTAACTTCCTAGAACAATACGTTAAAAATAAATAATGCAATCAATTTCTCCGCTTTTTTCTTTTGTGTTAGATGGTCATGAATGGGCTTTTTTGGTTCCAAAATTAATAAATTCATTCATTATATAAAGTACCTACCATATCAACTTTGAAGGAGACTAAAATAGTTGTTTCATTTGCAAAATCATTGTCGAATATTCATATTTATATTCATATTTTTAGCAGTTATTGTAGCATTCATCCCAGTATCAGGCAATATTCCTCTACCCGATGTTATTGGAATAGAAATGAAGGATATGACGAATGCATTGACTTTTAATCCAATTATCAAGGGCATCATATCTGAAGTTTACAACAATAACACTGTACAGCTGAATGGAACTTTAAATGTAAAGTTATCTTTTATTGAACACTCTTACAATGATACTTTAAAACAGGAAGATTCGACCCATTATGCATCAGTTATGTGTCCAATAAAGTCTCCAGCATTGGTGTATATCGAATCACAAATTAACAATCAATCTACTCATTCTGTAATATTAAATGAAAGTACTAGCTATATTAGTGGAATCCTGTTTTGTCAAACAACTAGCGTTTCTGATACATTAAAGGAACTTAGTATTAATGAAGATGTAATCTCATCAAAGGTAGCTGTTTTAGATAGCAGCTCTTGCAAAAATTTTGAAAAATTGATAGATAGACTGAAATCAGCTTTTGGTTGCTAAAAAAAATATAACTGGATTTACTTTTTTACTTTTACTTTTACTTTATAAACCTTTTATAATACAGATGGTAACATACAAAGAACAAAGGACTGTCTATTATTACATCACTTGTTGTCGCAAAAAAATTATATTGATATTTTTATTGTGTTTAAAAAACTAATGCAATCTTCGATCAATTGAGGATTGAACAGACACCTGCAAAAGAGAAAGTAATTTTTCATCGACAACTCTACATCTTCACTCAATCGTGAAGCTTCGGTAATGATATTATGACTAGTACGGAAATAAAAAAATAGGTAGGATGGAGCAACAAACTAATCATGGTTTGAGAAAAGACGTACATGGAACAAATTTCGAACTTGGAATCGATACTATCAAGGTTAGACAAAATGGGATCATCTCATTATTTTATAGATTTTATGCGAAATGCGAGTTTTGAAGTAGGTGTGCTTAGATTATTTCCAGGACAAAAGGATATCCAAGACACTCACTCAGTCGATGAATTTTATTTTGTAGTGGCTGGAAATGGAAAAATAAAGATATCCCATAAAGATCATACCATAAACAAGGGCTCTTGTATTTTTGTTCCAGCTAATACAAAACACTATTTCCACGACAATAAAGAGGAATTAATAGTGTTGTACGTTTTTAAATCATAGTAAATAGCGTACATTAACCAAAATATTTTTGTAGTTTAAATTTAATCTGGAGACATCATGTCGGCTATTCGAGTAACACGTACTTCAGGATCATATCGTGATACTACATCAGAGAGCGGCATCCGGTCGCCTCCGACAATTTTTATGTCGACTTTCAAAACTCCATCCTTTTCAATATCAATGATATTATAGGTATCCTCAAAAACCCCCCTGTATCTCCAAGAGCAGGCAGTGCCTGCATATGCAATTTTCATCTGACCAAAATCCCAGAGCCAAGGTCTGTGTTTATGACCACATATGATGAGATCAACGTTGTTTGCAAGACATGTTCTTAAGACATCTCCAGCATCAGAGATTCCGACAATATTTGTATATCCTGTATCAGGTATTGCTATCAAATGATGATGCATTGCGACAATTTTTACAGTGTTTTTTTTTGAAGAGGAACCTTCAGGTATTGACCTGTCGTCTACTTTATTATCTTCTTTTAACACCCTATTTAGCCAAAGGTTTTGGCTTTCTCCTACCTCACCTTCATCTCTATCGGCCACCGCAGTTCCCACGGTAGTAATTAGAATTTTCAGATTCAAGTTTTCAGGATGTCGGTAGGTATGGACCTTTGAGTCGATAGACTTTCCAATATCAGGAAAAAACTGAGGAAATAAGAGGTAACCAGTATGGCGGTAATCATGATTCCCCGGAAAAACAATCATATTTTTGGATAAAAATCTTGATAATTCTTTTTTGGCCTTTTCATACTGAAAGTATACACCTTCATCTGTTAGATCACCTGAAATTATTAAAACATCGGGTTTCAAATCATTATTTACCTCATCAACCAGAGTATCAAAAGAGTCTTGTTTAAATAAACCACCTATATGTAGATCTGAAATCTGTATAATGCGCATCATTACTAGATCCTAAAAACCTTTGAATAAATAGTTACAGTGTAACAACAGCAAGTTATAGAGTCAATAAAATAGTAAAAATTTACTAGGGCTTTTTGAATGCGGGTTTGGGTATAGTAATCTTAATTGGATGTCTGAAGGCAGAGTGTACCAAGACGAATTCACCCTTATGCAACTTGTTGATTACCGACTTTGTCATGTCATCAACCATATTGTATGGCCGTGTGCTCAACTCAGAGTTTCCAAGTTTGGCCAAAATATGAAGTCCAGTATTTTCATTTATGATTGGGTCTATCTGACTTTTAAATTGCTGTGCGGTAAATAAAATACAGTGTCTTGATCTTCCAGCAAGGATCGTCTTGAACAATTCCTCACCAACAGAAGAGCGACTACCAATATGATTACTGTAAGAATTTCCGTCCAAATCTCTATGGGGTAAGAATCTGTTAACCTCATCTAGCAGTATTACAACATATTTTGGTTTTTTGTTGATGTGAATTTTTCCACTTTCTTTTATCTTTTTACTTGCTATTTCCATTTTGTTGTCGTATTGACTATTATTGCTTGTCAAGACTTCCTTACTGGATACAGTATCATTATTGTTAACTCCCAAAGAATACATTTCGTTTATTGTTTTTAACACATCTCCAACTACAAATGCCTGTTCTTCCATTGTAGGCAACATTGCGATATCAATTACAATTACTTGATTACTACTCATATTCCGGATCTCCCTGCCCAGATAAGTACTGGTTATCTTTTTATCTACAAATAGAGTGCTTGGTTTGTAAAATCTCTGTAGCATTCCCTGAAATTTTAAAAGGGTGGACTTGTGTGTAATAATTTCTTCAGGGTAATCAGCATAGTCAATTAAATCACTCCAATTCATAAACTGACTGGATTTTTTTTTCTGGGTGTTATTTTTTTGAGGTAATTGGGGCCAAGTTTCATAAATATAATTAAGTATTGAAGATAAATTATGATACTGATCCATTAAAGACTCTGAAGAAAACAATAAATCTAGCCGGTCATAAACATCTGATAATTCGTAGGAATATGTCCTTGCATTCTTATCCGTTATAACACGTGCAGAATTTGGTTTTCCATCTTTACCCCGGGGTAAAAAATAAGACACATTCTTAAATGGTGAAAATTCTACACCCATCAAATCAAATGTAGACTGATCATCATGATGGTTTTGTCCCCCTTCTCTTTCCTTATCCAAATAAAGTAAATCCTTTTCTTTTGTGTTAAAGATGATAATGGAAATACCTTCATCAATTAATTTCTGATGTATTACTTGCAATAAGAATAAAAGATAGCTAGTTTTCATGTTACCTGATATGCCTGTTGCGTTAACGTGAGTTGTATCCGGACCAAAAATGTAAGTAACATCAAGATCGATTGGTATTTTTATATCATTTGTCATTGTAATTAACCCAGCAGGAATAGGCCGTTCCATTTCAGGCATTCCTAAAGCAATTTTAACCTCATCGCTGCTAGCAAAATACACAGTCTTTCCTTCCTCAACTGGCATGTTTACTATCGGAGCCTTTACTCTTTTCCTAGCAAGTTTTGGATCCATTTCCTTGGAAGATTTCCCTGTTTTATATACATCCGTAGGAAAGGTGGCAATTACATCTATCCTTCCAACTGTAACTCCCGAAATTTTTTTTGATTTATGATCTGGTTTTTGTGAAAGAGAAGAATGTCTGAGAACCCTTGATAATTTCTTGTTACTCAATCTTACCCTTTTGATTTCCTTAACAATGCCTATAGTTATAGTATCATTGATATTTTCCACATTCACAAAATCAAAAGGACTGAGTAAAACACCTGGACTGACAATCATCCAGAATTCATCCATAGAATTATCATAGTTATTGGATACAAAAGTCAAGCCAATTGGGTCGGGTTTGGTCATTATAATTTAATATATGACAAAACTTAAAATGAATGCAAGTTTTACTAGTTAAAAAATTTATGTAATAACATTAAGACAGCATAATGACTAAAATGACAGGTTTTTTTGACAAGAAGCATGTAATTGGTTTGCTCATCAAACCCACTACTAGTCTTTATCACTATTAGAATAAGTGAAGAGAAATGAATTCGATATGCTCACATTTCTTTCTTATTTTGATTTCAAATATCTAACTAGAATTTTTTTTGTATGGCGTCAGACAAAAAAACCATAGAATTATTTTCTCTAGTCTTAACATTAACATACACCAGATATTTATCCAATAATGTGAATGTCAGCAAAAATCTATTATTTACCATGGTGATGGGACTAAATGTCACCATAATAGTATTCACCTATTGTTTATATCAAGTCAATGAAAATCTAATATCCCTAAGATTAGAGATAGATAGCAGTACATCAGCAATCCCCAAGCCAGTAATTCCTGTCAATGCAAAAATGGATCATAATATTATTACCTCAATTACAGAAATCAACGAAACAAAATTTCCAGACGATTTGTCTTTGCAAAGTATTTCGAATTCTTTTGAAGCACACGCTCAACAGTCTGATCAAGAAGAAATTCCTCAGGCAAACCCACTACTGCAAAATAATACAATGACTCTTAGTCTATTGAATAATGCATTTGTTCCTGATGCATCTTCAGTGCTATCGGTAATAATAAGAACTACAATAATAGCAACTCTAGTCTTTCTAATAGTAAAGTGGCTTGGAGGAAAAGGCATTGGCCAGTTGTCACCTTTTGGACTATTGATTGTTGTTGGATTGGGTTCTGCAATTGGTGACCCGATGATATATAAAGAAATATCAATTCCTCAGGCAATGGCTGCAGTAATAATAGTAGTAGTATTTTTTAAGGCTATTGATTATCTAACTTTAAAAAGTAAAAGGTTTCGTAATTCTATGGAACCTAAACCGATAACCCTAGTAGAATATGGTTCAATCGAGGCAAGAGGTTTAAAGGCAGCAAAGATGGATTTTGAGGAGTTTGAAGTACAAATGAGACTCAATGGAATCGAAAATGTAGATGAGATAAAATTCGCTCGATTAGAGCCAAATGGTCAAGTTAGTTTCATTTTAAAAAGAAATACAAATCCACCTGGTTGTTAGATAACACCCCGGATTCGAATGCGTTTGGAATTTTAGAAAAGCCATGAAAGATTAACAAAGAATCACTTAAGCAAACCATTACAACAATTTGTAAACATGTTTTACAAGACTAGGTATAGGAAATCAATTAGCACAAATTAATCATAGTAGGTATAACTGCCTTATAGTTGGTAAACACTGCCTGTCCCTAGGGTAAACTAGTATACTAACTTATAATTTCAAAAGTCGAGCGGATTCACACATAATTCATATACAAAGTCAATTTTGGTCTAACAAGAGTAACAATAATAATAATAATGACCTTATTTGAATTAAACAATAGTATAATAAATAAACAAATTTACTATTTTTATACTATTTTACTATCAAGACAGGACAGTGTGCGTAAGTTGATACCGAAGATGCCACACTGCCTAATAACAGTTTTTTAAAACCGGTCCTACCTTTAGTTCCCATAACTATTAGATCAATGCCGTTTTCTTCGGCAAACTCCAATAGCACGTAATCGACTGGCCGGGTTGAATTTAACAACTCTGTTTTGAGATTGACGTTGTATTCAGACGCCTTTTGTACAAAATTATCAAACCATTGTTCAGAGTTTTTCATATCCTTGTTACCATCCTCCACCAATGATTTGCTTAATACTTGTTTGTGAGATAAATTCTCCGATGCAGGAATATAAGTCACAGTAACTGCAAATAATTGTGCTTCAAACTTTTTGGCCAAATCAAGTGCATATTCGGCGGCTTGAAATGAATGCTCCGACCCATCAATTGCTATCAAAATCTTGCCAAACCTTTTGACGCTAGAATTACTACCACTGTTCATTTATTGATTGAATCAGACAAAAGGAAGGATAAAAGGTTAACCATTATTTTTGTTCAATGCTTCTATTTGTTTTGAAAGAAATAGAGTTTTATACTAAAGTTTATCAGGATAGTGACATTCAGAAAATAAATTATAAAAAGAGTACGTGAGAACAAGATAATAATATTAGTTGTGAGAATTTCCACCTTTTTTATTCATTTATATTATTTTAAGCCAATTTTAGATTATTGGGCGGCGGTGACGATATAAAATTTGTAATAGTGGTAAGAAAAGACTTGGGAATGGGGGTTGGCAAGATAGCAGGCCAGGTGGGTCACGCTTGCAGTTCTGTTGTTTGGGATCATCCAGACCAGGTAAGGAATTGGTTTAACTATGGTAACCAAAAAAAAGCGGTTTTGAAAGTTCAATCAGAGGGAGAACTAATAGACATTATAAAGAAAGCTCAAGCATATGGAATAATAACCACCGTAATTCGTGATGCAGGCAAAACTCAGATTGAACCAAATACTATGACCTGTTGTGGTTTTGGACCGGATTATTCTTCAAAATTAGACAAAATCACAGGACACCTAAAATTACTTTGAATTACATTAAAGCTGAGAATAATAGCAGGTAAATATTATATTGTTATTATTGACTTGCCAATACTTTTTTTATTGTTAGTTAGTAAATAATGCCTTTTACTAAAAAATTGACTAATAATATAACGAATACAATCTACGGACAATCACTTTTTCAGTTTGATTATCACAATGCAATTAATAGTCACAATGCAATCGATAGGAAAATTGTCAGACTCAAAAGTGTTTGACCCCGTACAAACATCTGAATAAGGGAGACTGAAAAGTTGATTGAATGAATCAAATGTTAAGAATCGGGCATTCTATCTTCTTATTTTTGCAATTTCAACTTCAACTGTGATGGGAATATTGTTTCCTCAAATAGGACTGGTAACTGAACCCTATTTGCTCTTATGGTTAGGCCTACTTTTGCTTTTTAATTTGATAAAAATGAATCTGCAAGATCTTTACAGGGTTTTTGCTAACCCGACACATCTGATTGTTCTTACGATATTCAAACTAATAGCAATTCCCTGTGGACTATATGCATTGATGACGGTGATACAATTAATCGGCTTTTCTCCAGTTACAGACGAGGTAAAGCTGTCTGTGTTCTTATTATCTGGAATATCAACTGGTTTAGGTTCCCCATTTGTAGTAAATTTTGTTGGGGGAAAACTACCTGTGGTGGTAGGTTTGATAATCTCAAGTTCTTTGGTAGTGCCCTTTACTCTACCATTGTTTGTATTTTTGTTTTTTAAAGACAAGTTTGCAATCCCTATATTTGACATGATATTCTTATTGATGGTAGCACTAATTACCCCACTTCTCCTAAGCCAGTTAATAAAAAAATATACGGTTAGGATGGCCAATTATATTAGCAATAATTCGCAGATATATTCTCTTATTTTTATTTTTTTGATAAATCTATCTATATTTGCAACTTACTCGAGTTATTTTTTCTCCAACCCGGTTTTAACTTTTGAAAACATCATGCTAACATTTGGGTTATTTGGTTTTTTTGCTTTGGCAGGATTCGGAATAGGAAAAGTGTTAGGTTTTAGACAGGATGGAATCATGGCATCAATTATTTCTATGGCTTATATTAACAACATACTTATCGTTGTGTTTGCCCATCATTTTTTTGGAGCTGAAATTGCATCCCTAGCAGCATTTTTTAATGTCCCATACTACGCGGGCATTCTAATCCTAAAAAAAATTATACCACCTAAATCAAATTTTCACAAGGTGATGTAAAAGTTTGTCTTGTAATTTAGAACATTTTTTTATGGTTTGATTTAAAAAGAATTAGAAAAAAAATTATTCAGACAAGATTCAATTACTTTGATAAAATGAAATGCCAACACGGTGACAACAACAATGTTAAATTATGGAAAAAAAAGTTCCAAAGAATCTTTTTATTTTCGATAGTGGTATGCAAATGAGTTCTCAACTTTGGAGTTAAGATCGTTTCTAAACTGAGTGTTTATTAATTTACCATATACTACCAAATCCCTTGCAAAACTATTGATCCGTCCAACAAGTTGTTTATTTACTATTTTTCTATGATCATCAAAGTCTATTCCGGAGTTAATTGATAGACCGTATGGCAAGCTCCATCCGTAACATTGTCTTATCGCTGTTCGAATCTGATCCATTACAGTTAGTCCTTTCTCGTGTGAAGAACAAATATATCCGAAAGTTTTTCCAGCAAATTCAGACCAAAAATAATCCAAAAAGTTCTTCAATGATCCAGACATTGAACCATGATAATCAGGGGTGGAAAGTATGAAAGCGTCGGCCCAATTTACCAAGTCGCTTACTTGGCGTATCAACCGATTATCTGAATTTATCGATGAAGAATATATCGGCAATGGTGTTTCAAAGAGGTTTAACAATCTTGTCTCAGCACCGTTTTCTTTGACTTTACCTAAGACTATTCTCAAAGTCTCGGTCCCAAATGACTCTTTTCTCATACTCGACCCAACACCCAATACTCTAAGGAGTGCAAAGCTAGTTTTATCATTTGAATTGAATGTCTTGTATGTACTGCTACTCACAAGTATATAGATATCATTTATAATTTATAAATATAATAGTTTACAAATTATATAAATTATAAAATGATATGATGGTATAATGTGAATAGCAACAATAATTACGAAAAACCAGTCAGATTTTTTCTAATATGAAATCGGCAAACCGAATCACCCTTTGCTGCACGGTGTGTGGTTTCTATTTTAGCGTCAAGTACTTTTTCAAAGAGATCAGTTTCGATAGTACAAGCTTCCCAGTGCTTTTCAGCTATCTGAATAATTGGACAATTGTATTCTAACAGTACAAAAGAATCATTCAGACGTTCTCGCTTGGATTCGGCCATATAGCCCTCTTCATCTCTAATTTTAGCTAGTTCTTTTACTCTAAGATTAAATTTTAGATCCTTGAGACGATCGTAATACTTGTCAAAAAGCTCACGTTGCCTAGTCCGGAGGACTTCCTCTACTGCCTCATTGCCTAATTTTTTTGACAAATAATCCAAAGCGTGAGAGGCAATTTCCCCATAGGCTTTGGGAAAAATTGTCCTAGAATTATCGGTCAACGAATAAACCATGATAGGTCGCCCTACCCCCTTATTGACTTGCGTGCTTTCAACCAGTCCCCTATCCTGTAGCTCGGCCAAGTGTTTATGGGCACCCATTCTAGAAATCTTCAGCATCTTTGATATATCTACTAGCCCAGCTTTACCCATAATTTTAAGATAGTAAAGTATTTTCCTTTTGGGATCTGACTTTCTTAGTTGGTTTTCAGACGTATCATGATATGTTTTTGACAAGCAATGTAAAGAGGTATGCTTAATATATATATAATTTATAAACTTTAGAGTTTATTAACTAAAAGCTATAACTTTCATTAAGCTTATAACATGATAAAGTATGACAAATTAATAACAAAAAAATTAAATTTTAAAGAAAAAAAAGTGAATTTATTTTTGTGCTATTGCTTTAGGCATTGAAATTCCGCCATTTCAATGAAGGTTTAAAAATGGCATTTAAGAATTGCATATTAAGTTGAACATAACAAAACCTCAATTGGCAGTTGTTATTGGTTTGACTATCATAACAATTATTTTGGTTTATTATTATTTTCAATTTTCACTAATTCAACAAAATGCGCCGCCTTCACAGCCTCAACAGGTCGTGACACCTGAAGGCACAGATATTTTTGGTGTCAACGAAATTTACCCTACCAAAGAGAATGGTAGAGAGTGGTTTGTAAATATGCAAAATCCCAAGGAAGATGACTCTTTTTCCATTAGTTCAAATGTACCTATCCTCAGAAGCGCGTTAGATAACAAAGCTTGGTTGATAAATAATACCCAAGTGAGAATGAACGTTGTAACTCCAGACGGTCAGCAGCCTTGGAAGAACATAGAGATGACAGGATATATCAAGATAAGATCAATATATCAGTCTAATCAGGGCTCTGGTGCTGGAGGCGAGGGAAGTGAAAACGAAAACTCAGTCATTCCAGAGATTACCTTTAGAGCGAGGGGAGGAGAGCACAGCAGCAATAACCCTTGTGATGGAACTGCCTTAAATGGTGGATTACAGGTATTAAACAGAGAAGCATTATGGAAAAAAGAGATCTGGCATACCGGAGGATATACAGACTCTAAAGGCTCAGCAATAGCCACACAAGATCCACTGCTAGGCAGGTGGATTGGGTTTAAAGTAGCTATGTACAACATCAACAATGATACAGGTGTTAAGATGGAAACTTACATTGATGATAATAACACAAATCAGTGGAGAAAGGTAAATGAAGTGGTAGACACCGGGGGATGGTTTGCAAACGGTTCAGACAAGGAATTTAATAGCGCTAATTGTGGCAAGAGCAAAGATTACATTATCACCAATGGTGGCCCCATTGCTACTTTTAGAGCCGACAATCTCGCTTTTGATTTTAAGGATCTGAGTATAAGAGAGATTGAGGCACCATAGTATTTTGAGTAGAATTCAAAGAGAATTAGGCTGATTCTAGTGCGAATTTGTTGTATACCTAAATCAGAATATAAAAGACCTTTCTTTTTTCATATTAATTATTAATACAAAAAACCAAAAAATTTTCCAAAAAGAGATTAATGCAAAAAGATAGTCGATTCTCAATAATTTAACCTAGGCTAACATTTATTAATTTGGTTAAGTAATATAGATTGTGCAACTTAAAAGGTCACTTATTTGGCCTATTATCGTAGTTATTTCAATTATTACTGTTGTTGTAATAGTATCGTCATGGTATAACATAATGCCTTTTAACGCTGCGATAAACACTCAGGCTAAGGACGCCAATCCCAGAACCAATTTGATTGGAACTCATACACCAGGTTATCCAGTATTTCGTACAAGTGGAGACGTACTTGATCCGATTACAATACCCGGTGATTCCAAAAATGCTGTTATAGACCCGATGAAGTATCTTCGAGAATTTAATTACGGACATGTGACAGTACTGCCAAACGGCACCACAATGAGAGAGTTTACCATTATTGCGTCAGATTCAGAAATAAAAGAAGTATCTCCAGGTGTCTTTTACAATGTATGGACGTTTAATGGAACCATTCCTGGACCCACGATTAGGGCTAGTGAAGGTGATAAGATTAAAATCAATTTTATTAATAATGGCTCAAAACCTCATTCCCTGCACACACACGGCATACATCCCGCAGAAATGGACGGAGTATTTGACATGATAGGTCCCAAGGGCAAATTTACCTACGAGTTTACTGCTGAGCCTTATGGTGTCTATCCATACCACTGTCATATGACTCCATTGGAAGAACACATTGCCCATGGATTATACGGAGTGATGATAATAGACCCAAAGGTCCCAAGACCTCCAGCGGATGAGATGGTAATGGTAATGAATGGTTATGATACGGATTTTGATGCAGAAAATAACTTTTACACAGTTAACGGAATACCCTATTATTACATGCACAACCCGATACAAGTTCAAAAGAACGAACTTGTTAGAATTTATTTGGTGAACATGCTGGAATTTGACCCAATTAATAACTTTCATTTACATGCAAACATGTTTAATTACTTCCCAGCAGGAACAAGCAAGATACCTGTTGAGCTTAATGACATGGTAACTATGAGCCAGGGAGAAAGAGGTATATTAGAATTCAAATATAAATTCCCTGGAAATTACATGTTCCATGCCCATAAGACAGAATTTTCAGAAAAGGGCTGGATGGGTATTTTCCACGTTTCGGATGTATTGGACAACAAGGATATTAAACAAATGGACGCCAATCCAACCATAAAATTTGATAACACATCATCCAGTAGCAATATTAGAAACAATGCTACACTTTTCCAAGGCAATAATAATCAAATTCAAATAAACCATGAAAATAACTCCCATGTTAACGACTATGTAATCACAAATTCTTCTGCATATGAAATAAGGTCAAATACTGCCGTTGGAGAAAACGCATTTGAAAACCAAAGTAGTTTATCTACTTTGCAATCTCTTAGTAATGGTTCTAAAAATCTAGATAGTACTCCAAGACAAGTTGTAGAAACAGGGCAAAAATAGTGCAATAAAAAAACCAACAAGTAGGATAAGGAAAGAGAAAATGAAAGAGAATAATAAAGAAGAGAAAAAGTCAGAGATGACTAATAATAGTAATATTCCTCCCAACGACAAACTGGAGTTTGTTAATAACAAGATACCAATTTCAAAAAAAATAACCATGTCAGAAAACGATGGGAATGATGATTACAAAGATGATTTTAGTCAGACTGAATCCAACAATGAATCCGAAACCAAACCTGGAACTAAAATGATGAACAAAAAAGCGGGCAGTAAAAAAAGAAGCAAATTGTTTTCCATTGGTTTGGCAGTGATACCATTACTAGTTTTATCGGGGATGATATATTTTCTTACCAGTCCATACGGCCAGAATTTAATTACAAGCGGTACACCGCTCCCCGAGGTCACTATCGAGAAGATAGAATTTCATGAAAACCAAATTGTAGCCTTTATCCGAAACACCGGCCCAGAAGAAGTTACAATCTCTCAGGCCGATGTTAATGACAGAATTCAATCTGCAGCGATTGAACCATCACAGGTCATTCCTCGACTTGGCGAAGCCAAAGTTATAATTCCTTTCCTGTGGAATACTGCAGAACCATATGAAGTAGGGATTACCACATCGGATGGAACAAGGTTTAGTAATACGGTTGAAGCGGCGGCTCCAGCACCTGTCCCCAATTCAAACCAAATAATCATATTTGCAATTTTGGGAATATTTGTAGGAGTGGTACCAATTCTCATTGGGTTGGCTTGGTATCCTTTTATGAGAAAAATCACAAAGAACCAGTATAACTTTTTCCTTAGCCTGACCGCAGGTCTGCTGGTATTTCTAGGAATTGACGCCATTTTAGAAAGCAATGAAATAGCAGCAGGTAATTTAGCTAAAGTATTCAATGGTCAAATATTGGTACCGGTCATTGTAATTTCCACATTCTTAGGATTATACTTTATGTCTGAATATTTTGTTAAAAGGGCCGAGTACAAAAGTTCCCTAATATCTGTGAATATACCTGACTCAGAAAAGGCTTCAAAAAAAATTCAAGGGAAATCATATCTACCACCATCCCAGCAGTCAATAGCCAATTTAGATAAATCTACTGATAAACAAAAGCACACAATTAAAAGAACTGAAATAAATAACAATACGAGTGATTCTTCTCAGTCACTCCAGCAAATCAAAAATAAAGAAATTATCAAACCTTTGGCCATTTCTTTAATGGTAGCAATAGGGATTGGGTTCCACAATTTTGGTGAAGGGCTTGCTATCGGAGCTGCGGTATTATTGGGTGAGATTGCTTTGAGTACTTTTCTAATAATTGGTTTTACTATTCATAACACAACAGAAGGTTTGGCAATTGTAGCACCGTTGGCTAAAACAGGAAGATTAATGATAAAGAGACTACTAATAATGGGACTGATAGCTGGTGTTCCCACTGTACTTGGAACTTGGATTGGAGGGTTTGTATATTCTCCAATGGCATCAGTTATTTTCTTGTCTATCGGAGCAGGAGCAATATTTCAGGTAGTTTATTCATTGGTAATGTGGATGTTAAAGTCCTTTAGGCAAAATGAAAGTGAGCAAACTGTAACTGTTAATTATAACAAATCAGATAATAACAGGCAAATAGTCAAATCAACGCCCGTGGTAGAACCAGAGGAACCAAAATCTGGCATCTCAATTGTCATTGGATTCATTGCGGGTATGCTCATCATGTATCTTACAGGTTTATTTGTATAGAGAAATATCAAATATTCTGTTTAGATACTGTCCCCTTTCTATTTTGTGACAAATATTTCAATATCACCTCTCTAAAATTATGGTTCATAAATCATAGCCGGTTCTTGAGGGAAAATTCCTGGAGTGTGGAGGATAATATATTAAAATAAAAATAGAAAGGTGTTTTAAAGTTTAGTTATCAAGGTTAAGTCTATACAGTCCTGTACAGCTCTAAAACATGGTAAAAATAAACACCATTATTATTATTATTATTATTTTATTATTATTGACGTTAGAAGTTAATTGGAATGTCTTATACTATACAAAAAAAATTTTGATCATTACAGGAATCAAAACCAATAGAGTTGGGCGATAGTGAACCTAAAAAAATTACGACTAAATTATGGGGTAATTAATTATTCAGCATGCCAATAATTGATATGATATAACAGGTGAATTTGGATATCAGTCTTGATTGACTGTATGTATTTCATTCTAAAATTTGACATTAAAACTACAATATTTTATTGTCAATCACTAATAACAAATCTTCTACCCGACCCAATTACTGCAGATTGCATTTACAATTATCAAAGTCAGCAGTAATTGATGTCTAAAACATTTCATTAGAGTTATAAAGATAGATTCACTTTCTACAGAAAGGAGAATTTGGAGTGGCTAGTGAGAATCTGGAAAAGGCACTTGGGCGGGCAATTTTTGACGATAATTTTAGGAGGAAGTGGTTGGGCGATTTTGACAATCAAGCCGATGAATTAGATATTGCTGACGTTAGAGAAAGGATCAAAGCAGAACACCTTCTTAGAGACTTTGAAAAATACAAAATTGAGAAGGGTTCAGAAAAGAAAATTGAAACAGTAGAACCTAAGAAAGAAAATGGCCCTCAAATTTCAATTAGTGAAAATGACTCAGATAAAAAGAGTCAAGTACAAAATAGGGTGAAAAATAAATCAGAACAGATCAACAAAGAAGGTGAATCCCCAGAGAGGATTAACGATTATGTTTTTTCAATTTTTAAACAAAGTATTGAAGACTCTAGAAAGGTTTTAAAAAAAATTACCTATATCGGCTACGGAATTTTTGTCACTGGAATAGTATTTTTTGCTTTTGCTTTTCTAAGTGGAATTGGACTGTTTGGTAGTTCAGTTTCAGTTACATCTGCAATAATATTTGGAATTGTAGGTGTATTAACATGCGGTATTTACTTTTTATACGATCCCACTAGAAGAGTCCAACTTGGGGTATCAAATATACTTAAAATAGAGATGATTTTTATGAATTTTTGGAACCAAGTTAATTTTTGGCGACCCTATGGTAACTCTGAAGAAGACATGAAGAAAAAAGAAGCAAGCGACCAAATGCATCTAGCCGCCAAGACTTCAATAGAGTTTTTGCAACAGTATTTAGATAGCCACAGGGTTGTAGCGAAAAGAATAGGTTCCGAATTCAGAAATCAATTCACGGGTAATGAAAATAAGAGTATGGGTGAAAGTAACTAGACTTAATTATTGCCTTCCCTGTTTCTTTTTTTAGTCATTTACTAGATTAATTTACACCTTTGTGCCTGCCTGTTTATTAGATTCCTAGAATAAAAAAATCTATCAAAATAATAATAAAAATATTATTGAAGAAGGGTTAACAACTCATCTCACAGGTTAATCTTTCCAAGAAACCTTCTATCAATTAATTTCTGAAAAAGCAAATGAGGATACCAAGGTCTAAATTTCTCTAGAGGTTAAAATTTTAATCATATTTATAGATATGATTAGTTTCTGTTTACTTGGAGACCCAGGAAAACACACTTTTTTTGAAATATTTTTTTGTAATAATTTATTTAGTTCTACATATCTTGCTTTAGTCATGCCGCGAAGATACAAATAAATTTTCAGAGATCTCATCATTTTCTGTGCCTTGTAAATTGAATCTATAACGACAGAGAGAAAACGGTTTTCAATTCAACAATCTATTTCGGCACCGCTATCTTAATCTAAAAATGTGGCATAATTTGACCGTGCATTTCAATAGACTTATCTTGGATTAGAGATGACAGAGAATTTAGACATTTAAAAAAATGAAATATAGTTATGTTAAACAAAATAGTGATGATCTACCAAAGTCTGGATCAATAAAACAATTCAATCTACCAGGAAGTAAATTTCATTATTCAAACATATATTCATTCAAAATTGAGCATATGACACTAAAAATTAATCCGGACTTTTCCAATATGTTACTCCGCGATTGCTTACAGAACATCAAAATGATATCATTGCGAAGGATATCGAGTATTGTTTTAGACATTTATGAATTAAAAATAATTAAGGTTGAATCATCCACCCATAGAATCTCAAGATTTGCAGAACAATCAATAGGCAAACTGGTTATAGATTTTTCTGACTTTATAAAAGAAGGAGAGTTAATCGATCTTTCAATCATATATTCGGCAGGATATGTCAAGACTTTGGAGGAGGAGAAAATAGTCACCCCCAGAAATGGATTTCATTTCATATCCAAGAACAATATTGACGAGCTTAATGCGGTATATCAAGCATGGACGCAAGGTGAGGCTACAGAGGCACGCTATTGGTTTCCTTGCGTGGATTCACCTCAAATGAAGTTTACGTTAGAAATGGAAATAACAACATCAAACGAATATCTGGCAATTGCAAATGGTTTACTGGAATCAAAAAAAGAGGAAAACGGTAAAATAATATGGAAATACTCTCAAAAAATCCCACTGGCAGCTTATTTAGTTTCAGTTGTAATTGGCAAATTTACTGTGATGGAGTCTAAATATAACAAAGTGCCTCTTTCTTATTGTTGGCCTTTAGACACTAAGAAAAATTTTGATCCAATGCTTACTTTTGTCGAAACTCCTAGCATGATTTCATTTTTGGAAGACTACTTTGAAATTCCATATCCTTTCCAGAAATATGCTCAGACTGCGGTGGATAACTTTGAATTTGGAGGAATGGAAAATACAAGCTGTACTACTATCACAAGGAATGTTTTTCATGATGATAGCTTAGTTGTAGACTATCATAATGACATATTACTGATAATACACGAATTAGCACATCAATGGTTCGGTAATCTGGTTACCTGTAAAGACTGGCCTCATATCTGGCTAAATGAAGGGTTTGCTACATACTGTGAACTGCTATATTGGGAGAAATCAAGAGGAAAAGATGAATTTCACTTTAACCTCATCAAATATGCCGATATCTATTTTGAAGAGGCAGAAGATGAATACATTAGACCAATAGTAACAAATTTGTACAAACATCCTGATGACCTTTTTGATGCTCATTCCTATGAAAAGGCAAGTATTATTGTTCACATGATTAGAAGGCAGTTGGGCGAAACAGATTTCAGAGAAAGTGTTAAAAAATACTTACAAACCTATCAACAGGGATCTGCTGAAACACTTGATTTATTGAAAGTGTTTGAACAAGTCGCTGGAGCTGAATTGCATTCTTTTTTCGATCAATGGGTATTCAAATCTGGTCATCCTGAAATAGCAGTAGAATATGGATTGGAATTAGAGGATCATTATAAAAATAGTGAATCTAAAGTAAAGACTCTAAAAATAAAGGTTATCCAAAAAACTGACAGGATAGAAAACGAGAATAACAGACTGCATTATAAATTTCCTTTAGAGTTTTTAATCAGGTATACTGATGAAAAAGGAAGCAATAATCAGAAACAGCACATAATAGAAGTGGATGGCACTGATACAGAAGCCAAAATTGAATTTCCGGCCGAAGCAACATTCAGTTCAATTTCTATAGACCCCAGTTTTAAAATCTTAAAGAAAATCAAAAGTGTCAAGGTTTTAAATGAATCTACCGATTTTAAAATTAAAGATCTAGTTTCTTCTCAAGTGAAAAATGGTGAGACAGTAATAGAAAGGATAGACGCAACAAGACTCTTGAGAGATTTATACTCTGAAGAAACCGTTTTTGCTTTGAAAGAAACGTTATACAACGACTCGTTTTATGGAGTGAGTGTCGAGGCTGCAAATACTTTAGGATCTTTTTACGACAAAAATGACTTTGATAAATCGAATATGGCATATCAGGCACTGTTATCAATTTTTAGAGACACATCGGTGTATCAAAGGTTACGTCCGGAAGTGAAAAGAGCAATTGTCAAAAATATAGGCAACTTTGAGAGACCAGAATCAATCAATTTACTAGAAGAACTATTGGTGTCTGATACAGGTGAAAATATTTTTGTAATGTCGGCTGCCGCAACAGCAATAGGAAAAAGTGCTAAATCATCACATGTACCTATCAAAACAAAAAAGAAAATAATATCCCAACTAATGGATATAGTAGAGACCTCAAATACATTCCAAAGCGTTTTTGCCACCGGGGCTTTGGAAGGCATAAGAGAATTCAATGAAGAAAAAGATGAGGAAATTTATTTAAAATGTATCAAGATTCTATTAGAAAGCACAAAAGAATCTAAAGATTATTTTGTTATTTCTAAAGCTATTACCTGTTTAGGAAAATTCTTGAGAAGCAAGACGCATCAAAATAGCGTGAATGTGCAGCAGGTTCAAATCAAAGTACTGGATAAACTCAAAGAACTTTTAAGAAGTGATAGAAGAAGAATCAAGATAAATGCTTGCAAAGCCTTATCTGATGATAACGCGAAGTTTTTGGATTTACCAGATGCTCCCACTCTTGGTACTTTAGAGGCCTTGATGGAAATTGCCAAATCAGATATAGACGGATTTGTTAGAAGGCAGGCAGAAGTATGTGCTAATTCAATAAAGGAGTGGATAGGAGATTGGTCAAAAAAACCATTAATGATAGACAAGGACGAAAATCATAAAGAAAAAAAATAGATTTTGGAGCAAAATGAACTGTCTCTTCTAATTGGTCCAGTTGATTTTATGGACCTAGAGATCTATAAGGGATTGATCGGTTATAAAGATATTATACAGAAGGTAGAAAGAAAGTGATCATCACTCTCTATTAGTTTCTATTTCGAATCAATGCTAAAATCTTTTTTTAGTTATTGTGAACTCATTTACCTTTCCATTTCCAAATTCCAATTGATTCATAAAATTCTTAAGTTCTTCTTTAATCTGCGTTTCTAATTTTTTGAGCTTTTGCTCCAGGTCGTCCTCATGAAAAATTTGAAATTCTATTTTTATGTTGAGATCATACATTACTTGAAGAATAATGACATCAGATATCAACATTGCATGACTTTATCGTCTGCACATCAATGGTATTCTAGAATAAATTTATTCAAAAAAATAAAAAATTTGTCAGTTTTTTTGAAACGATTTAATTGTACACCTACTCTGTCAGATTAGATACCGATGTGGTGTTAGGAAGTGATTGTAGATTTTCAATATCAGGATTTAAGAATGACATTCCAACCTGCGTAGAAGTAAATAAACCCAAAGTCATATCGAATATGAAGGCCGCGAGTAGAAAATATCGAAGTTAGCCATAGTGATCAAGCACTATATTAGTCGAGATATTTATTTAAAGGAATGTAGTTCAGATCATATGCAAAAATATCCTAAATCCAATAAAACAAATTAAATAGCAATTGTATTCAAGTAATTATGAAATACCCACTTCATATGGTTTTACACCCGAATTATTTGCTGTTATCATGTTTAGTTTTAACCATATTAATAGCTCTGGGTTTTTCCTTTAGTGATAATGTCTTTTCTCAATATTCTCCAAATTTTCAAGGTTAGGAGAATAGGGGCGGTAAATTCGATTGGGTAGACATGGTTACTGGAGATACCAATTTCGAACAAAGTATCAAAGGTCCATCATTCACAGACATTAAATCCGTCAATTATATTTCAGATGGAAGACACCTAAACTCCATTTTTTGGCTTGATTCAATTTCAGATTTATTCAAAGCAGATGGGCTTTCAAACACAGGACAGGTCTACTACCGAATACTAGTAAACTTGGATTTTAACAATGACAATGGGTACCAATGAACAGATTATCAGGTGGAAATAAAATGGAATGATACTCCAAAAAAGTGGAATAGATCATTTAACGAGTTTTCAGCTGAAGGTCATACAAGAAACATCTCTGATATCGATTACTATCATCAAGGTTTCTATGACAGAAAAAGTAGTTCTATCACACTTGATTTAGACCTCAAAGCCATGTTTTGTCCCAATAAGTATCATCTATTTTTTATGCATATTCCTTAACTAACGACTATTAATTGTTAGATGCGGTAAGATGGGTGTATATTCCCCCTCCAGGATTCACAGTTTCCACCAAGCCTGAAGTCCTCCAACTGATTCCAGGGAATAAAAAAAGTATCGAAATATTAGTGAATTCAACTACCTGGATTCAACCTGTGGTAGAACTGAGTGTGGAAAATGTTCCCAAGTGAATAAATTTTACATTAGAAAATAGAGTCATCCCGGTTCCTCCATATGGATTCACTAGCATAACTTTAACATCAAACTTGGAGGGAATCATCAATCCTGGGACAAAAACGTTTTTCATAATAGCAAATATAAGTTTTCTAAATTCAACATTCTATAGTCCCATAGTGAATCCACAAAAACATGAAAACCCAATATTGAAAACAAACAGTGAAAACTTAATGAAAAGGTTCCCAATAGTTTTGACTATTGCGGATCCCATTCCGATCTCAGAGACAGTACAAACATGGTTGACTGACTGGTTCAACCCTCTGACTGGCACATGGACCATTCTTACCACCATTGCTACAGGAATTATAGGATGGCGGATATAGAAAAGAAAATTAACAGGAAGGAAAAAATGTCAAAGTTTAACGGAAATGGAAATATAATTTATCCTTTAATCGTTAAAGAATTATTTTATGTTATTTTCTTAAATTCCCAATATTTAGCAAGAGCGTAAGTATTTCACTCTGAACTACTGAATATGGCAGGGAAAAGTAAAAGAGTAAATGATAACAAAATTTCTGCTAAGAAAAAAGTAAGTTTGAATAAAAAGACGATTTCGATGGATAAATTGAGAGTTCATTTGAACAAGAGGAGCAGATATCTAAAAGATCCAAAGATTTCATCAATAAGAATAGCTTCAAACTAGAAAATGGGGAAAGGACCGAAGAGATATCCATCCATTTTACCGTTGAAACTAAAGCTCAACCAGAAAATGTTGGCAAGTTAGGCTCTACACCAATGCCAAAAACAATTGAAATAGATGGAGTAGAAGTACTAGCAGATGTTTTACAAAGGAAATTCAAAGTAGAATTCAAATTAATTCAAGAGATAATATCAAACGATAGGAAGATCCATCTGGACCCGATGATGCCGGAATCAGTATATCCAATGTTAAGGGCACAGTCGGTACCATAGGATGTTTTGTTATGATAAAGCAACAGGAATACCACGTATTTTGAGTGATTGACATGTGTTTCATGGTGCAAATGGGGTTGTTATAGATGACATGGTACAACCTGGACCATAAGATGATAACCGTTCTCACCTAAAGAAAATTGGAAAGTTAGCAAGATCCCATTTGGGACAGGCAGGTAATCGTGCTATTTCTTCGATTGAGAATCGTGAGTTTAATAATTTGATAATGGAGTTAGGAGCCTCTGTAGAAAAATTGGGAGAAACAGAGCTTGGAGACAATGTTATTAAAAGAGGGCGAACAACTGGTGTTACTCATGGTGAGGTGACAAGAATCCACACCATAGCAAAAATAGATTATAGTGGATCAATAGGTAAAAAAGTAATTGGCGGGTTTGAAATAGAGATTGACCCTGCAAACCCACCAGAAAATGGCGGGATTAGTATGAGAGAGATTCAGGATCTGTATAGGTGTTTAAGTCAAGTGAGGGAAGGCCCACAGACGTTATGGCAGGAATACTTTTCGCAAGGGAAGCGTCTGGAAATCCCGCAGAATATGCAATAGCTTGTTATCCTCAATCAGTATTTGAGAAACTTGAAATATCTCTTACAAGACCTTCTCATTTTAAACTCGCAAGACCGATCGGATTTGATATCAATTTTCTTAAAGTAGACATAGACCATCCCACTTTATCAGAAAATAATGCACAATCGGCATTCATATTGAACGGCTCTGAAATAATTGACTACACCTATTTTTCACTTACGCTGAATAAAGTAAGGAAGTTTCCAATTTGGGCAGGATGGAATGTGGCTGGTAATCTACTAAAAAAACTTAGTAGAAGTGGAATCCCTTTTATCGAGGATCCACGAATCCCTTCAGAATATCAAGATTGAGATGAACTATACCGAGGTAATGATTTGGATAGAGATCATATTGCTAGAAGAGCAGATCTAATTTGGGGCCCAATCGCGGAGGCCAAAAAGGTAAAAAGACTCTTCCTACTTCACAAATATAACTCCACAGATGGACAAATTCAATCAATCTGCAAAAGGGGGGAATTTGGGGTAAACTTGAGGACGTTGTTTTTGATGAAGGGGATGTGACGATTTAAAGATTAGCATATTTGGCGGACCAGTATTTTATGAGGATGATAAGGTCTATAGGGATGTAAAAATCCCTATGGAATTCTGGGAGGTAGTTATATTTGTGGAAAATAGTATCCTTAGGCTAAAGGATTTTTATTGACTCAAAATCTCGATCAAATAGAAGCTTTTCAGCTTGATGAATTTAAAGTGTACCAAGTAGGATTATCAGAAATAGAATCAAGATGTGAATTTGAATTTAGTTCAAAAATTAAGGATGCAGATTATTTTGGTAATTAACTTAGATTGAATAAAATATCAAAGTCACAAAGGAGTCCAATTTATTCACTTAAGGAGATAGAATAGACATTAACAGCTTCAAATAGTAATAAATTCTCAAAACATTCCAAAATCATTTTAATTAATAGTTATTGTACGACATCATACCCACAGAAAAATTTTAACTCTAATGTATACACCTAGATGTCTCAAACCCTGGTTTAAGAGACACTTTGATCAAACAATTCTAACACGTTTATCATTTTTAGCTAGACGTAGGGATTAGTAGACCTAATTGCGAGAAAAGAACTCTATACAACAATGAACTGTAGATTTGCAATTAGTGCAATGTAATAATACTTTATTGTAGTACAGTCATATTTTTATTGCTAATTAATTCTGCAAAGGAAAATAAATTGGATGTTATTTAGATGGGAAAAGTATTGCGATATTTCCCCTGTCTGGTGTTCCAATTTCATTATTTAGCATTTTTGGTTTATACGATACCAATGCTAATTCATATGTTTAAATAGAGTCACAATCACTAGGAAAAGATAAATTACAACATATTTATGACAAAGTAAGTTCAGATTTGAATGGGGATCTTTTTATGTCGAAAATGTAAAAATCCATTAGCTTGTGTATATTAGATATAAATCGCTATCCATTGTTGAAGTAACTTATACTGGAAACAGTACTATAGAAGGCCCTTCAACTCAAACATTTGGAACAATAATAGGCACATTGGATGAAAATGTGGTGTTACATTTCAAGGTCAAAGTCATAATTTTATTTGCATCCGGCAACATCTTAACTCATGAATCAGAATCTATTCTTCATCATGATCCTGATGGAAGTTTCTCAGATAGCAGCGTTATAATTTTTGAATCTCCATTTGAAAGCACAAATAGCCACAGCATTCTTAAAGGAACAAGCAGTGTCAGTAATAGCTTTATCCATAAATTCAATGATGTCTTTGGTAGTTATAAAACAACAGTTGATCCATCAGGGAACAGCATACCGCAGGTGCAGAAGTTATGTTAATTCCCATCATATGATTTAAATTATGAGTGTAATAATAAGAGAAAGAGAAAGATAGATCAGCTGCAAGAAACATACTTCTTATGATTGATTGCAACCCTATTCCAGATATATATTGAACTAACCTTGAACAATGTTTCATCGTATATGTATTCTGAAATCGCTTTCCTTCTAGAGAGTATCTTTCTGGCATCGTATTTCTGAATCCGCTTCCATTCTGAAGTGTGACATTTCTTATCTATATGAAGATATGGCAATTCCTTGACAACATTTCTTAAGGTAAACCAAGAAAGTACAAATGCAAACCATTATCAATGAACGCTGAAGGTATTCTGTTTCTCTTGTTAACCATAATTGAAATAGGATATCCTCAAGCTGTAGATTTATCGGACACCTAAGAGCCATATTTTATTCTAAAATATTTATATATTGCCGAATATGCAGGAAATGTTATATGAAATCCAAAATCATATTTATGATATTAATGTACTACTTAATTTGTGGTATTTTATTAATGAATTACAACTCAGTCCAAGCAAACCCGAAATCAAATAGTACAGAATTCCTTATTGGCGGGGATGACGATGGCGACGGATTATTGAATTCATGGGAAATTAACGGTCTTGATATCAATAATGATGGAAACATCGATTTGGACCTACCGGCCATGGGATCCGATCCGTCGCACAAAGATATATTTGTGGAAGTTGATTTTATGGAAAATCATAGACCCAATCAAGCCGCATTAGACGAAGTGATAACATCTTTTGCTAATTCCCCTTCTGTCAATCCTGATGGTAATAATGGAATCAATTTACACATTAACATAGATGAACAACTCCCCCATGAAGATAATATGAATTCGGACGATCTTTATGAATACAAGGGATTGCATTTGGGAAATGTTGTTGAAAGAGCGGATGCAAATCGAGATAACGTAATAAACGCAAGAGAAATTGCTACTCATTATGCCATATTTGGTCACACTCAACCCTACAGTACATCATCTGGTGAAAGTCCCAATATGCCCGGCAAGGAGTTTATGGTAACTTTAGGGGCCTCAAAATGGGGATCCGATCCTGCAACAGGTCACAATGTAGGAAGTATAGATCAACAATCAGGGACCTTTATGCATGAATTAGGACATAACTTAGGTCTCGATCATGGAGGCTGGAACGATATTAACTGTAAACCAAACTATCTGAGTGTAATGAATTATGCATACCAGATGTCAAGCCTACTAGGGAACCGAACGCTAGACTATTCGAGATCGGTATTACCATTATTGAATGAAAATAATTTGAATGAGGTAGAAGGGTTAGGAATGAGCACTCCCCCAAATATGATATCTGCATATGGTCCACCTCCAATTAAATTTACATTTACAGGTATCCCCGTAGATTGGTCACGTGACGATACAACCACAGACCTAGGAGTACATGCAGACATCAATAACATACCTTCAGAGGGTTGTTTAAGATCAAGTGGCGAAAATTTAGCAGGATATAATGATTGGGCTAGTCTAACATTCGGTGATGTTTCAAATGGCACAGGTTCAACACATTCAGGAGCAGGACAAAAGGAGTTTACAACGGAAGATTTGATAGGACATCGTATCTTGCTTTGGGAATCCATTAAAGATCTTGCATATCCAGTAAATCCAATATATTACAATTTTTCAAACCCAACTGAAGTGCAGAATTATCAGCTAACTAATGCAATTCTGAATGATACCTATAACAATATGACTAATTTATTAGTAACAAGTCAGTTGAAAAACGCCATTAACCAAACTAATGAATTGAAGGAACTATATAAAGTAACAAACGATACCAAACCAATTTGGTATATGGATAATATGGTTACAGTATTACAAAAACAAATATAAAATTATATTTCAAATTTTAAATGATAAAGTGAAGTACAGAATCGGTTTAGCGATTCCAATGTCCTTCGTTATCAACAGTACATTTTATGTTATCATCAGATTCACATCTCTCAAGATGATAAATTCTCAATGGGTGAACATTTATAACTCCAGATGTAGTATTTTCAGTTTTGAAAAATGTAAATATTTTTTTAACTTTGCCTTGGACATTTACTGGAGTAGACGGACATGATGTGTAAGATCCAGTACTGTTGATTATGCCATAAAATATACATTCGTTATCAACTTTTTTTATGTTTTCAGGTATATACAATATATTGACATCCACAGATACATCTAATTGAAGGATTCTTAATCGTCCACCCCCGTATCGGCTACTAGGAACAATAAGACAGTCCGGATCCTCTACAACATTCACAAAATAAGTATTAAGTTCCGAAGTTGGATTATGTCCAGGCCCTACATCCACATCATTTATGTTATATCTAAAATAACATATACCATCGTAGGCTGGATCACCTTTATAGCGTTCGAAGATTCCATGAATAATTCCGGAATTTTCAATGATTTGCAAATGATCTATGATTCTGTATGTATTTGGATTGTTTAAACAATCTGGCATACTTTTACAATCAGTCAGAAATATTTAAAGTTTAAATATTTAATTGACTAATTCTTATTCAATTTATAGGTTATGCATTAGGGTTCTCAGTATGCAGTTCTTTAACAACCTCTTCAATATATTTTCTCAATTCATTTTCGTCTAAATCAGCCCCATGTTTGATATCCGTCTCTAAATTAGTTACAATCGAGTCTTCATGAATTTTTGATATGACAAATTCTACCTCCTTTTGATTTTCAGCCTCACCCATTTGATTTAATATTGTTGATTCTTTAGCAATTCTAATAATTGATCGTCTAAGTTCTCTATTAGAGGAAACTAATTTAGTCGCATTGTATATTCCCACTAGCATTAAATAAGAAGATAATGGAAGTAAGGAAATAGTAGTTAATCCAAAAGGAGGGTATGGAGTAATTGAAAGAGAAGTTACCTGGTTAGACATAAAAATCATCATTATTCCATATCCAGAGATAAGGACAAATCCAACTATATCCTTTTCATAACTTATTGCCTTGGATGTTCTCCAGAACAATATTCCAAATGTGATGCCTCCAATAGGATTACTTAAACTAAACACTGCTACTAATACTATAGAAATCACTACCGGACTGACCATATGGAAATAATTAAACACATCAAATACATAATACTGAATGACAAAATTTATGAAGAAATAGGAAAGCGGAAGAATTAAGATCATTAAGAATAAGAAATTTCGAAGAGATTTTTTTCGATATGATGTAACTAA
Organism: Candidatus Nitrosocosmicus agrestis; assembly: GCF_008389435.1. Lineage (GTDB taxonomy): Archaea > Thermoproteota > Nitrososphaeria > Nitrososphaerales > Nitrososphaeraceae > Nitrosocosmicus > Nitrosocosmicus agrestis. The sequence goes on along the minus strand of NZ_VUYS01000008.1, from coordinate 38,015 downwards.
GACAAACGTTGTAATCCAAAGGCTGACAAAGGTCATAATAAGAGATATTTTATTTATTAATTCCAATACATTATATTTAGGAGAATCAGGAAAACTTGTGATTCCAATATATTCCCTGATTTGATCAGATTTGTCCTCCAACTTTACGATAGTGATTAACATAGAAGTCAATATGTTAAATACAATTAAGGCTACAGACACAAAGTATAATAAAATCAAGTAACTATGATTTCGCCTATACCAAGAAAGAAACTTTGCCCCCAAGACAGCGAGAAAAATACCTGAAGAAATATAACATAATATTATTGAATAAACCAGTATGTATTTACTGTATAAATGTTGTTGGAAAAGTTGCGCTGATGTATAGCTTAGTAGAGCAGAATTGAGCAGAACTACAAACATTGCCAAATAGGAATATTTCTTGAAATTAGCCGACAGATTCTTAAATCGCTCTTCTCGATAGAACTTGTTTAAGTAAAAAAGCATAATTATTTGAGCAATCAAGCTGGTTGCAGTATTTGTTGAAAATATTACATACTTTATGTCATAGCTTATTGCAGATTTAGCTACTATATCATAGACTTTTACGAATGAGGTATCTACTATAATAGTCAAGAAGAGTACAATAATAATGATGAAAATATATCGTTTGTTTAAATACCGAGGCTTATATGGCCCTAATAGCCGTACCATTGCGGTTCCCACATCATAATCTTTTTGTATCCGTATATGCGAGATGAAAGTAAATGAATTTAACTTTAACTGTTGGTTTTCTTTCAATATTAATAGGATTATATATAATTAATTTTCATCAAGAGATATTTGCCGTTGAAATATTTCCGCCGGACAGTTACCCTCATGGTATACCCTATGCTGAGTGGGGAGTTAAATACTGGCAATGGTTATTATCTATTCCTGAACCCATTAATCCTGACAAGGGTCCAGACATTCCTTGCGAGACAGGTCAGGTAAATTCCACCTCTCCCGTATTTTTCTTGACTGGCAGTGGCAACGAGAATTGTCAAATACCCCATGGAAAAAATGTATTAATAATGATCAGCTCAATGGAGCAGTCCAATGCGGAGGATCCGTGTAAACAAGACCCATGTGATGATCAAAGGTTAGTGTACTTAGCAAAATCCGACCAAGACCGGGTAGTAGATATGAGACTTTCTTTGGATGGAAAAGCATATTCATTTGATCAACTTAAAAAATATAGGACATCCACAGGAATATTTGACGTTGAATTTCCGAAAGATGCAATTTGGTATGCCCCTGAAGGTCATTTCAAGGCGGCATCAGATAATACTTATGTAATTACAGAACCATTAACATCAGGTAAATATATCATCCAATTTTCCGGTGTTCTGGCCGAAGGCGTTTCGGTCAAACCATGGGCAGCTACATATACTTTGAATGTAAAGTAACCCTACAAAAAAGCAGTATATTTTACTACATAGTAATGTTGTGAAATTCGCCTTGTGTTCATCATCGATATACCCAGGTATTATTGCGAGCGTCTCTTCTAGTATGAATTATACCACATTTGATCATTTGGTGCCATAGTTTAAATTGCCTAAACATAATTTTATCACATCTGAATAGCAGTAATCAATACTAGCAACTTGCATAATGCTAACATATACGATGTATGCCTATACTGAGATATTATTTACTAAAAGTAAATTCGGGCTTGCTCATTGCGAGCAAATAGCATATAACAATTTTACGCCTGAAGGAGAGTCTTATTGATTCATGATAGCAGACTATAAAAAAAGTTGATTTTACCCCTGGCTGAAAGAAATATTTGTTGCATGTCGAGTTTTTATAGTTGAAATACTCAGAGGTACCAATCAGTTCTTATACTGTATGTTTGAAGTCAATGCAAATATTTTGAAGCAAATAACAATGCATTAGTCCAGTTGTAAAAAATATATTTACACTAACTATTACTTTTTCAATGTACCTTTACATGAAAAAGCAGGCATCCACGATTTCATGTCCATCCATTATTTGGGCATAGACAATATCAATGAATCTCTTTCATTCCGTCAAATAACCATCAACAATAATGTGAAAACTAATATGATTTAATTAGACCTATAGAAAAAGTAACACGGAAAAGGAATAAACTTTTTTATGAATAGGTTTCACGAAATTTCAACAGTTGCTGATTTAAATTGTCTCCTAATGAGATAATAAAGGTCTATTTCTATAGGGCCCACTCATTCTTAAGAGTAAGATAAACTATAAACTGGTTCTGAACATCATGTGGAATCAAACTTATACATTTCATTTTGGATTTTTCCGTCAGTCTATAAGATATTTATGGTATAATCAAAGATATACTATTATTACTCCTATTATTAGAGTCGGCATTAGAGTTTAAGTAAACAAATTGAAAAAATTTGCTTAAAATATAGTATAAGTCGATTTAAACTTTAAGATTCTGAAGAAAAATCGGGTCTAATATTGCATCGAATGAAAATCAAATGTTTGATCTTAATCACCGACTGAAAAATTAGATTCAATTTAGATAATCATCATCCGAGAAATTAATGTGCTGCTAACCGCAAGTAAAGATATAAAAAAAATAATCAATGTGATCGACTATCAAACAAGAAGTTTCAAAGTGTATAGACCAAGACTATCAAGATTCATATAATTTATTATGACAAATATGACCTAGAGAAAGCATGTGAATCATAATTTTAATAAGGGATTGGTCTGCAGTGGTTTGATTTTAAATTGTGACGAAATTTAAATGATTGGTTTTAAAAAATTGGTTTTATTGAAAGGTTTGAAGCATGAGATCCATCAAGCATCCCGATTGATATACCATATGCTTGCTTATAGTGATCTTTAAAATTTCAAATATTGTAACCGCACTCAGTAAATTACATTAGATATTACCTGATATTAGAATCATAATAGAATATATGATGGAACTAAAGTAACCCGACGAGAGAAGTGATTCATTTCAGACCATATTGGGTATGGCAATTTAGAACGCTAACTAGATTATTCTAAAAGTGAAGAAAAGATATTGCTTAAAATGTAAATATTTTATGCTAGAACTTGCAGTCAAAAATAAAAATTATTTGGCAATAGTAAATGTCGTTCTACTCTCGGGTAAGATGTTAGAGTACAATCATCTTGAAGTAGTAACAATATCTCAAGTGAGAATTCGACTGACTTTTGGGATATAAAGACCTAAGCCCGATGATTGTAAGAATATTAAAAATTAACTATTATATGACGCAAAGGAAGTGAAATAATAAGTTCATATTTTTTTATGTAAAAAAAACTTATCAACTGATTAATATGATTATTTATTACGCAAGAAAAGAAATGGATGGGTTGGTAAGAAAGGAAGCGAAAGCAAGCACATATAATTTTAGAATATGTATGAGTGAAGGAATAACCCGCTTACAAATAACGAGTATAAGCTTGACCTGATTTATGATAACGTCTATTTCAATTCAAATTTGGATTAGAAGTGTACATATTGTATAAATATAGATTTAGAATCACATATATGTTAAGCATCAGTAAACCAAAATGTAAAAATACTCAGACTCCACAACTAAATATTTATATTTTTCAATTCCAATTTTCTTGATATGAATTTATGTGAAATATATCAGTCAATCTCAGGAGCAGGTTGGTTATTGGTTTCTCTAGGAGTGATAACACTTATACCCCTCGCTTTTTTAGTAACACCACATGATGTATCAATTGCATATGCCCAGGGCAATTTTTCGTCATTGAATCCTTATTTAATCAAGAACCAATCAAATCAAACTTTGGGTCCACCCATCTATACAGAAACTACAAAATCAACAAACACTCGAGTCCTTAGCATAGATCCTGTGCCGACTGTTGAAGTCTCATATGTAGGGAATAGTACTATGAACAGGTCAACAACGCAGACCATAGGAACCATTGTAGATAAAATGGGTGCAGATGGAGCAGTTTATTCCCAGGGTCAAGCCATTATATTGAATGAAAATGGGCAGGTATTTACATACAAGACAGAATCCAAAGGTTACTATAATCCTGATGGAAGTTTTACTGACAATGGAGTAATGATGTTCGATATTCCATTCCAAGATTCAAAAGAAAGTGGATCTAGTTCTAGTAATGCCACATCTACTAACAGTACTATGAATATTAACAACATATTCGGTATTTATAAGAAGACCGTAGATCCTTTGGGCAAGGGATTCACCAAGGTATGGAAATGGGACTAAACGAGTAAGCATGTTACTAAGCTTAAACTACATCTTCTCTCGGCCGTCCAAGTAATGCAGAGTAAAAGGTATCTACAATTTGATTTTTTTGATCTAGTAACAGATTAAAAAAATTATAATTCTAATATTAATTAATCTATTTATCCTGTGGATGGGATTCCAACTCGATTATTTCTATTAATGTTGGAGAATATCTTCTATAGATCAAATTTGAAAATAGATCAAAGCTTTTTCTTACTGACTAATTTAATAGGGACAATGGTCATCCTAATTAGTGTAAATTAGACAAAGTATTTTAATGTCAGGATTACATTGCAAGGAAGGATTAATTTATCTCCCGACCTAGATTTATAACATATCTAACCTAAGTCTAATAATATGCGAGAAATCATCATCGGCTAAGAGGGTCTCCCAGGCATTAAGATCCTATAGTTTCTCAGAGAAAGTCACTGTAGGATCAATTCCTGAGGCAAAGGCGCAAATTCAAAGAAATGCAACATCTTCATCCGAGATTCAGATGTCAAAATCCTCAATATTTGATACGATAGTTACTAAAAAAGGTAAAATGTATGTTATCGGTTACGCTCTTGGGCACTTGTATAGGCTTGAAGGTTCATACAACAAGGACAAGTCATCACCCATATTCGATCCGATCTGGAAACCACTGTCTTCTATACGTTCGAATGATTCTAAAACCAAATCCCTACAATTCAAGGTGGGAAGAGTCCTAAAAGAATTGGAATTTGTATCCAAATATGCAACAGAGTTCATCCATGCATGTGATTATGACCAAGAAGGTGAAGTAATAGGATACAATATCCTCCATTATGCCTGCCATAATAAATACTCCAGATCAAAAAGAGCCAAATTTTCCTCACTTACTGATGAAGAAATAATAAATTCATTTAAAAACCTGTTACCACCCAACAACAATTTAAAAGAAGCAGGTATATCCCGACACACGATAGATTTCATTTATGGAATAAACCTTTCAAGAGCTTTAACGAATTCCTTAAAAAAACGATCTGCTAAAAATAACAACGTCAAGAAATTCATTCAACTTTCAATAGGAAGAGTTCAAGGCCCAACTCTTGCCTTTGTAGTAGAAAGAGAGAAAGAAATTTCAGATCATATATCGACTCCTTATTGGAACATAAATGCAGATTTTCAAAAAGATGACACAATAATCCATACATCCCATTTCCCCCAAAAGATTGAATTAGAAAAAAGTGTCCTTCAAATAATTGCAGAATGTAAGAATCAGCTTGGCAAGGTAACAGAGGTAAAAATAACCAAAACATCAATCAAACCACCATATCCTTTTAATCTAGGGGATCTCCAAAAAGAAGCCTATAGAGTATTCAAATTTACTCCAAGTTACACCCTTTCCATAGCAGAGAAACTGTACCTTGATGCACTCATCTCTTATCCCAGAACATCTAGTCAAAAGCTTCCCCCTACAATAAATTATAACAAAATTATTTCTAATATATCAAAGAATGGGATATTTGTAAATAGTGTAACTTTTGAAAAAAGTACTGGAAATGATGCAATCCTATCCTATCCAGACATATGCTCAAGGCTACTTTCACTAAAACATTTATCTCCTAACGAGGGAAAACAAGAAGACCCAGCTCATCCGGCTATATATCCAACTGGAGAAAAAGCCAAAAGGTCCCTAGATGCTTCGGAGCAAAAACTTCTTGACCTCATTACGAGAAGGTTTTTTTCAACATTTGGACAAGAGGCTTTTTACAATCAGATTTGGGTAACCATCACCGTCAAGAATAAACATGTCTTTAAGGCTGAAGAAAAAAAAATACTTACAGAAGGATGGATAAAATATTACCAGCCTTATTTAGATTTACCTACCTTTGTGAAGAAGGAAACATTGTCATTTTTGAAAAAAAATAATATTTTAAAATTAATAAAGATTGAATCGATCCAAAAGGCTACACAACCCCCTCCGAGGTACAACCAATCAACCCTACTACAAAAAATGGAAAGAGAGAAAATAGGGACCAAGGCAACACGATCCGAAATAATAAACACCCTATACAAGAGAAATTACATTTATGATTATAGACCCAATACTTTATTGGAAAGTAACAACAAATCATCTCATATATCGCAAATTTATACTACTCGTAAGAACAACAAGGTGGAGAAACAGGATGATTTGGTTGTAAAAATAGGTACGAACCCAGAAAAAAAAGATCTGTTTATCAATATCAAGGGCTCAGCCGGCATCCGACCTACAGAAATGGGAGTAGCATTAGTAGTCTCAATGCAAAAATACGTTCCCAGCATAGTATCTACAAGTCTAACAAGAAAGATGGAAGAACAATTGGAACAAATAGAAGCGGGTCAAAAAAGTAGCGAGATAGTCATTAATCAAGCACGTGACCAAGTAAAGCAAGCTATTGAGTCATTTACCAAAAACCAAGATAAAATTGCTTTTGAGCTTTCACAATCACTAGAATTGGACAGGTCCAACACTCCAGTTCTAAAAAAAAATATCACCACCAAGCCACTTGGAAAATGTCCGATTTGTAAAAAAGGCGATTTAGTCATCAAAAAGGCTTTGAAAACTAAAAAAAGATTTGCAGGTTGCACAAGCTACTCTAAGGATAAATGTATGGCTACAGCTCCATTGCCCCTGAAGGGCATGATTAAGGGTACAGGAAACTCCTGCAAAGAGTGCAATTGGCCCATCATATCAGCCAATGGCATTAATCAAGGTAAAAAATATCAATGGCAGTTCTGTATGAACCCACAGTGCCCCTTAAAATCGAATAAAAAATAAAATTCTTTGTAATTCATATTACAGATGTCTAAGTCGATGTCGACTAAATAAGAATAATAACAAATTACTCAAAAATGTTTTAATTTTTCTCTATCTAACTACCAAAACAGGACAGTGTGCGTATTTGACTACCTCATTGGCTATACTTCCAAGCAGCATTTTCTTTATGCCAGTTCTACCTCTGCTTCCAATTACCAATAAATCCACATTCTTTTCCTCCGCATAGTCGACTATAGTAGATGAAGTAGATGTTTCTGCTTCAACAATAGCAGTCTCAAACATACCTTTACCAACATCAGTATTATCTACCTGGTCTGGTGTAGAGGAAGAGTCGTTTTCCAGATTTTGTTTTTCATCACTCCGTTCTACGCTTTCTGTATCATTTGATACATATTTTTCCTTGAGAGAATTCATCAAATCATCGAATTTTTTTCGCTCTTTTTCAAATTTATCGGCTCCAAATGTCGGAGCAAGAACAACCGATGAAAGCAAATATGGATATTTGTAACTATCAAGTACGTGTAATATAATTAAAGATGAATTGTATTTTTTACCAATTTCCATAGCTTTTTCAACAGCATCTAATGATGGTTGAGATCCATCAAAGGCGACCAAGATCTTTGAAAACATATCGGTTATTTTTTCTTGGTTAGAATGTAATTTTAATCATCTGTTTGGTCCTTTCCAATTATGAGATGTAACGAAAATTTTCACTTGTTATTTCTCCAAATTTAGAGTTCATTCTTTACACAGCAAAGGTGCTAATCTGCAAGATTAGCATGGCATTTCTGATTAAAAGAAAGTAAACCTGCATTAGCGATAAATATTGGCTAGACGAATCCATATTGTATTCATGAGCAGCCAAATTGCCACAAGAGGAAAAACCACATCAGCAGAATTGGTTTCTAGCACTTATGACAAACTTGGAAAAAACATTTCAAAATATAGACAAATTACAAATAAACCACTTACTCTCAGCGAAAAAATCCTTATAGGTCATTTAAATGAATCCACCGACCTAACAGAGTTTAACGGCCTCACCGCAGGAAATGGATATATCCTTCTAAACCCAGACCGAGTTGCTTTACAGGATGTTACAGGTCAGACTACCCTTTTGCAGTTTATGCAATCAGGTATAAAACATGTAAAGGTCCCTGCAACAGTGCATTGCGATCATCTGATTCAAGCCCGAGTAGGCAGTGAACCTGACACAAAGGCAGCAATTTATGAGAACAATGAAGTCTACAAATTCTTAGAATCTGCTTCCAGAAAATATGGCTTGGGCTTTTGGAAGCCTGGCGCAGGAATTATTCACCAAGTAGTTTTAGAAAACTATGCATTTCCAGGAGGTTTAATGATTGGAACAGATTCACACACACCCAATGCAGGAGGACTAGGTATGCTTGCTATAGGTGTAGGCGGACTTGACGCTGCCGAAGTCATGGCAGGCCTACCGTGGGAGGTACTGTATCCAAAAAGAATAGGTGTGTACCTGACAGGCAAGTTAAACGGCTGGACTTCCCCAAAAGATATCATCCTCTATGTTGCATCAAAACTCACAGTTTCCGGCGGTACAAACGCTATAATAGAGTATTTTGGACCAGGAGCTAGAAATGTCAGTTGCACGGGTAAAGCTACCATAACTAACATGGGAGCAGAAATTGGGGCCACCTGCTCGGTTTTCTCATACGATGACAAGATGGAATCATATTTAAATTCAACTGGACGGTCTTATATAGCAGAACTAGCCAATAAAAATAAAGACATGCTCACTCAGGACCCTACAATAGAAGAAGAAATAGCAAAGGATCGCCAGAATGCATCAAAGTATTTTGATCAGCTTATTGAAATCAACCTTGATGAGCTAGAACCTTATATTGTGGGCCCACATACTCCAGACCTAGCAAGACCAATTTCTCAAATGGCACAAGATGTACAACAAAATAACTATCTAGACACCATTTCAGTCTCCCTAATAGGTAGCTGTACCAACTCTTCATATGAGGATATGTCTAGGGCCGCAGACATAGCAAAGCAAGCATTGGAAAAAGGAATCAAAACAAGATCTCCATTGCAAGTAACCCCGGGTTCAGAAATGATAAGAGAGACAATAGAAAGAGATGGACAGATCCAACTGTTGCGAGAAATCGGAGCTAACGTTTTAGCAAATGCCTGCGGACCATGCATCGGACAATGGAGCAGACCCGAAATTAAAAAGGGTGAGCCAAATACAATAGTAACTTCCTATAACAGGAATTTTCCAGGGAGAAACGATGGAAGAAGAGAGACAATGAATTTTATCGGAAGTCCCGAAGTGGTCATCGCTTTAGCACTAGGAGGGCGACTTTCATTTAATCCACTAAAAGATGAACTAGAAGCCAAAGACGGTACCAAGTTTAGACTCCAACCTCCTAAAATAGCCCCAGAGGTTCCCCCCTCAGGCTTTAAAGATACTGCCAACATCTATGTACCACCATCTGAGGATCCCAATAGTGTTACCGTAGATATAGATAAAAACAGTCAAAGATTACAAGCACTACAACCATTTTCAAAATGGGACGGCAAAGATTTTGAAAAACTTCCAATACTAGCAAAAGTAAAGGGAAAGTGTACGACCGATCACATCTCTCCAGCTGGTCCTTGGTTAATGTACAGAGGACATCTAGATAGATTAAGCGATAACTTGCTTCTAGGTGCCGTTAACTCATTTAGAGACAGCGAGGTAGGTAAAGGACTTAATTTGCTTGATAATAATGTGGAAACTTTCGCACATGTTGCAAGGGAGTACAAGCAAAATGGAATGAAATGGATAATAATTGGAGACAAAAACTATGGCGAAGGAAGCAGCAGAGAGCATGCAGCAATGACGCCACGATACTTAGGATGTGCAGCTGTTATAGCAAAAAGTTTTGCAAGGATTCATGAAACCAATCTCAAAAAACAAGGGATCCTTGCATTAACTTTTGTTGATCCCTCCGATTACGACAAAATCAGAGAGAATGACAGCGTTAGTATTATAGATTTGCACAATATCCGTCCTAAAAGCGTGGTAACAGCAGTGCTTTCACATCAAGACGGTTCAGAGGAGAATATAAAGTTAGTTCATTCTTATAATGATGCACAGTTAGAGTGGTTCAAAGCTGGTTCTGCATTAAACATTCTTAAAAACAAAGCATAATCCATCTTTCTTTTTTGTCTAGTCTAATACCAAAATTAATTACAGATCAAAATACCAGATACTTTCTTTTAGATTATTATTATTCAATAAGCCAGGATTTACATCAAAAAAACCAAGCTTTCCTGGATATGGTATACTTTTTTCAAAAAGCATTGAATTATGTATCAAAAATCCATATCTTTTGAAAGATGATTCATGGTTTGTTTTGTCTACGGAAAAGTGCTTGTTAAAGTCGTGGATAAAATCATCTCTATTACTATATTTTTTTATACCGTATAGGTAAGCTTTGCCAATTATCGCTCCCTTGACCAGATCAGTAGCCTCAATAGGATAAACAGACATAGCATCGGTATTTACTGATTTTGAAGCATGTATTAAAAACTCACCTCTAAATTTGGTATTCCATTTCCTGATCTCAATGGATTTGACTCCAGACGCAAGTAAATATGCATATGGTTGATTGAGAGAAATACACTTCAATTGGGTGTTATATCCTACATACCTTATTTATGATAATTTAATTCAAACAGCATATTTGGAATTGGCTTAACGCCAACAAAATAACATAATAACAAATAGGTTTCCTCCCGTCTTATGAGTCACGTCAACAATATAGGGAGATATTCAGCCGCACTTCCCCTAAAGGAATAATTCATCAAGTATGTCATTTCGGTTTCGTTAGGATTTACCTCTATCAGAGTGGCTTTATTTCTCAAAGCGTAATATGGCAGTGTGTTTGCTGGTGATACGTTAAGAGAAGAGCCGACTATAAACATCAAATCACAGTTTCCTGACAGATACATTGCTTTTTGCCATTCATTTGCAGGAAGCGACTCTTCAAATAACACAACAGAGGGCTTCATGATGTTGTCGCATATGGAACATTTGGGTATACTAGATTCACTAAAGCGAGTAAAAAAATCTAAATGGTCCAGCCGTTCTTCAAATCCGCATTCCATGCAAATTACACCAAAGATATTTCCGTGGAGTTCTACAACATCTTTAGACCCAGCTCGCTGATGCAAGCGATCGATATTTTGTGTTAGGACACTACACACACCCGGTCTATTAGCCTCAAGCACTGCGATAGCTTTATGCCCTTCATTGTAATTTGCCTGGCAAATCAACCGCTGCCTTGAATAAAAAAATTCCCAGACCAATTCGGGTTCAGAGATAAAACCTGAAAATGATGCCAATTTTGTAGGATCGTACTTTTTCCACAACCCTTCTTCACCTCTGAATGTTGGAATTCCGCTTTCTCTTGAGATTCCAGCTCCTGTAAAAAACACAATTTTCTTTGCATCTTTTACCAAACTACGGACATGTGAAATTATCTCAGAATGTTCATTGTTTGACATCATTAAATCAAGTACTTAGCATATAATTTGATATTAAATACATTTGACAAAAAAATGATATTCAATCGATATTTTGATTGTTGATAGATATTTTTAAAAAAACTACTGCATTGTAATTATCATTTAGAGACTTTACTCAATTTAAAAAATATGAAGCTGGCTCCGGGATGTTTATTAGAATATCATTGCCTGACTTGCCTACTCTTGTAATTCTTTATGGACATTACCAGGTTTGCAGTATTGTTCTCCGTTCCAGATTGAAAATGCTCTCATCAGCACCAGAATTAAATTGCATTAGTTCAACTAGACCACACTATCTCATTTCTATCAAGTTCATTTTGCATCCCTTTTATCCATCAAAAAAAATGATGGCATTTAGTGATGTGAAGGTGGTGTGGAGAGTCTCACAATACAAACTACTTTCAAAAAAAAGACGGACCCTTTTTACGGATTAACATGACAGACAAAAGAAAGATGGTAGAAGAAACAGTGGGTTAACTATGAATATATTGTTTCTTTAGATCTTCAGGAAATTTTTTCAGCAATTTTTGAACTTTTGGGTCAATTACATAACTGCAGTATGGAACTGATCTATTATTGTCGTAATAATCTACATGGTATTCTTCAGCAGGATAGAAATTGCTAAACGGCAATATTTCAGTTACAATTGGTTTAGAATAATATCCGCTTGTGCTGATCCTTTCTTTAACCTTGGAAACAATTTCTTGCTGTTGTTTAGAATTATAAAACACTGCAGATCTATATTGCGTGCCCACATCATTCCCCTGTCTATTTAGAGTCGTTGGATCGTGAGTATACCAAAATATTTCCAAGATTTTTTCCAAAGATATGACTTTTGGATCAAATTCTAACTGAATAACTTCTGCGTGACCGGTGTCCCCAGTGCATACCTCATTATAAGTTGGATTTTTAACATGTCCACCTGAATATCCTGGTATTACAGACTTTACCCCTTCAACCCGCTTAAATATGGCTTCGGTACACCAAAAACATCCACTGGCCAACACTATTTTCTCAAAACCATTAGCACTTTTACCATCTTCGACCGGTTTATCAGCCATAATTCTGTTTCAGCAATTCACACTATTAGGTTTATGCTCAATTCCTATCCTGTAAAGAATCTTTTTTGACAGACACCGTATATGAATATTCGAATAAATAAAAGAGTAGCAATTGACAGAATTAACCTTGTGGGATTTTTTTGATTTTTTTGTCTCAAGAAACAGTTATTGTTTCAAATCCATCATTCCGTACATGATTTTCCTTTTTCCCGATCCCTTGTCAGTCTTGTACCCTGCAATTTCTTACCCCAACAATTAACAAATGAATTCATTGTAATCCTTGATTTATTTCGTGAGCAACCTCTATTGCTTAAATTTATAAAAAATTGAACGAAATGAACAACCAAATGAACTATTTATTTATAAAATTGAACGGCTAGCATTTCTTGATTTAGCAAAATGGTCAAGGTTACTCCACAAATTAAATCAAAGATTATTCGCATGGATTTTGAGAGTATATCATATTCTAAAATAGCAGATGAAGTGGGTGTTTCAAAGACAACAGTATTTAATGTTGTAAATGATTATCTTAAGAAAGTAAACGCCAGTTATGTAGAAGAGATCAAATTCTTCCTTACTGAGGTCAGAAAATCAGGCATAAGCATACAAGATTGTGTAAAGGGTTTTCGGACGTATCAGCTATTGAGAGCATTCAAAATCAAAGACGAATTTGAAGAATGGATAGATATGGAAGAGGATGATATTTTTTACCAGGAGGAAATAGACCCAGCATTCAATGATATCACAGACAATTTCGATGACGGTAAATCTTATCCGGATATGAAAAAAGGAATAGACAATAGGAAGGAAGAAGCAGAAAAGGAAAAGGAAAACAAAACTAAGAAATACTCAATTGAAGATTTCATTTCCGACCTCTACGATGAGTGTAGGGCTAATAACATCAAACCAGACACCATTATAAAGTGGATGGTGGACATGTTTGATTTTTTTTCATATACTGACAAAAATAAAGCGGCTGACAATTTAAATAATGATCCAAATCATGGAATCGGAAAAACATTTGACATCAGTAAGGAAGAAGAAGCATATGACGATGATGAAACTGAAGAATCGATACCATTTGTTTCCAATGTAACCTTATTTATAGAACAAAAGAAGAATTACATCAAGCATTTAGACGATATCAAAAAATCGCTGAAGACAGATATTGAAACTTTATCATCTAAAAAAAATTCTATAAAGAATGAACTTGATGAAGCAATACGGAACAAGAATCAAGTCTTTTCATACTTTGCCTGGTACAAGTCCCTTAAAATAGAATTGTATCAAAAACAGCAAATAGTTTTATCAGAATACATAGATAATATGGTAAATATCATAAGTGACTTTAAGAATTTTGACTTTGACGTAACTCGAATAATCAAGAAGTATGAAGAAATTGAATCACTGCTGACAGAAAAAGAAATCCTTCAAAGCCAAGTTGTTCAAAAGGAAAAGATAAAAAATCGTTTAGAATTAGAAAGCTTAAGCTTAGAAGATCGTGCAAATTACTATATACAAACCATCAATACTTACACTGAACTCCATAAATTAGGAATAGGTCTTAAAGAACTCAAGCAACTAACCAACATCATTTATGAATCATCTTTGGCAAACGGGTTTGATGTCAAAACCTCCATTCGGAAATTCCTCAAAGATGTTGAGGATCACTACGATGACAAATTAGGTCTTGAAAAGGAGGTTAACGACCTCAAAGAGAAAAAGGAAAAATTGGAAAAGGAAGTTCCAGAATATGAGTATTACTTGAAGTTACAGGGAATAGTCTCACTCACTCTACTTCGTCTTCAGTTAAGCGGTGTAACCAACGAAGATATCATTGGAATGAACCATCTCGTACTAGAATTCCAAAATTCTGATTTTTTGTCAGATCCTTTTCAAAAACCCTTTCAAAATATTAATGCTACCAACTCAAAGAATAAAACCAGCTATTGGTATCAATTCGTTAGCAAGGTATCCAGTCTAAAAAATATAAATATCGAGATCAAGAAACGAATTTCCGAATTAGAGCAATTAAATACACAAAAAAGTGAATTGCTCCACAAAAAGGATCAATTGACCTCGGCATACATAAATATTGTAAACAATTTAAACACATTAGTCTTGAATCTATATGAATCAGTTAAATTGATAAAAGAAATCAACGAAAGAATAATTCCCAAACCAATTATTTTTGTGGTGTTCACCAATTTTGGTGGATCAAATCATAAAGATATTAAAAAGAAGGGAGAATAACAACAATTAACGCTCATAAATTGCAATTATTGTCAAAACCATAGTAATCAAAATCAGAATTTTTATTACTAAAAAAATTGAAAAATTTTTGTTAAAAAGAAATTTATAATCACCGAGATTTTTTGCAACATTAAAATAATGACGATTCATCATATCATATAGTACTAGTTAGTTAGCTAGAATTATGATCACATAATTCAATAAAGTTGCACATTAGTAAATACCAAATAGAGTATCTAAAAGTCCAATTTGAAAAGTATTTATAAAATTGTATAAAATAAAAATTATTGCCAATGTTTGATATTGATTTTATAATATAAATGTTATCAGCAAATTGGAATATTCATTTATATAAGATTGGTAATCATATAAAATAAAAAAATTGATAAAGAGAAATACTGAGCAGCCTGGAATTATTTTCTTTATCCCATCAGTGATTACTATTTCAACGATTTTCGTTTTATTACTTGTTATCAACATATCAGTAACTATGGAATATTCCAACTTCGCAACTGCTCAAACAATAAATAATCTTAAAGACAAAAATTTTGTGCTAGTAAATACTACAGATATTTCAAACTGTACAGAATTTTACGGAACCGGTCCTGTTGAATCGAATAATAATAACACCAATTCAGCAGAAATCAATGGCGCAAATGATACTTCCAATAACACACATAACTCCAACGCATCTGTCTTGTCTGCAACGAATTTATCAAACAAGACCATAAACCAAATATGCCCTACTCTTAAAGTAGCATATCCATATGACTGCTCCTCAGACGAGAACCAAACTACCGAAATAATGTGTAGAGCAGAAAATGCCACAGAACAAGAGGATGATGATGGCGAGAATGGCAATTATACATTTCAAAGAGATGAAGACGTCTTAGACAATGAGATTTTTGATGAAAACGGCATGCTGATAGTTGATACCAAATTTAACAAACAATATTCTTATCATATTGTCGATCCTCTCAATCCAGACAAAATGATAGGTGTTAATCTAGATCTCGGTAAGCATACTCAAAGTCACAATAGTAAAATAAATTCACCAAGAATTGAAATAGAAAGGGAAAACGCAGATGGTACCCTAGACATGGATGCTGCAAAGAACCAAATGATAGTATGGAAAGGCAACATTTTAGGATATTTCAAAGAGCCGGAGGGAAAGTATGATAACGAAACTTACATCGAAATAATGTTTAACACAGGTTTTCATTCTTCCGATGAAGACGACCAGCGCAGAGGAATAGGAGTAGTTTTTGATGTATCTAACGACAGCAATCCATACATCATGGACTTTAGAGACGATGGGAGATATACCAAAATTACAATGAATGAAATTAAGGCCTTGGCAGGTCCAGACTTTATTTTTCATTCAAACGACAATAAAAGCAAGGACTTTTACTTGAATGATTTGATAAACACGACAAATGTAACATTGAAGGTAAAAACATACCTCACAGATCAAAATAAAAGAGTAGTTCAGGCTTTTATAGATCCGGGGACAGGAAAAGAGATTTTGTATTGGACACTAAAAGATGTTTCAAAATTAAGAGATCTTGAAGGAATTAAAGACAAGCAAGCATTCTTAGAAACGATTCTACAAGGGTCTGGTTTTACCTATGTTAGATCTGACAACATTGAAACACGACTTGCTTCTTTGGAATCTCTGATAATTGACCCAAACAAGCAATAACTTATTTCGTCCTTCAAAATTCTCTTATTTTGATTTGATTCGCTTTGAATGGATAGGATGAGTATCATAATTCGATCTACAGCTATTCAAAAAAATTATAAAATAAATAAAAAAATCAGAAATAGACTCGGACCTCTTTACAGTTCGAAAAAAGATAACATTTTCGATTTTGACAAAGTATTGTATAATAAATAAAGATTGACTTTTTTAAGAAAAAGGATAAAAAAAGTACTATTTTAGAGATGTTAGTTTTTTAGCTATTGCATCGAGTGTATAAGTAACTGTGAAGGGCTCACCTGTTGTTTTATGAAACACAAGAGCATTCCCCGCAAAGTCCAATGTCCCAGAGCTTATCCCCGTCCCATTTATTTCAAAAGGTACATCCACAAGGTGTCTGAGGTGGGTTATGGCTATACTATTATTCCCTGGTAATACAGCGTTATAGGGTGCTCTGTGGACAGAATCAGGAGCAACCAATGGTGAATAATTATGCAGCACCTCAACCTCAATTGGCTTGCTTGCAGTAAAAGTTACCGTCCCTGTCCAAATTTTCCCGTCATTTCTTAAAGGTAATGCAAAAACAACCTCGTGTGGTGGTTGTCCGGGATGTCGTACAGGTGCGGGAGCAGACATTGACGTATTTTGCAGTACAATTTCATGCAGTGATAATAGCTTTGTCCGAATTGAATTAGCTTCAGAGTTGGCTACTGAATTTCCAAAGTTGGAATTTGAACTAGTTAAATTATCAGAGGATGTGTGTCCGGCATTTATAGAAGATTCTTTTGAAAGAATTAAGCTATTGATGTCATTTACAAATTTAGAATATGATGAAAGAGACACATTCTGGTTAATTTGTCCAAAAGAAGCATTTGTTAAATTGCTATTATTATTATTTGCCAAGTCTACCGAGCTTGCATTTTCTGCCGTCGCAAAGTTGGATTGCAATAATTCTTTGTTTGGTATAGTTGTCCCAATTATCAAACTTTCATTTGTATTGTTGTTGGCACTATTTTGATTATTTCCACTCGTAGTATTGATACTACTAGTATTTGCTGCTTGAGCGTTAGAAGTATTACCTAGAGTTGAACCGGTTTGAGCAAAGGAGTATGGCGTTATTGTCACCGATAAAATTGATATCAGTCCTACTACGAATACCAAACCCAATAAAGCATGCGGTTTTTTTAATCTTTTATTCTTTAATTTTGTAAAACTCATTATTGTACAAATAATCCATATGCTGCAAGTAAAAATTCTTTGCTATTTGGGAGGTTTCATCCCGTTCTGTAAAGCTGCTGGTGATAGTGGTGATGGTGATAGTGCTAAGATAGACGGCAGGTGGCATTGAATTCTATATTCAGGCAGGTGGTTAAAATCATCACCCATCAAACCAAAGTTCAGTTACACTAGCAACCAAAAAAAATTTTTTATCCTCAAAAATAAATTTAGAATTCGACCAAGTTTATTTAACACAGTCCATAAACAGTTCAATTGCATCAAGATCATGAGGATCCAAAAAAGCAAGAAGAAATTGTGTTACTCCGCTTCGTTTGTATTCCTCAATTCTTGCTCGAACAGTGTCAGGCGTTCCAATTAAGGCCTTCTGCGTTATTGCATTGAAAGTATCGATACCTCTTTCAATTTCAAATATTTTTTTCTTGACTTCCAATTCCTTGGAGGTTTCAGCAATTATTACATCTAGCTCTACTGATTTTGTTATATTGGGCACCCTAGAATAATTTTGAGCATTATTCATTTCTTTCATTTCCGATACAAGTAATAAACCATTGAACTCTTGATTTTTGATTTCAAATTCATGAGGTTCTATGTAAGAGATCTCCCAAGTAGCAGCATATCTTGCTGCAATTTGAATCATCTTTGAATTTTGAGCAGCTATGGTAATTGGAATATCCTTTTTGGGTAGTTTCATTTGAGCATTGTATGCTTTAAAAAACTCACCATCAAAATTGACCGTATTCGTTAATGAACCCTTGTTCTCCGAATTATCAGAATCTGATATTAAAAACCGATTACTTGTAACCGGTTTGCCAAAATATCTACTTAAAAGATCAATTCCTTCGCTGAATATTCGGATTCTATCTAGAGTGCCATGATATTTTATCCCGTAAGGATTCCACCATGGATATGAATATTTTAGCGAAGCTCCGCTTCCGGTCCTAAATTCTAGTCTTCCATTAGAAATATCTTGGAAGGATATACATTGTTTTGCCAACAATGGTATGCTTCGATATTGAGGAAGTATATAGGTAATAACAGGACCTAATTTTATGGTTTCTGTTAAAGGTATCAGACTAGCCAGAACAGTCCAACAATCCAGATCAATATCAGTTAGCGATTCACCATAATAGAAACCATAATACCCCAATCTTTCTGCAGTCAAACAAGTTCCCTTAATTTTTTGGTAATCTGTGCCCCATACTTCCAAACAGTACTTTACTTCTTTCAAGTTTGACAGACCTAACAAAAAAAGCAATGTTCTATCTAAATTTGTTTATGGACAGTTTTTGATTATGAGTGCGAGGTAGGAAAGGTCCTGCTTACCCTTATCATATAATTGGTCGATTGTAAAGGTATTTCCCTCACACTCCCCTTTCCATTAACCTATAACTATCCGAGGAAGAATAGAAAGTTGGATTGACTTCTTAGATTCTAAACAATGAGAGGAAGGGTTATTCAACATAGTGCTGATGAATAAGCTCATCGTAGAACCTTATGGACTTTATATTTACAAATTCAAACATTCCATGTTTTGAAAGTTCCCTACCAAACCCACTATTTTTGATACCTCCAAAAGGTACCCTTGGATCCGATACAACTACATTATTAACCGTTACTATCCCAGCCTGTAGTAATTTAGAATACTTTTCAGCTTTGTTCAGGTTCTGAGTCCATACACTTGCTCCCAACCCAAATTTGGTATTGTTTGCTATTTCTAATGCTTGCTGTTCATCCTCTGCCACAATAACTGGAGCAATGGGTCCAAACGTTTCTTCCGTGGCAACTTCCATGTTTGGTGTAACTTTCTTTAATATTGTGGGTTTGTAA
The DNA here is from genome assembly GCF_008389435.1 of Candidatus Nitrosocosmicus agrestis. GTDB lineage: Archaea > Thermoproteota > Nitrososphaeria > Nitrososphaerales > Nitrososphaeraceae > Nitrosocosmicus > Nitrosocosmicus agrestis. Next base: position 18,320 of record NZ_VUYS01000008.1, on the reverse strand, counting down.
AAGTAACCTTTATTCTTGCCACTACCATTATCGCGCTTCCCATCTTCTTCCCCTCCACCTATTCTTTGTCCTCCAGTTGCAACTTCTGCGCCTTCCTTAATTGATCGCTTGACCATCTCGTCTATACTCTCGATTGCTGATTGATTTACAAGTGGTCCTATATCAGTATCGTCAGATAATGGATTGCCAATTTTGAGTTTTTCAGTCTTTTCAATAAATTTTTCAAGAAACTCATTGGCAACATTTTTTACAACTATAAACCTCTTAGAAGCGATGCAACTTTGACCGCAGTTAATAAATCTCCCCTTTACAGCACCACTTGAGGCCTTTTCTATGTCGGCGTCTTCACAGACTATAAATGGATCACTCCCACCCAATTCTAGCACAATTTTTTTGAGTCGGGATGTTGCGTGTTGAGCAACTTTTGCACCAACAGGAACACTGCCAGTGAATGTAACGGCACTCACATCTTCAGAATCAATAAGATACTCTGCTTCGGTGCCAGAAGCAATTACGGTCTTAAAAACATAATCGGGCAATCCAACTTTTTCAAACATTTTTTCTATTTCTAATCCACACTGCATAGTAACGCTTGATGGTTTTAAGATCACCGTATTACCAGCTATTAAAGATGGAGCGGCAAATCGGAGTGCTTGCCAATATGGAAAGTTCCAAGGCATCAAGCTAGCGATTACACCCAGTGGCTCAAAGGTTACAATTGACTTTCTTGCGTCAGTGTTAATAACTTCATCGTGTAAAAAAACCACCCCATTATCAGCAAAGTATTCAACTGCCCAAGCACATTTGTCTATTTCCGAGCGTGCTTCCTTGATGGTTTTTCCCATCTCTGTGGTCGCAACCCTAGCAAGATGCTCTTTATGCTTTTTAAGCTCACTTGCAAATGCGTACATAAACCCTGTTCTTCGACGATAATCCTTCCTCCAATCTTTGAATGCTTTTTTGGATTTGCGTGCCAAGTCTGCAATTTCATCTTTGGTTATGAGAGTGTATTCCTTAATTACCTGTTCAGTAGAAGGATTGATTGTAGTAATAGTATTATGACTTTTAGATGGTGCTTTAACTTTAGAAATATCTAAACTACTAATTTTATCAGAATTCAAAAGAGTCTTCCTACCTCCAATAGATGACGCACCATATTTAAGTTTGAGAGATAAGGAGAGGGAGGAGAGGGAGGAGAGGGAGACCAATAGAAAACAAAGGACTGTTGTGTGCCAAACTACATGGAGACATGTACTTTTTTAAATTTCTTTGTCAATCATAATGCAAATATTCTTAAAATAACAAATATCTAATCCATGTGTCTCAACTAAAGAACAAACGATTAAGAAGGCCGTGCCTTTGGTAGATTCCAGCCATATTTCATAGCCAACAGTCTTAGACAGGTTGCAGTTAATATCCCAGCCAAAGCAGCAATTATAGGATCTACAGTTATGAACAACACAAAAAAAATAACGACGCCAACAAAACTTGCAGTTGCATATAATTCCCTTGCGAATACAAGCGGCATTTCTCTAACTATAATGTCTCTTAAAATTCCTCCTCCCGTTGCAGTGATCAACCCTCCAAACATAATTAACAAGAAATTCTGTCCAAAGATAGAATATGCAGTAGTTGCACCAATAACGGTAAAAACACCAAGACCAACTGCATCACATTTTAAGAATGTATCTAGATGTTTTTTTATTCTATGATAGGTAAAAAACACAAAAAAGCCTGTAACTACTGCGATTACAAAATAAATAGGATCAGTCAAAGCTAAAGGTGGAATTCTTCCAAACAGTAAATCTCTAACTACGCCTCCTGACAAACCAGTTATGACAGACAGAACCACAACCCCTACTAAATCTGCCTTGTGTTCAATCGCTTTGAATGCTCCAGTCACAGCAAAGGCAACAGTCCCAAAATAATCTAAAAAAAGAATGAGAGTAGGATAATAAAAATTCAGGGCCAACTGAATATCATTCATGATTACTCTATAGCACTTTGCTATATTTGAGATTCTTTGTTTGAAGGAGGTTTGATTACAATGCCTATTTGGATTACAATGCCTATTTGGATTACAATGCCTATTTTTTGCGTCAATTACATAGAAAAAGAAAGCATGACTTTAGGATATTAAACAAATTGATCCAAATCATGATAACAAGATAAGGTAAGAGCACCCGAATAAGATAATCATTAGAGGAGTCTACTACACATAATGACTTTAAACGAATTAGTCTTGGTGACTATAATCCATTAAGAAAATAATAGATCTATAATATGAAAGCGGTTACAAATTAACTGAATTTATTTCGCTTTCTATTCACCTAAATTAACTAAAAAAAAGTGGGAAAATAATACAACGTTTGTTGCTGAACGTTTAGAATGGATTTGGAAAAATAGGCAAAAATACTCCTACTATAGATACTACAATCCAAAGAACCACCGCTATTAGGATAGCCTTTAACCAACCAGTATTATACAGCCATTTTAGGGCAATTAACCAGATAATTCCACCTATCGCTGCTGCGATTATGCCATTTCCAAAAATAAAAGCAATTACTCCAAACATTATAGAACCCAAAAAGGCTGCCAAAAGGGCAATCTTAAATCCTTCTTTTTCCCCAAGCAATCTAGTAACAAGGTAAATCAAGATTGTAGAAATTGCAAGACCAATTAAAAAACTAATAATTCCCAAATTACATTTTTATCTACACAATAAGATGAAATAAAGTTTATTGATTCCCTTAAACTAATCAAAGTAACGAGTAACCGAATCTTCAAATAGATGACCCTTTAAATAAGAAAATAATAATATTAATAAACGAATAACAACAATGTCTGACAGAACCACGAAAATCCTCATTCTATTTTACTCTAGATATGGTAATACGGTTAAAATGGCAGAAGAGATTGCTTATGGGGCTAAAGAGATATCTCATGTTAGTGCGACCTTACGGAGAATTGCCGATGATGTGCCTATGGATGTAGTGTCACAGAATCCAGAATGGTCAAAGGTGGTTGAAGATATGAATGATCGATATCCAACTAGTGAGATAGATACTATAATTCAGGAGATGCCAATGTATGATGCCATTATATTTGGATCACCAACAAGATTTGGGAATATGGCTGCTCCTCTAAAAGCACTTTGGGACCGAACCAGCAAGCTTTGGATGGAAGGCTCGTTAATAGGAAAAATTGGAGCAGTGTTCACAGGAGCAGCTTCAGTACACGGCGGGCAGGAAACAACAGCTATTTCCATGATGTTTCCCATGTTTCATCATGGAATGATAATTGTAGGCGTACCTTACTCAGTTCCTGAACTGACTCAAAGTGGAAGCCCTTATGGTCCCAGCCGAATAGTAGGTCCGATGGCCAACAAGGCAATTAATGATGAGGATATCAAAGTTGCCAGGGCTCTAGGAAAGAGAGTGGCTCAAATTTCTCAGAAAATTAATGCCGCTTGACTCTTTTTAAAATTATTGTAAAAAGAATCAACTTATGATTTATAGGTTTTCTAGATACCTATTTTTTTGCCCTGTCCTAACCAATAAAGGAGCCTTTTTTATGTATTATGGCTTTGAACGGAAATACCGTATTTCCAGTTATTTGTATCCATTTTTTCTATGAACTCTAAAATCACTTTGGTAAGAATCTTAATGATTTCGTTTCCTTTTTGTACTGTAGCAGTTTTTGGTGCTCCAGTGGCTCCGGTTTTGGTAAGCTCGTTAAACTTCCAATAAATCCTAACATCCTCACCAGGAAGGTTAGGAATAGTTTGTTCGGGAGCTAGACTCAGATCTACCAAATCCGGACATACACTCATCATTGCAGAGGTTTCTGCCTCCCCACCGTGTCCCAAACCACTCCATACATCAAAGATTTTACTATCTTTTGTGCCCACCATCGTCCACCAAGACTCTAAACATGATATTACCATTTCAGGAAACTTATGTTTTACATTTCTTGCAGCCGACTCAGCAGGAGCTATATTACCATCATGACCATTTAGAATTATTACACGCCTTACACCATTGTCAGCAAGGCAAGTAAGAACATCTTCTACTATTGAAATCATAGTAGAGCCTTGCAAGTTAATAGTCATTTGAAAATCAATATGATGAATACTTACACCGTACGGGATAGGAGGTAGAATAATGAATTGATGTTCTTTTTCTGGATGAATTTTGACAATGTCGTCGATCATCAATTGTGCCAAGTTCAATGGAAATAATGAATCCGAACCAAATGGTAGATGATCTCCATGGTTTTCACACGAACCGAGAATTACAAAAACTATTGAATCTGAATTCATAGTTTTTTTTACTTCTACAGCATTCATTTTCTCTAGCAAATACTTTTTTGAAGTACTCTTCATATCCTTCAGAAAATCCAGACCAACTATAAACATTTATTCACTTTTTATGCAGAATTATTCCCTTGAGAGATTCTCCTCTTTTCATCTTCCCTTTTTTTATTAAATATTTAAATACAGTTTTAAACAGCTCTCATGCTTTGGAAATTTGCCAAAGAAGTTTTTCAAATTTTTCACCTGCTATTCTTAGAATTTTCTGATTTGAAGGAGCAGAGACAAATTGTAATCCCACTGGAAGATCAAAAGGATTATCTTTGCTAGATCTGTTGAGAGGCATGCTAATTGCAGGAAATCCAATACTGTTAAATATCATAGTGTTTCTTAACAATAGATCTCTTGTTAATGATCTGTCACCATCTTCTCCCCCTTTCTTGTTAATATAAAATATTTGTCTTAGCTTAGGTGCAACGATTGGCACGGTAGGTAGGACAAGGAGCTCACATTGTTTCTCAAAAACCAGATCAAAATCTTTTTTTATATTTCGAATTACTGACTTTGCATCTTGATAATCACTTTCACTAATTCTATTACCCTCAATAAGCATATTCTTTACATTTTGAGATAGCTGTCCTGAATCTTCTTGTAGATCCTTGGTGTGAACCTTGGCAGCTTCATACAATCTAATAGTTTTCCAGCTGGGATAATAATTGTACGAATTTTTAAAATGAATTTTTCTGGTCGGAAATCCTCCATACTGCAACGTTACTAAAAACTTTTCAAAATTTGTTCGAACACTCTCATCCAAATTATCAACAAAATAATCTTTAGGGTAACCTATTATAGGAACATTATTAACATCATCATCTTCTTGAGGGCGATGATCGTGATTATTTCCTTTCAATACTGTACTTGCACTATATGTATTCCTTTTACTTATTATATCATAAATTAAAAAAGAGTCGGCTACAGTACGGGTAATTATTCCTATATGATCTAATGACGGAGCCAGAGGAATAATACCGTCCATAGATACAGATTGGTATGCAGGTTTAAATCCAACAACACCGCATAACGCAGATGGAACTCGTACTGAACCACCAGTATCTGTACCTATAGCAAAAGCCACCATACCCGTTGAAACGGCTACTGCTGAACCACCACTTGAACCTCCAGAGATTCGAGAAGGGTCGTAAGGATTCTTAGAATCTCCAAACACAGAATTCTTGCCGGTTATGCCAGAGGCAAATTCATTTAGATTATTAGTTCCAATCATAATTGCACCTTGATTGTCTAGTCGTCTAACTAATATCGCACTTTTCTTAGACATACGGTTTACATAAATCATAGAGCCAGCTGTACATTTGAGTCCCTTTGCATGTACAATGTCCTTTACTGAATAAGGGATTCCATGTAATGGTCCAATGTAATTACCATTTAGGATTGATTTTTCAATTTTTTTTGCCTTATCCAACAAAACATCCTCAGGAATTATAGAGATAAAAGATCTAAACAAAGGATCGAGTTTTTTAATCCTATCAATACAGTCAGTCATAAGGTCGTATGGAGAAAACTTTCTATCTTTAATTAATGTAGATAAATTATGAATTGAAGGTGCTCCACTGATTAAATCCCGTTTATTTGTCACCTATACAGGACAAGGCATCATAACTATTAAAAGATACATGTAGATTAATCCGTCAAAGTCCACATATCTATAGTCCATAGATATGAATAAAGAAAATATGTTAAAAAACATACTTAGGATTTCTCAATAACAGTAATCGGTAATAAATTTTAAAAAGTTGTAAATAGCATATTCGAGTCTTCACCCTGATGAATAAATTCATTACAGGAATAATTTCTGCAATCCTTCTAGCAGGCATAGTATCTGTATACGCCCCAAATGCTTCCGCAACACTCGGAGGATTAGGAGATTGTACAGGAAACAGTGCATTAGGTCAACAACCAAACAGTGAAGGCGAGCAAGAAACAGGCCAAGACCAAGCAGGTGCATCTGGAGCACAATCAGTTTCACCAGAGTTTAATGCTTTGACCGGTAACAGCTTTAACTTAAATGCACAACAAAACGGTGATTGTTCATTTCCAGCATTGACAGAACTCCAAGAAGGTTCTGCTGGCGCAGCATTCTCTCCTGAAAGCTCAGGTTTAGTAGGAACTTCTCAAAGCACTGACGCCAATTCAACAGAATAATCACACAGTGAGTTATTCTCTTTTTTTTAGTTAAAATCTTTAAATTATCAATTCAAATCAAAGCTAATTAAACAAATAAAGTGTTCCTTCAATCAAATTTAGAAATTTGTATATTTCAGGCATCTTCAATAGATACGATCTGATAAAAGGATTTATAGTTCTGTCAGTAATTCTGATCTCTCATTACATACCTATGAAATTAATTCTTATAATAGCAGTTTAAAGGTTTGAAAATGACTAAAAAGCCATCTAAATCACAAACAGAAGATGCACAATATCAACTGTCTATATAAAGACCTTACTGCAATGTTATATACTTCCTTGTGGAATATATATTGGATGGTTTTTTGACCCAGAATAATTTTCCTTTAAAAAGTTGGCATATAGAAAATATGGAAAAGACAGTGCTAAAATATGTTAAAGGTCTACCAAGTGACGCATCAAAATGGGAGATCAGGAAACACAAAAAATATGGCAGCCTTTCAAACATTATCAGAAACATTCATTATGACATAAAACATGGAGTCACAAATGATCAGGTTATCCAAGTATTTTCCAAAATTAGAAGCGAAGATTGTTATTGTGAATTAAGAAGTAATCTCGATGCCATGAGCAGACTCGGCGATTTAGAAAAACATTGGAAAGAAATCTGATTTTAAAAAGACAACAATATTAATTGATTTTGTTTTTGAAATAAAGTAAGAAGAAAAATTATATTTTTTGTTTTCCATTAGCCTTTTATCTATAACTCGTAGCATATCAATATACTACCATAAAATCTTTAAAAACAAGCTATCCAGTAGCTCAGATATTATTTAAATTCAGAATAATTTACTAAATTTATATAAAAACAACTAATCTTTAGGGCTCGGGATTACAGTGGACAGGTTTTATATCATTAACCTCTAAATCTTCCACCATTGTTTGGCCTACGGTGTGAGGAAGAACAATAACCACAATATTCTGAGATGTCTGCTTTACCATGACACATACATTCGCATCTAGTTCCCATTGAAAATCTTTGTCTCATACAATATTAGACATAACATGCCTTATAAAATTAGGCATTTTTAGATTGTAAATACAAAAATTTTACAACATACTATAAAAGAATTACACATCAATAAAGTTCGATTCCTAGGTCCTGTAAACTCATCACTTTGGAAACTCATTCTTAAGGTATAACACTACTTTGTTTTCAAGTATCGAGAAGGCGTCCGATTCGACATCCAATGACAAAAGAAGATAAAATTTTTTGTAATCAAATCCTATCAATGGGATGGTGGCTCGAAGTAATTTGTCATACTTGCCTACAGAATAAATTAATGTACCCATATTTTTTTGAAAATCTTCTCTAAGTTCTGCCCGCAATACAGCCTGCATCGCGTAAAGCTTGGTTTCATCGTCATTCAATAAAGGTTGGAGCTGCATTCGATAGGATGAAGCTATCAAGGTTCCCATAGAATTAGCAATCCCGGCAAACCTAATACTATCATCTAATTGTATTATGCGATCACAGTGAACTTTTGCGGAATCCTGACTAAACAAGTCCAATGGCATTCAATACATATCAATGACAGGATGTTATTTATCTTATTACAAAAATATATGCCAAAATAAATTTTTAGTAATTAATTCTAAATCTTGAATGTTCCAATCACTTCGATAATAATAAAATCTAATTCCTTAAATAAAATTGAGGATCTAAATCATAGCCTGCTTGAAAACAAATACAAATGAATGATTTCTCTCAGTGGTTTTTCATAATCCTAAAAACGGAATTGAAAAATGTGAGTTCTTCTCATGGGATCTTCTTTGCCCATCCATTTTCGAAAGTGTTGCATAGTTTGAATCAAGATCTATTGCTTGATCCAAATAAAAGTCAGAGTGTGGAAGGTCGGCATCTGCAGTTTGTTTTTTTGATATAAAACAGCGGTACCATACTTCAGGAATCAAAGGATCTTGCTTGAGAATGTGCCTATAGATTGAGACAGATTCATTGTACGAACCCATATTCTCCAGGATATATCCATATGTGTAAAGAACATCAATATCAGTCGGGTCTATACCCATAGCCCGTTTTATGATTTCTAACGCCTCATCCATCCTGGATGGGAAATGATATGCCAGGATCCAAGATTTACCGTTTAAAGCTTTAACATATTCAGAATCAATCTCCAACGCTTTATCAAATGATAGCATAGCATCGGCGAACTTGGATAAAGCAGAGAGGGCCATACCTTTGTTGTAGAAGGCATCTGCAAAGTAGGGGTTGATTTCTATCGCCTTTTCAAATGATGTTGTAGCCTCGGCGAACTTGGATAAAGCAGAGAGGGCCATACCTTTGTTGTAGAAGGCATCTGCAAAGTAGGGGTTGATTTCTATCGCCTTTTCAAATGATAGCATAGCATCGGCGAACTTGGATAAAGCAGAGAGGGCCATACCTTTGTTGTAGAAGGCATCTGCAAAGTAGGGGTTGATTTCTATCGCCTTTTCAAATGATGTTGTAGCCTCGGCGAACTTGGATAAAGCAGAGAGGGCCATACCTTTGTTGTAGAAGGCATCTGCATATTCAGGGTTGATTTCTATCGCCTTGTCATAGCAGGCTATGGCTTCCTGGTTGTTTCCAAGGTAGTAAAGAGACAATCCTTTGTTGTTGTAAGCATCTGCATATTGTGGGTTGATTTCTACCGCCTTGTCATAGCAGGCTATGGCTTCCTGGTTATTACCTGTAACGGATAAAACTATTCCTTTATTGTAGTATGCAAGGTCATATTCAGGGTTGATTTCTATCGCCTTGTCATAGCAGGCTATGGCTTCCTGGTTTCCGATATAATAGAGTGAAAGCCCTTTGTTGTTGTAAGCATCTGCATATTGTGGGTTGATTTCTATCGCCTTGTCATAGCAGGCTATGGCTTCCTGGTTGTTTCCAAGGTAGTAAAGAGACAATCCTTTGTTGTTGTAAGCATCTGCATATTGTGGGTTGATTTCTATCGCCTTGTCATAGCAGGCTATNGGGTTGATTTCTATCGCCTTGTCATAGCAGGCTATGGCTTCCTGGTTGTTTCCAAGGTAGTAAAGAGACAATCCTTTGTTGTTGTAAGCATCTGCATATTGTGGGTTGATTTCTATCGCCTTGTCATAGCAGGCTATGGCTTCCTGGTTATTACCTGTAACGGATAAAACTATTCCTTTATTGTAGTATGCAAGGTCATATTCAGGGTTGATTTCTATCGCCTTGTCATAGCAGGCTATGGCTTCCTGGTTGTTTCCAAGGTAGTAAAGAGACAATCCTTTGTTGTTGTAAGCATCTGCATATTGTGGGTTGATTTCTATCGCCTTGTCATAGCAGGCTATGGCTTCCTGGTTATTACCTGTAACGGATAAAACTATTCCTTTATTGTAGTATGCAAGGTCATATTCAGGGTTGATTTCTATCGCCTTGTCATAGCAGGCTATGGCTTCCTGGTTGTTTCCAAGGTAGTAAAGAGACAATCCTTTGTTGTTGTAAGCATCTGCATATTGTGGGTTGATTTCCGTTTTTTCAGATTCTTGTACGGGGATTGATGCTTGAACAGGTGACAAGGAATCTTTCTCACTCATAGATACCTTTGGTTCATCAGTCTTTTCAAAAGAATCCGGGGGAACAGATAACAATGACATTAGGTTAGCCAATTCCTCTAATTGCTTCTCTATAGAATCTTTGTGATTGCGATCAATTGAGGACTGAAATATCTTTTCACTTAATAACTTTGTAATATCATTTAATGCCTTCCTTAAATTAGAATCCTCTATATTAAATTTGTTCCCTTGTGGGGACCGGTAAATCAGAGTATCATCGATAGAGTCATCTGCAAAATTGCTATTTGATTTATTACTATTAGTATCGTCCCCATTATTCAATAATTGGGTTTTGTGATTTTTGTTAATTCCACTCAAATATTGTCATAATTTATACCCATTTGAGTTATTTAACTTTTATAGTCAATTTATATAACTATTAAATTACAATTTAAAAAAGATAGATTTTTTCTACTTTTCCTTATCAATTAATATAATTCATATATGGATCTTAAACTCCTTTTCTTGTATATAATAATAAATCATATTGATAAAATTGAAATAAATTTAATAAAGCATTTGATTTTTAAATTTTTTTTCATATTTTAAATTTAATTAATATGTGAAATATTGACTCGTTAATTAAAGTAGCCTTAGGTGTTACAATTATATTTTTATTTGCATAGTTTTGTATTTCTTTCACAAATTAAAGAAATTTCCTACAAAAAACATCGCCAAAAAAAATTTCTTTAAACTAACCAGCGACTAATTTAATGGAAAAGCAGATCTTTGGTTCTTTGATGTTAACTGTGTTAAAAATTTATATCATATATAGATCATGATATTATAATCATGATGATGATAACCATTAAAATGGTACTTGAAAGTTAGAGTAGATCTTGAATGATCAAATTTTATTAGGATCACTAAATGATTCTTGAATTTTGTTACTAATATAGTAACTCATAAGTCTTAAAATGACGTTTTAATAATATGAATAAAATAACAAAAGAAATTGCTAACATTTTACACAATGAAATTGATAATCAGACATATGATATCCAAAATAGTGGACTATCAACAGAACAAATCAATGAGATAAAGAAATTTGTATCAACCTACAACAGAAGTGGCTTCGGCGGCTTTTACCCACTAAAAGCAAGATAAATGCTAACAACACCTGATATACCAACTTCGGAGGAGAATAACCAAGGAGGGTGTATGCATATGAACACATGCGTCACAAAAGAACAAAAATGCATAATATGTGGCAGAATCTGTGAAAGTGATTTACACATGGTTAAAATTAATGGTCAACTCTTTAATATAGATCGTAGTGATTGTTACTTATTTTATAAACGATTGTTGGGAATTTATGGTCCAAAATACCTTCAAATATTAAGCAGGTATTAGTTACCATATTTTGTCTTTTTATGTTAAGATCTTCCTTATAAATGGTATTTATTGGTCAAGGTTGGTTCTTGTCTAGGGAATGACAATAGGTTTTACTGGCGAATAGACGAAATTACAAGTTAATTATAAAAGATAGTTTTAGAATTATTTTGGATCGGGAATTGTAGTAAGTAGGAATAAAAGTATAATACAGTTTAACAGCTAAAATGTTCGATATAATTAAATCTATAGTTTGATACTATTTAACAATCTGAAACTTTAAAAGGTCACAAATGGATTTATATGGTATCGAAACGCAATTGTGATAGGGACAAATTCTACCACAATTATCCAAAAAATTGGATTAAGAGTTAAATCTTCAAATAGTAGACAGATTCAGGCTATTTAGTGGCGTTTGCAAATAAGCTAGATTATTTGTATAATAATTCAAATATTGTATTAATATCCATAATTTCTTTCATAGTCATAGTATTCATTGACGCCTATGTAAGTTCTATAACTGATGTGACGGTAGACTTTATTCAATCCCCTAGTGGCATCGGCTTATTTCTATTCCTCTTTGGTTCAAGTTTGGTCGGAGGATTTATAATTTTAAACAACATCTTCTCAATCCTTAAGGAGAAAAAATCGATTTTTAGCAGATATAAGAACTGGCTCCGAATAATGCAAGTAGTGATTTACATTTTATCAGCCGTTTTACTAGTCGATATGTTAGTAAGTAGTAAATATTTCACCATAAATCTAACATCTATTGTAATAGTAAGCTATGGATCAACCGTGTTAATGAGCATCTTCGTAAGTTACAAGCTTTTCAAATGGTTCGGCGAGAATAGGAATAAATTCTCGTTTATCTTTGGGCTTTCAATTTTTTTCCTTTTCGTGAATAACTTAGTGTCCATTTTGTTATTTTCCACTTTACTTTCTGAAAAATCATGGGAGATAGACATTACCACACCAGTAGTATTTAATTTTGAGTGCGATGCATCTTCATGGTATTGTTTCTTCAAAGAAAATGTAATAAATATTCAATCTTATACCCTCATGATTTATTTTGCTTTTTTCTGGTTAAGTAATTACTTGCTACTTCACTATCACATCAAGAAGATAGGAAAAATTAGGTTTTACACCCTGATCACACTTCCATTGATACTGTTTTATTTCGTATTCATATATCACTACGATGAACTGTACTCATTAACAGAAACTCAAAACTTTGATGAAACTTTAATTTTCATTCTTCAAATCTTTATCGTATTATTCTCAATCGCATTATGTGGTCTTTTATATGGAATGGGTTTTAAATCAGTTGCAAATCTCCTTAGTTTATCTCCCAACATATCAAGGTATTTGAAAATGGCATCTTACGGAATAGTCCTACTATTCATAACAGCTAATGGAACTATAGTAGGTGCAGCATTACCACCTTTTGGGATACCCAGTATTGCTTTTCTTCCCTTTGCCTCACTACTGTTTTATGTTGGTATATATTATTCAATAATAGCGATTTCTAACGACATCAAAGTTAAAAAATACATAAAAAATTCAGCATATAAGGAACTCGAAATAATGGGAAATCTTGCTCATTCACAAATGATGGATAGCATGAAAGATAGAATATTAAACATGACCAAAAAATACTCGGAAGAATTACATCAAAAGGACAACTCCGAAACTATGGAATCGGAAGAAGACTTGAAAAGCTATTTAGATGAAGCTATCAGCATTTTTAAGAAAAAAGATAAACAAGAAACTCAATAGTCAGCATTTTCCAATGTTGAAACTAAATTCTTAATTTTTCCAGTAAATGGATGAGATGGATATTCATAAGATGTCAAAAACTCCTTCTCTTTGAATTGGATATCACAATAACATGGTATCTCAAGAAGAGTATCGACATCTATGGATTTATTAAATAATTTACCTATCTCTTTATCGATTTTCATTCTAAAAAAAGAATCAGTCGCTCCCATTAATCCAGGTTCTGTTTTGATATTGCTTGGAGGGACGCAATATCCAGATACTCTATTTAGCAAGAGTTTACAAATAGTACCATGTTCAACTAGGGATCCATAGATTTCCCTTATCATCTTGAGCGTTCCTTGTAAATCCAAATCACCCATCTTCAAAGTTAATAATATAACATCAGAAATGACAATAGAGTTAATAGACCAATATCTAATCCCTGGGCTAGTGTCCATTATGATAAAATCAGCATCATTTGTAACCAATAATTCCTCTCTCATTGCAATAAAATTTCTAAATTGTTTAACCTGTTGCTCTCTATCATTTAGTAAACTACCTTCCAATTGATAAATATCTTCTTTCCCCCCTTTTGCAAAGCCCAGCATGAGGGTTCCCTCAAGTTTATGGTTTAAAATATCATTAGAATTTACCATTACTTCATCAAGCTTTGCTTTATTTCTAAGATAATCATTTATCCAATATTTTGGTTCATAATTAAAATATGAATATAAACTTGGTGCATAAAAATCCAGATCAAGGAGGTACACAGTGTATCCTTTGGAAGCTAACAAATAAGAAAAATTTGCAGCAATCGTAGTTTTTCCCGTCCCCCCTTTGTAAGAGTGGAAAGAAATGCATTTTCCCAATAAATGTACTTTAATAAATCATCTAAAATACTTTTGGAAAGAAATTTAATTTGGGATTTAGAAAGGTAAAATCATAAAACCCAATCAGGACGAATTTGGCAGAGTTACAGTAAAGGTACTGCCTTGGGATCCATCATTATTTTGAGCACTAATTGACCCCGAATGTTTAAGTACGATAATTTTGGATATATAAAGTCCGAGTCCGGTTCCTAACTTATCTGTTGTGAAAAACTTTGAAAATATCTGGTCTAGGTTTTCCTCCTTTATTCCGATACCGGAATCCTTAACGCTAATTCTGACCGATTTATCAATGGTCTCTACAGAAATCGTTATCTCCCCATTCTCGGTAAACTTGATAGCATTACTTAATAAGTTATCGAATACCTCAATAATCCTAACTTTATCTGCGTTTATCAAGTTAGGACTTTTAATAAAAGACAATTTAATTTGTATTTTCTTCTTATTAATTTGGATACTATAGTCGCTAATTAATTCCTCCAGTACATTTATAATATCAAACCATTCGTAATTTAACCTAAAATTGTTATTTTCCATTCTTGCATAATCTAAAATATTATTGGTCATAATATCGAGTTTCCTAGCATTTCTAGTAATTATTTTTAACAAATCATTTTTTTGTCGCTCGTCCAATCTACTATTGTTTTGGATCAGATCTGAAAATCCTAAAATGGGTTGAATTGGAGTTTTTAATTCATGTGCAAGAATTCTTACAAAGTTATTATTTGGAATACTATTGTTCTTTAACTTTATCGATAAACTTTTTACTTTTTCCTCTAGAATTGACTGTTTCCAAAGGGTTTCAAATGCTGCTGTAGCGTGCCAAACTACTGACTCTTTGGTTGAAATGATACCCGAATATGAATAGTTCCCCGTCGTATCTAGAGAGTCGATGAGTTCATAAAAAAAAGTTGTATTGTGATCAAATACCGCCAGAAAGCAGGCATTACTACTATCACTTAGAAAGTTAATTTCCAAGTTAGGTAAATGATTGGCGTGCAAATTCTTGATCAGGTTCACAAGACGGGGTACGCGGATTCCAAGTAAACGTATTTTAATTCCACCGTGTATGGCTACCCAATTTTTTGTTAAGAAAATTTCTTCCAGAAGATCATCGAAAATCTCTAACATGTGTTCGTTTGAGAATAACAAAATAATCTCATCTTTGGATTGAATTGATCGTTCAACCAAAGATTTTTTAAATACTTCCAACGAAGTGACAATTTCAGAATGATTAAAATTTGAATTTCTAATATCATGCAAGGATAATTCTATCAGATCTCCTGATTTGGTGCCAGAACCCCATTTAACACGATCTAGCGCCAAGTCATCAAAATTATCGCCATATATAGACAACAGTCTATTGTAAACTTGAGAACAATGCTTATGATGCACCCTTTCAACACCTTCTTTGGTCAAATCTATACGCAATTCATCAGGCTTACGGATTGATTGGCCGCAAAGATGGCAAATTGTATTCATACTAGCTTTTCTCAACTAGTATATAGAAAAGATTCCTAATTATGTCTTTTATGAAAATCATGAGTAATTGCTACTACGTTCCACCAACCTCTTCCTAAATAATAATGCTCAAAATTTTTATATTTTACATATATATTAAAATGTGCACAAAACGCCATTCATGTTCAATTTTCTTGAAAAGATAAATTACAAGAAAATACTCATGAATAATACCGATCCATTGGACCTATTGGAAAGACTTAATATAACCGACGATAGTAACAAAATTTCTTCTCCAGATGTTTTAATTTTAACCAAGAAAATGGACATCGAATCAGATTTATTAGGAATTCAATTGCTTAAGAATGGTATCGAATATGTAAAAATTACAGAAGAAGATATACCATTAAAATTTGGAGTAGAATTTAGTATCGGAGAGACTAACAAATTTATATTCAAACTAGGAAAAAGGGTTTTTGACTGCAAAAATATCAAACTAGTCTTATTCAGGTATTTTGACTTGAAGTTTTTGGAATATTACACAGGCGTTTACCAACTTTATTTTCAGCAGCAGTGGTATCAACTTTTTAATTACTTGCAAACAATTCTCAAATGTACATGGATCAATCACCCAATTAATACATTTGAGGCTGAAAACAGACTTAACCAACTCCTGATAGCAAAGCAATTAGGTTTCAATGTCCCTGAAACATCGATTACAAATGTTTCTGAATCTGGGCAGACATTTTTAGAATCCCATGCTAACAACACCATTGTTAAAGTCCTCCACCATCACGAAATCATATCCAAGCAGGTTTCACATAGATTTCTAACTACCAATGTTAACCCAGATATGGTATCTAAATTTGATCAACTAAAGTTTGCACCCCTTATTTTCCAAGAACAAATACCAAATCAGGAAGAGATTAGAATAACAATCGTTGGCAATAAACTATTCCCGGTAAAGATCACAACTAATAAAGACAAAAACGAATATTCAGATTTACACAAGATTCAAGAAAAGGATCTGAGATTTCAACATTTAGAGATAGACAAGAAGTTCAGAAGAATGTGTCTAAAAATGAATCGAGTATTAGGATTGAGTATATCAAGTTTAGACTTCATAGTCAATAGTTCTGGTGTAGTTTATTTCCTCGAAGTAAATCCAATTGGTGATTGGAATTGGCTTGAGCAACATCTCAAACTTTCTATTACTGAAACTCTATTAAGGCTTATTAAAAAATATTTGAAAGACACTCAAAATCCATAAGGTCAAGGTACCGCTGTGGTAGCATTAGTAACAGAAGAGCAACATTATTTAATTGATTAAGCTGTTCAAATCAGCATTTCCATGAATTGAACAGTATATAAAAAGAAGAAATTAAGCACGGTTAACTATTCAAGTTTTATTTAAATATCTTCTTAATTAAAAAATAATTCGCAGAACAATAACAATGATGTAAAAATATTTTAATTGGTATCACAATAATAAATCATCCTATAATGGGCAGTAATATTGTAGTAATTGATGATGATGTTGGTACGGCTCTGTTTTTCAAAATATGTTTGGAAGATCAAGGACACCAAGTTAATATTTTCAATGATCCTGGATCCCTACTTGAAGAATTTGAACCTGGAATTTATGATCTGCTAATTACGGATATTAGAATGCCAAGGATTAATGGATTTGAACTCGCAAGCAGGATTAGGAAAATGGATAGCAAGATAAGAATTTGTCTTGCAACGGCATTTGAAGAGTACTATCAATCAATAATTAAATCATATTCAGATTTGAGCTTTAATTGCATAATTAGAAAGCCAATAAATAAGGATAGCTTTTTAGAAATAGTGGAAGATAGGTTGAAACAAACAAAATAGATAGAGGCATTTAAACTAATTATTTCAGCAGAAGAAATAGGAGTTGTTATTCTAATCCGTACCTTCTACTTTGAACCCAATTTTAATCTCTGCTTGATATTCAATTTTCTGATTATCATCCAATCTAAATGTGACTCTACCCAATTCACCCCATTGAATATTTTTTACGGTTTTTGATGCTTCTTTGAAGGCATTATTTACGGCATCATCGATTCCTTGCGAAGAAGTTCCCACTATTTCAATATATTTATAAACCATACCTTATCATGTTATTAATTATATAAAAATGTGATACAAGAATTTGTTTATTGTTTTAATCTACAGCTTACAAGAGATTAAAAATAGATAACAGTCCATTATTCCTTATTCTCTCTTTATACAGTACACTGCCCTATTACTACTTAATAGTCACAAAAAAGGAGCTTTGGAGTGAATTAAGATTAGATTAAATTAGATTAAATTAGATTATATCATCATAGATTTTACAGTGCCACTTTCATCCTAAATACATTAAACGATCAAGATAAAAAATTTTGTAAGATTGATTTATTTACAAGAGGTATGGCATGATAAAAAATGATTAACAAATTAGAAAGTTAGGATTGATTTTTTCATTGCTTGGTTTATATTTATTGAAGGACTTATTAAAACTGCCATTGCTCTATGATTTTATACCTTTCTACTTTCCTAAGCAGATTTCCGACCTTTATAAGGTCATGAGGGCTCTGTAAAGTTAACGAAAAATCCATAGCTTTGATTTGCACTTACTATTCATGATTTACCAAATAAGACATAGAACTTCTATGGAAGATATCGTATTTGCTGTTAATCTATATTTTGACGGTTTG
>NZ_VUYS01000030.1 GCF_008389435.1 Candidatus Nitrosocosmicus agrestis | reverse complement strand
CCGAATGCTTTGATGACTACTTTCCGTGTAGAATGAAGAATTGTAAGTTAAAGCATGTAAGCAACTGGTTAAATCTCTTTGTCGATTATCATAACAAGGAGTTAAAACGCGTTAACTGAACAGAGCCTTTAATTGTAAAGTAATGAAATTGCTAATATGTATATATTGACTGGGGTCGAGCAATTTTTGCTTCTCTTTCATTCAATGTACTCTATTTGTATGTTCAAATTGTGGTGTTCGAATAGATTTTTCTACTTTTGTTAATTATTCAATTTTGATACAGAGACAGATGTAAGTATGAGAATATTTTTCAATGGAATATCTAACAAGCATTTTGTGATGAGCCTTTACGGGATTAATTAAATTTCTAGAAGCAGAACTCTGATCATAGTAGTCGGGAAGTCGATATGTCTTCGCTCTGGTTTAACTCAATAAAATCTCCTTGGCTTCAAGTATCTATCGATAAAATAGTTGTTCTTTTACAGATATTTAAGTATAGATTTCTCTCAATAAACAAATATTAATGTGAACATAAAACAACACTATCTAACAGGGCCGATCGTCTAGCCTGGTAGGATACGGCATTGGCATTGCCGAGGTCGTGGGTTCGAATCCCACTCGGTCCATTTCATTTCTGTATGTTTTTAAGTTCCAGGTTTTAAACTCATATACCGAATTAGATGGATAATCTGGACAAAACTAATGATGAAAGACATAATGTAATTCAAAATCCCTATTCAAAATTTATTTACGCAATAAGATCTCCAGAGACGCAAAAAAGGTATCCAAGACGATTTAAGCCATTTCTTGCTTATGCTAATATTAGTGGAAATCAGATAGAGGACCAATTACTTGATCTCTATACAAAAGCAAAAAGTAATCCGCGATGGCTTCAGGAAACTATCATAAATTTCATGATTCTACAAAAAGATAGGGTATCAAGAGGTGAAATAGAAGCCTCAACAATATCCAACTATTATAAACCACTCAAACTTTTCTGTGATATGAATGACATATTGCTAAACTGGAAATTAATTTCTAGAGGTATTCCTAGGGGACGGCATGCCAGTCTTGATCGTGCGCCCACTATTCAGGAAATACGCAAACTCCTAAATTATCCTGATATTCGAATTCGACCGATTGTCTCTTTAATGGTTACAAGTGGCATTCGGATTGGCGCCTGGGATTATCTAAAATGGAAGCATATAATTCCTGTCGAAGACGAATCTGGAAATGTCATTGCAGCTAAAGTTCAGGTTTACGCCGGGGAGCCAGAACAGTATAGTGCTTACACTACTCGAGAATGCTTCTTAATATTGAAGGAATGGATGGAATATAGATCATCTTTTGGTGAAAAGGTTTCAGGGGATAGTTGGCTTATGCGCGATTTATGGAAAACAACAAATTTGCATTTCAGATCTCGTTTGGGATCTGCAAGACATCCAAAGAAGCTAAAAAATGAAGCGATAAGAACTATTTTATGTAGAGCGCTATTACAGCAAAATATAAGAGTAGAATTACAAGAGGGTCAAAGACGACATGAATTTAAAGCCGCTCATGGTTTTCGCAAGTTCTTCAAGACTCGATGTGAAAAAGTTATGAGGCCAGCCAATATTGCTATACTGATGGGATGGGACCTGGGTTTGTCTTCTTCATATTACAAACCAACAGAGGACGAGCTTTTGCAAGACTATCTTAAGGTAGTGTCTCTCGACCTTTTGACAGTTGACGAAAGTTATAAGCTAAAAAATGATTTAACTAAATATGAACAAAAAAATCAAGACGATATCTTTTTGATAAAAGGAAAATTGCAAGAAAAAGACGAAGCGATAAGATTGTTGTCAGATCAATTTTCTTCTCTAAAGATCGTGGTTGATCAATTGATAAATGGGTTGTCAACTTCTCGGGATCAAGATCAAGTTGATTCTGTGATCAAGTCGCTTTATTCTACTGGTTTGATTCAAAAGAATTCTTGATTTATACGTGAATTTATTCAACAATGACTAGTATAATGTTTTCGAGAAGCAAAATAAAACATTCGGGTCTAGTGATTTAATCCCTAAAAAACCAAATACACAAAAAAAGAAATATTATCGATTTTATGATACTTGCGTATTGAATCTTAACGATCTCACTGCGATATACCATCCAAATAACAAAAATCCTATAACAAAAAAATAAAAAAATAGGTTCTGTCTCATCATCAGGTGTTGAAAATGGTTATTTAGATTTGTGTGGTGAATTTCTGTTTTCTACTGCTATTAATTTATTAATCATGTCTAAAATTTTATCTGATTTAGGAATTGGAATATTATATTTTTGACTATATCTTAAAATAAATCGAAGACTAGAAGATAAATATTCTAATAATTCGTCATTCGTTTTTTTTTGACTTCTAACGCTTCCTTCAATCCTTAGTAAGCAACTAGATTCATATAGTCAATACTATTCATCGGTAAATATCCTTTGCATTTTTTTCTATGTCTCTATACTTCTTAATTTCTTCTGCTATAGGCTTTAGGGTTTCCTCAACCTTTGTTGTTAATTCTTTATTAATACTGTCCAATTTTTCACTGTTAGGTAATTCAGATAATTTATCCAACATTGTACCAATTAGAACCAAAGACATTGCTTCCTGTTTATATAATCTAGATAAATGTCCGTATATTATACCATCCCGAGTTTTTTGAAGGTTATTGGTATGCTTTCCGTCTGCTAAAAGTTCATCTCTAGTTTGGGAAGACTCTTCAGCAATCTCTGAGAATAATTTTATTTGATTTTTTAATGCGTTTTTAGCTTGTTCATTAATCATTTTTGTCCCTCTTTTTATTGTATTTTCCTATCCATGCATCTAATGCTTTTTCTACAAGTTCTGACAAATCTATATTTTGATTTATTGCTTCAATCTTTGCTTCTTTCCACAAATTCGGATTGATTTTGATTGAAGTCGGTATCCTTCCCCTTGAATCGGGTTTCTTCTCAATCATCAAGTAATATATAATTAAAGTAATATATAAAGATAAAACACTATATTTATATAGTTCTTATGTTACACTACTGGTGGTATAGTAGTATTGGCAACAACCGAATAGATTTCAGAATGGAAAGAGGACTTTTGATCTCTAGAGAAGGTTCTATTGTTAAAAACACTGAGAATAGTTTCACCGTTCATTCTCAGGCTTTTTCTAACAAAGAATATCAAGTTCAAAGTCTAGAATCTATTTGGGTTTGCAGTTGCTCTGACTTTGAATACCGAAAGATAGAATGCTGTAAACATATCTATAGGGTTAAACTATGGTTAGAAAATCAACCAAAAATATTTGCAGATGATGCTATCAAATGTGACCAGTGTGGTTATATCAGAGTCATGTGATATGGAACTTATAAGGAGAAACAGGTTTACAAGTGCAAGGATTGTCAACACAAGTTCAAAGAACCATCTCTCTTAAAAGGATTAAAGTTTGATCCAGAAATCGTTACCTTTGCTCTGGATTTATACTTCTCTGGACTTTCGTTACGAAAGATTGCAATAAACTTAAACGATCACTTTGAACTAGATTTGAGTTTCTCAACCGTCTACTCATGGATACAAAAGTATATCCCAAGAATATCAGAAAGCATCAATAGTTTAATCCTGCAATTATCAAATCAATGGCACGTTGACGAACTTTTTGTAAAGATAAAAGGTGGTGAAACAAGGAAAGGACAAAGCGGAATCGCTTATCTGTGGAATATCATGGACAAGGAATCACGTTTTCTCATTGTGTCAAAACTGTCAGAAAAAAGGGACATTAATGGAGCAATCCAAGCCTTTAACTATGATATTAAAAACAGTCATGTCAACAAGCCTCAAACCGTTTATACTGATGCTCTAAGAGCATACAGAGAAGGTGTTAAAACATTGGGAGATGTAGAACACGTTGCCAAATGTGGTATCACAAAGCCCCATGCAAATAATAACAGGGTTGAGAGGCTTAACGGTACGCTGAGGGAGCGAGTGAAAGTGCAAAGAGGATGGAAAAGCCATAACTCAGCCATAGCAGAAGGACAACGTATTTACTACAACTTTGTCAAGCCACATGAAGCGTTGAATGGAAAAAACACCTGCGGAAAAAGCTGGCATTGATATTGATGATAAATCAAACAGTAAAAACAAATTTAAAATCTTACTGAAAAAAACAAAAGGTTGTTGATCATTATAGGGTTTAAATAACTTCTTAACTATATTATAATATGATAGTGAATTACCATCTGTTAAATGAATTGGAATCACTATGTTTAAATATAGATAAGAAAGGTCATTATAAATACAATCAGTCTATGGAGTGATGTTAAAATACAATATTTAAAACCAATTCAAGCAAGAATAGAAGGTCAGATAGACTATTCTAAAAAGCGAAAAAATGAATTGAAACAGAAAAAAACATCTCATTGTAAATTGGTCGAATCACTTGTAGAATTAACTTTGAAGGAATTCAATGCAACAGAGATACAATTTATAGAAATCAAAGACAAACCCGCTCTACAGTTTAAAGCTAATGTAACAGCATCAATAAATCTACGGGATATACAGAACGAGATTAAAAAATCAGGCGGATATGCTGTAGACCGAGTTAATATATCAAGAATATAAACATTTTTAATAATTTAATCGTTATACCTCACCTGTTTTCATGTGTGGGGCAAAAAGGAGAAAAAACGTTGGTGTGGAATATTTATAACAAAGTCTGCATTGAGAGAGTTAGAGACGCAGTTAAAAAAAAGCGAGGATTTAAAATATAATATTACACATAAGAATCCAAAAAACAAAAAGCTGACTTCTTGCCTCAATGACGATATATATCTATTCTTACATCTGGAATATACTATACAAGGTAAAGAAGATGAATTGGTAAAAAATATTATAACAAAATGCCAAGCTCATATAAAAGAAGATGAACGTCTAACTCCACGAGACCGAAAAGAAAAATGCCTTGACTATTTAGGTTTATATCTATACGGAATCCCTATCTTCATAACTACAATTGTAGGTTACATGACCAAATTTCTTTTAACTCCATCAGACTTGCCATTGTTAGAGAGATTTAATACATTGGAAGTAGGTCTTGTTATATTGATTGGCATAATAGCAGCTTTAAGTGGCATGATAATTGAATATAGACGAAAATTTAAAACGAAATGATTTTACTCTCCTTACCACCCACTTTTAAACACCCAAATTTAACACCGAAGGGTTGAAAAGAACCAAGAAATATCATTTTATTTCCAATAATCAAAGATAATTAGAATTTATAAGGTTCTAATGTTCATTTTTCTATAACAGGCTTCTCTCAATGAGAGAAGGTTCCTAACAAAGAGAATCTTTTTTATAATACAGTATAGATGTATACTATGATGTCAAAACTAATAATATGTCAGCGGTGTTTAAACCAATGGCTATACAAAGGAAAAAACCCCTATGTAACATCATGCAGTAAATGTAAAACATCAGTGTATTTCAAAAATAATGTGGTTCAATCTGGCAAGCTGATCTCCAAATCCACTGGCCAGATGCAACCAACCATATCGGGACCTTGAAATACTTAATGGAGGAATTTAGTTGAATCCTACATCTACTAATGCCAAGGATACGATACAAGTACTTAATGAGAGAAGCAACTCTAAAAACATATCCATTGATTCCAATCATCTACACCTAAAAAACAGTAAATTTGTACGGATCTTAAAGATTACAAGATGTCCTACAAATGAGTGTAAGGAATGTAAGGGTCAGTTTCAAGACAAACTTATGCTTGGGATATTCATAGAATGTAATTGCAAGTGTCATTTCCAAAAGGAGCGCGACAACTAATGATAAATGAGAATATGACTTTCCCTCCTAAAGATTCTAGCGTTGACAACAAGTCGAAAGACTCTCATATTATATGGAAATCTACAAGAAATGGCGGAGAGTACGTGTGGTATGAAGAAATAGAAAAGGATGCTTACCTGCGAGAAAGACTCCAAAAGAAAGACGGATTTAAGGTCATTATTGATGGATATTCATATACCGTAAAGCTCAATCAAGATGACTCTGCAGTTGTATTCAGGAATAAGGTAAAAAGAATCACCGATAATCTGGAATCTCAAAACAAAACGCCTTTATCATCGGACAACAAACCGCAAGTCACTCATATAGATACTCATGATGTGATGACCGCTGAGATATTAAAAATAGTGAACGCAATCTATGCCGCAATTAAGAATGGGCCTCCTATTCATTCTGGAAGTACGAATTGGTAATAAAAAACATTCTCTTTACCAATTCGCTCCAAGACAAGGGAGTGACTGATCTTCTTATTGATGAAGATAATGAAGTTTTAGAGATACTAATTAATGGTCGTAAGGTTACCACAATTATAGACAAGAATTTCGAATCAACGATCGCAAATCTCCGTGGACGCCTTGATGAATATACAACTAATATTGGTTTAAAGGAGGAGATAATATATAATGTTTCAAAACACTTTGGCCAAACATACAGATCAAACGATAATACAAAAACAACAGATGATAACCCAAATAATCACGAATTGGCGTCAACAATAGTACAGTCTATATCTTCTGCTGAATGGCAAAAGATGGTCTTAAGAAAATACTTAGAATTAAGAACAAATGTTGAGGCGATAATGCCTGAACTTTGGAAGCCCATTGAATTTGCTTTGTCTGTTAAATCAATTCTGTCCATACAGGACTGTACATTACCATTTATAGGTATAATCTTGGGACCACCAAGCTCTGTGAAAACAGTCACTATAGAGTTATTCCGAGGTTCGGGTCATACTTTTTATACAGACAACTTTAGCCCCAAATCCTTTGTTTCTCATAATACAACAGTGGCTAGAGATAAACTAAGCAATGTTGATTTACTTCCCAAAATAAAAAATAAATTTTTCCTAACTCCCGAACTATCGCCCACATTTTCAAAAAGGTATGAGGAACTCATAGAGATCCTAGGCATAATAACAAGAATAGCAGACGGACATGGTTATGAAAGCGATACAGGAGCGCAGGGTCACAGAGGTTACTCTGGAGAATACATGTTTACATGGATTGGAGCTGCAGTAGATATTCCTCACAAGGTTCATAAATTGTTCGGCACTTTGGGACCAAAACTATATTTTATACGACTAAACAATAAAAAAAATGTAAGTGAACAAAAATACTTAGAGAAAATAAAAAACGCAGATCGATTCAAGGAAAATATTAATCAAATCAGAGCTGTTCTTGATGACTATCTAGAATGGTTTAACATACACCCTTGTAATACATGCACCGAAAAAGAAATTATCAGCAAGACAAAAGATTCTGAAATTAACATAGATCAAAATACGCTTGTGAAAATCAAGTGGGATTCTGATTCAGATTCAGACCACGCATTAGTTTGTATAGTAAGACTTGCAAAATTACTAGCACACTTTCGAGGCGTGATACCCACATGGGAAACCAGAGACACTCAGGGCTCAGACTATGCGTATACCTTTGCAACTATAGAGGAGCCTGAAAGAGCAATAACACAGTTAAAGAATTTAGCTAGAGGTCATGCGTTGTCTCAAGGTCGAAATTTTATTACAATGAATGACATACCATTAATCGTAAATGTAGTCTTGTCTACAGCTTCAAGAGAAAGAGTAAAGGTTTTTGAACATTTGTTAACCAACAATGGTCTAACCGATACTTCACGAATTTTAGAGGACCTAAAAACTACAAGACCTACTGCACTTAGAACTATGACAGAATTCGTAGCCCTTGAGATTGTTGACAAAATAGTGTTAGGGGAGGATAAACCTCGTTTTTATGGGGATTATGAGGAAATAGATGAGGGATGCGACATCAAATCAAATTCTCTAATCCAAATAAAATTAAAACCAGAGTTTGAGTGGTTTTTAACTAACGAATTTAAGACGTTGTTGAATTCTGATTGGAATAAAACAAGTTACGAGAATATTACACCTCATATAGAAAAGGATAACGCTTTAGACACTGAAGAATATCAACACATCAAATCAGATAATGCATAAGAGGAGAAATTGTATAAAGAAAACTGTACCCCTAGTCACGTCGAAATAGTATCTCTGCAATTTACAACTCCTATGCACTAGGTCAAGATTAATTTTGTTCACTAAAATGAATCCCATTACTTTAGCGCGAGAAAGAAATGCAACTGGGGGGTCATTTTTCTTAACGCCATTGAATGATGCAAAATGATCAAGGGTCATCAAATCCAGTATAAAGAAAAAAGCACCCTTAGTGATGATTTCGTAAACCTCAAAGCAGGTTTACATTTTATCTTAGGACATTTTGACTCAAATTCTCTATTTCCCAGGACCATAATGACCAAGAGGTTAGGATATCAAAAAATGGTGTTTTCAAAGAATGAAGCTTTACGATTTTTTATAGATTCTGACTATCTTGATTGTAGAATCAACGCTTTTCCAGCAATCGCTAATACAAATCCCGATTTTATATTTATTGACCTAGATGATGATTTGAACGGATCAATGTCTATTTATCAGAAGTTGAAAATTGTCTTGTCCAACATAAAAAAAAGACTTGAAGGCATCCCAACCGTTTTGTGGACAGGTAATGGCTATCATATATATCAACCACTTGAATGTCCAGTTCGATTTGAAGATATTAAGGATTTTAATGAATTTGAAAATT
Organism: Candidatus Nitrosocosmicus agrestis; assembly: GCF_008389435.1. GTDB lineage: Archaea > Thermoproteota > Nitrososphaeria > Nitrososphaerales > Nitrososphaeraceae > Nitrosocosmicus > Nitrosocosmicus agrestis. Next base: position 15,999 of record NZ_VUYS01000030.1, on the reverse strand, counting down.
GCAACTCACAATTTCTCAAGTTCGCAAAGCATTTCCTTTCTGAAGGTTGTGCGGATAGGTCAAATAATCCCTCTCTAAGATCATGTCTGCTAAGAGTACCAAACTCATATAACTCTAAAGGTATCATAAAAGGTCTTTCGAGGGAACAGTCCAAAATTAAGTTAGTTGATCAATGGAACTATAGAAGACCCTCTATTGGGAATCTCATGGGTAGTTTTTATGCTCATCTCATTGGAGAGAAAATTAAATCAGACATAAAAAGAAGAGGCGATCTTTCGTTTCCTAATACTACATACTCGAATAACAAGATTCGCTGGATAGAAAAACTATTAGAAACGCCTTTAGAGGATTATAGAAAGTATTGTATTTTTCATATTCTGGTGCCTTATCTTGTGAATGTGAGGGGATTATCACCAGAAAAAGTTTCACAGGTCGTCGTTGCCTGGTTATCAAAATGTAATACAATCAAGCCTCTAGGTTTTGATCCTTCTGCAGCAGCTAAGAATCAAATAAAATATGTGAGACATTATAAACCAATGAGTTTAGTTAAACTACAAACTGAGAATAGGGATCTGTATCAGCTATTAACTAATCAAAACGAGATACATTTTAGAAATCCATTACTTTGATTACTATCGACGGTTAGATAAATTACTATCAATGAACAGGCACATTTAGAACCTAAACAATCAAAGTAGACAGGCAGGTATTGAGCATTCTTGACTAAAAACCCCTACACAAAAATGAATATCCATCCAAACACTATAATGATTTGGTCAAACTTTATGATGATTTCTATGAGTGGATAGATAAAAACAGATATCAGCTAGCCCAATACGATCAAATATCTCCACTCTTTTTAAGCACCCAACACTGCTTTACTTGACGTATGTAAATCCTCTCCATCATATACTAATTTTGCAAAAGCATTGTGTATGGACGATAAAATATCAGAAAGAGGAACTAAATCGATTAAATTTCTAGATACTTCAATTAAGTTAGAAATTGATTATTTTATGTATCAGTTGGTTCATAGAATACTTGAAAGAAAATATAAAAAACAAGACATACTTCAAAATTTTCTGAATTTTTTCAATAGCGAAACCTACGAAATAGAATTTAAATATAGGATACGAAACTTTTCATTTCCTTCTTTTGAATTCTTTAAAGACAATCACCTGGATATAATCTTTGAGAAGGCATCTCAAACCTTCATCAAAATACGACTTAAAGAAAAAATATGGGATGCTAGTCAGTCAAAAATTTCGAAATTAGATCGTTCTAACATTATAGGTATATTATCAAGATTTTTTTTGAAATGACGATATCTACCAGAATGATTTACGAAACAGCAAGTATGACTTATCCTACTTTAATTGTTTTAAAACCTGAGTCGAATGAATTGGAAGGGACGTATAGTATTCATGATATCGAAAAAATAACCAAGTTGGATATGAGAAAAATTGAAAAACTGAAAAACTATTGGAAAATTTTGGTCGAAGTATTTGTAAAGCCCATTTGTCTAAAGCAAAGTGCTCCTTAGCTACTTCTCGATCATCCTAAATGGTCTTCTTTGCGATAGAGAGCCTTTATGGAGTTCCTTTCCCTTATGCTCTTTATATAAATCTCTCACATAAACCTCCTCTATATCTACCATATTATTTAAAGAAGTATATCACATAGATATATGAAATGCCCATTAATTGTTATTGAAAATAGTATTTGGGGCACCAAATCTAATTTGTAAAATCAGACAAACAAATGTATCAAGATTTTATTTTATGCTCGAGTTATTTGTCAATCTTAATTCATGTTAATATGTCGATTAGGTTTATCGGACCCTAATACAATTATCGATACGTAATCACAAGTAATCCATTTTATCCCATTTGAGTGTCACTAAGTCCATTTCTATGTTGTCTTCCTATGATAAGTTTGCAACAGAACATCACTACGTAGTTACCTCTAGTACACCTGAGATTAGAACAATAAATGAGAGAATTAAGAATATCCTATGTTGGACTTTCTATGCGCATGCATACGATGGTATATTAGTACAGTTCACATTGCTTTCGAGTCAGGACACTTTTAATAATAGAGATTAGGATATTAGGTATTTTTGGACCGAACAGATACTTAAGTTGAAAATTACAAAAGGAAATTAGGAACAGGAAAATGGATTCAATCATAAAGATTGATTATCCTCACAGTCGAAAGTTTCAAATAAGAATGATGAACCTCAACAATTCTTTTCCTAAATTTATTAAGCATAGGATATTTTGGTATTTAATATAAACCACTACCAATAGAAAAATAGAATAGAATAATTTATAATAAAATTATAAATATATAGATCGTCATTGAAATATTGAAAATGTTCTCCAAATTCATGCAACGGGCTCGACACATGTATTCTATTATTATTTTATCTGTTTTCCTAACTATTGGATTTACATCAGTAATTGGATTAACCTACTCATCAACAAATAATGCTGAATATAACCCCACACCTGCAGAGAATTTACAAATTGTTCAAAGATGTGGCTTTCCTGAAGGTACGGTCATAACTGAATGGCTAGACACGTTACCACATGATATAGACGACGCAAGTATTTCAGACCAAATCAAATACAATTGTTGGATCAAAGTTCAATTTGATATCTTCTCACAAAGACTTGCAGATATTGCTGAGGACTGATGAAATTTTTTATGAAAAGTGGATATTTTAGAAAATTTTATTTGGATCAGAAAGCGTTAAAAATGTAGTTAAATTCTAAATTATACTTATAGTAAAATTAAATCAGAATTAGTTTCTTACCTCATAAGAATTCTCTTTCCCTAATCTTTTTGAATGAACATAAATTATAGCTTTTGCACTATTTTGATGGTTATTATTTATCTAAACTTGTTAATTGTAACTCCTGCTCTAGAAAGAGTTTCAGCTAATCCTGTTATTGAATCAGTTAACGTGGGTAATGCCCCTCGTGGAATCACATTTAACCCTATTAATGACGATGTATATGTAACAAATCAACGATCTGGAGAGGTGTCCGTTATAGATAGCTTATCAAATACAGTGGTAGATACAATACCTGTAGGTGGTTCACCAGTAGACATCGTTTTCAATCCTTCAAACGGTAACTTGTATGTTGCCAACAGAGGCTCCAACGAAATCTCAGTTATAGATAGCTTATCAAATACAGTGGTAGATACAATACCTGTAGGTGGTTCACCAGTAGACATCGTTTTCAATCCTTCAAACGGTAACTTGTATGTTGCCAACAGAGGCTCCAACGAAATCTCAGTTATAGATAGCTTATCAAATACAGTGGTAGATACAATACCTGTAGGTGGTTCACCATGGCCATTACTTGTAGATTCCGTCAATAATAAGATATACACAGGATATGTAGTGTTGGGCGGTCCTTCTGTAAAAGGAAATGTTTCCATTATCGATGGTTCATCAAACACGGAGATAGATAGTGTGGAAGTAGGTGGATTTCCTAGAGACCTGGAATTTAACCCCATAAATGGCGATATATATGTAGCTATTCCAAATTCGGGAGAAAATGCTGGCCATGTTTCCGTGATTGATGGAACGACAAATAGATTAGTTGCGACTATTCCTGTTGGTATAAATACATATGATTTGGAGTTTAATCCAAGTAGTAATAATATGTATGTTTCCAACTCTGATACTCATGATGTATATGTAATTGACACTCTCAACAGAGTAATAGATACAATACCCATTGAAAGATACCCAACTACAATGTATTTCAATCCGGCAAATGACAATGTATATATTGATAGCAACAATTCTCAAAGTGTCTCCGTAATAGATAGTTCAACCAATGAAGTAATCAAGTCCGTTAGTGTGGGCGACGGAGTCGATGCAAATAGAGTAATGATTCTTAATCCTGCAAATAATTACTTATATGTGACAAACTTTGCTTCTGACAATATATCAGTTATTGACAGCTCAAACAATGACGTAATATCTACCATACCCGTAGATCATGGACCTATAGATGTGATTTTCAACCCTTTTAATGATTATTTATATGTTACAAATATTGAATCTGATACTGTTTCTATAATAAAAGATGCTTCTTCTCCTACTGAAGAGCCAAAGAAAATTATAGATATTTTACGAAATATCATTCAAAATCCCTTGGATATAACAAACTCCATTGATTCTGCGAATGATATTAAAGAGGTTCTGACAGATAATAACAGGGATAACGATCAACTGGCCTGTAATTTATTAGATTCGGGGGATGAATATGCATCTAATATTCGCAAAATTCTCAATTGTTAGTGGATAAACGCTAGAAATTTTGGTATTGTATAACAACATATACAGCCGTTGGTGAAACACCTTTCTGAAATTATTGTGGAATTTAATGATTGTTGCAATTCTAATTTCCAAGGAAAACTTTGTATTTTGCAAGAAATCTATAAAGTGTGACTCCTTTATTCATATAAATAATGCTATCTGGATTTACCCTAACAATATGCATTTTATTTTTTCTAGGTAGTTCCTAGTTTATGTTTTCTTAAAAGAAGATGTAATTGAGCCAAAATTTACGAACTTTTTTATTTTGTTAATCTATTTTTAAATGATACGATCTTGTCAACTGATTTACTTCCTACAAAGAAACCCCCGTTCAAGATTCTAGATGGAAAGAAGTTAGTTTCCTCGCATCAGTATGAGGTTCTAACCAAGATCCAAATCAAGGAAATGTATGTGAGAGGCTATGATCCAGTTGTCATTCACAAGACCATAAATGAGACTAGAGAAAAAAGCGGATTCGCTCCTCTTAGAATCCATACAATCAAACGATATATTAGAGAAATGAAGTCCGAAGGAAGCGAGTGGTATCTTTCTGTTCTAAAGGATCAAATAACCTACATCAACTGGCATCGTTTCAAACTAGAAGAACTAAATGGAATCAAACATATGCTCTATGATAAGATCCAGAATGAAGGTGGACTAACATTTATTCCTGCGCGAACACTTGTGGCAATCTGCAAAGTATTACATGATGTAATCTCTACTCAAAGCACTTTGGAGCAACAAATTCCGTACGTGAACTCCATGTATGCACAAGCAAAGAACAATCAATCTCCAGAACAGCTACGGATGTTAGAAGCACAGATCATAGAGAGCATAGATGATCCAGACATGAAGAAAAAATACAACGAAATCAGAATGCAGGAAATAAAGAAAGCAGAAGAAGACTACAACAAAGATCCTAATAACGGTAAAATTAATCTCTCCGAATATCCAGAAGATACGTATATCGTTTGAATATTATGAGTTAAGCTTGCAATGGGATACCGTTTATAAGCATTATTATTTGGCCCATATCCTAGGACTGGCTCAATTAATATGTACCATTCCACAGGGATCGGTAAAAAACTGGCAAAATTCATCCTTAGTCAATATAGTAGAATACACTGTCTCTGATAATAAGACGTTTTTAGACATTGACATTAATTTCAGTTTATGGATTGTCATTTACATATTAGCCGATATCAAAACTTTTGATAAGAATTCAGGAGACTATACTACCATCTCGTTATATTCAGATAGTGGTTTTTTTTATAGATGAAGGAACGGTGAAAAAACCTATGAAAAAGCTATATACTCAATCTCATCTTTGTTAAAAGAAATGAATTTTTCAGAAAATGAAGAACAAACCGAAAAACTAATCAAAAAAATCTATTCAGAAGATAATTAAATGCAAATTGCACATATCTCCTTTATTTACAATTCGTATACATGTATAAACGGTCATAATTAGTATTATGAGTTATAAATGACGATTACCCTTAAACTTGGATGAAGGAAATAGTGTTCCTTTTAGGTGCCGGTGCATCTGTACCTGCTAAGCTTCCATCCATGGCTGAATTAACTACCTCCTATTATTATTCGGTAGAACAAAGCTTTTCAACCGAGGAAAAAGAAGCAGTTAGGATCCTTAAGGATGTTATGAATCAGACATCCACAATTAGAAATGATATAGAGGGTTTAATGTCAATTGTAAAAAATCTCGAGGACGAGCAGTATAGAGATTTAATTTATTCGAAATTCAATGACCTTAAACAGATCGATACCATGACGTTGAATCAAATCAATCTCAAAACTCAAGCCTTCATACGCAAGTCTTTGGAAACGATCAATAAGAACTCTCACGAATTTTTGTCTCCGCTCCAAGGGTTTATCGATGGGGATCCAACTGAAATTTTTACTCTGAATTATGATGGCTTAATTGATCTTTTTTGCGAAAGAAATCGTATAAAGTATGTTGATGGGTTTTCGCCTTATTGGAATCCCTCTGCCTTTAATGAGCTAGAACAAAGTATCAATCTTTATAGATTGCATGGATGTTTATATTGGTTTAAAACGGAGTCTGGAAAATCTGTGAAAGTTCCTATAATTGGAATGGATCTTAATGAAGTGGCCTATATTTCATCAGAAAAATTATCGGAAATCATTATATATCCAACATTTAAAAAGGAAAAAACCTCCCAAATATTCTCTTGGTTAAATAATCAATTCAATGAATCTATTCGTAAATGTACTTTGTTAATAGTTATCGGCTACAGTTTTAGAGATGCAGATATAACAACAATTATTCGAGAAAGTCTTCAAAGTCAAAATTTGTGGCTCCTAATCATCTCTCCTAGTGCTTCTAAAATTACATCGGATGATCTAGGGATTAAGGCTGTCAATTTGGACATACAATCCAGAATACTTCGAATTAATGCATCATTTCAAGATATATTGAACAAGGGCAATCTATATGATACCGTGAAAAAATTGTTGCTAATCATTGGTGCAGAGAGGGAAGTACTAAAGCGCTATTATCAAACCCCTAGGGATAATACTCATATGCCTCTTCTGATTGACAGCTGTTACTACATGGGATGGGAAGATCGAGTAAGTTACCTTAAAGAAATTGTACGCCCTTTTTATACTGAGTCAGAATTAAGGAATGTTTTTTATAATCGTGTTCGTTCAAAGGAAGATGATTTAGAATCTAGTATGGATGAACTCCTAGAGATCTACGGAATGCGGTAAAAATAATTATGCCAAGAAATAATAGTGTTTTTGAAACTATCTTTCGCCGTCTACATTGATTTAAGCAGATTTCATCCTCTTGACTGTCAAGTATCCTATTAAAAATTCACTGGAAGATAAATTTGTCCTAGATACAACATCAACTAAATCATTTTAAAATAATATATTCAAAATGTCTTAAATTCACCCGATCGAGTTTTCTAAGATAGGTATCAGTACTCCTTCCTTCGGGTTGGCACCTTTCATGAAGTAGTTCCATGTCATTTTTGCCGTATAACCCACTCGGTCCATTACGATAGTGGTTCTTTTAAGTAGCTTCTACAAAAAAAGAGGTACAAAAAAAGAGTCAGAAGAACCACAAAACAAATATGAATTTAATATATGGGCAAATTATTTAAGATCTTTAAGATCTCCACAAACTAGAGAAAAATATCGGGGTAGAATGAAAATCTTTTTTGATTTAATTGAAACTGAAGGAGTAGGGATTGAAGATAAGAGCATCAATTTTGTAAAGGAAGCAAGTCAAAACGGATCTGACTGGGCTTTTAACAGAATCTACACGTTTATTTCACATTTGTTGTCTAAGGCCGAGCGCAAAGAAATTGTAGGCTCAACAGTTCAAAATTACATTAAAAGCATAAGATTATTCTGTGAATTGGCAGATATCCAAATTTCTTGGAAAAAACTCACACGAGGACTACCAAAGGGTAAGAGTTATGCCAATGATAGAATCCCTACGGAAGAGATTATATAAATTAATGGAATACCCTGATGAGTGCATAAAAGCCATAATTTATACTATGAAAGCTTCGGGGATGAGTCTATAATTAACTTCAGTGGTAGAGAAAATGGTCCTCAATAACTATCTGAATGTAGCGAAAGGGTGGTATTTTTTATACCATAGTTGCCATCATACAATCTTTATTTATCTATTTTACTATCACTTCTCCCACCATCGAAGGATGATAGAAGCAATAATACGGGTACGTTCCATAATCTTCAAAAGTGATGCTATAAGACTGGTTTGGTATTATTGCCTTGGAATCAAATTCTTCTCCCGAATCATCACTATTATCAAGCCCTGACGTTACACTGTGAGAGATGGTATCTCCATTGTACCAAGTTATTGTTTGACCCGTTTCTATTGTGATCGGATTTGGTGAGTAAGAACGATCTCCACTAAGACCTTGTATCACTACCGGAACAGAATTGCCATTTCCAGTATTGGATTGCTCTTCCTCATTATCTGAAAGTTCACTTTGTTGTCCTTCTTCTTCTTCTGAACTAGTACCGATGTTGGAACTAGGATTTGATTCAGCCATCGAACCAGAGGAAGCAGTTGATGATGATGATGATGCGGGTACGATTCTAAATAGCGAGCCTGTGTAACTTAGTACATATAAGAATCCATCAGGTCCAACCTCAATGTCTGTTATTCCCCCAAAACCCTCCCCGAAAACAAACGGTTGATTTTCCTTTGGATCATTAACTACTTTGTCGGTTAACAAAGCCGTGTTTCCAGAGTAGCCATTATCAAAAGACAAGTCAGAACGATTTCCGCCGAGTATAAATCGGTATAATAATCCGTTGTTTATGTCCCCTACAAACATATCATTTTGGTATTCTTTGCCCATTTTGTCTGAATTCATAAACTTTAGTGCAGTAATTCCTATTGGAGTAATCCAGGATAATTTAGGTTCAGCGTATGAACTTTTGCCAAAGTAAACAAGATCATCAGACGTTGCACCGGTACCGATGAGATCATCTTTTGAATTTCCTTGAATAAGAGCCCAGCCACCGTTAAAGCCAGGATACAGCATATTAATTTCATCACCAGCAGTAGGACCATTTTCTGTATCCCATAGATCACCAGTTACCGGATCAAAGTCTATCCCAAAACTGTTTCTAATACCCATGGCATAATACAGGTTAAGAGGTGATTCATCACCAAATATTGGATTGGATGGATCTACAATATCTCCATCTTGTGTAATGCGCAATACTCCGCCTAAACCATTTGGCTTAGGACCATCTTCAATGTTTTGAGCCTGAGTTCTATGTCCACCCACTTCTCCAACAATAAAGTACACGTTATTATCTGGACCAATACGAATCTTGCCACCATTATGTTCACCTCTGTCATTTTCTGGTTCTGCTGTAAGATCTAACAATAGAATTGGATTTTTCAACTCCCCGTCAATATACTCATATCTGTACAATCTGTTGCCTGCTGGTTCTACATTATCCTCAACATCACTACCATCTTCATGGTTACCTGATTCAGTATATGACAAGAATACATATGCTTTTCCATCGGGTTGTTTTGATATAGCAATACCTAAAAGACCTCGCTCTATACTATTTGCCACTGCTACATCTAGTACAGGTTCCTCTTGTATCTGACCGTCTACTATGTGCATGACTTTTCCAGTTTCTTTCTCTGTAACCAAAATGTCATTTGGTCCTAAGAATGCCATGCTTGTAGGTATGTCTAATCCATCAGTTACTTTTTCGACCACTATCTTGTCATCTTTTACTGTTGGTCCTATAGGCGACTGAGGGGCTTTCATATATGCTGCATAGGATAAACTGATCATTGAATAACTAGAATTTAATATCAAGAATATGCTAATTATAGATAAGATAACCATCAATCTATTGGGTCTTTGCTCCAATATTCATCAGCTGTAAATTATTTTATTATGTATTGTCTATGAATCTACTTGTAGATACGTCTTTTTCGCCAGCCAACCCATAATTTCCTGATCACAAACATTAGAGAATTATAATTTAAAAAGAAATAGCAATTTTTAATATATTTGGAATTGTTACAAACTAGAATAATTTGTTAAACTTTCTTTCTTGAAATTTGCGTTCAGTATTTTTTGGATAGTAACCTATTGCTATTTATTCCCTAAGAGGGGTTTTATTCTTATCTAATACAGATTGTTAAATAAATTCAAAAAAAGTCTATAATTGTTCGGCAGGGTGAATAAAATCAAAAAGAAATCAAAAATTAGAATATTAAAAGATAATAAATAAAAAGATGCAAGTAATACTTTCATATTAGATAATATCGGTTTGTCTTATACACAATGCAAATACTGCTCTAAAGAGCAAGGAGGAAGAAGATTATGCTGGACTGGCAGATGTAATTGATGATGTAAACGAAATACGCAAAAAGAATAAAGTATTAACTAATGAAGTTGATAGAAAGGCTTCAATGATGTAAAATTCAATAATCTTTCTCAAAGAAATCATTCTTTTCTTGTATGAATAAATTTTCATTAGTCTTTGTTTTAATATTAATATAGAAGTTCTACGTATATTAATTATTAAACAAATCATGAGCATGAAATTGCAAGATTTTATGTGCTTTTTACAGGAACACAAACTTATAGATTTACAAGATCTTCTTAGAAAAGATGAAATTGGATGTATTAATCGCTTAAAATTGCAAAAATTCGTTTACCTGGCACAAACCTGCTTAAATAACAATTTTGGTTATGAATTTAGCATATACAGTAATGGTCCTTATTCGCCAGAGTTGGCAAATTATTATTATGAAACGATGGACACAAACAGCATGAATACCATCATTATAAACAAAAAATGGAAATTAGATACTAATTTCACGAAAGGGTTTTTGGATTTATTTAAAGACAAAGAACTTGAATGGCTTGTAATAGCCTCTATTCTAATAGATAGTAAGAACTATTTTGAAGATGAACAAGAAATTCTAAACAAAGTTTATGCAATAAAATCTGAATATAGCAAAACATACATTGGTGATGTTTGGAATGAACTAAAAAATAGAAATTTGGTGCATTACAAATCTGGACTAAAATTAAACAATCTTTTGTCAGTATTCTAAGCATTACTTTTATGCAGCAATTTTATCCTGATTTCAATTTGTATTTCAGGTTCTATCGGAATTCGTTTTATTCTAAAAAATCTATAAAATCTCTGGCAACTTAAACTGTATAAAGACCAACTTTTGCGTTTGCAATAATTATTTAAGCGCGCGTAAATGCCGTAGTATTGCAGTGGTGTAACATCATTGGCAGAGGTATTATAGTAAAAGTCTGCCAAAATAATGTCTCATGTATAAAATCACATTTAATTTTTTTACAGTTTGAGGATTGAAATGCTATGCTAGATAAAGTGCCTTTTCTAATCACACTATCTCAATTTCAAGATATGGTTCTTTTTGACTATCAATATACTTCGAGTCCTAATTTGATTATACTGAGGTTTTATACTTAAATAAACATGATAATATGTGATTCCAACCGTCAAACTTTTCTTTATCGGATTCAAGTGTTGAAAAGAAAAGTGGAAGACAAGAAATCTTTGGCACAGAAAAACTCAACAGGAAAATGCAGAGCCGAAACTCCATTTTTGTTGGCGAAAGATATTTCAGAATCAATCGCCAAGAAACGAAGAAAATCTACCACTTAAAATTTGTTTATTTTAGTAAACTTGGAGATTACATTGCTAAAGAACTTACAAAGGAATCAAAATGATATCGCAGAATCATATTTTGGTTATAGTAAAAACCAAATTACAGATTTAAAAGAAGAACAATTAAAAAGAAATGATAAATTCGATTCTAAAGTATCACAGTCAGTAAATACCATTTAAAACAGCAAGTCAAGGACAAAGACTTTCCACTTGTAAATCGATGATTTTTTACAATTTTTTTGATGGACAACCGATTGGGTTCAATCCAAATTGCTGATAAGATGCTATAATAAATTTACCAATAGGGGGGCTTTGATATAACGGTCAGAAGTTAAATAAGATTTTAACCGCTTACCTTTGATTTTATGAGATAAAGCTATACTTTCGCAAGATCAGATAAATGTCGACTATCACGATGATTTGCTTTTATCTTATTCGACTGTATGCGTTGAACATCGATGCAATTGGATGAACTTTTAAAACAATTTTGAATAATAAAAATAATACATGATATTGTCGGGCAAAGACCCTTATTTATTAACGATGAAGCTGATATTAATACTTAAGAAAAGGGAAATGTAAAAAATAACGATAATTATCAAAAATATCAAGAATCAACACAAGACGATTTACCTTGGGCATCTAATCGCGAAATTCGTATTACTGAATCTGATAAACTACCAAATCCTAGTCCAATCACGGACACCGACGGCTGTCCCGAGTGTGGTAAAATTAAGGCCTATTGGTGGATAGTATAGGCAGATTCTGGCGATGAACCAAGTACTCAGTTCTTTCGCTGCACAAAGTGTAACCATACATGGAGAACTCCAAAATCATCATGATATTTTATCTATATATGCAAAAGTCATTATAGATCAACTTACTATGCAATATTGTGTTGTAAACTAGGTAAATAAATGATTCTTATTGAAGTTATGAAAAAGAATTAAGATAAGTATATCGCTATCTTGGTACTAATATCCTTTCTGACATGTTAAATTATAGATCACCTAGCAAATCGGTATGACCATGGTTTGTTTTTCTAAGGTTGATATGTATATCTAGCTTCTCGCTGATCCAAGAAGATACGATTCCACATTTTGGTAAATCTCCATCGATATTCAAATAGTTAAAAGATGTATTTTCGTATCCCAAATTTCTGCAATCAGATAGTTTTGACTCGTGAGAACAGGTTTACTATTTGTCCATGTCTGTCTGTTGTTACTTCTTTGAGTATTTCAGACCATTGGATAGAGTCTATTTGTTTAGTGTATTAAATGTACTCATTATTTCATTCAAGTCGTCGTTGCCCTTGTAAACATTTCTTACCATCAAATTAGTATCTGGCTGTTTAAGGATACTGTTTTCACAAGCATGCATTTAGAATGTTGCTTGATGATTTCGCTTTCAATGGATTTGATGTCTCCTTTTGAATTCTTTATCAGAGATTTGTGGCACTCAATGCTGATTTGTGATAATCAATAACAAAGCTTTTTTTAATATTGTTGAGGTTTCTATCCTGCTTGTTCTTCTATTTCTACTTCTTCTATTTTTGATAGTCGACAATGAAACATCAATTTTTTTCTGATATTTCTGGTGATTTAAGATTAAACATTTTTTATATATTATAATGTTGTAAACGTAGAAAGTTTGGTATTACAATACAAATTCATTATTAAAAAGTCGTCATTAATAAAGACTTGGGATAAAATTGCATTCCGAACTTTACCATAATCATATGGCAATTGTAACTTAAATTAAAGGAAGGCAGTTTGTTTACCATTGAAGAAAATGTTATAGTAAATCTGACTAGTCGAGTAATTGGGCAAAAAAACTACTGTTTCATTCACTTAGTTTCCTTCTAAATTTTAACTTAGAAGAGTCAAATTTAGGTAAACTAAATACAAATGTCGAACCCCTTCCATCAGCATTGTTAAATGCCCATATTCTTCCTCCCATGGCTTCTATTAGTTTTCTACTAATATACAAACCGAGACCAGTTCCAGCGGCTGAATTTGTGTTAAATTTTTCAAATAATCTTGGCAAGATCTCGGGAGAAATACCTTTGCCTGAGTCAGAAACAGCAATATAAATTTCCTTAATGTCATATTTTTTTTCTATGTTGGCTGATTTTATATTATTGTCCTTTGTTTTTTCAAAAACACGTACATTTTTTCTCTTGACTACATCAATGATGTCTTCGTAAATCAGTATATCAATACTACTGTCCCTTTCAGAGAACTTGATAGCGTTTTCAAGTAAATTAATTATAATTTGGTTTAGTCTTGATCTATCTGCATATACAAAATATGTTTCATCAAATATATCATTAATAATACTTACCTTCACATTCTTGTTTCTTAATTTTTCCCCTAGTTGAGTATCGACTATGCTATTTATTTCTGCTATTAAGTTTATGTTTTCTTTGTTTAGCATTATCATATTTTTTTGATGAGAATCTATTCTGGCAACATCTAGTAGATTATTTATTAAATTCTCCAATCTTACTGCGTTCCTAGAAATAATATCTTGGTGTCTCTTTAATGCCTTTATAATTTTAGCGGAATCTTCTGGCTTTAATTGCTTTTGATCCACCATCCTAGAATAGTTTTCAAAAATTTCATCGTTGATTTCTAAATACCCTGTTATTGCCTGAGTTGGAGTTCTCAGTTCGTGAGCTGCCGTGTTGATAAAATCTCTTTCTAATTCTTCACTTTGTACGAGTTTCTCATTGACCTTTTTTAGGTCTTCTGACATTTCTGTTTGTGTCCATAAACTTTCGAAAATAGATACATAAGATAACACGGTGGGTTGACTTGATGAAAAAGTGGTTACTCCTATTGCCTCTTCAAATAATAGTTTAGAGTCATCTTTTAGCTCGGTGGCTAAAACATACTTTTTATCAACTATTATAATTGTAGATATCAAATCCTTTTGCTTTCGAATCTCCCTACAAACTATGTTTTTTACTGTAAGATTCTGGTTGTTGGTAAGATCAGAGTAGATTACCTCTTTAACTCTTTTATTTACGGGAGATAAAATCTTGATTGGGATATTTTCGGCACTTTTTTGTTTCAGTATATCCATAAATCCCATGACAACTTCTCTTTTTACTGCATTTAGTGATGGAAATAATATCAGAATCTCTTTACTTGCTTTTTGCACTGTTTCTATCAATTGCTGTTTTGCTTGATTAGAATTTTCAATTAGTCTGGTAAGGTTTAAGGTAACTCCTCTTCCTCCTCTCTCAATCTGTCTGATCCTTTCCTTGGCGTCTATTGCCGAATTCCAAAGGCTATCAAAGACAGATTGAAAATGCTGTATATACATAGGATCTGTGCTGCATAGGAGAGTGTGGATCATTTGCCCCGCTTTCATACTTTCAATTGTGCTGTTAAATTGCCTTTCAGATACTGCAAAATTAATGATTGGAAGGCTTTGAATGTGTCTTATACGAAAGCCCATTCCTATGAATTTTTTTACTAAAATAATTTGATCTATATTGTCTTCAACGTTTACCAACCATCGGATTCCAAACTTTACTTTGCCTTCTTTATATCTTGAAATTAAATCTTCAAAGCAATCAAGTAATTGTTTATTGTTGTTTACTACCTCAAGCCCATTTATTGGAGAGCAAATAAATAATCCAGTTTTTGTTTTCTCAATTATGTTTTTTGTCTCGATGAGGACATTTTTATCGTAAACAACTTTAGTTTCTCCTTGGTGCGAGCCTTTCTTGGCATTATCTTGTGTTATTTTGTCATCGCAGTCTAGGAAATGTACGTCTGATATAGAGGACTTTTCTTGATAAGACGGCAAAGATTTATCTGGTTTAATTTTATTTACCCCCTTTTATACATCAAAGTTGGGCAAAACAATATTTTATCAAATAGTTTTAATTTTGGTGAAATAAAAGTATTATTGCTAGCTGCAAGATTAGTTACTTTGCAATTTATAGAATTATGACCCAATACTTCAAAAACCATTTATATAAATTTCAGAAATTCGAACAGATGTTAGAAAAAGGGCAATTAGATGGTTTGCTTTCTTACATAAGATTTAGGTAACTTGAATTGTCTATCTCCATTCCATGTGAGTTAGAAATATATTTTGAAGGTCAATTTGGTGCTTGTCCGGCCCACCTCATACCAAAGATTTGATGCACTAATTTCGTATTATTGCATTGGAAAATACCTAATACTGTCTTTTATTAATTCTACGTATAAATCACTTATAGAAACAGTAACAACCAGATATTGATAAATGGATTTATTAGAAAAAAAGGAATATTTGATCTTGCTATGCCGGATTCTGATTTATCCTGTTTAATACATCCTGATAGTCTGTTAAAGGTACAATCTTTACAGTATTAAACGATGATATTTCAGATTCAATGCATAGTTGTTCTATATCATGGGCACTGTTAGCTTTGACTAGGATAAACC
>NZ_VUYS01000031.1 GCF_008389435.1 Candidatus Nitrosocosmicus agrestis | reverse complement strand
ATGTTACTGATAGAATGGTATCTCAGTTATTGACGGAAATAGATGGTCTTGAGGATTTAAAAGGGGTTGTCATAATTGGAGCTACAAATAGACCCGACATAATAGATGAAGCATTGCTTAGGCCAGGACGATTTGATAGGATAGTAGAAGTTCCTCTTCCAGATAAAAACGGTAGGCGTCATATATTGTCAATACACACGAAGAAAAAGCCTTTGGACCCTACCTGTGACCTCGACAAAATTACAGACTTGACAGAAGGATATACTGGTGCTGATATAGAAGGATTGGTCAATGCTGCAGCCATAGTGGCAATTAAAGAACACATAGAATTGATGCAAAAGTCAGACAGCAAAGGTGTATCTTCTCAAATTAACAATCATCATAATAACAAACAAACAGCAGACAATATTTCTCCAAAATCTGTGAAATTCAGAATAAGCATGCGTCATTTCGAAGGTGCGCTGAAAAAGATTAAGAAAAGGGAGACGATATCTAGCGTTGTCAAGTGACCTCTACCCATCTAACTATTAATTGTACTTTTTTTTATTTCATGTATACTCTATTAGAAAAAATAGTTATTGAATCGAGAATTATCTTTCATTATATGTGTTATCTTTAAACCTTTTAACCGATTTATTGTATTATTAATTTTTCATTTCTATTGAAACATATGTTTGTTATATCTAAATCAATGTCTGCATAGAATATCTAGAAATACAATTGTATTAGAACCCTATTGCCTGAGGGAACTTAAACCCCGCATATGATAACTATGATTGGTAATTTGTCAGTATTTTATAATCTAAACTCTATGCAGCCTTGAATCGTATCACTTGGTTGAAAAAAGTTAATGGTTATTATACTTTAATTATTGTAGCATGAAAAAAGATCAGTTATTGTAGAAAGTTATTTATTTTACTTTCCTGGCGGCAATCGCCTTATAGAGTGAAGATATAGACATCATAGAGCCTGTAAAATATTTTACGTTTTCCACATAATATATATACATTTTGACACTATTAAGTGTTACATGAATCATTTAGATATCTCCAAAGGTTCCATAAAAACATACAATAAATAAATGACATTGTTTGCTCACTAATTTGCTTTTAAGGTGCTGCTCACATGACCTGACAAATCATTTTCATATTATAAATTATTACCCCCGGAACTTAGTCTCAGCTTTCAACCAAAATGCTACTACCAGAAGGTAATGATAGTTATAGTTGGCTGACACTAAACTCTGATATTCTAAAGAATTTCTAACCTGGCTGATGGGTTAATTCAAAACTTGAAGTGAATTCAAATTGTGTTGGAGATAGAGATATGAAATAATTTTTAATACTAAAAGAATATTAATATATTTTTGATCCCGTCGATGTTTATTAGGACCGTAAATGTGCTACTACGCATGACCAGTCATTATATTCAAGAATATATTTTTTATTGAACTGAAATAATTGAAAAAGAAAGCAGGATCTTTCAATTGAGTTTGAGGTGGAATGTATATGACTGAAAATAAAAAAACCATAAGAAAATTGAAACTACATGTAGGTATGTCTGCTGATGGCTGTATTGCAGGCCCAAATAATGAAATGAATTGGATGAACCTTGACTGGGATGAAAAATTCCGAGAATACGAAGATAAGTTGCATCAATCAGTAGATGCCATTCTTCTGGGAAGGAAAATGACTAACGAATTTATCACAACTTGGTCTGATTTTGCATAAAAACCCGATAACCCTTGGTATCCATTCGCTAAAAAAATGATGGAAACAACAAAGATTGTTTTTACCAAGACACTCAATAAATCGGAGTGGCCAAATACTGAAATAGCAATAGGGGATTTAAAAGAAGTTACAAAGTTAAAGCGCAAAGAAGGAGGTGGTGATATCATTGTTTATGAGGGTCTTCATTTGATTCTTCCTTAATTAGGAAAAACTTGATTGATGAATATTATTTGTTTATCAATCCTGTTGCGATTGGGAATGGAAAGACCATATTTAAGGACCTAAAAGAGATTCAAAAATATCCCTTGAATCAGCAACGTTTGATTCTGGGATTATTTTGCTCCACTATGAGGTAAAGAGAAATTGAAAACATGATGTTTGCATAAATAAGTGAAACAATCATGTTTTTTATTCTATACTATAAGATCATCAGGCAAATATCTTTTCCAGATTAACTAACTTTAACATCTCTAAATAATATGATTCTCTCCAACCTTGAATCTCATCACCAAAGGCGTATTCAATCGAGTAACGTAATAAGTTAATGAATTAGAGTCATTAATTTATGATATTTGCAAAACTAAGGTATATGATTTATCATTTTTCTAAATTATGAATATATCAAGCCTTTGTATCACTGTTTCTTATAATAATATAAGGGATGTTATCTATACCATCTTATGTGTTGTGATTATGAAATGCCTTTAGAAGATCAACAAGAGAATCTGATTGAAAAAGAAAAGAAAATAATACAAAGCACAGGATTTAGAAAAACAGAAGAAAATCCCATACCTGCATAGATTTTTTTATATTTTTTATTTTGATGTATTTAGTGCTTGTGCCATGGAATCCTATTATCACTAAAAACTTAATTCTCACGAATGAAAACCTCTATTAGTAATTGTCATTTTTTATCAATCTAGATTCTCTCCAACCTTAAATCGGTTCCCTAGACACGCACTAAAATAACAAAAATAGTACGGAAAATCTTCTTAAGTTGTACCCACTTCAATGACTTTTATCGTTGATTGGGCAAGCTTACACTAGCCTTCATCAACTTTCAGTTAGCTGGCAATTAAAATCTGCAATACATTCACTTTCCTTGCTCATTTTTTTGAAGATGTATATTTCCATATCTATTATTCCAGTTTGTAGGGGAGTGTCAGGTTCAAAATATTCTTGTATATTCTATTTAGGATCGCTTTAATTTTAATGCCGGACTGTTAAATAAATGGTAGTAATAAAAATGAAGCTGAAACTTCTCCTCGTTAATTGCTTCAATTTTAGCGAAGATATTAGTAATCTTTGTACACATGATGAGGTTATGATGAATCAGTTGTAAGAAAAAACTTGAAAAACCTCATCATTACTGTATTTATAACATAGCGAGTTCAAAAATGCTGCTAATTGGTTCAGTCAGGATTCAAATACTTTTGCGTAAATTGACCTGACCTGTACTGGCCGAAATGGATTAACCTAAGTGTTTGTTGCTAAAAATGGATCAAAACTCACTAATCAAATGGTTGAAAATTTGGATAATTGCAACAGAGAGTGAGAAATAATCACACCAAGGTCAGTTTAATGTACCATTAACTCGATACAAGAGTAACTCTTGGCATACTAGATTACAAAAAAAAGAAAAGAAATGGTAGTTCATTTTATAGTCACGTGACACATCAAAACATCAAATAGTGAATCTTATCTCATCCCAATCAACAAAAATGATGGATTCTTCTAATTTTTTATGTCAATTCCTGTAATTTTTGTTTATATAAGATTTGGTATATAGATATATTAAGGTAGATTAATTCTACTTTTGTGTCGCAAGTGACACAGTTTTATTCTCTTAGAAAAAGAAAACATAACAAATCAATCTCCAAATATTGATAGGATGAACTATACGTTTATATATTACAATTTTTTAATATTTAAAGGTTATTGTTATTGCACGGGTTGGTTGGTTAGTATAAAATTCATCACTTAAATTAAGAAATACAAACAATCTTATCCAGTTGATACGAATCAGTATGTTTTTCTTTTTCAGAGAAAACAATCCTAATGGTAACCTAACTTTCTAAATTGTCAATTTTCTTTTTAATCGTACTTTTTGCTCTGATTATAATACAAATACGTTCATTTGACTATGCTATTTCAAATGCTTAGAAAGCATGCTAGAAACTGTCGATGTTATTGTATTGTATCTATACCTGGTGATTTTCTATCTGTCAGATATTTGATGTGTACTAATAATTTCAAATCGGTTTTTTAGATTCTCTTGTACTATCAAAGTAAAAATATGTTTTATTTCAGCCAATATAGGTTGTGATCACTAAAGGTTAGTATGAGTATATCAGCATTGATACAATAAATTAGATAGAGAGCGAGACTACTGAATTTAATTACATGTATTCTATATGTTAAAACTATATCGCCATAAGGAACTTAGTCCCCACGCGCCCAAACTAAATGATACTACAAATAGTAACATAAACACGGTATATGACATAATGGATGAGATCTAATTGTTATTCATTACTTCAAGACTCTTTGCTTCATTCCAATATTTCTCAACCATTAGTTGTTGAACTAAGACTGCGTGTTCTTGATTTGAAAAGACTGCAATCAGTAAATTATCCTGGTTGTAGTTTACACGAAGTAAATGTTTGTCATCAAATATCATAATCATTTCATTTAGGTCTCTTTTATTTGCAAATCCTAATTGAATCGGCTTGATCGATTGTAATGATTCATTTATAGAAGCAATTTGCTTTAGCAAATATTCGTCTACGTTTATGGCAAGAATTTTAATTGAGATACCTCTTTGTAAAATGGAAGGTAAAGACTTTATAAAACAAAATTTATTTAAAAGAAGACATAGGAAATTGTTCGATGAAAGAATTGTCAAATCCTTTTTACAGGTGAGAGTCAAGACTTCTATTTCTCTTTGAATATTTTCAGAATCTCTTGTAATTCTTTTAGTGTCTTTCTTGTTTTCATATTCTAATTCCTTCTTTCTTATGGCAAATGGTATGGCCATGTTCCACAATTCTTCAAATATTTTCATCTGTTGGTCTGCGAGAGTTCTAGAATTGCTAAAGTAAGTCTGCACGGATTCATCATTCTGTTTGTTTATTATAAATGCCATATATCCCATCTCGTCACGTATTCCAAAATTTCCTCTCAATCCTTTCCAGATGTCTGATTTCTAAGAAGGGTAACGTGTCAAGAAATCCTTTATTCTCCAAATTCACATCAGTAATTAGCCTACATTTTATGCCCTTTTCTTTTACTCTTTGTCTCACAAGTTCTAATCCTTCTACAAAATACTTGGATACCCATTTACACATCTCTGCATCCCATACTGTGTTATACCCTAATTCGGTAAAATTCAATCCATCTATAGTAATTTCAAGCATAATCTTGTAATCTTGAATAACGTCAGTTATTACTGGATAATAATAATTGGACTCTAACTGCTTAAGAGTTATTTTATCCACTGCATTGTCCTTAAATCCCATTTTATTAAAGATTTTAATTACCTTCACAATTTCCAACATTGCCAAAGCAATTGTTTCTCTTTGGAGATGTGATACAATTCAATGTTATATACGATTTATCTATAAAAAAATTATCAAATAGATATTAATTGGATTCACATCATCATTTGTAACTTTTCAATGCGCAATAACAGTTTTAGAAACAAGATTTTTTATCAAATTCCGGTATTTCTGGTAATACTTGCAATATCGATTCCAATGGTTACTGCTCCGGTCTCATCTAATGTTCTTTTTTCTCCTTCTAGTATACAAGTAAATCAACTTGCCTATGCAGAAGACGAGGGTGATAGCAGTAGCGGTGGTGGAGATTCAGATAGCAGTAGCGGTGGTGGAGATTCAGATAGCAGTAGCGGTGGTGGAGATTCAGATAGCAGTAGCGGTGGTGGAGATTCAGATAGCAGTAGCGGTGGTGGAGGTTCCAATAACGGAGATCAATCTATTTCATCATCAACTACTACTGACCCAGCCTTAGCACCATCAACTACTACTGACCCAGCCTTAGCACCATCAACTACTACTGACCCAGCCTTAGCACCATCAACTACTACTGACCCAGCCTTAGCACCATCAACTACTACTGACCCAGCCTTAGCACCATCAACTACTACTGACCCAGCCTTAAACCAAAGTCCTTTAGGATTAATCTTTAGCACAGAAAATGCTTCTCCTTCTCTGAGTGACGAAACCGAAGATGAAGATCTAGACTGTGAAGATGTATCAGAGAGGAACTTCAAAGTCTCTTCAAGTGATCCAAATGGGTTTGATGCGGACAATGATGGTATAGGATGTGAAAGTGGTAATGAGGATAACAACGATAAGAATAATGACATTGCTCCAATTAGCCTTACTAATGAAGGTCCTGATAATGATTGCAAGTTGAATCCTAACTTACCAAAATGTGCTTCTGTTAATGGAGACTGTCCGGATGGATTTTTCAATAATGATGACGATCAATGTGTTCCGGAAGGCGGTTGTCCAGACAGCTACCATACTGTAGATGATGATGAAACTGGTAGATGTATTCCAGATTCAGAGGGATGTCCCGATGGAATGATCTTTAGATCAGATGGAAAAACTTGTAGTGATGAAGAACAATTGTGCCAAGGAAACACCGGTCTTGAAGGTTGTCCTGAAACGCCAGAGACATGCGATCCCGCGTATCCAAATCATTGTATTAAACCCAGCGATACAGATTTAAATTGCAACTGGGATGGAAATGTTAAAGATAACGAGATTGCAGACAAGAACTTTCCAGTAGGTCCATCTGATCCGCATCGCTTTGACGGAAATAAGAATGGCATCGGCTGTGAAAAAGGCGATGAAGTTAAAAAAGGAATTAATCTTCCTGATCTTGATTGTAAGGATATACAAGGTAGCATCAAAGTGACTACTTCTGATCCACATAGACTAGACAAAGATAAAGATGGTGTTGGATGTGAAAACAATAGTGGAGGCAGAAACGGCCATAACCATGATAATAACGATGGTGACGACGGTGGCGACAACAACAATGAAGAAAATAATGACATTGACTACTACTTTATTGTGTCATCCGATTCTTGTAACGATATTTCCGATACCATAGATCTGTCATCCGAACAAATAGATCCACAAGAAACAAGAACTATTGCATACTTTGGTAATTGTGATTTAGATACTGCTTCGTTGCAGTTAAATCTGCTTCATAATGAAGATCTAAAATTAGTTGCAGCCCACTTAGATGGCGGTTTATCGGATGCGGTTGAAGTTGATATGAATCAAGTCGGCCAATCTGGCTCTAATTCAAATCCATTGTATTCAGCCACAATAACCGATAATCAAGAAGGTCGTGATGTTGATACCGGAGAAACCAAAACTCTAAACAATGTCAATGGAATAGTGTTGTGGAACGACGGAGAAGATGAATCAATAGAATTTGACGAAAACAATTTTGTTGAAGCAAATATAAATTTCTTTAACTAGTGTGTAGTCACTCTTAAGAGTGGTCCTTTGCCTTTTCTTTTTGTTTTTAGCAAGTGGAACCATCTTAAAAATAACAGAATATTGCTCAAATACTAAAAACAAGTTGATTTAAATAGTGTTTCATTTTTCCCATGAATTAAATATTATATACTTAGGTTGGATTCAACCTTGAATCGTGTTCCCACGCACCCAGACTGTTACTAATCGTTATACCAAGTCCTACTGCTATTAAGCACTTATATTTATACTCATATAATGGAATTCATCATTCTATTGGATGCTATAGAACCCTCCTAATTTTGGATTTCATATTCTAATTCTAAAAGTGCTAGAATATTAGAGTATTGCGACTAGTTAGCAAATGCCATATATTTTTTCTATATTATCAAAGATATGAATAAAACAAATATTCACAACAAACACAAACTCATTGTCGCATCAATCGCTATTGTGGTCGCATTAGCTTTGATAGCAAGTCCCCTAGTGGCTATGGAGGACGCCTTTGCAACGCATAAGAAAGGAAACAAAGCAAAACAGTCTATATCACAATCACAATCATCAAATCAAAATGCTGGATGTGTTTCTGGTGGAACAACATTTCTCTCATGCAATAATCTAAGCTTCCAACATCAAAAAAATACTGGTAACAATGCATTAGCGCAGAGTGGTCAAGGCGGCAACTTTGCAGACCAAAGCATCAGCCAATCACAATCCTCAAGCCAAACAAGCAATGTAGTTTCTGGTGGAAATACAATAGGCTCTGGTAACAACATCAACGTCCAAAACCAAGAAAACTCTGGTAGTAACGCAGCAGCACAGAGTTAAAGAAACAATTCTTTTTCCTTTTATTCTCCTAATGAGATAATTTCTTGTTGCTATTTATTTATAGATTGAGATCTAATGAATAGACCCGCAAACTGCCTTGAATCCTTAATAAAAGATAAATTGATTGTCAGATTGAAAATATTAAATTTTGACTTTAAAATGTCACCAATACTGCAGGAGAAAAAAACAAAAACAAAAACAAAGGTAAAAAATTCCGCTTTAGTAAATAATTTATTTTAATTTTGCGTATATGTATACTCCTTCTGCAAAAGGATGTAGGCTTTGGCGAAAGCCAATAAAGGTCTTGAGATGCGGCCAACAGATCTCAATACCAAGATCCAATGCCTGCATTGTTAAATTGTGTTCGTACTCTCATTCTATAGTTTTTATTCTCAAGTAAAGTTAACCGTAATAGAATTTTCTTTGATCTTTCTATGATTTTATTTTCCTGTGCATCATCACGTTGTATTAAAACCCTTCTACCTCTGGTAACTTAATCCCTTCACCTCCAAACTAGATGATACGTTATGTGGTAATCTTAGATGAGAATCAATATGTAAATGCTTTGAAGAAGTATTAGACTCCTTAAGAAGGTGTAGTCCTGTAAATAATTTTATTTGCATGTGATAATAAATATAAAAATCCATCATTGGGTTCTGTTACTATATCTGTTATATCTCCAAAACCGCTGCCAAAAATGATGGATTCCTATTTCTCTTCATTGTTTACAACCAAATCTGGAATATTATCAAGAATGAATCCATTTCTGTGGGGGTTTAACTCAAAACAATACCGGTTTCCATTATTATAATCGCCTACGAACAAATTATTGCAATAGTTTTCACCCATGCTGGTGAAGTTTAAAAATTCTATGTCTGCAAGAGCTGGAGGATCAAACCAAGTCAAAACAGGATCAGCATAATGGGAGTCTTCAAAGTTCACTAAATCTTCTTCGGTATTACCAGAAGATGAAATCGGACTCATTATTGTTTGTCAGTCACTATTAAATCCTAGTTCGACCATATTGCTTTCATCATTAGAAGCCGGGCCATTTTCGGTATCCCAAATAGTTTTAGTAACTGGGTCGAGAGTCAAACCAAAAGAATTTCTAATACAATACGCAAAATATCTACTTAATGGATCACTTTGTTCGATTGAGAATGGATTGTCTAATGGTGGTGCTCCATGGGAGGCATTATTCTAAATATGATTCCAGTATCATCTGGACTAGGACCATCCTGAAAGTTTTGTAGCATGCTGTCGTGATTCAGATCTCCGATCACCCCATAAAGATAATTGTCAGGTCCAATCATTAATTTCCCACTGTCATGATTAGGTCCTGGTAGTACTGGGAGATCCAAAATAAGTGTTGGATTTTCTAATGTTTGACCATCTCAAGGGTATTAGTAAATCTTTCCTTAATTCGTTATTATCTTGATCAGCTTTTGTATAATAAAGAACAATATTTTTTGTATCACCATTTTGATTTGAATTGTTATCATTATTGATATTTTCTTGTACGGCAATACCGAGTAGCCCTCTTTCACTTTGCGAATCAACAGGTATTTCCAATACTGGTTGAGGCTGTAATCGTCCATTTGAAACAAATGTCCTGTTCAATCATTTATTCATCAAAAATCAATTTAATAGAAGAGAAATTTGGACAGGATAAGGTAAATAGTATATATGAAATATACTGGTAACTATTTTTGGACTCCATTTAACCTTGAATCATGTCCTTATGGATTTCTTTTTGTTCAATAAATGTTGTCAAAATTATTGTGAATACCGTATCTAGATTTTTCGATCTAATTGTATTTGCAATGAGAAGATTTATACTTTTTAACCTTAGATATGAGGTCATTGTATACAAGTTCTAAAATGATGCAATCATTTTCAATCATTGTAATTTTGACAGTATATTTGGTTTCTTTAATCACCATAACAGAACTTTCAGTTGGGGGATCTGATTCATGGATTACAGAATCTGCGTTTGCACAACCTACTAATAACAATATTATACAGATTATTAGTACCTCTACTTATGTAGATGACTTTGGTAATTTCCATGTTATAGGAGAGGTAAATAACACGTCAATCAATCCTCAAACAAATATCGTAGTTACTGCGCTATTGTCTGATACAAATAACAACGTTTTAGTTGGTAACCACTCTTCACTTTCGTCAATTGGAACTCTTAGACAAGGCGAACTATCTCCATTTGATATAATGGTTCAGGATCCTCAAATACTAGGCAAGTTCAATTTTATGGAGTTTTCTGCTACTTCACAACCCGCAATTGAAAAACCCTCTACACTGGTACTAAACGGCAGCAGTTCCTTTCTAGACAATGTTGGAAATCCTCACATTACAGGTAATATAATTAACCAAGGTCAGTCTCCAGAACAGTTTTTAAATCTTGTTGTAACATTTTATGATAATTCAAGTCTCGGAGTTATTGGGACACAAAGCTTTGGACTAAATGTAGGCAACCTTGCGAACAACCAAATGGCTCCTTTTGATATTACAATTACAGAAAACAAGACAAAATCTCAGGCTGCTTTCTATTCAATTAACGTTGATTCAGCACAGAGTTCTATGAATTTCCCTTTGAATCCCAAATTTCCCTTTACGTCACTAGGAGGCTTTGTTGACAGTGGACAGTTCTTAAATTCGCCACTAAATGCTAATCCTTTACCACCAGGAGTAAATGAATTTAATAACAATAACAATAACAATAACAATAACAATAACAATAACAATAATAATGATCATTCATCCTCATCAGATTCCGATAATGATAATTCAGATGCATCTGATTCTTTAAGCAATGATTTAGAAATTAATATAGATATTGCAAAAGATCCTATTGGTCGAGGAGATCTACAAACTATTGAAGTATTAGTTAGTGATTCTGATACTGATGATGTCATAGAAGGAGCAAATGTTGATGGAACGGTAAAGTATGCTACGAACCGTGATTATGATAAAGGGAATTTTAATGAAATCACAGATAATGATGGAAAGGTTGAGCACAAATGGCAAATTGGTGGGGATTCTGACGCGGGAATATTTGATGTCATTGTAAAAGTGGATGCAAACGGATATAACTCACAAACAGAAACGACAACTTTTGAAGTAGTAGATAAAGACGACCTTGCCAATAGTACGGAAGGTGCGAATAACTCTACAGGTATAGAAGAAAATAGCCCCACTTTGGCTAATGACGGTCAAGATGAAAATAATGGTGATATAGACTGCGAAGATATTGGCGAAACAAATGTTCCTGTAGGAAATGATGATCCAAATAACCTTGATGGAGATAACGATGGAGTAGGTTGCGAATCTAATGGAGGAAATAATGGTCAATCTAACAATGAAAAAGAAGATGGAGGAACAACAAATGAACCATCAAATACCCGCCCACAGCAAACGGAGGAAGACGGTGATGGGGTAAGTGATGAACAACCAACAGAAGAAGAAAATACTAATGGTAACGATAGCAGTGACAATGAAGGGCAGGATCCCACTGAAACCGAAAGTGATGAAAACAACGAAGGACAGGATGATAACACAGGATCTAAAGAATCTAATGATGACAACTCTGAGGATAAGAAAAATTGATTAGCAAAAATTATCTACATAAAGATAGTAACAGAGAAAGAGTTTAACATTCTTACCTATTTTTATATTTATATTTATATTTATATTTATATATCAATCAAAATAATACACAGTATTGCTTAATTTTTTATTTTACATAACAATATTTACTTTCTTAGTTACATTGGGAACAATTAACTTTTCAAATCAGATTTGGGCGACTTCTGCAAACTCTGAGTCTGTGACTACCTCCTCAATAAATTTTGAAGGTATAGTAACAAAAGTTACAGATGGTGATACTCTTAATATTATGACTAAGGAAGGAGATACAATAACAATAAGACTTGCGTTAATAGATGCGCCAGAAAGAAATGAACCGGGATTTAACGAAGCAAAAAATTTCATTACCGAACAGTGTTTGGATAAGAATGCTCAAGTAGACCCAGACAATAATCAAGGGCTTACCTATGGTCGAACCGTTGCAGTTGTCTATTGTGAAGGAGTCAATGTAAATGAAGCAATACTTGATAATAATCTGGCTGATATTTACCAAAACTTCTGTGAAGTATCTGAATTTGCAGATACAGATTGGGCACGAGAGCATGGTTGTTCAAACACTAGGGGTGATAATAATAGTGACGATAATGATAAAAAGGAAAATCCTGCAGAATCTGGTAGCACCAATGATAATGGGGTGGATATTAGTGACACTAGCAAAGACCTAGATTGTAAGGATTTTGATGAGAAAAATATCCCCGTAGGAGAAGATGACCCACATAACCTTGACGCTGATGGCGATGGCATAGGCTGCGAAGGATAATAGTAACGACAATAATAAAGATCCAAAATTATAGGATGTAAATATAAAACGTCGGCAACAGTAGAATGATGAAGAATACGATGCTAACATTAGTTGTGAATCTTTATCCTTGCATTGACCCTTATTTTATAGTCTGTAAATTCTATTCAACCTTGAACAGTGTCCCCATGCTCTCAAACTAAATAATACTATATGTGGTAAGATATTGAATACATCCAAAATTTAATTTTCTTATCAGATCGTTCCTATCAATTCCCATCTAGAGCCTTTCAACTGTGAATCATGCCATTTGGTTGTATATGATATTGTTAACATACATGTTCCTTTAAAATTTGGATTTTAGATTGCAATATGTGAGTCGGGATCTAAAACTTGTCTCCAATACGTATCCTCAATGTCAACTACATATTACAAAATATCAATATGTTTCTCTGACTTCATTTACAATATAAAAGTACATTTACTTTATATATACCGAATAATTTTACTTCTTGGATTTCCTGTCTCTTCGTTCTTTTATGTGTTCAAAAAATAGTGATGATAACCCTCCCGCAAATCCTGCTCCTATTAACGAGATCATTGATCCATAGGCTGCCCAGAAATTTTTCAATTCTTCTTGAAAAGTCGGAGGTTCAATCACATCAACTGTGAAATTCCCGTTCTTGATTTCGTATCCTTTTGTGTCGATGAATATTGGATACTCGTTATTAAAATCAATAAAGTTTGATGGAAAATTTGATCCAAACGAGATATTAGCCGTAATTGGAATGGTATAAGTTCCTATTTTAGCATCCCTTGGCGCACTAATTTCGATTTGAACAGGTTCAGTAGTTGAACCTCCAATTGTAGAATTTGTCAGATTATCATCTTTGTTCATCAAAGCAATATCTAGAGATGTGTAATTTGAAAAATCGTAAAGATCTGTGATAGCTGATATTTTGCCACTGCTTGACAAAATTTGCAGTCCTATTGTTTTTGTTTCACCTTTTTTCAGAGTAATTTCTTCAGGGGATGTCAAAACCGTGAATGAATCAGCAGGAATATTTATCCAATTAGTCAGATCAATTCCTAAAGTTCCGTCATCAAATGATACCAGATTGTAAAACATTATTCTATAAAAGGGATTGACTGAAATCTTGTCCATATCGAGTGAAAGCAATACATAGTTGTTATTCGCTTCAAAACTTGTATATCCGCTTTGATTCTGTACTAAATCTAATATCTTGTATTTTCCCAAAGATGAATATTCTAGCAGCAGTTTATTCCATTTTTGAAGATTTATTGAATCAGTGTTGTTGATCCATTGAAGTTCTAACTGATAGTCTACACCCTCTTTACCGGTTGATGAATCCTTATCACCATCTATAAGTATGCCAAATGCCACTGATGAAATATTCTTGATCTCATTTGTTCTCAGAAAATTGTCGCCAATCCATATTGTAGAATTTATCTGATTCATTTTATCAAAAAATGCCACTCGTTGTATGTCTAATGCTGCGGTCAAGATTGAATTTAATGATCTGTTTTGAATCACTTGACCTGTAGATAAATCTATTATTCTTGAGTCATTCAAATCATCCATAATTTCCTTTCTGGGAAAGTCTGAATAAACAGAAGTAGTGGATTCTAAAACGTAACTTGATAACAGACAAGCAAATACTAAAACTATATCAATTAAGATAGTTTTATTATTCATATCTTTCACCTTATCCCATCAATCTAATGCTAATCAAAAAGTTATTTGTTTGTTGCTTGTCAAAACAATCACAATTTGAATCTAAAAGTTACGCAATCAGTATATTCGAATGTGATTAACATATTAATTTGAAATTGTTATACTGGTCTGCATTTTGAATAATTATTCAAAATTCTCCTCAATTACTAAGACTGGGTTTATTTCTTTTAGTTTGGTTATTTTGTCTGAGATTACAATCTTCATAGTGTATCACATACTGGATAAATAAAAACTAAAATTAATGATTATCTCTACCATCTAACATGCTCTTCCGTTACATTGTTATGTTAATTTTTATTCAGACCACAATAGTTATAGGGAATAGCGTTATAGACCATAACTCAGCGTCTGGCATCTCCTTGCAAGACAGTTGCTGCAAGCCTCTGCTCCTGTCACCTATGGCTTCCTCGGGTGATAATCTCTATATTGTATGGCCTGATAACAAGACAGGAAACTGGGAGTTATTTTTTGCTAAAAGTGCAAATGGTGGAGATACATTTGAGACACCAATTAACATTAGTAACAATACCTCTTTTTCAGCCAATGCTACTATTTTATCTCATGAGAATCATATATCGATTACATGGTGGGATAACAAGACCGGTAAAATAGAACCTTTTATAAGATCAAGTCACGATTTTGGCGAAACCTTTGGAGAACCTCATATGCTTAATATTTCTTCCATAAGATAGTTGGAGTTTCACTATTGCCAGATAATCGTAATAAATCTTTGATTTACTCTATTTTTTTGTTTTAATCGATTGTACATTACAATTCTTTAGTTCCAATACAATGGCACCATTGGCTAATCCTCGTGTGAATTTTTACTAATAACTATAAACAAAATAACAGTTGTTATACTTTGTATATTTTTATTATACTTGTAGTATTATAGTTGGGGTCAGTCGTATTCATATTGACTTTTGAGAGTATTTGTTAATAATATACTCTTCAACCTCAAACTGTGTCCCCACGAGCTTAAACAAGTGATATGGCACAGGATGTTGATAGCATACCTACTAGAGAAGAATTTATCAATCTATCTATCAACACTTCCATTTTTAATGAAATTTCATTAGAATAGAGTAGTAACTTAAGCTCTTTAACCATGCAGCTACAAATGTAATCAGATTTGTTCTAATATCTTAGGAAAAGGAGAACTATGATTATAGTTGATCAAAACGAAAAGGATCTGCTCTTTTAAAATTTGCCGCACAAAAACTTTATTTATTGTTAACCTAACAGTAATGTAACAATATACATTTTATCTTACTCTGATTCGATAATTGCAGATGAAAATTTTTTACTTGGTTTGTCTTATAAAATATATTGTTTAACCTGTTTAATTTATCCACTAACCATTTTACTTATCCCTTCACTAAACAGCACTTCATTCTGTACAAACAGGTTACAAGCCAATATCATGATCCTGAGATTCTTCAATATGTTAATCTGCTTGTACCAGAAAAAATAAAAAAAGATATCGAGATACAACTTAAAAAAACAAACATATCTAGAGGTGTAAATTTCGATAATAGTAGCAACAGCAATATCAACATTCATCATAATATCTACAATGATTTGATTGATAGAAAAGATGTTCAAAATGTTAAAGACGATTCTTCTTTTATTTCCATGTCCTCTTCTTTTTTAAACTCTTTAAAGGAGTTGATGATTTGGTTTAAAAAGGATTTTATGAGATGGATTGACAAAAATCCCTCTTGTGATAATTGTGGTCGCCAATTAGCTTTAGAGTATATTCCAGGCAATACATGGAAGATAAGAGGAATTGAAAATTATTCCTGTTCTTTTTGCAATGCTGTATTTTCATTTCCTCGATATGGTAAAATCAAAAAAATTGCTGATAATAGAATGGGTAGATGTAGTGAATGGACCTTTCTATTTGGAGCTATGCTAAACTCTATTTCAATTCGTACAAGAATTGTTCATGATTTTTTAGATCACTGCTGGAATGAGTGTTTTATTGGGGGACAGTGGATTCATATAGATTCCACTTTGGCATTTCCAATTTCCTTTGATCATCCTACTTACTATGAAAAAAATTGGAACAAGAAATACATCTTTGTACTTGCTTTTTCTAAATCAAATTTGGAAGATGTTACAACGTCTTATACCATGAAATGGAATCAAGTTCTAAATCGCCGATCTAAGTTAAAACAAAACCAATTAGATGTATTCAAAGATTATTATCAAAAAATTTAGTTGTGGTTTTATTGCAGGCATTTGGACCTGTTCCTTACACTCGTCTGAAATTAATTATATATATTCTATTTACCTTGAACCATGTTCCCTCACGCGCACAAACTCGTTATAAGTATAGTTATGATGGTAAATCTATCAGAGATTATTACCTTTTCCACATATTGCTGTCAAATTAGTTATGGATTCTATCCCGACCCGTCCTCTTCAATGTAATAAAACAACTATACTTTTGATCACTTTATAATTTTTATATCTTTAAGAGAATGAATCCTCATGAGTAACACAAGTAATAGCTCCTTTAAAGACAAAATTCCCAATAATCATATAGAGATTTTCCTTTACCGTGCCCCAAAGAAAAACCATGATGCAATGATGGAAGTTAACAGGAAATCTAGGGACTTCTTTATGAAACATAAGGCTTCTAACTTTGAGGTATTTTCTCTTGAAGACAGAGCAAACATCATGGAATTTGTAAATCTATCAAAAACCATTTCTGCTTCTGAGGAGGAAGAGGTGTGGCTTGAGATCCAGTCCTATAGAGATGCAGAACATGTAAAAGAATTTTCTAAAAGCATGGCAGGAGACACAAGTATGGAGCCGCTTTATAAAGAATTTATGCAACTAATTACTCCAGGTTCAGTAGTGTCATTTGGTGGCTTTAATAAATTAGTACAAGTATCTTTTAATTCGTAACCATTACAGAACGATCCAGTTGGTGGCGTTATAGGAATTGTTATTTTTTTTTGATGAAATTCATTTCTTATACACACTTATGATGTCGAGTGTCAAAATTTTTATCATTGTGTTATTTACCAATGTACAATCGCTACTGCTGTTAATTTTTCAGATCGATTTTTATATTTAACTTATTAAATTCGATAACCTGATGTCTTGCGTCCATCATTAACTTTCCATCGCTTGAGAATCATAAAAAAACTGCTTTTGTTGCTATAAAGGATAACAAATTACAATGCCCTAAATTTAGATAGATTTATAATTTTAATTACGAAATTGTATGGGTCCAAGATACTAAAACAGCATTAGACGAACTATCATGACACGATGAAATTGGGTTTAAAGGCTACGTTTAAAAACCAATTAGAAAAATACTAAGTAATTTGGAGTCTTTATCCAAAAAAGACAACAATATGTAAAATTCAATAAGTATCATAAGATGGAAAGTATGGACAATACAAATATAAATCTATGAAGAAGGAAGCGAACTACATCTTGACAAACAAAATCATTGAATCTAAAGAATGTATTATAGACGAATGGGATGACTTTTCTGATGGAATTAAGATAGCAATGACTGAAATAAATTCCGGTAACTCTATTCATTTGGGATTAAACTATATCGATAAGGAATTAATCAAAACTATATACGAACATTACAAGGGGCGAAAACCAATTACTATTCAATTATCAGTAATTGAGGATAGTGAGTGACAGGTAGAGATAATAGATAATGATATGGTATTTACTAAGATAAGGAGGTCAAAATTAAACAATCTTGAATGATGTTAAACCGTTAAGATGTCCTATTTGTTATTATGAAACGGTTAATTGGGTTCTGCGCGAATGGAAGGATCAGATAAAAATTAAAAGTTGGATGAATCATGATATGTTTGAACACTTAAAAAAGACTCATGACTTAAATGAAGATAGATCAATAAGAAAAATTATCGAGCTTATAGAAGAAAGGTATAGCCGGGATAGTGACTAGTCAACCTGATATATGATAAGGACAGTGTTAGATTCTCTATAATCGTGCATCACTTCAATCGGCTAAAATAATCATTAATTTTCTTTGGCACATTTGGGTTAGATTCAGCCTTAAACCTTCTCTCACGTTCCCTAACTGGGACCAGTACAAACGTTGTTTGTTTGTAATCTTAAGTTACCTATCTCTTGTTTATGTTTCTGTTAAGTTGGATGTGCTTTTGGTTTGAGCCGAGTATTTATACCATTCACATTCGCATAATCAATATTGAAGAGTATAGTTATCAAATCATAAGATATTACCCTTGTACACAGAATTTAATATTTGCGTTCAATCCTTGGTTGTAAATTACCTGTCTACCAGACCACTCTGAAATTGGATAAATTCATTCACATTGATAATTGAAACCGAGGTGGTCTTGTTTATCTATATCGTGTAACGTGTAAAATCTACAATATCTGTCGACTTACCTTTATTTTACCTACTTATTATCTTATCTCTTTACTATCTTATCTATTACTAATTCAAATACTTACGTTTGGATAGTAGATATAATAAAGTGATATAAGATTGAAATCAATTCAAATAAATAAATATGGTGGAAGCAACGTTATCGATGTAAATAATGAAATTCTTTTAGCAAAGATATTTGCTGACAAGGCTCTCGTAAAGGTAAAAACATCCGGAGTTAATCCAGTTGACTGGAAAATACAGGAAGGATATTTTCAACAACTGATGCCCCTTCAATTCCCAGCTACATTGGGCATGGATTTTTCAGGTATTATCAAAGAATCAGATCGAGATTCATCTACTCCTTTTAAGGTAGATGATGAAGTCTACGCACAAGCTTCTATATTATTTGGCGAATCAGGATCTTTTGCTGAATTGGCAGTGGTCAATCTCAGCAGTATAGCTGCCAAACCAAAGACTCTGAATCACATTGAAACCAGCTAGCTGCCTCTTGTTGGTGTCAGTGCATGGCAGGCATTGGTGGAAAACATTGAATTATCAAAGGATCAAAAAATCCTAATTCATGGAGGAGCAGAGGGGGTATTGGTTCATCAGCAATACACCTTGCAAAGAATCGGGGAGCCTTCGTAGCAACAACGGTAAAATCAGTTGATAAGGAGTTTGTTCAACAGCTAGGAGCAGATGAGGTGATTGATTACACCACTCAAAGTTTCGATGATATACTACAAGATTATGACGCAGCCCTTGATACTGTGGGTGGTGAGACGTATAGAAAATCCTTTAAAGTATTGAAAAAGAGTGGAATTATTGTCTCCATGTTAGAACAACCAGATTTAAATTTGATGAAGCAATATGGCGTCAGATCGACATTTCAATTTACTGAGACAACGAAAGAACGATTAACTAAATTGACACAATGGATAGATGAAAATGATATTCAAGTATACGTTGAAAAGGCATTTCCATCATCTGAAGCGGCCAAGGCATTAGATTACCAAAAAGATGATCATCCTCGGAGAAAAGTAATCATCATAATGTGATAAAGATATTTGAAAATTTTTCCTAATCTTTTCTTTTGTTTAATTTGTGATATTCTAGTAATCATGTTTTAAGTAATGCTAATGTAATAATTTTCATTAGAACACACTTACACTAGGAACTTAATCCTAACCTATCCAAACCAAATGATGCTGTAAAAAGTTACGACATAATGCTAGTCCAACCTGATTATTAGTTTTCAAAGTTAAGCTGACTATGAAAGCTAAATCAATAAAATGATCCAAATGGGTTTGATAGAGACAATGGTGATATAGAATGTGAAAACAATAGTAGAGGGGGAAATGGTCATAACAGTAATAACAACGACGACGAAGGCAAGTCGATAGAGTTTGCCGACAACAATTTTGTTGAAGCAAACTTTTATTCCCTTAATTGAAAAGAAAATAGACTTTCAAATTTACTCAGAATCCTCAGTTTTTCTTAACTATATATTTATCCAATCTTGGTAAAACACCTTCTAAAAAATATGAATGCTACTTGTTCTGTAAACAGCTTTATGAAAAGTGATTCCATTCCCTCTTGAATCATATCGCCTAAGATGCAATAAGAAGTCCATAGCATGAACCTTATTCAAAAATAAATCTCCAGTTATAATTGCTCTCTAATAGATGAAGTATCACTGGATCAAACTGTATAGATTTTTTGGTATCCTTTATTGTAGATGTTCCTAGTTCTCTGAAAAAGCCTTCCAAGCCTGCTGGAGTGTATGTTACAAGTAGTTTACCTTGATCTCTCCCAATTTTTCTATAAGAGTGACTTGTATTTTTTTCAAATTTTAATACAGTATCTTTATTTCCTTCTAGAGTTTCTTCTCCATATCTAAAAGAGAAAATGCCTTCAATTACATGTATTATCAATATTTCATTTCCATGCTTATGTAACGGTATTTCTGACTCTTCACCTGAAGGAAACGTAATTTCAATTATGGAGTATTTGTTCTCAGTTTGATCGCCCCAAACAATAATTTTGTAAATTATTCGATTTAGGATATATTGTTCAATAAACTTACAGTGATGGGAAAAGACTTCATTATCCTTTTTATTGTGCATTAATAATCAATACTTAATATGGAAAACAATTAGTGTTCAAATAATTTTCAAACTTTGATTCCCATATCCTTTAATCAAGATTCTGTATGTATGTTTCAATCTTCTATAATTCCAATAATTTGTATTAGCTAAAAAAAGACGACGCAGACAATCCGAAAAATCCTTGGTCCTATCAAGTTCAAGCATCGACAATTAGTTTTAATAAGACCTTCATGCGAAATTGTATTCACCTTAATTTATATATCCCTAAATATTCAAACTCAATGATATCTTATTTGGTAATGAAGGTACACACAACCATGTGATAATTGGAGTATTGTCTATGTGTTGGAATAAAAAAAACTTGTTAAAGGAAAAAAGTTTAATATTTTATCTTTCAAAATAAACTTGCATTGACTTTAGGCAATTCTCCTACTGTACATTATGATGCCATAGTTATTGGCGCAGGTCATAATGGATTGACCTGTGCTTGTTACCTTGCAAAAGCAGGATTGAAGGTCTTGGTTTTAGAAGATTACAATTCAATTGGTGGAATGACTATTACCGAGGAGATAACTTTGCCAGGTTTTAAATCAGATATCCATGCATTTGGATATTCTCTTGCTACCTTATCTCCGGTACCAAATGAGTTAAACCTCAAAAGCCATGGTTTTGAATTAATACGTCCTGAGATATCTATATCACATCTATTTCCAAATAATCATGGCTACATTTCTATGTACAAGTCCTTAGAAAAAACTTTGGAAAGTATTAGAAAGTATTCTGAAAGAGATGCTGCATCGTGGAAGAAAATATTTGAAGAATACTTGTCAAACAAAGATTCGATTGTATCAATGCTAAATTCACCACCCGCTAACCCCTTACAAGATACGGAAAGTGCATCCACGGAAAACAACGATAGAAAAGAGGCACTGGAAATCATTGGAGATACTTATCGTCTGCATACTCTGTCAATGCGTTCATGGTGTAATGAAAATTTTGAGTCTGATGAAGTCAAAGCAATGTTTGGTAGTTTTGCTCCATTCGTTGGTCTTTCTCCTGATGACGCTGGTGGTGGTGAGCTATGCTATTTGTTTTCGTCTATCATGCAAGACGGAGGTAATAATGTGGTCAGAGGCGGATTTGTTAACCTGCCTATAGCACTTGCAAATTATCTGCAATCAAAAGGCGGACAAATCATTACAAGTTCCCGAGTCAAAAAAATAATAATAGAAAATGGACGAGCTATTGGAGTCGAGCTTGCAAATGGGAGAGTAATAGGGGCAAAAAGATTGATTGCTTCTAGCACCGATCCGTCAACACTGATCCTCCAGCTCATAGGAGAAGAATATGTAGATTCACATTTGGCAAGAGGTATTAAACGAATGGAATGGGGTGATGCTATATTTGGAATCTATCTGGCTTTGAATGGGACTTTAGAATACATCTCTGGACAAGAAATACTTTCTAGATCACCTCAAGTTCACCTATCTCCGCCAGGATTAGAGTTTTTTTCAAAAATTTATTACGAATGTAGAAATGGTAAACCACCTTTAAATCCTCTTTCCATCATGAGTAATGATTCAATGATTGACCCAACAAGAGTAGTTTCAAATGAAAATGACATTAACAAACACCATCTAATTAAATTCCTTGTTTTGAATGTACCTTACAAAATTAAAAATGCCGACAGCGAGATAGGAACGGAAAATGAATGGGAAAATTTCAAAGATAGATATTCAGATCAAATTATCGAGACCATAAATCAAAGTTATATCCCAAACCTCAATACTAGTATTTTAAAGAAAACTATTTACTCGCCGGTGGATTATGAAAAAAAGCCAATCAATTCTATTAAAGGCACACTTGCTTCTGGTGCTATTTTGCCATATCAATCAGGATGGATGCGTCCGATACCTCAACTAGGTAATTACAAAATCCCTTCAATTTCTAATGTATACTTGTGTGGTTCAGGAAGTCATCCTGGCCCTGGAGTATCCATGGCTCCTGGAAGAAATGCAGCGCAAGTAATTCTACGTGATTTGGGAATTGATTTAAGAAATATTTTTACTATAAGTTAAATAAAGGGAGAATGTTGGTTTAGAAAAGTTGCAGTAAGGGATTACCTTGGTTTATTACAACTATAATTAAATATTTTGTAACAGTCAAATAAAATATGAGAACTTTACAATAATCTAGTTATTTTTGGACGTATTTATATAATGTATCTTGATTACAATGGCAACTCCAAGCAACATATATCCTATATTATAATACATATCCGATAGCATTTCATTGCTTGATATACCAAATAGATTGTTGTAACCATATGAAATATCTGCAATGAGAGAAAAAAATGCAAACGCCGAGACGAAAATCCAATAAATATAATCTTTGTTTAGAGAAATAGATTTACCTCTAAAATAATATGTAATTGCCCCTATCATTATCAACAGATCAATTATAGGATATGCAAATAGTAATACAAAGTCGAATATATTACCGCTATAATCATAAATATCAAAAATAAATATCGCAACATATATGACATAAAATACAATAAGTGAAAATGTAATTATTGAGCTGGCAATAATTGCAAGTTCTATTTTGTACGATCTATTTTTAGAGATGAAAAACAGAAGAAAGAAAATAGATCCTGAGAGATAAAAAAAATCAGCAATAGATGGGTAGGGATCTATTTTTAGAATGCCTTCATAAATTCCATATAATGCCTCGGCAATACACCATGATATTAGAGATACTAAAAGAAGTGTTTGTGGATTGTAAATGATTCTTGACGGCGCAGTATTACTAAACAATAGGTTAAACAATAAGAACACGATAATTCCTGTGGAAATAATATTTGAAACATTGTATTCATACAAAAAACCCGTAAGCAAAAACAAGAAAGAAGTTATTTGTGCAAAAATAAACAAGGCTAATATGAACTTCATGGAAAATTTGTAATTCAATTATGCCAAGAAAATTTGTTTTAAATCCTCCATATAATACTTACATGTTAGGAAACCAAGGTCAGTAAAGGTGATTGTTTTAAGTTTATTTATTCTAATTACGATTTGGAAACAAAGACTAAATCAGTTATTGGAATATGTGTATTTTGAGTCTTAATTGAATAGATGCTTAATTGGTCACTATATTATGGTGCAGTTCGCACATTCAGAAGCTTGATAGTTTCCTTTCTATGAATGTGTTATAATCGGAGGGTTTTTTCTTATTTCTGACAAGGTATCATTAGCTTGCCGGATGAGTTAAAAGCAAACTCAAGTGCTCACATTCTCGTTTCATCAATGCTTATCATGAATAGCGTAATTTGTCAGAATCTACTGTTGCAGTTAATATTCTAACCACCAAAAAGATGGGACATTTCTATCAAAAAGTCAGAAGAACGCAAGATGGCACTACCTTGCCTCCTCTTCATCCTCGACCTCCTCTTCCCCCCCCACCCTTTACTCTTACACACAAGACCTCTATCATTTATCAACAATTATCAAAAAATATGGAAATTGGATGCTTCTCCTGAAGAAAATAAAATGGTAGCTCAAGTCCGAATTTTTAATTCTAATATTCAACATATACAATAACACCGCCTTACAGTTTTTTGAAGAGTCTCAATAAGCCTAGTCCGAATATTGTAAAGCCCAATATTATCAATGATAAGTAAATATGGGGAATTGCCACTGCCAAATACAAATTCAACCCAAGGGTTGGTTCAATAATCTTTGATATACACAGGAGTATACCACCTACAATAAGTAACAGAGTTGTAAGTCTAATTTTTAGACTATATCCTATACCAAATGAAGCTAGCAACAAAATAATGGATGGAATACCTAAAAATATACCACTTTGTCGATCATCAAGATTTAATAGCCCAAATCCATCTTGAGAGGTAAATGTGTTAATTGTATCTAGTGATAAAAGTACTATTCCAATAACAGCCAGTACTTGTGAAACTAGTCTTCTTTTGTTATTTGATAACAAATCCTATCATTTAGCCGCCACATTTGCGATTTTTTCTAGTGCTTCTGTTACCGAATTACTGATGCCATTTTTTGCAAATCCTTGTCCAATGCCTGGAATCCTTGATATATCCAAATTCCACACTATCTTAATTTCTGTAAAATTGTCATTTTCATTTTCCGGTTGTACAAGCGATATTGTTTTAACTCCAGTAACAGCACCTCGAGTTTGATTCTCTGTAACTGTGAATTGTTCTGGGTTCAAGGTAATTATTTGATGTGCATTATTATCCATAAATGGTGGTGCAGGAACTGTTACGTCTCTTTCAATGGTGTTGTTTGTCTTATTGGTGCTATTTACAATAGTGATTGGCCAATAATCTTGGTTATTGTCCACATCAGAAATAATACCCCATACCTTATCCTTTGATGCATTAACGATTTTGGAAGCATTGATTGTGTCGGTTTGTTTACCATACACTGTTGTTATTGCAGTATCAAATCCAGTAAACAAAACAATCAGTAGCGAAAATGTACTTGCAGTAATTATCGTAGTCATTACTTTTTTAGTCGTGTTGACAGTTGTGAATGATGGTTCTTTAGTTTTGACATTCTTAATTTTATTTTGTGATTTTATCATTGTGATGATATTTGACTTGAATATATTAACCGTGCCGGACCTATGAGACGTAACTTTGTTACCTAATGTATTTTATATACAAGCTTTAATTCATATTGTGTTTATTGCAATGAATGCAATCTTGTTCATAACTCATCAGGGATTGATTACAAAGTACAATTACCACATTATAGGTTCAGCAGGTTGTGATTACTACTGGAAAGGGAATGAAGTAAATAATTAATTGATTCATTGTGGTTCATGAATACCGTGATCGAATATTTATCAGGAAGGATATTCTCTTGAAACTTTGTGAATATGGCGAAATTAATCAAAGTAAACTTATGAGCTATTGTGGATTGAATAATGT
>NZ_VUYS01000028.1 GCF_008389435.1 Candidatus Nitrosocosmicus agrestis | reverse complement strand
TAGTTGGTTTCAGCTGATTGCATGGCCTTTTGATTGATATCATAACCATAAGTATCAAAGCCATGTTCTTTGACATATTTCGCAACTGGAAGCCCAAGCTGACCAAGGCCAATAATAACTACCTTGTTTGGCTTACTTAGGAAATTTTTAAACTTATTTTCGTTTGACAAATATAGTGATACTCAAATTATAAATTATTAAAGAATTAAGAAACAATCAGCACGAATTAAATTTCTCAATATTATTATATTAATTAAATTCTTCATTCTTTAGAAATATGCTGATCCAGTGATTTCATATAAATAAGATAGTAAAAGGTTATATATTACGAGACGGGTCAAATTATTACGTGCTTAACAATTTAAGAAATAAATTTGATCCCATTTTTGAAAAATTAGGGCTAGGATTTGCAAACTTAGGATTTGGACCAAGCTTTTGGACATGGATAGGTTTACTTCTTTCAATAATATCTGCTATAATGTTTTCCTTACATTCTCCAGCGATCGGAGTTGATTGGTATACTGCCACTATACTAGGAGGAATATTCCTGCTAATAGCAGGCTTTTTTGATGCGATAGACGGTGCTGTCGCCAGAGTAACAAATAGAACTACTCCCTTAGGTGGGTATTTAGATTCAGTAATTGACAAGGTATCTGAAATCATCGTGTTTGTAGGTATAATGATCGGTAGTTTTACAAATCCGGTTCTTGTATTGGTTGCTTTGTCATTATCACTATTAGTCAGCTATACTCGTGCCAAAGGCGATGGATTAGGCGTGGATTTGAAAGGCAAAGGTATTGCAGAAAGAGCTGAGAGGATATTGATAATCGCAATCCTTGGTTTTATTCCATTTCAAGATAATATGTCCGTTGCACTCTGGATTATAGCAGTATTGTCAGCGATAACAGTATTGGAACGACTCAAAGTGGTGTCGGCAAGACTAGGAACCCCGCTATTTTCCCTACAAACTTTTAAAGACATGTTTCAAAGGACTCATGATGTTGACAGATTATCATCATCTGGTACCATGACATCTAGGCTGAACGAACCTCCAACATCACTTTCCAAACTTACAAAAAACGTAAGTGATTACCTAGATAAATCAGGAAATAAAAAATTAGAACCATCTGCCAAACCTACTACATCTACAACTACTTCTACAACTACTGCTCCACCACCAAAACCATCTACAACTACTGCTCCACCACCAAAATCCGAAACTCAGACTTCCCAACCCAAAGCTCAGTATTTGGACAAGACTGATCCAAATGAAACTGGAAGAAATGTTGCTCAAATTGTCTTTGGAACGGAGGAGGAAGAAGATGAGCGATATAAAAAATTTCTAGAATCTAGTCAAAAACAAAAATCTGATACAAACCAGAAGTCAAATGAGGATTCACAACAAAAGCCTTCAGAAAATTCGAAAAAATCTCCAGATAAGCTAGATAACTCCTCTAACAAAGAATCAGAAAACAAACAATAATATTCTTTTTGTTAACCAGCATTCAACCATTTTCTTTTCAATTTGACTTTGTAAATATTAAGTGAATTCAATTTATCGCATAAAAGCATTTGATTTGGTATTGTAATCTAACCAAATCGGGCCCAAAATAATTATTTCTATCCTAACTTTCCTGAATTTCTTCTATCATTCTCTGATCTTACCTTAACTATACCTCGATGTACCGCACATGATACACAATAAAATTTAACATCCGTCGATGGAGCTATGTAAGCACCCTGTGATTTCAACTCTTTTGCTAATTGGGGCTCTACCAAAGTAATCCTTCCAGTGATTTTTTTGGCCTTGTCTCGTGGAACCATTGCGCCGCATTGACTACAATGTACCGTACCTGAACTTCCTTTACCGCCTTTTGCTCTACCCCTGCTAGTTCTTTTTTTAGGCATCCAATAATTTTGAAACTATTTCCATCCTTTAAATCTTATGATAAGCTTCTTATGTTCCTTTAAAAATTTGAAAGTTTAAAGTAGTCATGAAATTGTGTGTTGCCTCCCATGTGGTGTTGGATGAGATAATTAACGCAAATGGAGAGAGTTCCGAGAGTTTAGGAGGGCCAGTTTGTTATGGATCCCTATTAGCTAAAACCTTTGGCTTTGCTGCGACTCCAGCCACGAAAGCAGGAGGTGACATTTTACCAATGTTAGAATCACTTAAGGCATGCAATGTTATTCTGAAGAGTAGTCAGATTGATAAAGAAATGCCCACTACAAGATTTCGACTTGTATCAAGGATGAGCGGCGGTAGAGATCTTTTTTTATTAAATAGATGTTCCCCAATTGAGTTAAAGGATATACCAGAGTTTGATGGGATTGTAATTAGCCCTGTTTTTAATGAAATATCTGTTACAACATTATCTGCTATGATAAAAAATAAAAATAACCAATTTATAATGTTCGATCCACAAGGATTTCTTAGGAGGGTAACTGAATCTAATTCTGTTTATAACCTAACAAAATTGGATTTAGATCTTGCTGGGGTAACAGCTATCAAAGCAGATGAGGAAGAATTATCAGCACTTACTGGAGGAATCTCATCAATAGATGGGATGAAAATATTGAAAAAAAAATTTGATATCCAATTCATAATTTCAACGTATAGTAACAACATCCTTTTTTTGAATAAAGATATTTTATATACGATAAATCTCAAAAAACTCGATAGTCCTGATCATACCGGACTTGGGGATATTTTAGCTGCTGGTTTTTCCTGTGCATATTTAAAGGAAAAGGATCCTTTATGGGCAATCTGCTTCGGCGCTGGTTCTGTAATCGCAGCCCTTCAATCAAAAAAAACTGGGCTTGAAAAAGTTCCACCTAGGAAAAATCAAATTGAACGTAATGCTTCATACGTGTATAATACAGTCAAATTTAAGGTAATAGATTAAACTACAGTAAGAA
The DNA here is from genome assembly GCF_008389435.1 of Candidatus Nitrosocosmicus agrestis. Taxonomy (GTDB): domain Archaea; phylum Thermoproteota; class Nitrososphaeria; order Nitrososphaerales; family Nitrososphaeraceae; genus Nitrosocosmicus; species Nitrosocosmicus agrestis. Next base: position 23,140 of record NZ_VUYS01000028.1, on the reverse strand, counting down.
AAAACAAACTTTATTAAATTACCTCAATTTAACAATGATTCACTATAATGCGAATTGCTTTGTCAGGCTTTACAGGTAAGGATTCAACCATTCTAAGCCAGGTCGTTAAAACTTTTGAAGAATTTCATATTCAAACAGTAATTATGAACAGCTCAAATCAAGAACTTGCAAAGGACGTCGACATGGTAGTCGTACCTGGAGGCGACAGAGGGATTCTCAATTATTTTCACAAGACATCAGTACAATCTGCACCTGTTCTTGGACTTTATGAATCAAATTCTACTGGCTTCCTTGCTCAGATTGATGTAAAGGGAATATCAATGATAAAAGATTCGTTAAAATCTGGCAATTATGAGATAAGAGAGGAAGAAAGATTAGCTGTGATGGTTGATGGAAAGGAAACTGAGCCAGTTTTGAACGATGTTGCGATTTTTTCAAATAAGAGCGCCATTTTAATGGAGCATTTTCTTAGAATAAACAATAAAGATATTTGGCACGACAATAGCGATGGAGTGATATTGGCAACTCCAATTGGTTCAACAGCATATGCAATGTCTTCTGGTGGCCCAATTGTTCTACAAAATTCACACGTTTTTGTTGTCGTGTCAGTAAACTCCCTAGATAATACAAGACGTCCCTTGATTGTATCCGATGACAGCATTGTAGAAATCGTTGATATTACATCAAGTCATCATTGCGAAGTAATACTTGATGGGACTTCTAGAGTGAAAATTACAGATAAATTGCAATGTCGCAAACACGAATTTCCGGCCAGATTGGTTACCTTGAATAACAATTATTCAGCAGCACAAATTATAGAGAAGAAGGTAAAATATGCCGAAGATCTGTTAAAGATGCCTCCCAGTGCAAAGCTGATTCTCAAAACATTAGAATACGAGGGGGCCATGACTCAAAAAGATTTGATAAATAAGACTATGTTACCAGAACGAACTATTAGATTATCCCTTTCTCACTTACTCAACCGTGGATATGTAAAGAAGAAAATATCCCTTCGAGATGCCCGGCAAAAGATTTATGAATTAAAAATTTGAGTTTTAGATAAAATTACGTTATGCAGGCTTTTACAAAGCTTTCGAAAGCAGGCTCAGGCAGCCCGGGGCGGCTCTGAAATTCACCATGGAATTGTATCGCAAAGTAAAAGCGATGGGTAGGTATTTCCAATACTTCAATTCTTCTCCCATCATCAGATGAACCTGTAAACTTCATTCCCCTCTTCTCAAGTAAATCCAAGTAGTCTTGGTTAAACTCATACCTATGACGATGTCGCTTTTGGATTTTTTTTCGACCATAAATCTGAAATGCGTTTGAATCTGGCTTGAGAAATATATCGTGAAGGCCCAGTCTCATGGTCCCACCGAGAACTTTTATGTCGAGTTGCTCAGGCATATATAGCACAACCGGATTTTTGGTTTCAGGGTCCAATTCGGTAGAGCTTGCACTTTTAATTTCGCACACATTCCGAGCGAATTCAACTATAGCAAGTTGAAACCCAAAACATATTCCAAGAAACGGAATATTATTAGACCTGGCAGCTTGGCAAGTGTTAATTATTCCTTCACTCCCTCTACTTCCAAAGCCTCCTGGTACGAGAATACCTGAAAACTGTTTCAGCTGATCGGCAATTAATTTACCAGATTCTTTCTCCGAATCGTTTTGAGATTTGATTTCAAATCTTTCAGAATCAATCCATTCAATTATTATCTCCTTACCAAACTTTGCACCTGCATGTAGTAACGCTTGGACAACACTTACGTAACTATCTTTAAGATCAACATATTTCCCCACGATTGCAATTTTTACGATCCCATTGGTGTCAAGAAACGAATTAGCTATTTTATTCCATTTTGTAATTTTCGGTTTTGCTTTAAGATCTAAGTTACGTGATATCACATTGACAATACCTTGTTTAAACAACATTTCCGGTACTGAGTAAATGGATGCAGCGTCATGGCTTGACATAACACAATCAGTTGGAATACTCGCAAATAATGAAATTTTTCTTATTGTTTCCTTCGTGAGAGGTGTTTTGCACCTCACAGCCAAGATATTTGGTTGGATGCCTATTCTCCTCAGTTCTTGGACGCTGTGCTGTGTTGGTTTAGTTTTCTGCTCACCTACTGCATCAAGAACTGGTGCCAACGTAACATGAACAAAGCAGGTGTTTGAACTACCGTCTTCAAGTTCAATTTGACGCAGTGCCTCAAGAAATGGAAGGCTCTCTATATCACCCACAGTCCCACCGCATTCGACAACTAGCACATCCAGTTTTTCGTTCCGAGAGATATTTCTCAATTCATATTTAATCGCATCTGTTATATGAGGAATTATTTGAACGCATTGACCTAGGTATTTTCCTTCCCTTTCTAATTTTAGTACATTTGAGAAAATTCGGCCGGCCGTTAGATTATGTCTGGAACTTAGACTCGTATTTAAAAAGCGCTCATAATTACCGATATCCATATCGCATTCTCCACCATCATCCGTCACAAAAACTTCGCCATGGGTTAACGGATTCATGGTTCCAGCATCAAAATTTAGGTATGGATCGATCTTAACACATGACACTCGCAATCCACAAACCTGTAAAAGCTTTGCTATTGATGATGTAACGATACCTTTACCGAGTCCAGACATTACCCCACCGGTTACAAATATGAATTTTGGAGAATTGCTCATAATTAATATATAGAAGAGTAAAATTGAATCTTACATAATTAAGTGTTTTTGCGAAGGTATGGGACCAATAAAAATAATGAAAATGTTACCTTATGGAAAGTTTATTATGGCATTTCACCTATAATTAGTATATCATAATGAGTTCTTTTGATAACGGAGAGAATTATGTTGGAAAAGAGAATAATGTGGATGGAATAGAAGGAAGAGTTATATCAAAAGGAAAAAGTGCTATTGACATTTTGCACAACAATATTGTAAAAGAAAAGGAAAAGGCTCTCAATTTAAAAATTTCAGATATTTATAGCGTTGATTACGAAGAAGCAAGTGAAATTCATATAAATTATCACCTTTTGAGAATATACGGTTTGATTGAAAAATCTGATACTTTATCTAGGATGAAGGCATTCATCGAAAATAATTTAGACATTCGAAGCTTAGCTGCTCAAGTTGCTTTTGGTCAAATTACAGAGAACACTTGTATGGACATACTTATTGGAATAATGAAAAATCAAAGAGAAAGTAAAGTAAAGGACAGATATATAAATTTCTACGGTTAGTTAGATTTAATTTCATAATTCCCAATCTATAAATATTAAAAATAAAAATGGAAACTGAAAGGGTCAGGTTTTCTCAGAAGAAGTCATTATTGAGGACATTGGTCAAAAATTCCTATAGAGCCATTGATGACGGAGCATATGAAAACAAAGAAGAAAGAGATTATTTGCATCATGATTCAATAGATTTAAGAAACAGAATAATAGAATGTCAAAATATCCCGATAATTACTGAGATAAAGTACGCTTCCCCGTCAAAAGGAGTCTTGGCAGATCCGATGAAAGTTACGGTTGAAAGTATCGCTCAGGTAATGCAAAATTCTGGGGCCACGGGTATTTCAGTTCTATCACAACCGTTCCTTTTCAATGGCTCCATTACTAATGTGTATAAAGCCAGGAGAGCTTCGACTTTACCCATATTAATGAAAGATATTGTAGTTAGTGAAATTCAATTAAAGGCTGCAAAGAAAGCCGGCGCAGATTACATCTTATTAATAAAAACAATTTTTGATATGAATTTGACCGAATCAACTTTGGAAACAATAATAGAACGTGCAAGGAAAATTGGTCTTGGTGTTATTTTAGAAACGCATACCACTGATGAATTTAAGGAGGCAATGGTTATGAATAAGAAATACAAGCAACAGAATTTGATTGGAATCAATAACAGAAACTTGGACACTCTTGAAATTTCACTTGACACTACAAAGAATATTTTAGCTGAAAATCCAAAATCTGGGAATGTGATAATTTCAGAGAGCGGCATACACAAGGGTTCAGACATTGCAAAGTTATTAGCCGCCGGCGCTGATGCATTCTTGGTAGGTACATCTTTGATGCAGGATACTGAAAAAATGGCAGACGGGATAAAGGAAATTATTAGTTCCCTCAATCGATAGATATTAAATAGTTAAGTAGCTACTTCATTTTCAACGGCTTGAAAACAAAATCGGTTCCTGGAAAATTTGGCATTTATGGTGGAAGATATGTGCCAGAAACTCTTGTACCAGCGCTAGAGGAATTAGAAAAATCATATATGAAATTAAAAAAAGATAAGAATTTTCAGAAAGAACTTTCATACCTTTTAAAAAACTTTGCTGGAAGACCGACAGAATTATATTTTGCTGCCAACTTTACCAAAAAGCTAAATGGTCCTAAAATCTTTCTGAAAAGGGAAGATCTACTCCATAGTGGTGCTCATAAAATTAACAATACTTTGGGTCAGGCGCTAATAGCTGTAAAAATGGGCAAGACTCGTATAATTGCAGAAACAGGTGCAGGCCAACATGGAGTTGCTACAGCAATTGCATGTGCTGTTTTTGGATTGAAATCAGAAATTTATATGGGTGCTAAAGATGTCGAAAGACAACAACTAAATGTTTTTAGAATGGAAATTATGAATTCCGTTGTACACGCAGTTGAGTCAGGTTCAAAGACACTAAAAGACGCCATTAATGAAGCTTTAAGGGATTGGATAGCTAATGTTAATGATACTCATTACTTAATTGGTTCTGTAATGGGTCCCCATCCATTTCCCACAATGGTAAGGGATTTTCAAAGTGTAATTGGAAAAGAAATCAAAAAACAAATGTACGTGCTAACAAAAGGCTTGCCAGACGCAGTTATAGCTTGTGTAGGTGGTGGAAGTAATGCCATAGGAACATTCCATCCATTTATAGAATACAAAGATGTAAAATTAATAGGAGTGGAGGCAGGTGGTAAAGGTGTCAATACAGAGTATCATGCTGCCACGATATCAAAAGGCAGAACTGGTATATTTCACGGGATGCAAAGTTACTTTTTACAAGATAATAATGGTCAAATAAGGGAGGCTCATAGTATCTCTGCCGGTTTAGATTACCCAGGAATTGGCCCCGAGCATGCTCATCTACACGATACAAAACGGGCATTCTATCCAAGGGTTACAGATAAAGAAGCGATAAAAGGATTTCTTGAATTATCAAAAACGGAAGGAATAATCCCTGCATTAGAATCTTCTCATGCAATTGCTTATCTAATGAAGAATGCGAATGACTTTAAAAAGGATGATAATGTAGTCATTACTGTTTCTGGAAGAGGGGACAAAGACTTGCAAATTATTCAAAAATTTATCAAAGAGACTAGCTTCTCCTAGATGTTTCTTAGAACGCAGGTATTTAAAAATGAAAGAAAAAATAAATAAAGTGATATCAAAATTTTCGGATTTGAGAAAAAATAATGAGAAAGCACTAATTACTTACGTTGTTGCCGGTTACCCTGACATTGATACATCCCGTTTGATCATCGAGAATCTTATCGAACATGGTGCCGATATAGTCGAGGTAGGTATCCCATTCTCAGATCCTATGGCAGACGGACCAATCATTCAAAAAGCCTTTGCTCATGCACTTGAAAAAAATGTTACTCCGGATGATTGCCTCAAAATGATAAATTTGATTAAATCAAAGTACAGTCAGGTACCAATATTGGTAATGACGTATTCAAATATAATTTTTTCTCGAAAAGACGCCAAATTCTTAAAAACAGCAGTAAGTTGTGGAGTTGACGGGTTAATTGTGCCCGATTTGACATTTGAAGAAGCAGAGAATTATCTCAAAGTAGCCGAGGATTTGAATTTGGCCACTGTTTTCTTGGCAGCACCTAATACCGATTCTAAAAGACTAGCAAAAATAACGTCAATTTCGACAGGTTTTGTCTATATGGTCTCAGTTTACGGGATCACAGGCTCACGTAACCAATTCGAAAAGTATACATTTGATTCTATAAGACGAACATTAACGACGACCTCTAAACTAGGTAAACCATTGGCCGTTGGTTTCGGGATTAGCAGTGCTCAAGATGCAGCAAAAATGATAGAAGCAGGGGCGGATGGTATAATAATAGGAAGCAGTCTGACAAAAATTGTTTCTGATTTCTCAGATGATAAAAGTCAAATGTTAAAGTCATTGGGAGCATTTATAGAACAGATGAAGAGGGTATGTAAAATAACGAATTGAATGAATCCACAAATGACATTTGGCAATCGCAAAAATGAACGAGATCCAACTCAAGAAAAGGTTTTTACAATATTTAAACAATAACCCAAAAAATAATCTACTGAGTTTCGATTATAACGGGAATTTCAAATACCTAGAGGTAAAAAATGAAGCGTTGAACAGAAAATTTGATTTTGTTTTGGCAATCGTAATAACAAACAGATTTTCCCCAAAGACTTTAACTACAAATGCTATTGAGTTGGACGATAATTTAAAGAACTTGTATACAAGGGGAATTTTGTTCAAACGCATTTCAGAAAAATACAAGATAAAAATTCAAAATTTGGTAATACTCCCTATTGAAATTAAATCAAACAAAGACAAACTAGACGACCGGCTCGGCAACCAAATTATAAACGCAATTCTTTCTTTTGGAAGATCTATTGTAATATTAGATAGTAACCATGCGTCACATATGAATAAGAGTAAGGTGGTAAAATTATTTCCTTCTACACTTATTGGATATGATGATCTCACCAATGATTTTGTTTTGCTAAATCGATTTAACAGGATTATTGCAGATAGTTTACTAAATATCAGTAAACTAGATATCATCAGAACCCTAGGGATAAATAACATCGACAAAGTAAATCTTAGTAGATTTCAGAAAAACCTAAAAACTCTGCAATCCATTAATCAAAAAATAATTTTCAACCAGGTCTTTTCGACAGATTATTTTTTACTCGATGAAGAAATAAATTTTATTCAACAATTTTCGTCCATAGATCACAAAATTAATATCAAAAAAGAAATATTAAAATCAGTAAAGGAATCAAGAGATTTTAAAATAACCGATTTTATAACATAGAAGTTACCAGTCCAGTGTCATCGTCAGCATAACCTAGAAAATTCATCCGGATAATGTGAGTCCTGCCAATATCAAAACTAAAATTTATCTCCAAATCATCTAGTTTGTCTGAGGTATCGCGACCTTCCAGTTTACCGATTACAACGTGTATAGTTTCGTGAGAAATGACTCTTACAATCAAATCCTCAATATTTGAGAAAGATAATTGCTTGAGTAGCTGTGATTGACGGGAAAGAATAAACATCAAGGAATAACTGTAATCCTCATTTTGAAGAATTACGGGATTATCATAAGTACAGTATTCCTGCGAATTATCAAATGAAGATGCGAAAACAAAATCGGATATTCCCACGACAATATAGCACATCTTCAAGAATAAATTAGTTGATACTGTGATGGTTCTAACGTGATTAGATACCCGCAAGAGAAGTTTTTATTTTTTGAATGATTTTGAGTAAATTTCCAGAAAGGTAAACCAAAATTCCGTAATCAGTGTTTTTGTACAATATTTTGCTAGCATCAATGTCGTACTAGACTTAAGTTGTCTTACTGCTCTAGGTTTAGGTTCTAAACCGTTCGATATTCCATGAATAGACTCAGAACACTGATAGATACTTCATCATAAATATTCAATCTTTTAGACACTTAATTTTTTGCTTAAACCTGAGTTATAAATGGATAAACACAAGAGAAAAATGGATATTTTAGTATGTTTAACAAATAAACGTAGTTTGAGTTATGAAAAAGGTCACATTTTTGTCCTTCTTTCGTCCTCCAGCATCATCCGTCATTCATAGGTACTGCATCATCCTTGGGTCCTAGAATAAAAATCAAAAAATAATAACAAAAAAACTAGGATAAAGAAATGCTCAGTATCTAAGTTAATTCATTATTTCTCTTGATCCCTTTACCCTAGCAAGACTATGGAGTGCATCAAAGTTCGGAGTACCTTTTAGCACTTTATAATACGTCAAATAACTATATAAGTTTTGACAAATATGTCTTTATGAGTGAATTAGAATGTAAGCCATTAATGCAAAATCACTGAATCATTGCATCTAAAACTTAATAGAAAATAAAATGAAAAATAAAGGTACTGTATAAATTGAAATTATTACGGTTATTAATCCCACTGGTAAAAATTTATAATGGTGTGAGAGCAAAAATCTGATTACATTTATCCGGTTGAAAATAACCTTGAATATCCGAATTGCTCCCTGATTAAGATACTCAGAGGAAGGAAACCAAGCAATATTACCCTTCTGGCAATCGGAGGTCTAGTTCCAATAGAATGAAGACTCATTTAAGATACCATTGTTTGGTAGTTATCCATTTCCTCTGAGTGTGAATAAAACACTTTTTGTGGTGTTTTACTTGGCTCCGTCAGGGTGCATCCTTTTTACTTTGAAGTATAGAAGTACTAACGCTGTCGGAGAATATTCTTGATTTTCAAGATATATAATGATTTTGCAGATATTACACAATTACATCAATTCAATAAAATCTTACAATTTTATATCAACTGGCTTCTCATATCAGTGTAACAATTTATCTCATCATTTCCTAAAAATGTCTTTTTAGTATTTAATTAGAATTGCGCATCATTCATGTCTGTTTGACAATATTTGGATAACTAAAATATATGTTCAGAAGAAAATTGATTCTTTTCTAATTACAATTTGAATCCAATGGCAAGTCTAACTAATGAAATTTCTTGCCATGATATATTTTCAGTCAAAATAAGAACATTGTCTCTCTTTAATCGACCATCTTGATAATCCTATGCTAAATTTGACCATAATTGTAAAATTATATAGAATTAATATTAAAATGTAGATTAGTTTTATCAAACGCAAGAATTTGAATGTTTTAAATGTGAAGTAAACTTTATTTTAAATGATTATTTGAAAGATGAAGTTAGACAACCATGTTCTATTCTAAGTATAGGAACAAATGTAGGAATTATATCACTGATTCACCAAAATCTTTTAAGGTCCTATAATATTCAAATTTTTAATATCTTTATGTTAGGGGATTTTAAAATATAAAATTGAATAACATTTATCAAACAAGATTATGTTTTAATTAAATCAAACTATTTCTCTGGATAAACCAGCTCGATTATCTTCATGCTCAGAGACCAATAGTAATCTAGTATATTCAATTTTAATTTTTTAACAAAATAAATACTATATTAAATCATATCTTGCATAAATCGATATGTGTTTTCAAAATCCCAACACATAGATTGAGAATTGATCAACTTTTTCTCCTTCTTCATTGTAAAAGATATACTCGCGCACATTCCTAAGGTCTTGATAATCGTATCAAAATAATCAAGACAAATAATTCCATTTAGTGTATCCGGAATCTTTATTGATTTGCGGTTAGAATAACGATCATATGGATAACCGTGAATTGGAGTCAGAAGATATCAAACCAAATGTAGTTTCTAATGAAATTGCAGAGGAGAAATGTGATTTTGCTGGGTTATTAAATGAATGTATTTATGATGAGGTGAAAGAACGTATTTACAATAAGGATCCCCATGCACTCGCCATTTTGGTTAACGCCAAATTAAGATTAAGAGATAAAATCTCAAATGTCAAAGATAATATAAAATATATCGCACTAATTCTTAAACCATTTTACCTTGTGTGTCTAATTTCAGTATTGATGCAGAGGCCAGACAGTATCTAACATGCATACATGAATCAGAATCGCAAGTTTCACAATAACCATAAAATCCAGAATTATCCAGATCAGAGTCAGGATGTTCCTTGATCTTGACAATTGCGGTCTTGCACAATTTAAGATCATTTAGGAAAATTGCATTTTTGGAAACATAATCTTCTGACAAATGAGGTGCATACATTTTAAGAAAGGTATTTCTATTTATCTGAGCTGTCAAAGAATCATTTACAAGATCTGTGAGGGTAGTTTTCCTATCAATTAGCATCTCTTTAAGCCCATTGTAGACCGCATCAGAAATGTTAACAGTATGAGATTTTTTTATAGTATTCTGTCTTTCAGACACCATAATACAGTTGTAATGTAAAAACACCACTAAAAACTATTACAATGTTAAAAATGACTAATCAAATCTTGTGTTGATATAACTATTTCCCAACATCTCAAAAAGAAAATGGAGGAGAACACACAATTTTATGATTTTTTTACAGGTAGAGACTTAAATTTAAACTTTGTCACCATAATAATATCTATAGAATTATTGTATAAGAACCAAGGTAGAAGTGAAAAAGTATAGGGAATACAATTTTCTATATTGACCATCCTACTAAATATCGGATCCCTTCAGAAGAATATGCGGCAGACAGCCAAGGTGAAAAAATAGATATTCATCATTGTGTTCTTTGAAGACATATTTAAGTTTGATAAGAAATTCAATTATGACTGGGCTGCTTTTTCCAAAGGACTATTTGTCTTCTAATGTTTTGATGCATGTCAATGGAGTAAAATATACCAAGTAATGCTACTCAACAATCAGGTGTAAATATGTTCATGTTTTTTATAGTATTTTTGTGAAGGTTGAATTAAATTTGAATCAGTCTTTAGTTATTATAACATCCCTAGAATGGATCACTTGTTAATAATATGAAAAGGGAATAGGATGGAGTACAGTAACATACAACTCCCCGTTTGCCTCAATTCTCATTTAGATTTTCAGTTTCATCTTTCAATTGATTTGTAGATATAACGGTATTTAGTACTGACTCGTATACTCCATTTCATTTAACATTCCAATTTTTTTATCAACCATAGTTCAACAATTTTTACCATCTGATCCACCCTATCTAACCCTTTAAAAATTAACTGTGGTACTAATAAAAAAGCATCGAGGTAGGGCCAAATGAAAGATCCATCCGGTAGTATACAGACATAGGTAGACAAATTCTAACCCCTATCTTTTTGGCAAATTCAACCCCCTCTATTTTGAAAGTTATTAGCCTTTACTCCTGCGCTAAATCCGTTATTAGCAACAACATTAGTGGGAACATTTTATTAAGATCATGTTAAAGACCATCGGCAGATTTTTGAGAGCTCATCGATATAAGAATTGTATTTGTTGACAGGATCACCCATCGGTTCAATACCCGTTGAAATGCACCCGGTGTCATTATTTTTTCTTTTGACTTCTGCTTAACTTTAATATCAATGCCACAATTACTAATCCTATTATAAATTGTTACAGGGTATCGATCTGGGTAACTTTATTTAAAGATTGACTGTTCAAAGTTGATTTGAATAAAGGAGAAATGTTTTAATATCTCAGGCAGTGATTTACCCTGAAACTTTAGTAAGCTAAGTTGTAATGATAGGTGCCGAAATACTTCTTCCGATAAATTAGGGATTTTATTATATGTGTTGCATTGGCTCTGTTCATTTAGCGATAAATCTATAGCTTGAAGATGTTTTATCTCTTTTGTGGAGACTAGAAACAGAACACCTTCAGAATTTGTTTACTACGCTATGTATTTGTATTTTTCTGGGCTGTCATTAAGGCGTGTTTCAGAAAGGCTGTCGTGTTTTGTAAAGAGAAACCATGTTTCTATTTGGAACTGGGTTCAAAAGTACCATCCAAAGAAAGTATCCTCAAGGAAAAAGAAGATCGTGGAATTCATTGTATAGATGAAACCTTGATTAAGGTAGGGTCCGAATACATCTGGTTATGGATTACCATAGAACCAAAAAACAAGGAAATTCTCGCACTAACTATCTCAAAAGAGAGAAACATGTTTGTTGCCGAACGATATCTTTCAGACATAGTCAAGGTTTACGGAAAACATCCAGTATCAACAGATGGTGGAACCTGGTACCCAATGGCTTGTAGATTCTTAAAGTTGAAACATCATATCCATTCTTCGTATGAGAAAAGTATTATCGAAAGAACCATGCAGTATATTAAAGACAGAACCGAATGCTTTGACGACTACTTTCCATGTAGAAGAAAGAATTGTAAACTAAAACATGTGAGAAACTGGTTAAATCTATTTGTCGATTATCATAACAGGGAATTAAGAGTGCTTAAGTGAACAGAGCCGTTGCATTCAATTCAATACAGTGAATATGATTCACCCTTCATTGATTATTCTGGTCAATAAATTTTAAAATATAACTGAATAAGATATATTGCTTGGTTTCCTTCCTCTGAGTATTTTAATCAGGGATCAAGGCGGAGTTACTTAAATAGGTTTTTTTGAAAAATGGATAAGTATACCTATAAAAAATAGGCTAATTTTAAAAAATAACAAAAAACGATTTAGATATAATTAGGGAATATTCATGTTAAAAAACTCTGGCACATTATCAGCTTGGTTATTAACCCCATATGCCCTTATTGAATAATCATCTCCATAGACCACTTCAACGGCAAATTCGGTTCCCTTTGGTATTTCACTCTGATTAAATTCAAATATCTGTGTAACAATTTGTCCTGCGGGAAAGGTTATACCGTTTGCGTTCTTTACTGCTCCAGTCGAGCTTGATATAACGTGTATCGAGCCAATCAAATTATTGTTTCCATTATTAGTAACAGCAACATTAACCTGATAAGGCTCAGGATCTGTAATAGTTTTTGGAACTTGGGCCGAAGCCACTCTGATAGGCGATATCGATGGTATTGCAAAATAGAAAATTGTTAGCAAAAAAGTTACAACAAATAATGCTTCGTATTTAGAATTCATAATTCTAATAGTTCAATATATTGTTGACCTAAAAACCTTTAGGTATCATACCAGTCCAATGATGAAAATGATTTTTGTTAAAGCCGATTTCTTTTAGTTCACCTCGAATTATTGATAATTGATTGTAATTTGCAGTAATCGGATTTATGAGGATTGAAAATATGTAGAGAAGAGTTATCTATTACAGATAAAATAAAAAAATATTAAAATTTGGAATTCCATTATTATTTGAGCTATTCCTCCGACACGTTTTTTGATGTCGCTATAACTCCTTGATTAGTTATCCCGTATTGTTATTATCGATAGTAGTGGTATCATTTGATGCTGTTTCATTTTCTGTCATAATTTTCTGTTGATCTTGGGGTAGTGAAATATTACTTGATAAAGCTGGTGTAGTAACCGCAACAGCCATAAAAATGAAAAAAGCAATTAAGACCGCTGCTATTGCTCCTTGTTGTTTGTCGCCCATATTATAAGTAGCAATTTCTAGTTTTTAGGTTTTTTTATTAGTATTCCATCTTTACTATAAATGCTGAAATTTTTAATAACTTTTATATTATTTTATCCTGTTTTTATCAAGATTTAGATTTTTTTATCCGATTTTGTCAGATTCAAATATTTAAATAATTTCACCAAATTGCGAATAAACATATATTATTATCATTATTCACATTTGGCAGGTAAACCCAACGACTTCTTAGAGCTTTCGTTGATCCCAATTTTGTTCAAAATCAGAACAGATGATAAAACAGTCATTCAGCACAATAGTTAAAAATTTGGTATTATCCATGTATGATTGACTATTCGATCCTAGTTGTAAAAAATAGAGAGGTGGATGGATTTTTGACTACTGCTTCTATTGCATCAGCGATTTTGAAGGCACTGATGTTTCTAGAGTGAAAAACCAATTGATCTGCTAGAGATTTGTCGATCAAAATGCTACAAAAGCAGTAATCCAAGCTAAACCAGCCGAAGTAAAGGTCCTATCTCGGGTTTGAATTATTGCTACGTTGTTATGATCTATATCAATCTCGCTCTTAATACAACCTAGCCTCAAACCTCCCTCAACAGGTTCGGTTGAGATCCAAATTGCTGCGCCTACCCAAACTTTTCCTTCATGAGCTACTGGTGTTATCACTACTATTTGATGATCCACATGACCTGGAGTTTGTGCTCCTCCCTCTGAGATCGCAATCTTTTTTATTGTGATTAGATTATACCAATATATTTTAAGCCACTGCTGGATGGTTAGAGTTTAATCCTAATCAAGGTATCAAGGACGACAACATGCAGCCTACCACGACTATTGTTATGCAGCTTTGGGACTAGGTTCCACATTGCACAATCATCCAGACAAATTATATAAGACATAGATGTAAATTCGTTAAGAGAATGAAATTCTAAAATAAATCATTCAATGACCCTACTTCAAACTCGTTGGTTAAGTAAAGCAAGATTTTCAACTTCATTCCAATGCTTTTCAAATAAAATTTCTTGAATCAGTATTTGATCGGGATCATAAGTCAAAGATGCGGTAAATCTATCTATACAGTCGTAGTCATTATTGATTATCTTCAGAAGCACTTTGGCATCACTTATAATCGCACATTCGTTAATGTATCCCAATTTATCAGAATACTCAATTTGAATAAAATTAGTTTGAGTTTTATTTAATCTATTACCTTCATTTTGGAGTTTTGAAATGCTGCGATCGGTTAATATTTTGATCAGCACTTTTCGGTTCGTCGTTTCAGTAAACCGTTGCCAGAAAGCAGCAGTACAAGTCAAATTTTCCAGAATATCCATAGATGAAAATACAATTAATTCCTTTTTACAAGTCTCCATCAAAGTATAAAGCGTATTTCGTATTTCATCAATTTTGTTCAAAGTCTTGGACATGTTGCTATATTCTCTAAGCTTTAGTTCTTTATTTCTTAAATCAAGCGGAACCGCAATCTCCCACAACCGGTCAAATAATGCTTGCTGTTTGTCTATAAAAGTTCTAGAGTTACTAAAAAAAGCTTGTTGAGGTTTTGAACTTCCTTGGTTAAATATGGAAACGACATATGCCCTTCCATCCAATATCCCAAAATTACTTTTAATATCATCCAAATGTCTAATCTCGTAATTGGTTATCGAATTAACCTGTTCAATATTTTCCGGGATAGCTTCTACTATCAACCTTATTTTGAGATTCTTCTCATCAATCAGCCTTTCCATTGCTTCATATCCATCATGAAGGTGATGGAAGTGAAAATTAAACATCATCTTATCCCATACCATGTCAAAACCTTTTTCAACTACTTTGATGGCCCCGGCAATCATTCCCTCCAACTGATTAATTTCATGGATAACTTCTGTAACTTCTGGATGATAGAATTTGGACTTTTGTAATTGTCTATATATCAGTTCATCCATCAAAATTACTCTCAAATAAGATATATTAAAACATACCACCACCAAGTTGAAAACAATTGCCATTTAGTCTGACTCAGAATGATTCTTTTTACAAATATTTTTAATTTTTAAGGATTATAAGTAATTTTAAAATTAACTGTGATAGATTTTTGGCAGAATCCTTTCAAGATGTGAGTGTTGAAAATTCATACTAAATTCATCAGGTATATGATAGTCCAAACATTAAATAAAGTCTAATATCGAAAAAGAAAAAATGAATAAGACTACAAGAACGTTACCTGTTTACACCGAGGGATTTTCGTATTTTCTCCCTGAATTGAGATAAGACCGATTTGAGATTTCCTTCCCATGTACATACAGTGTCATCTAATTCTGTATGACGAGATAACATGGTGTAGTTCTATTTTAATAATATATCTACCGGATTTAGTTATAGTATAATACGACTTGAACTATTAAATGACTTCAATATTAAAATAGAGCAGTGATTAAATTATAATTTTTGGGTAACAAGAGTTCCTATATACTATTAAGATATTCAATGTTACCAAAGATAATATTGTCTGAACTTCATACAAACTGTTCATCAGTGAGTTCGCAGATTCCATCGATAACGTTCTGTCGCTTCAAATATTTATATGGAATATTAGTATTCGAACTCTTTACATCGTTTTTAGTAAAACTAATCTATTTCTATATCATATATCTTCTTACTTGGTAATTATAATATGAGCTATTATGCTTGATCTACTTCCGAGTAAACATAGTTGATGGTAGGAAGATACCAAAAATACTATGATTAGTATCAATAAATTCGATGAACAAAAAAATATCTCTCGCAGTCCTGAATCAGGTTTCAGGATCTTACTTTACTCCCTCTCCACGGTTTTTCAACTTCTAAGAGTATTTATCTTTTTCTGCTACTCAAATGGAGGATGTTTTATATTTTGAAGTGCATAAATCAGAATATAATGTTATTTGGCAAATATTGATAATTTCGAGATTCTTCCTTCTCTTTAGACATCATAACTGTATTTCTTGGGATATCCAATTTCTCTTATTGTCGAATTCACTAGGAGCATTAAGGACGTTGCTCTTTCGTACTGTATAAATAAGAAATAAATTACTTCCTGAGTATAGAACCTATACTCATATTTTGACGCAAGATCATACTTGAATTTCTTTCGTGATTCTGGTAAATAATTACATCGCTAACGTCAAATAAATGAATCTTTATTGTCACAAAGTTGTAAATAATATGATATTATAGATTATACTTTTCTTTTATTTCACAGATAATATCAATGATTTCATGTATTATTATATCGTTCTTAATAAAATCCTGACGTTAAATTCTTGTTTCTAAATTCGCACAGGTCCCTCTTGGGATAAACTTAAGCATAAATTCATTTTGTAAGTTGAACCTTGAGGATTTTAATGAAATTTCGGTTTGATGGAAAGGACATATATTATTTTTTTAAAATAATCTGACAGGAATTCATAGTGTTATAATGACGAGGAGAAGGTGATATTAGTCTCAATTTACTCCTTTACCATTTAATAATAGCTAGGTGAGAGAATTATTTTTGTAAACATAGTTGTTAAAGTATGGATTATATCAAACCTTTTTCATTCTATATTAGTAATGCGTATCTTGCAGCTTCATGTTGATTACATCGAGTATACACCTATAAAAGAAGAGATTGTTGACGCTGAACCTATAGTTGACAAAGAGAAAAAGAGGCTCGAGAATATTGTAGTCATCCTCTTATCCGTGGAAAAAGGGGATGAAAATTTGATAATTGAAGATTTTTTGAATGAAACAAAGAAGTATCTCGATACAATCAAGTGCAATTCTTTGTTATTGTATCCATACGCACACCTTAGTGCCAATTTAGAAAAACCGAAAAAAGCGATGCAAATTTTGGATAGGATCGAAAAGGAATTAAAAATCAATCTTAAAGACTCGACTTATAGGATTTATCGGGCACCTTTTGGATGGACCAAACAGCTAGAGTTTAGAGTAAAGGGTCATCCAATGGCAGAGAATTCAAAGACTTTTGACAATGTATCAAAGTCAGAACCGTCTATAGGTAATGAAAAGTTAGTTTCTTTGGATGGAAGACAAGATGACCATGATCATGCAGGTGTGTCACAGGCGCTTAGTGCCGAAAAAACCCTAAAATCTAGTTGGTTTATCCTTGAACCAAACGGGCTCTTAACCAGGTATGAAGACTACAATTTCAGAAAAACCGAAAATAATCTAAAAAATCTTTTCAAATATGAAATTCTCAAGAATAGGACTGTTGAAGAGCAGCCACCTCATGTCAAACTAATGCGGAAACTTGGAATCGCAGACTATGAGCCCGCATCCGATTCTGGTAATATGAGATACTATCCAAAGGGAAGACTGTTAAAATCACTACTAGAACAATTTGTTTCACGAAAAGTATCAGAGTATGGTGGACTTGAGGTAGAGACCCCTATTATGTACGACTCGCATCATCCTTCGATGGAAAGCTATTTCAATAGATTTCCAGCAAGACAATATAACATAAAATCAGATCAAAAGGAACTATTTTTACGTTTTGCTGCATGTTTTGGTCAATTCCTTATGACTAAAGATTTTCAAATATCTTACAAAAATCTTCCACTTAAGCTGTACGAGTTAACAAGATACAGTTTCAGACGTGAAAAAAGTGGAGAGTTAGTCGGATTAAGAAGATTGCGCGCCTTTAGTATGCCTGACTGTCATGCTTTTTGCAGGGATCTTGAGCAGGCAAAATCAGAATTTGAAAAAAGATTTGATTTATCTATTTCGGTTCTCGAAGAAATAGGATTGGATATGGATCAAGATATAGAGATGGCAATCAGATTTACAAAAGAATTTTATGAAAATAATAAACAGTTTGTCAACTCTTTGGTCTCTAAAATTGGTAAACCAGTGATGATGGAAATGTGGAGTGACAGGTTTTTCTATTTTACCTTGAAATGGGAATTTAATTTTTTGGATAACCAAGGAAAAGCATCATCCTTGTCCACCGATCAGATTGACATTGAAAATGCAGAAAGATATGATATTAGCTTTATTGACGAAGACGGAACCAAAAAGTATCCAATAATTTTACACAATTCCCCAAGTGGTGCTATTGAAAGGATTATCTTTGCATTATTAGAGAAATCGGCACGATTAATTAAAGAAGGCAAAACTCCCTTTTTGCCTCTTTGGCTAATGAATACTCAAGTTAGAATCATCCCAATTAAAAATGAGCTAATTCCTTTCTGTGAAAAAATTCGAAATGAATTAAAGGATAATTTGATCAGATGTGATTTGGATGATAGAGATGATTCACTTTCCAAGAAGATCAGGGAAGCAGAGACAGAATGGATTCATTATATAATAATAGTAGGCGAAAAGGAAGTTGAAAGTGATAGGATATCAGTTAGAGATAGGATAAAGAAGGAGAATTATACTATTGACAATAATGCATTCATACAACTCATCCGAAGTCAGATTAAAGGAAAGCCATACCTCCCTATTAATTTGCAAGAAAATTTGTCAAAAAGGCCTCGTATTGCTTCTTAAGCAATTTCAAAATAAAATTTAAGTAGAACTGGAACCTTTGGTTCCAATCATATTTATTACTTTACCAATACAATTTTCAAAGCGATGTCAAGATCCTCAATAAGGTTTGAGTGGCCAATGCGCCTTCTCTATAGTCACAGTTTTTAAAGCCAGTTTCAACCAAATCCACACCAATCAAACTTGCACTTGAGTTAATATTATTTAGAAGATCAGAAATTTGAAATGGATCTAGTCCAAAAGGTTCCGGTGTTCCAGTGCATGGCAGGTAAGAAATATCATAGACATCAATATCAAATGAAATATAGACCTGTCTGTTTTGAGTAATCTTGTTAATCCAATTTTTTACAGCATCAAAAGAATTTTTGCAATACCAAGCATCAAAAGTCACTACACCATTGTTTTTTGCATAATCATTTTCATTTCTATCAGCTTGTCTCACCCCAATTTGGACAAGATCATTTCCATCCAGGATTCCAGAATCTATTAGATGGTAAAAAGGGGTTGTATGACACATTTCCATACCATCGTATACAGGTTTCATATCCCTGTGAGCATCAAAATGCAATAGAATAGGGTCATCCTTTGAAATATGTTTGAAAAGGGAATAGGTGATGGTATGTTCACCCCCTAGTATAATGGGTACTTTGTTTGTTTCATCAATGTAACCCATTACCTTTGAAATTTGAGAATCAAATGTAGTCCAAAATTCTCGCACAAGCTTCAGGTCAAGGTCTTCACACGATATTGAATTATCTATTTTTAAATCTCCAATGTCGTAAATCAGTGCTTTTTCAAAAATCTCTAAATTTTTTTCAAAAATAAGAGTCTCAATCTGTTTCGCAGAGGTAGTTCTTATGGATTCGGGTCCTCTGGCAGTGGTCTTTCCAAATGTGGTAGTTAAATCAATCGGTATTCCTAAAACCACATATTGAGATTGAGTATACGAAATAGGAATGGGTATATCCCCAAAACTGCAACCTGCTTTGGTTTTTTCAGGATTGATAAACAGATCTTCGATTTCTGCTAATTTATCTTCCAAATATATCACCAAATATTTTGTAATAGATGGCTAGCTCCAGAATAGTTCATCCAAATTGGATTGCCTAGGTTTTCCAATTATTGACTTAAAATTCAGATTTAAGGAGGATAGAATTTGATCGAAGGTAGCTTCCATGGTCTCTAAGTATTTCTCATTATCAACTTCTGCTTTGTTTGCCAAGGCAACTGGTTTTACACCATCGTTAGTCTTAGTCTTTATGTAAGATATGATATCACCGGCCTTGAGTTCTTGACCTAAATCAACTAATTGCTTGGCTGCCTTTATATGTTGAGGGACACCTTTAACACTATCAGTCTCTTTTGTCCTTCCATCCAATCCTAAAGTACGACTATTATTATTTTGCGATCTGATACCATACTTTTCTGGAGATTTATTAATCATCACATTGAAGCTTAATTCCTCCAGAGGAATGCTTCTTTTTTCCAAACTTTCTGCTAAGGACTGTACAATTTTTTTAATTTTTATTTTTGCATTAGCAAAATCCTTTTCTGTAAAAACTTCTCTCAAAACATTTAAGATTTCATAAAAAGCGTTCCTGATAAAGGGAGGGGTATGAGATTTCTTGCCGGTAAGGCCCTTAACATCCACTGTTCCATCATCTAAAACACCCAGATAATTCTTCTTTAAGGCACTAAAAACTACGTATCGATACCTTTTGTCTATCTCTAAGTCAACGCCTAACTCTTTTTTTGCCCAATCAGAGATATTGGTTAATCTTTCATTGCTTGGATTTTTAAGAAATAATGAATCCGTATCACCATATATGACTTTAATGTCGTCTTTATTGCATTTATTGATAGCTTTTGTGGTAGTGGTCCTTCCGATGGCAGCGGTAGCTTCAGCCACCGGCAAGCAGTACAAAGGGAATATTTCCGCTCCCATTACACCATATGTAGCATTTAGAATAACCTTGATTGCTTGACTTATAACTCCATACAGCTGTTTATCTTCCTTGTTTAGAGTATTGTCCCTAGCAAGATGTTTATAAAAATTTACTCTAAGATCCCTCAATGTACCTATGAGTATGGAAGTCATACCCCTTTTTTTGGCACATACCCAGTGAGTCGTTCCCTCTATGAGATTTTTTATATCATTCTTGCATTCGGGATGAGGACAATTAACAGTTTCGTAAGAAAGATTGTGTACCTTAATGATGCTAGGATACAAACTTGCAAAGTCAACTACCACGACGTTAAAATGAATACCTAATTCAGGTTCAACTACCAAACCCCCTCGGTATTTTTTTTCTTTGATGATTGCTGTAGTAGAAGATGTGCCTTTTCCAAGTAATTCATCTCTCCGTGGAATAATGATGTTTTGCTGTCTGTGTTCAAAGAACATCATAGATCGAATCCACTGATTAACTCCAAATCTTGTTATATCCTCTATCGACA
Organism: Candidatus Nitrosocosmicus agrestis; assembly: GCF_008389435.1. Classification (GTDB taxonomy): domain Archaea; phylum Thermoproteota; class Nitrososphaeria; order Nitrososphaerales; family Nitrososphaeraceae; genus Nitrosocosmicus; species Nitrosocosmicus agrestis. The sequence continues at coordinate 1,883 of NZ_VUYS01000028.1, read as the reverse complement.
TCCTCGATATTCTCGAAATGATTATAATTAGTTTCATCAATAAATTGTCATTAAATGAAGTGAGTCTGAAAGTCAAGTCTGCATCCTTAAGGCAATATTCTGCTAATTTTTGAATCGATAAATCACCAATACTCCCCTCAAACTCTATTTTCGAATCTTCTAAAAGAGCTTCACTGATAGCTCGAAGAGTATATTCTGAATATTTATGACTGAAAGCATAATTTTGCACTGATCTGTTCTGAAAGGTTCTAAACAAATCGATGTGAATTCCATCTTTTAATGTGACGGGATCCGCTTGAATGCCTCTTTTGATGAACGATTCTCTCTTAATCACGATAGGGATAATGGATTTATCAATTGGTTTTTTTTCAATAGGATCAATTGCAGGATCTTGAGATCGAGCATATAGATATGGCAAGTCAAAATCGTCGCCATTATAAGTTAAGACGACAGGATAGTTCTTCATCATTTCAAACGCTTTTTTCAGCATCTCTTTCTCCGTATCGCAAAGAAAAATAGTTGGATCCAAATTGGCCACATCGACTGCAGGTCCTCTCTTAAGAACATATACTCTTCTCAACCCATCTGATCCTGCCATCCCAATCGCAGTAATGACCCTGTCATGATCCCTAGCAGTTGGCATTCTTCCTTCCTCTGAATCAACTTCGATATCTACTGCTACACGCTTGATATTTGGTATAGGCTGGTTTAATAGCCGAGACCATTTGAGGAGGAATTCATCGTATTCATCATTGGCTGTATTTTTCTGTGATTTGGAATCAAATAACTTATCTAGATATTGATCTACGGTCTTTGGGATAGCAAATTCATGGAAAATCAGATTATTGTTTATTCTTTTGTAAAAAGCACCAGGTATCAGACCCAAATCGTATAGATAACTCTCATGGTATTTTATATCAGCCTCCCAAGAACGAACCTTTTCCCTAAAACTGTTATCAGTTCCGCCGATAGAAAGAGGATCCGGAGCCAATACCTGGAGGATCTCTATCTCTTTATCAATTATATCATCCAGTTTTTTTACCCGATTAATTTTAAATTTTCCTGAATCACTCTGTGCAGCATTCATCGCTTCAAGTTCAAACTCTTTCTTAACATAGCAATAGGGCTGATGCTTTTCGGAATTATTTGATTCGTAAAAATATTCACTCCAATAATAAACCTTAGAATCTTCGGGATTATAGAATTTTAGAAATACGGATTTTTTCTCCCCAACATAAAATGAAGAAAGCAATAAAACGGGAACATTTTCAGGAATCTTTCTTAAATAATATTCAACTTCATTTTGAGATACGAATTTTGATTGAGACACTTTCCCATGAAAAGATCAGGTAATGAAGGATTAAACTGTATCTTTTGTTTACCATATTCCATTTGGATTTAGCATGGGCTTAGATATACAATTCTTAACAAGGTTCTTATGAAATCCAAAATAGTAAATTGAAAATGCTATTTATTAAAATTGCATGCTACAGGTTTGCATACCGAATTGAAGGCAAATTTTGCATAGTTGAAGGGGATTAGGAGGAGTCTGTGATTGAAATGCCAAAGTTAATATTATCAGATATCTAATTTGATATGAACGCGTCAAAGACAAAAGGCGGCGTCGGTAATGAAGTTGGCAAGTGCCACAATGTGATTTACAGACCTCCAGATGCGCTCTTGACAATATACATGAAATAATAACGATTAGATGATAACGGTATTAATGACCAAATCTAAACGAATTAACATTTCAATAATAAAAAGGGAGATCCGATCAACACACCAGTGCTGACCTGGTAGATTGGATCTGACATTGGAATGATCAGATAGATGATAACGAAAAAATAGAAAAGCAGTATAATACTACAAAATACAAAATA
>NZ_VUYS01000029.1 GCF_008389435.1 Candidatus Nitrosocosmicus agrestis | reverse complement strand
GCTCACCGAATGCCGTTACCTTATAATGGTCAAACCTTTCTACACTCATTAGAAAACTAAATCTTTCTGTAGAATTAGGTTCATAAATGGTAAAAGGACCAGATATGAATCTGCTTGTGTCTCTTAACGTTTTATTTTCAGAATCATATAGCGTAACGTTAAATTTCATATTTTCTACATTCTCAGTTGAGTTATTTTGAAGAACCCCTGTTGGGTTAGTTTACAATCCGGATAAAAAGAATTTGTATATGACGAGCAATACAAGCGAAGGTCCAGACTTGGTTTCTGTAATTGATACTTTTCCTATTAATGCGATAGACACCATAAAACTTATTAGATCTCCTTTCGGATAGTCTATAATCCTTATGATGGTAACTTTTTGGTAGTAAATTATGATTAAGATACCGTATCAGTTATCTCAGTCTCCCCGATATCTCCATTAACTGTTAATGCAGGACAAGACCAAATCGTAGCCTCTGGAGACACTGTTCATCATGATGGTAGTGGTAGTTCGGACAATTCAGGTAGAACTCTCACCTATCAGTGGACACAAACATCTGGGCCAGAAGTAATTCTTCGTGAATCAACTGTAGAAAGCTAACCTATACAGCACCTTACTTAGGAGATCGGCAGAATATTGGGTTTGAACTAATGGTTACTAACGAGCAAGGAGTGAAAAGTGGGCCTGATGAGGGAAGGATAACTATAAATCCGATACCAGCGGTCTTAAAACCCATTGTCGGTGCCAATCCTGATCAGTTTGTAAACAGCAATAGTCTAGTTCAATTGGATGGCAGTAATAGCTCCGATTCAAGTGGTTTTCCCTTGAAAAACTCTTGGAATCAAACTTCGGGACCGCAGGTTATTTTAAGCGATTCACATGATTCACTACGGTTAATACACGCTTTTAGACAAATGATAATTAGAAAAACTGCTTTTTAGTATTAGTATCTGATCAAATCCAATACTAACTTTAGTTTAGATAATTCATCTCTAAGTAGTTGCATATCTTCTTTAGACTTGACATATTTTAACAATCTTTCGCAAGCCTGAATTTGAGCCAAAATTAATTCACCTTTTCCTAGACACAAGCTATGAGCTGACTCAACGAAATGATATGAAACACTTCTCCCTCTCTCCTTACATCCACATGTTCTTGCTTCCACCAAATAAGGTATCTCACTTTCGATAATGTTCATGATTATATATCGCTTGGCTGACTAATATTATTTCTTTAACGTAAATGATGTTAGTGGTATTATATAGATCATAACAAGATTGGCCAAAACAAGGTAACCAACGCCTACAAATTACGTTATTAATTAAATAATTGTATTTCAATAATAGATTCTAATGAGGAGTTCATATATCACGTTTGAGTAGTCTAGATTTGACAGTATATAATGGTTAGAAAATCGGGTCTTGCATCATGCGTGACATGAACCCAATGCATGACCCCTATTGAATTCTTTTGAAGGTATTTCTACCTATCAGATGAACATTAAATAGCATGTATAGGTAGATTATGATAACTGCAGTTACAAATTTTTGTTAGATAATAACAAATCCACATACATGTCAGCACAATTCGAGTTATATTTTTGGCCAAAAGATCTTTTAACCTTGTTCCATTACTTTCGTTATGTCGCTTCTCTCTAAAGCAGAGGTCTAATACCTTGAAGGTCATAAACAGCTTTCTAAATCACATAAAGAAAGTTAAAATGTACGATGCGAAAGAAAGTTGAAGGTTTAAAGACACCCCCTTGAATCTAAGCTAATCCCTATCAGCCAAATATTCGATTTTGAGAATTTAGTCATCGTTGAGAAGGAGAATATATCCAACAAGCAGATACTAAAATCAGTAATTCTTCTTTATCGGGCTTTGACGCTACTAAAGAACAGTAGCTCAGAAAATATTGAAGGCATTATATCAACACACTTCATTCCATGCAATAATTACCAGTTAATCAATGTAACTCTACAAACCACCAAAATATTCGAAGTAGCCCGGCCCAGATTCGAACTGGGGTCAAAGGCTCCAAAGGCCTCTATGCTTGGCCACTACATTCGGCATTTCAAATTCTACCGGGCTTCCGGGCATTTTAATATTGTATGTACGGACGTTATTAATATTACGAATTTATTTTTTATTCATTGAATTTAAATATTCAATTAGCTTATCTATGGGGTCTTCCATATTATTAATTCTCATAATAGCCCTTTTCATGATATCAGCACATTTTTTATCGTCCGATAGCAAGGTGTTTACCGTCTCTATCAACTGCCCCGGGGTAGAAACTTGCTGAACTAGCCCTATCCTCTTTAAATAATCATCGATATAAAACTGGATTGGGGCTATAGAGATTGTTGGTTTACCAAGCAGTGCAGATTCGGCAGTCATAGTACCTCCTGCACCTATAAAAACATCAATATTTTCTAACAGTCTAACCCCATCTATTACCTGTTTTAACACAATTGCGCTGTCTGTAAATCTTTTGGACATCTCCTTGATTTGGTCCGGATACCTACATAAAATAACGACATTATTTTCTGGACCAAAAGAATCAACTACATGATCAACAAAATCTAGTGGTTGAATTCTTAAACTTTTGTTTGAAATGTAAGCTGCCTTTGATTCTTCTAACCTGATCAGTATAGATTTTTTTTTATCATTTATTCCCAGGGCACCTAACAATTGATTGTCTTTCCGAGAGTAGAGAGGACGTTTTCCAATCTCGTTTTTCTTGAGATTTTGCAAATTAGAATTTAGCTTTAGCCAGGCAATTGGGTCCAAGCCATCATAACGGATTATGTTAGACGAAGATATTCCAAATTTTTTCCATGCAGAAATTGGGATAGCTTTGGGGGAAAACAATTTTGATAATAAGGGTATTGTCAACCTAGCCACAGCTTCTGCATGGGGCGAATCATTAAATCCAAGATGATGTATTCCTAGGCCAAATGCGACCCTAGAAGCCTCAGGAGAGGAGAAACTGATCACAACATCAGGGGAGAATTTCGACACTATCTTGGTTAATTCGACTATACGTTTTGAACTCTGAAAAAGTTTGTCATAAAGATTTGATCCTCCATGGCTGCCTACCATAAGCAGTTTTAGGTCTTTAAGATAGGATAATTCATTTGCTTCCCGATAGTTTCTAGAAGTGCCAAGTACATCATGACCTTTTTTTTGTAATAAGTCTATCGCAGGTTTGAAGAACATTATTTGCTTAGGTGTCAGAATGTCAAACCAGATCTTCACAATTTAGAATATTTCCAAGATATTAAAAAATTCTTGCTTTTATTTATAATATTAATTCTCATTTTGACTAATCGAAATTGCAGTTAAAATCAATAAACCCAAAACTAAATAAATATATACAAAACTAGAATATTAAGGGAGTAGAGGATTCTGGGAAAGCATTTTGATCAGGTGATAGAATCATAATGGATACCAGAGTTGGAAGTGTATTGGATTTAGGCAATAATTCTATGGTCTCTAGAGGTACTAAGGGAGTTGACATCCATCCTGAGAGGGAGTTAGGATCTTTGGTTGTTTACGGATTGAGTACTGAGGGGTTTGAAATTGCAAAAAGAATCCTGCAAATGCAACCTAGAGTGATCATTATTGATGAGAATTCTAGATTAGGTATTATCCTCACACCCGAGATAGCAAAAGAATATTCAAACATTAGTTTTCTGACAGATGAGGAATTGTTACTAAATTTAGAACCATTTGAAAGTGCAATAATAAATGCGCCTATGATTTTTTTTGCTCCCAGAATCAGGAAGATTAACCAAGATGTAAAGAACGAAATTATACAAAAATTTAGAGAACTGATCACATTTTTGAGAAAAGATTCAGTCATTGTAGTAAACATTCCATTAGGAATAGGAGGAAATAATGAGATAATTACCCTTATTGAACATCAATCCGGTCTAATAGTGGGTAAGGATATACATTATTACTACAACCCAATCAAAGCTGACGGGGAAGTAGATAGAATTGTTGTAGGTTCATCATATCCACGAGACAAAGTGAATACATTTACAAACTCGATTCTTACCCATATAAATAAATACAAAACTGTTCAACCGGCTATAACAACGAGTAGTGTGGTGTCTGCAGAAATGAATTATTCAATTAATGTGATCAAGAAGTTTTCGGTTTTAGCGTGTATTAATGAAATATCAAGACTAACAAAGTTAAAGGATGACAAAATGGAAATTTTTAGTAAAATGTACAAACAGGTTTATTTTGATGAGATCGCAAACGGATTATTCGATCTTAGAATGATAAGTCATTCCTTATCTAGTTCAACACCGCTTAGTTACCTAGTAAATGGAACCATAAAATCAATTGAAGGGTATATCAAAAGTTTGGTGGATGAAACAAGGAGTCAACTCAAAATAAGAGAAATTAAAGCAAGTAGAACAAAGGTAACAATTCTGTGGACTATTGACAATTATGAAATTAGAGGCGACAAGGCGATTATAAGAGAATTGCTCGAATCTAAATTAAGAGATTATATTGGCGAGGTTGAAATACAAGATTCTAATAATTACATCCCAAATTCACTTAATAACATTATTATAGCATGTTCGAATTCTGATTATGAAAAGATTATTGATAAAATGAATAGTAACATCAATCAACATCATTCAAACTATAAAATAATAGTAATTGCAGCCAATTCTACATTTACCACAATCGAGATTTAGACAGGATTTATTTAAAGCAGCATAATTATGCTATCAATTACAAATGCCGTATAAACTATTGTAACAACTACTACAATCAAAGATCATATGGACAGCAAAAACTACCATCTATCCATCGAGTATAATTTAAAATTTTTTCCAGAAGACATCGATGATCAAAAAAAATGAAGATTTTTCAAAAGTTAATTATCCTCACAAAACTAATGTATAAAGAATATCTTCAAATAAATTAAGGATTATCCCAATTGCTCTTTTTTTGATCATACTCCTTTCTGGTATATACTATTCGTGCAGGATGACCCATTACTACTACATCTGGAGGAACATCTTTAGTCACAACAGAAGCCATTGCAATAACACTATTTTTACCTATCGTTACGCCTGCTTTGATCACTGATCCTCCTCCAATTATTGCACCATCTTCGACTTTAACTCCTATCATTTTCTTGCTCATAGGATAAGGATCATTGGTGAATTTGGTGCCAGGACCTATGAACACATGATTACCGATTTCCGTCAGTGGAGGAATATAAACAGATCCTTCTATTCTACAATCATCCCCAATTTTTACTCCATAGTCTACATGTGTCAAAGACCCAATCATTACATTATTACCTATAGTAGTATCATTACCTACATATGCAAAATGCCAAATTTTGACACCGTTGCCTACATAGGCCTTTGGAGAAACAAAATTAACAGGAGGTGTTTGGTGATTACCTTCATAAGACACTTTCTATCACTTATTTTGATTAATAACTCAATCCATTTATAATTTTATCAGGTATAACTGACCAGATGAGGAGAATTAATTTTAGAGGTATGTTATAAACCAGTCTACACACATGCCTTATCAAAAAGTAAACAGAATATAGCTTTGAGAAGTGTCAGTCAGGTATAAGAAAAAATATCAATAAACTCCTCAATTGCAATTTCATGATTTATTTGGCAAGTTCAGAATCGGATTGCAGAATATAATGATGAATATATCATACAATATTCCAAGGATTACATCACATAAATATTAAGGTATATACTTGTAAAAGGAAAAAATATCTAAAGAGAAAGGTATACAGGATTACCAGTATTACTGGATATCAGGGCCGCCTCTGCTATTCTTGTGACCGCGGTTGCGTCTTCCGGAGTTACTAAGAACTTGGTAATATTACCCGATACCGCTTTGATAAAGTTTTCTAACTCCAAAGTTAATGGCTCTTTGAATTTTCTTCTTGGAATTATAGTTTGGTTTTCGTCATCTATTCGTATTTCCTGAGTAATAAAATCACCTGTAATCGTACCTTCCGAACAAACTGCGGAAAATCGTCTAACCTTTTTGGGAGTTATCCAATTAGATGCTATAATCGCCACTTTGTTTTTGGGAAAACCCAACATAATTGTAGCAAAATCCTCAGAATTATGGAACTTTTTACCTGCGCGGGCAAAGACAACATTTGGTTTACTGTTGAAAATAAATAAAGCAGTATCAATATCGTGTACAGAGGTATCATAAATAATTCCAACATCTTTGATATGTAAGGGCATGCGGTTCTCACGGTGAAATTCCATCATTAATAATTCACCATATCTATTATCATCGATAATTTGCTTCAAATCTTGTACTACGGGGTTAAACCGTTCAATATATCCCGATGTAAGTATGACGTTATTCTCTTTTGATAGATTAGTAAGTTCAATACATTCGACGGATGAAAAGGAAAGAGGTTTCTCAACGAAAACATTTATCTTATGCTTAATTATTTCTCGAGCGACTTTGAAATGCGTTTTTGTGGGAGTACACACCAAACAAGCATTCAAATCGATTTCCTTTTCGAGGAGTGTATCTATGGATAAATATGAATTGATTTTAAACTTTTTTGAAAGTGCATCAATCCGACCTTGGTCAGAATCACAAACTGCGGTCAAAACGCCTAAATCATTTAAAACTCTAACATGGTTCTTACCCCAGCCACCTGTTCCTACTACGGCAACTTTAATTGATTTATTAGTCAAATTCTTCAACCCACCACTATTACTAGTTTAAATGATTAGATTCTAAAGTATTTTTATACAATCAGTTTACCATACCGCAGTAAGCCAATCCTTGAATTCAGGGATCTTAGAAGTGACAATTTTTTGATAGAAACTCGAAATCTCTTTGGTAATTTTTCCTACCTGGCCATTTCCTATGCTATGATTATCAACACTTATGACAGGAGTAATCTCAGCAGCCGTTCCGGTTACAAAAATTTCGTCTGCGATATACAATTCAGTACGAGAGATAGATCGTTCTTGTATTTCATATCCAAAATACTTTGCAATGGTAATTGCAGTATCTCTGGTTATTCCCTCTAAAACAGAATCTGACAATGGAGGAGTGAATATTTTGTTATTCCTAATCACAAAGATATTTTCACCTGGTGCTTCACTTACATTTCCATGATAATCCAATAGTATTGACTCATCGTATCCATTTCTTTTACACTCTTGGGTAGCTAATACGGAATTCATATAATTGCCACCTGCTTTAGCCATTGGAGGAGTCGAATTCTCATTAATCCTTCTCCAAGATGAAATACATGTTCGTATTCCAGTTTCCGGAAAGTATCTATTAAATGGAAACGCGATAATGGCCAAATGAGAAGGAGAGTTTCTGGTGACATTCAGATCAATCCCATGCAATCCTACAAATAATAAAGGTCTTATATAACAAGATGTTTTGATATTGTTCTTTTTTAATAACTCGATAGTGGATTCACACATTTCAGACAATGTATAACGAGGATTTATTGAATATACTTCTGCGGATTCAATTAGTCTTTTCATATGTTCCTTGAGCTTGAAAATGAAAAGGTTCTCGTTATTTGAATATCCTCTTATTCCCTCAAAAACAGATGTCCCATAATGCATTGCATGAGTAGTTATGGGCACAGTCACAGATTCCCATGGTTTGACCTCGCCGTCAAACCAGATGAAATCAGCATTCTTTGTGTTCATAGTTTTGCAAGTTTTTTACTTGTATAAAAGTGTTAAATTTATGTTAAACTATTTAGATGAATCCATTTTTTGGAAACTTCATTCCCATTACCCGTATGGTTTCATCCTTAGATATCGAAAAATTTTTAATAGTTTCCCAATTTTTCATGATTACTTCTCCAACTTTTGGAGAAACAAAATCAAGCCAATTAAAAGTATTATTCTGAGAATCATTTGATGAATCCAAATCATTTTGTCGGATAACTGAATTGTATAACAGATTCTTTACGTTAGTAGAAGAAATAATTTGCCTATTGGCTTTAATCGGATTAAACCCAAAAAGAGACAACAAAATCCGTTCAGCCCTATCACCTGTGTAAGTAATATAAGAGTTTTCTTTAATATTAAAAATTATCTTGTCTTTTAATCTTTTAAATGCAGGTGAGATAAAAGGTGGAAAATATTGCACGTATGGTGAACGGAATGCATAATCTCCTATTACATGAATATTCTCATTATAATCGAAAGATTCGAGTATCATTTGTTTTCGAATTTCATACGAGAAAGGAAAGCTTCGGGTATTAATTTCCACATCATTTTTTAGAAATCTTACAGGAAAAACATAGACGCTATAATTTTGTAAAAGGTTACGTATAATAGCCTCGTGCGAGATAGTGAGCGGATTAACATGTGCTAAAAATATTGCTGCAGTTTTTCTTTCCATTGCACAAGGAACAAAAATTAATACTAAAATATTTAAGAATTTCTTTTTATCTCTATTTCTATAGTTGAAACGTTTCGAGTCCTGCCATCCTCGGCCTGTACCGTCTCGGATCCGATCCTAATGTCCCCAACAGCATAACCAGCATTTTCCATCCGCTTTAAGATTATTTGAGAAACATCCACTGCTCTGCCAATACTCAAACCACGCGCCTTAATTGTAACAGAAGGTTGATTTGCTAACTGTATAAGTGTTGAAGTAACGTATGCCATTAATGGTTTTTTTCCGATATAAATTGCATCTCTTGTGGGAGCATTATCTCTATTTTGTTGGTTGGGTTGTGATTGTACTTCTGACATCAGTAAATATAATTCTAGAGGATAATTTAAATCTAAGATTTTCTTGTATAAAGAAATTATCTGTTATTAAAATGTTATGGAGACCCTTGATCAATAATGCGTTTTATCCTATTAACAAGGTTATTTTGCATTTTGGTTAAATCCTGAATACGATGTTCAAGTTCACTTTCATATTTATCCAATACACTTTTCAAGTAAGAAATCATGAATGCCTGTTCATTTTTATTTGGTGAACCTTTTGTGCGACGCAATTTAATAGAGGTTTCAGGAGTAATTGATTGAATTGTTTTATAGATTTTTTCTGAAGTCAAAATAGGATGAGAAAAATCAATGTTTTTCAATACAATTGCAATATCATCAACAGATAATGCATTCATTGGAATATTTCCTCTTGTCGAAGCTGATTCCACCAAGGCACCTATCACCTTATGTGCAACGCGAAAAGAGATATCACCGTCTCTAATTAACTGTTCGGCGATATCAAGTGCTATAGCATAACTTTTGGATGAGGAGTTGTAGGCAGCTTTTTTATCAACATATAGTGTAGAAACAATTCTCTCCATTATTTTGATAGAATCTCGTAATGTAGATGAAGTTTTCCATAATAGCGGTTTTAACTCCTGTAAATCACGACTATATCCAGATGGCAAGCCTTTCATTATAGAAGAGATCGAAACAAAATCCCCTTGTATAGTTGCAGTTTTACCTCGAATCAGTTCTAAGGGATCTGGATTTTTCTTTTGTGGCATGGCAGAAGATGAAGAACTATACTTGTCGTCAAGAACAATAAACCCAAATTCTGAGGTAGACCATAGGATAAAATCCTCTGACATTCTACAAAGGTCAAGCATAGTATTTAAACAGATAGATACGAATTCGATTAAGAAGTCACGAGAGCTGGTTGCATCTACGCTATTGTAGACTATGCCTGAAAATCCAAGCATAGTAGCAACCTTTTCTCTATCAATATCCATACTGCTCCCACCTATTGCACATGCCCCTAGAGGAGAAGCATTAATTCTCGTAAAAGCATCGTAATATCTTTCAAAATTTCTAATTAGAGAGTAACAATAAGACAACATGTATTGAGATAAAACGCCCAGCTGTGCCTGTTGAAGATGTGTATACATCGGCATGATAGTATCAACATTTTCCTCAGCTACTCTGACTAAGGACCTCGCCAGTCTAAGAATCTCCGTACAAATACTATTTACGTCGTCTCGAAGTTTCATTCTTATATCTAATACTACCTGATCGTTGCGAGACCTTGCAGTATGCATTTTGCCGCCAGAGTCGATACCTGTTATTCTAATAATGGCTGATTCTATCATTTCGTGAATATCTTCAGACGAATTTATACCAGGTCTATTTAATTGCTCGGGATTTGATACTAACTGATTTAGTCCTATGAGAATATCTACAACTTCTTTTTGTGTTAAAATATGGGATTCAAACAGCATTATTACATGTGCTTGACTCCCCAAGATATCGTAAAAGAATAGATCTACATCGTCATCCATAGAAGACAAAAATGATAAAGCATCAGAGTCCAAATTGCCAACAGGGCGTGATCTATACACTTGTAGAATCTAGATAAAGGCACTATTTAATATAATATATTAACAAATATGAAATAAAAATATCATATCCACAAATAATTATTAAATAGGAAAGATGACAATATGATCTATCATGTCTCAGGATGTGCAATTAACCAGACGACAAATATTTGATGAACTTACAAAAATAGTTGATCCAGAAATCGGTGTATCTATAATGGAGTTAGAGTTAATAGATAAAGTAGACATAGAAAAAGGAAAAGTTAACATAGACTTGCATCTTACAAGCCCATTTTGTCCTGCAGTATTCGGTTTTAAGATTGCTCAGGATGTACGCGACAACATTTTCAAGGTAGACGGAATCGAAGATGTCAAAGTAAACGTCAGTAATCATTTCATGGCTGAAGCTATAAACAAGCAAGTAAATGAAAGTAAAAAACCTTCTTCAACATCCGAATCTACTATTGATGAGGAAAAATAGTTTCATATTTCTAGGTTATACAATCAAAAGATAGTTCCTAAAACTATTCTTCCTTTGTTCGCACCCTGGCTATTTTTTTGTCGTGTTTTGAAACACCCATCAAATGGCCTTTTAATAGTTGAATTCCCAGAGCAGGGTCTACGCCCTTTGGACATACATTACTACAAGACCCAGCAAAATGACATCGCCAAATTCCATGTCTTTCATCAATAATTTTAAAGCGTTTTTTTTCGCCGTCATCTCTATTATCAGCCATGTACCTGTAAGCCTGAGAAAGGGCTTGAGGACCAGGGAATTTCGCATCAGTAGCCACAGTGGGACACGCCGAATAACATAACCCACACTTTATACAATAAGAAAACTGGAGGTATTTGTCCACTTCTTCAGGAGTTTGCTTAAATTCAACCAAATCATCATTGTTTGATACTTCGGTAGGTACATTTTCATTATGTACATACGGTTCAATTTTCTTGTGATGTGCAAAGAATTGTGAAAAGTCAGTTACCAAGTCCCTTATTCGAGGAAAATTAGCCAAGGGTTCACATACTATTGTGTGACTATTTAACTCCGAAATCTTGGTATAGCAAGCTAGTCTTGGCTTTCCGTTAATTTTCATTCCACAGGAACCACAGGATGCCATTCTACATGAATAGCGTATTGCTATACTGCTATCTGAATAAGCTTTGGCGTCTAATAGTGCATCTAAAACAGTGGTCCAACGTTTAACGGCAATATCATATTCATCAAATCGAGGTGAATAATCATTACTGTAATTGGTCCTATAAACACGTAATTTAATTTTGTTTTGTTCTTCGCTCATTCGTATTAATCACTTTCTAAACCAAAAATATTCTTGTATTTGATCAAATTCTCTAACTAAATAAGGCATTTGACAAACACTTTGCTTCATGATAGTACAAGTATCAGAATTATTGCTCAACTTATAACCCACTCCCCACAATAATAGTCCTTGTTCCATATGCAATGATACCTATCATTGCTGCCAGGACCAATATAGTCATTATGGATTCCCATCGATCAGATTGTTTCAGCTCCAGTAATATAATTCTCAGTCCATTGAAACCGTGAATAGAAACAAAAATCAAAATCAACTCCAATAATACGACATAGTATATATTGTGATAATTAGCTATTACATTCTGATATTCTAAGCTCTGTCCAAATGGCATTACTACTCTAAATAGTATATGGATTGCTACAAAAAACACAGCACATATTCCTGTCAAATAATGAATCTTCATTATTTGACTTTCGCGTAACTTTAACAACGTCATTTTAAAAGACGTTCTCCTCATGATCTCTTTTAAAAATATAATTATCCACCTTGATCAAATTCAACTCGCATCTCCAAACATTACCAATCCACCGTAAAACATTGCGATTGCAGCCAATAGCAAAGCGACCCAAATACCAGACTTTTGTTTATAATTCAAAGAAGTAGCATCATAGGGATAGTCTGGTCGGCCAGGTTTGCCCAAACCCAACCCGGATTCAGTAAAGATGAGTCTAATCCCATTTACTGTGTGAAATGTGCTTGCTCCAATTACCAGCATCAGAAAAATATGGCCACCGGTAGTCTGAGTTAGTTCTAACATACTATTCCAGGCATCTATACCATTAACTAGAGAACTGGTCTCGTAAACATGGCCAATAAAGTACAATAACAAACCAACACCGGTCAAACGCTGTAGCCAGTATGATACCCTTTCCCACCCATATCTGGTAGGATTTAGCCAACCTCTTAAGCCTTCCCGACCATTATCCATCTTAGCTTTAGCATTATAGGTATTAAAATCGGAACTCTTATCTCCTTCAGACTCTAATCCCATTTAATATTTCCTCTCCACTGGTGCATACCTCGTGAAAACAACAGGATGCCATCCCATCCTTGGTCCTTTATCACCATCATAATAAGCTAGAGTATGTTTTAAAAAGTTATTATCATCACGTACAGGATAATCAATTCGAGAATGAGCACCTCTAGATTCACGCCTATTTAATGCACCCATTAATACCACTTCTGCGACTCTAAGCATAGAATCAATTTCCATCACATTTATAAAATTAGTGTTATATTCTTTCGCTTGATCATTTACATGTTTCCAAGATAACTCCTTAAGACTGCGAATTTTTCTTAAGCCCTCTGCAAGATCGTTCTCATTTCTATATACATAAGCTTTCGCGTCCATAGTATCGGTCATGGTCTTCTTGATTTCATAGGGATTTACATCACCTCGTCCTCGGAAGATTCCATCATAGATTCTTTTTTCTTCCAGAAGATATTGCTGATTGTCAATATTTATTGAACTATTCTTCTTTTTTTGTGCATAACTGGCAGCTAATTCGCCAGTTATAGTACCCCATACAAGACATTCAGAGGTAGAATTAGCACCTAATCTATTTGCTCCATGGGTGCTATTGCAAGACGCCTCGCCTGCGACCCATAGGCCATTAAACTCGGTTGCCCCATTCAGATTAGAATGAATACCACCCATCATGTAATGACATACAGGTCGTACCTCAATAGGTTCGTTTATTACATCAACTCCTGAAAACTTTATTCCAATTTCTCGAATGCCTGCGAGTTTTTCCTTGATCCTTTCTTCTCCTAAATGAGTGAGATCTAGTTTAAGACAATCGACTCCGGTGATATGTTTGAATCCTCTTCCATTTTGAATTTCAGTAATCATAGAGCGAGATACAACATCTCTGGGTGCAAGTTCTAATTTTTCACCGGCATACTTTTTCATGAAGCGTTCTCCATCTGAATTGATCAGGTATCCACCTTCTCCTCGCGCGCCTTCCGTAATCAAAATTCCCGATGGCAAAATACCAGTTGGATGAAATTGCACAAATTCCATATCCTTCAAAGCTATTCCAGCTCTAAATGCCATATCCAAACCATCAGGAGTTGATGAATATGCATAGGTAGAAAAACTAAAAATTCTTCCGGCTCCTCCTGTACAAATAATTCCTGCAGGGGCAACTATATTGTAAAAATCACCACTTTTCATTTCTATACAAGTGAATCCCTGAAAATTATTTCCCTCATGAAGAATAGAAGTGCAAAACCATTCATTAAAGAATGATATATTGTCAAATTTAAGACAGGTATCATAAAGTGTCTGCATCTCATAAAATCCAACCTTGTCTTGAGCATAGGTAGCCCTTGGAAATGAATAACCTCCAAATTTCCTCTGATCGATTCGCCCATTTTCACGTCTAGACCAAGGCATACCCCATCTATCCAGCTGGATAATTTCTTTGGGGATAGAATTTACAAGTCTTTCAGCTACATCCTGATCTGCTAGAAAATCACTTCCCTTTATAGTATCATATATATGAGATTCTAAATTGTCGCCTTCGTTATCATATAATACAGCAGCAGTACCACCTTCGGCGGATACGGAATGAGAACGCATTACCTGAACTTTGGATAGCACGGCAATTTTCAGATCTTTGTGTTTTGATGCGGCAGCAATAGCGGCTCTAAGTCCCGCCAAACCAGAGCCTACTATAAGTATATCATATGACAGCGTCTCTGTCAAGTATATTGCCTCACAAAATAACTAATTCCAATCAATAATAAATTCTTTCTAATGATCAATTACAAATCCTTTAATAAATTGTTATTAATTATCAAATCTTATTACAATTGTATAAATATAAAAAATTCACTTTCAAAGTCATAATTAACTAGAGAGCCTCGTGACTTTAGTTCACCATATAATTTATCCAGAATTCTTTTGTAACAACGCATCAAGACCTTTTTCCCCCACTGCTCCAACAGCTCTATCAACTGCACTACCATCAACAAACATTACAAAAGTAGGAATAGCATAAACTTCAAGGCGCATGGCTATATTCTGATTATCATCGACGTTTAATCTACCAAACTTGATCTTGCCGACATATTTTTTTGACAGCTTATCGAAAATTGGCAACATAAACTGGCATGGACCACACCATGTTGCCCAAAAATCGACCAAAACAACCTTGTTATTAGACAGAAAGGATTCAAAATTAGACTCCGATAATTCAGTAATAGCATTAGAAGTAGTGGATCCCGATTCGCTTGTCATTTTTACGGATAATTTATATCTATGATTGCTATATAAGACTTTAGGGATTTTTACACTAGCTTTGGACACATTATTTTGCTGGTTTCCTCTGCACTTAACTCATCATAATGCCAGGTGAATTTGAATTTGAAATCAAGAATTAATTGAAGATATACCTTAAAGGTCTACAATAAATTCAACTATTATCTGATTTTGGTCCACATCTTCAAAAATTTTCATTTCATGATATGTAATACCTTTGATTTCAACTTTTAGTTCATGTTTTGAAGAATCAATCTCCTCTCCTTCTCCATATCCTTTGATTTCATATTGACAATTTTTATCATCATAGATTATTTTGATCTCAAATTCAGATAAGATTATTCTGTCTATTAGCATTAAAAGCAATACTTTGTCTAACCAATCAAACAAAAGATTTTCTAACTCTTTTCCTTCTGCAGATATGCTTATTCGTTTTTTAGCCTCTATGTGATGGATGTCATACATAGTATTTACTAGGCCTTTTCCAGCGAGTTCAAAAACTTCTTTTAAAGTGCTCGCTTTTACACGTAGGTAAGCATCTGTCATATGGTCAAGGTATTCAATATCCTCAAGAGACATAAAGTAACTTAAAATAAATAGATATTATAAGGAACCGGAAAATCTAAATTAAAAACCCAATGATTTCAGCTTAATAATGAAATTTTTGTTGCCAAGAGGAATGAGGGATGTGGAACCGGCCGAATTTGAAAACATTAACTTTATAAGAAATACATTTATTGAGTCTGCAAAAATTTTTAATTTCTTGGTAATGGAACCATCCCCATTAGAATTATTGACGACATTGGAGGCAAAATCAGGGCCTTTGATCATAAATGAAATCTATAATTTTACTGATAAGGGAGGACGAGATGTAGCACTTAGATTTGATTTAACTATCGGTCTGACAAGATATTTTTCATCAAGGAGAGACCTGAAACTTCCAGCCAAATTTGCTTCATTCGGTGGTGTTTGGAGATATGATGAACCTCAGGCAGGAAGATATAGATTTTTCCATCAATGGGATATTGAAGTTTACGGACCCTCATCCACAGAGTCTGATGCAGAAATATTAGAATTTACATCTGTATTTCTGGACAAACTTGGGTTGAAAAACATCATAATTGAGATCAACAGTAGAACCTTAATAGAAGAGTACATTAAAAAGGTCCTCAAGGTCTCTGACAAGAATAAAATTTTTGAAGTTTTTAGAGCCATTGATAAAATCCCTAAAAAAGGAAAAGATGCGATCATATCAGAATATCAGGACAAGATCGGTGCAGATATACTAGATAAAGTCATTGAATTTGCAAACAACAAAGGGTCTTTTGATGAAGTTGATAAATTAGTAAAACCATATGACCTTCAGTCTTGGATAGAAATAGAAAGAATCATCACATCTCTTACGAACCGAGGAATAGGCAATGTCAACATTAACTTAGGAATTGTAAGAGGCTTGGACTATTATTCAGGAGTGGTTTTTGAAGCAGTCGACACAAAGAATAATTTCGGTGCAATAGTAGGCGGTGGTCGTTATAATAGTCTCACAGAAACTTTTGGAAGAAAGGATATAGGAGCTACAGGAGCTGCGGGAGGCGTTGAACGAATTATTTTAGCCATGAAAAATCAGGGATTGATTTTGCACAAGAACAACAATAATAATGCCAAAGATAAAAATTTGAATTTCATTGTTTTTGATTCTGAAGAATTATTCACTTTTGTTGAACAAACTGCAGCACGTTTAAGAAGAATGAATGTTCCTATTGAATATGACTTTCTAAAACGATCATTCTCAAAACAAATTAATGATGCAGAGGTGAAAGGTTATGAAAATATCATAATTGTCAAGAGGGAAGAATATGAAAAAGATGGAAAGATTACAATAAAAAATACAACTCATAATATGACAGCAAAGATCAAGATTTCTGAAGAGCTTGATAAATTAATCATAAATAGCATTAAGAAAATATCAGGCTAAGGACCTATAGTCTTTGTTAATTAAATTGAAGTAGCTTTTGATGATATTCTAAAGTTTTATAGATTTAATGCTTTTCATTTTCACAAATCCACTCGGTGTTTTAGCATATACTTTTCTCAATATTAAATCTGGGGGATCATAGCTAATATATAAATCACCCTCTTCGAGTTCTTGTACATTGTAGTTTATCTCAATCATTTCTCTAGGTACATCATTTTCTGCTAATCGAAGTTTAGCTTTTTCTATCAATTCAGTATCAGAGGTATTGGGGGCAAAGTAGATTTTTCCAATGATATTGAAATCCGTCATGAAGTTTGTTTAATTTTAAATTCAACGCAATATAAATGCCCAATTGTTGGACTAATGAATGTTTTAAATATATCCAAACGCAGGATCTATCTTTCTTCTCATACTGACAATAAAATCAAGTATTTTTTTCTCCTCATCATCCAATCTACCATTAAATCTATTTAAAAGCAGTTTTGCTTGACGACTATCTAGATACGTATAAAAAACATCTCCTTCGTTAATTTGTCGTCCAATTTGTGGACCATTTACTGACACAGCTACCTGCATTCCACGAGTTGCTTCTTCTATTGATTTGCCTTTATCTTGAATTTGATGTATTACCCCAACTTTTTTTCCTTCAGAATTCATAATTGACATCTTTTGTTTCATTCGACCAATAAGGATCTCGGACCCAAATACTGCAGGATCACTACGTCTAAAAATATATCCTTTCATAAATTCAAACTTACAAATGGGAGAAATTTCATTAAATAATATAGAATCCTCATGATTTTTTTGATAAGACACCCAGTCAGTATAACTTCTCACTAGATTGTATATTACATCATCGTTGAATATTTTGACTTCTCTTTCTAATGACTCTTTTTCTGCGTCCTCAAGAATCTTTACGTTAAAGCCCAATATCACTCCCAAGTATCTATCCTTTTCTCTAACAGCGGAAGCAGTCATTACATCTTTCCTACTAATTTGACCAATGTCGGCAGATCGGATTGGTATGTTTTCCTTTTTTAACATTTCAGAAATGGCTTCTATTGAACCAATGGTATCACACCGTAGTATGACACCATTAGAATCTACATTGATGATTGCAGATCTTACTTCGGATTCAACTAAATTTTTTAAACGAGATTCATCAGAAGACGATGAAAGCCCGTATAAGGGACTGCCTGCAATTACCCCGTCCAAATCAGGAGATGTTATTTTTAATCCAGCTGCCGAAATTACAGAATCCACGTGCCGAAACTTGTCTCGAGGATCGTGCATTTCATCAAGGGGTTTTGGAAGCAAAAGAGATTTTATCTTAGTCACAATAACGGAATCACGTTTTGCAACTACCACGGAATCGCCTTGATTTATTATGCCATCTAGCAATATCACATTTGCAGATGGCCCTAAACCAACCTCTTCGTTTACTTCAAGAATAATTCCTTTGGCTGAACCTTCATGTCTTTCCAACTTCTTCACCATAAACTGTTGAGTCAATCCCACCAATACGGTCAGAAGCTCTGGAATCCCGACACCACTTGATGCGCTTACAGGTACTAATGCAACTTCTTTAGTAAAATCTTTAACGCGCCAAAAAGCTTCGGAACTAAACCCCAATTGGGAAAGCGAACCTAAAATACTATAAATCTTGTTGTCGAGATCACTTTCTACCTCCCTAGGTTGAATTTTAATTTCTTCAGTAATGAAATTTGAAGTACCTTTCTTCCATCCAGTAATTCGGTCAACTTTGTTTATTGCTACTACGAAGGGAACCTTTCTATTTTTCAAAATATTTACACTTTCGATCGTTTGGGGTTCAAATCCTTTATTTACATCTACCACAACTATTGCAATGTCTGCCGCCGATCCTCCTCGCAAACGCAAATTAGCAAATACCTCGTGACCAGGGGTATCAATAACTAATAAACCAGGAATAGAATTATCATGGGAGGAGAGCTTTTTAAACAGCGGCCCGGTCAAACTTTGAATAACTTCAATAGGAAAAAAACTTGCGCCTATGTGTTGAGTTATGCCTCCAGCTTCTCTTGATTGAACGAATGTACCTCTTATCTTATCCAATAATGAAGTCTTACCAGAGTCTACATGACCTAAAACTACCACTACGGGTTGACGTAGATGCACTTACGAGAATACTACCGATGACTCTTTTATGAAGCTTTCATGTGAATCGGAAGCATGTATTATATTATCTGTTATTCCTAACCCAAAATCACCTCTAATTGTTCCTGGAGAAGCATCGAATGATTTAGTAAGACCAATCATTATCCTAACTGTACTGATTGCATTATTACCCTCGAGAATGCATGCAACAACAGTTCCCGATCCTATAAATGACACCAATTCGTTAAAAAAAGGTTTTGTCTTGTGTACAGAATAAAATTCTTGCGCCTTTTCGTTTGAAAAATCATAGGTTTTCAATTGACGAATGTCGAATCCTTTCTCCTCAAACCTTTGTAGAATCTTTCCCACCAATTTTCTCTTGAAAGCGTCTGGTTTTATTAAGATCAAGGTTTGTTCGTGAGCCATTTTACTTTTGTTTCCTTATTCCACCTTTGATATACTTATCAGTCCATTTAAACAAACGTGGATCCCGTTTTAGTTCTCGCAGATTCTTTTTACATTTGGAAGAACAAGTCCATTGTACCGATCCATCGTTCTTAACAAGCATAATACCTTTTCCAGTATCGACACGCTTACCACAGAAAAAACAATTCCTCAAAGAAGCGATATTTTTACTCACTATCTAACCACCTACGATTACTCCATATTTTAAGCATTACTTTATCTTTCTTGCCTCTCGTTCTGTCTCTCGAAGCATCAAAATATCATTCATTCTTACAGGGCCTTTTACGTTTCTGGTTAGAATCCTGCCTTTGTCTTTTCCCTCAGATATTCTTACACGGACTTGGATCACTTCTCCTGCGATCCCCGTCCGTCCTACAATTTGTATTACCTCAGCAGGGATAACCTTTTCTTCAGTCTTGCTCATTTAATAAAATACACCGCATTAATCTGACTTGGTTTTTAGACTCTCTATGGTATTTGTAATTTGGTCTAAAATTTGCTGAGATTCACCAGCATCAATAATGGTAGCTGCTGCAGATCCTACATCAATTCCCAATGCTGTACCTAATTCTTTCTTGCTAGGAACAAATACGTATTTTGAAGAGCGTTCATCGCATAAAATTGGTAAATGTGCTACTACTTCTGGTGGTTCAACATCCTCTGCAATCACAACGAGTTTGCTAATACCTCTTTCTATTGCTTTGGTAGTTTCATTTGTTCCTTTTCTGACCCTCCCACTTTGCTTTGCTAACCTAACTGCTTCATACACTGCGTTGACTAAATCCTTTGGTATTTCGAATTTTACATAATATGGCTTACTCATAATTTACTATCACCCATTGGGATCATTTCCACTCTATCATATGAGAAAAAAGAGTATTAAAAATGTTATTATATATCAATTAGAGTAAATGGTTTTTTTGATTAAAGTTTGATACTCCTTTACTTTAGAATCCATTAAACTCTTGTCGTTTGATTCGGCATAAATTCGAATAAGTGGTTCTGTCCCACTTGGTCTAAACATAATCCATGAATCAGAATCGAACCAGATTTTTATACCATCAATTTTTTCAATTTTTTTTACGGATCCATGTTCTTCACATATCTCCAAAACTTTATGGATATCTTCTTCGCTAGACAAATTAAAGCTAGATTTGTACTGATAAGTTTTATCTAATAAAGAATAAGCATTGGAAAGACTTCCTTGGAATTTTTCTGAGGCATCGTGGATGTCACTATATATTGTAAACCTTCGCTGTCTCAAATAGCTGAGTAATTCCAACATCAATGCAGTTGTAATTGCACCATCCCGAACGAAGTTCAATGGTCCATAAAAGAAACCACCATTTTCTTCAAAACCAAGTAATGATCCAGTCTTCTTCATTCCATATGTTACTTCAACACTTCCTACTTTTGTAAAATGTACTTTTTTTCTTAACAATTCTGCAATTTTTGAAATAACAAACGAGGAATTAATGGGACATACGATAGAAGAATCAATTTTTTTATTGGATATCGAATGATAAAACAAAAGCGAACCAGTTTTGTCACCCCAATGTATAATTCCTTTTTCGTCACAGAATATGCTTCTGTCACCGTCACCATCATAAGCTACACCCAAGTCATATTCATTCTCTCGAACTAACGTCGTTAGGCTTTCCAAATTATCCATTTTTGGTTCTGATCCTCTAGCAGAAAAAGCAGGATCCAAAGTGCCATTAATTACCAGCACTTCACACTCTAATTTTCGCGCAATAACGGGAGCGACTAGTGACTGTACCCCATTACCACAGTCCATAACTATTCTAATCTTCGATTTTTTTATAAGATCAACGTCTACAAAGCCAAGTACGGCATCAATATATTGATCCAAGATATTCAAATCTATAGAATTTCCTATTCTATCAAATTGTTCCTTTTCAAAGGATTTAGAGTGATATATATCCTCAATTTTGATTTCATCATTTCTCGAAAGCTCAATTCCGATATTTGAAACGGGTTTTAAGCCATTGTATTCTTTGGGGTTATGAGAAGCTGTTATCATTATCCCACCAGATACAGGCAAGTTTTTTACAGCATACTGCAAACACGGGGTTGGAGTCAGGCCCATTTTATATACAGTCATCCCCATAGACATCAATACAGCAGATACGATTTTTGAAGTAGATAAACTAGAAGAGCGACCATCATTTCCTAATATAATTGGCCCCCTTCCAAAAAAACATCCAATTGAATATGCAATATCTATCAGAAATTCGATGGATAAATCTTGCCCGAAAATTCCTCTTATCCCATTTGTCCCAAATAGTCTTTTAGATTCCAATTGTCTACTTATATAATAATAAAGACTAATTATAATTTGTGCACTAGACATATCGAAGAGTGGATTATCATCAAGAAATTATGATGCGAAGATTAGTCGACATATTCAGAAATTATTCATTCTCAGTGACAATAGATAAATTTGGCCATTATCAACATTAATGTAATGCGGGGGTTGCCAAGCCCGGTCAACGGCGCAGGACTTCACGTGCGATGCTTAGAAAGAGCTTGGAAGTTTCCTATAACCCTGTTCCTTAGGGATTCGTGGGTTCGAATCCCACTCCCCGCATTCTTATAATTAAATGGTATAGCCACTATCCATCATTTATTCAATTATTTCTTCTGAAAAGCTTAAATAACATTCTGAATTTATGAAACAAGTTGATAGATCCACATAGTTGGGAAACACGTTTTAATTATTATCAAGAATTTTTATGCTACCACAGAGGATAGATTTATGAGGCAGCAGCAGAAGAGACTACAAAAACCAAGAGCTGAAAAACAAACAAAGGAGTTTGACTACAACAAACCAATTTCAAAGTGTAATGTTTGTTATACTTTGTGCGGCTGGCATTGTTATGAATGTAGTATTGATTTTTGTCAAGACCATTTCATTCTACATAAGGAAAGAGGATTGTGTAAAAAGTAAAAGATTAACATTCCAAAAAATTAAATGTATTCAAAAAACTGATCTAGAATATCGCCCTCTTTTTTCAATCTCTTTAATAGTATTAATAATCTTTGGCGCTTTGTCATATACCTCGTAATATCCAATGCAAAAATTATGAAAAGATTCTTCAAATTCATCGGCGATAGTACTAATCAAAATCTCCTTAAATAGCCTCAGATCAGCAGCCTTATCTTCATATCGCTCGGAAAAAAAGGAAAGTCCAAAATCAATTAGACTTATTTGACTATTGCTTGAAACTATAAAGTTAGACGTAGTTATATCACCGTGAATTATATTATTCAGATGGAGTGATCCAATTATTTTTCCAACAGTAATGAAATGGTTAGGTAAACAATCATCCTTTAATGTCTTTCCTGGAATTCTTTCCATAATGATTTCAAAATTATGGGCATCAATAAAGTAAATAAAAGGTGTATTAATTCCTAAAAATTTTGCATGAGATAGAAGGGTAGCCTCGTGTATAGTTCTTTGCTTTCTTAAATAGACATCTATAGCATCGTGACGATACTTTTTAGGAACACGAATTTTTGAAATTGCGATCACTCCATACCAATCAATAAGATATAATTCAGATTCAGCTCCTCTTTTCAATAGTTCCTTTTCCGGGTCCAATAGATAGTTTTAGTAGGATCTACTGACTTTAAAAATTATGGATAATACATCACATTCATCAGAAAAAGAAAAGGGAATTCTATTTGAGGATTGTTCAGAAGACAAATTAAAGAATGGAATCCTCACTTTGACAAATAAGAAACTTGCTTTTGAAAAAACAAAGGGTCGAATTGCAACATTATCTAAGGAGTTACTAGGCGAAAAACTAGAGTTTGAGTTCAGAGAAATATCCACCGCAAGATCCGAAGGAAGGATTATTAAAAAGCTGGTTATTGAAATGACCGATAGTGATATCGTCTATAAGTTTGGGGTTATGAATCCAAATAGATGGGCAAAAGAGATTAACCTGCAAAAAGAGATTAATATGAAAAACAATATGTGAGCCATAGTTACCTCCAAGGGATAAATACACTATCTAATCTCCAAGATTGATCAACAATTGCATTTTCAGGTTTTATTCCAAAAGAGGGATCACTAAAATACATTTGAGCTCCAGTCCACGCAATCTGAGCACCATTATCCCCACAATATCTCAAAGGGCATGAATTAAAAGAACAATTATGTGATTTGCAAGCGATTTGGAGCATATCTGATAGTCTCTTGTTTGCCGATACGCCTCCAACGATGAGAAACTCTTTATTTTCAGTAAAAGCCAATGCACGTTCTACAGCCTCCACGATTATTGCAAAGGCGGTTTCTTGCAGTGAAAAACATATATCTGAAATATTGATACTGTTTTTTTCAAGTAATTTTTTTACTGAACTTAGTAATCCCGAGAAGGATACGTCGTTGCCTTTTATAATATATGGTAATGAATATAAGACATTACGATTCGAAAGGTTAGCCATATCCTCGATTTTATTTCCACATGGAGATGCAAAACCAATTTTTCTTCCAACTTGATCAAACAGCTGTCCTAAAGTGATATCGAGGGTTTCTCCGAACACTCTCCATTTATTTTTATGATATACAAGCAGCATAGTATGGCCACCAGAGACTAAAAGTGTAAGAGGATTGTCCAAATTGCAAAGTTTAATTCCAAGTTCTAAATGTCCCAATGCATGATTCACAGGCACTAGAGGTTTATCATGGTAAGACGCAAGTGCCCTAGATATAACCGCACCTATTCTTAGGCACGGTCCCAGGCCAGGACCCGCAGAGTAAGAGATGACATCGATATCTTTAATGTCGACTTTTGATTCTTTTAAGCATTCTTTTAGTATTCTAGAGGCAACCATAGCATGGTGTTTGGAAGCATCTCTTGGATGTATCCCCCAACCGGCTGACGCCTTGTAAATATCTCGAATTTCAGACAAGATAAACTCATTGCCTGAAGTATGTCTGTCATCGCGACAGTGTTTGATGATAGAACATCCAAAGGTATGTGCGGTGCTTTCGATCCCCAAGGACAACATTTTCATTTCCTTCCAGCAGTGGACACAATTTTAATAATATCGTTATTATGTAGGGTGTGATCAGCACCTATTCTCTGTTTAGTACGTACATCAATCGCATAAAGAAAACCCTTTCCCAAATCGTTGTGGATTAAGTAAGCCAAATCTCTTGCATTTGTTTGACCTGAAATAAGCCTAGCATCAGGCAGAACATTTCCATTCTTATCAGCCAGTTTATATTCATCTTCTACAGGGTAAACCACAATTTTGTGGAGGTCTTGGAAGCATGCATGGTTTAATACTTGCTGGATACCAGTGGAACCAAATTTAGTTAATACCCTTGACACAACATTCAAAGCCTCCGTTTGGACCGATGACAAATTCTGAGTATGTCTAATTTCGAAAGTGGAATCACCTGGAAGATAGTATATTAAGTTTTTAGAATTGGCTTTTTTCAGTAATAATTCAGCTTCACACACCGTTGGGATAAAAGATCGCTTAAGTTTTTTTAATTTTTCAATGTTACCGTCAGCAGTTGGAAGATCAGCTTTATTTGCGGCTATAACTATAGGTTTTGACTGAATACGAATTTGTTTGCTTAAAATGAGTAAGTCATCTTGTGTCCAATCTACTACATTCTTTCTTAGTCCAATAATCTCTAATGACTTTCGAATTAGTTGTTCATCAATAGATAATCCAGATAGCCTTGTAGCTATCACTGTTTCCATTTTTAGCTTTAAATTTTCACTTTCCCTAATTATCTTGTCCCAATCTCTCAGAATAAGTGATCGAATCCACATATCAAACTCCTGTTCAACAAATGTGATATCATTCAGAGGATTACCCTGACCTGGATTAACGGGTCTGCCTTCTTCGTCAGTAGACCCTGATATATCCACCACATGAATTAAGACATCAGCTTGTCGCGCATTATCCAAGAATTTATTTCCCAATCCTCTTCCTTTGTGTGCTCCAGGAACTAATCCTGCCACATCTATTAGTTTTACTGGGATGAATCTTACTCCATTTATACATTGAGAATTAATAGGATTATCCAAAACTCCTAATTCTTTACATACACAATTTACTCTCACGTAGGCAAATCCCACGTTTGCATCTATTGTTGTAAATGGAAAGTTAGCTAGCGGTACAGAGGAATCTGTGGCTGCATTAAAAAAAGTTGATTTTCCAACATTTGCCTTGCCTAGCAAGCCAATGATCAATAGAAAATAGATTACCTTGGATTGAAATATATATTTTATTAGATCAAGTCCGAACAAAGTAACTGTAAATATCAAAATATTTATCGTTCCAAATACAAAGCAACCTTGGGGCTTAATGGGGGGTATTATTGCATTATGCATAACAAGTGACAGTAATAATATTAATGCGGAGAAATCAATTTATCAAGTTTTCCGTGGAATGCAATTACTCCAACATCGAGGCAAGGCTTATTGGAAAATCAGTTCAGGAAAATTTGAGGTGAACAGTTTTGGATCATTACCGTCTTTTGAAATTATACAAAAGTTCATCGCTAAGCAACAAAATAATCCTATGAATGCAATAGTGGGTCATTTATCTAAAAAAAAGCCAACTTCAAGGGGTTCAATTAGAGTTAATTTTGCACTGGATGGGTTTTTCATCGATCTTGATAAGTTGTTGACACACCCTTTAATGAAAAGGAACAACTTTGAGCCTTTTGACCAAATCCATCACATTTTCAAAGAATTACTACTTGTGAGGAAAGATGCTTATAAGGCAGCTGAATTTCTAGACAGACACTTGAGGGGCAACTATGTGGTAAATATAAACAAAGAAGTTTATATATTTAGAAATAGCACAGGCTTTAAGCCACTTTTTATAGGCGAAGATAATAATCAAGGTATTTATCTCGTTACCTCAGAAAATTACATTGGAAGTTTCTATCCCTATTTAAAAATTAGGGAAATAAATCCAGGGCAATTAGTCCGACTCGATCCCAATCATGGGACAGATACTCTAACTCAGTTAGATAAGAATAGAATATTGATGGATCCTTTTGAATTCATACGAGAATCCCACGTTTCTAGTACATTCAATGATAAAAGCATTTATTCCATAAGGAAGAACATAGGAAAGGTTCAGGCACAACATCTTTCGAATAAAATTTATGATACTAATGTTATTCTTGCTGAGCCTGATTATACACGACCCATGGCATTAGGTTTAAACCAAGGATTTAAAACTCATGAAAAAAGAACTGAAATAGTAGAGGGAATAATAAAAGACAGATATGACGATTCTGATCCTATGATAGATTATTCTGAACAAGTAAGCAAGAACAAGTTATTATCCAATGGTAAAACACTCAAGTTTGTAATCGAACCCATAACAAAGAGGAAAAAAATTCTGTCAATACAAGGTACGATTCAAACTGGAGGAACAGTAGTTGAAACTGTTTATTATCTCAAGAAAACTGGCGTTAGTAAAATACAAGTCATAGTAAGCTATGTACCAACAATTGACGGTCGACAAGTCGGGTTATACACACAACAGAAGGATCTTATTAGTAGGAAGTATATTGGCAAGATATCCTTTATAGACGAAATGAATGCAAAGATCGCCTCCGAACTCAAAGTAGACGCTGTTTTTTATAATTCCCCAGAAATCTTAGCGAAAGGAATCGGTGTCCATGAGAGTCAATTATGGTTCCCTGAATGGATACGCTTTTTAGAATATAGATAGGCAATAGCATAGAACAGCCCTGTTCATCAATCGCAGTCTACAAATAATATTTTCTATCTCTCTTGTGAAGACTAGAAACAAAGCACACTCTCAGAATATATTTACTATCATTTTTGTATTTGTATCCTCTTAGTATTATCTTTGAG
>NZ_VUYS01000006.1 GCF_008389435.1 Candidatus Nitrosocosmicus agrestis | reverse complement strand
CCGAAAGCTTTGATGATTACTTTCCCTGTAGAAAACAAAACTGCAAACTAGAACATATCAAACAATGGATTACGGTATTCGCTTGGCATCATAACAATAACATTAGAGATTAACTTTACAGAGCCTTATTTTTTATCTAAATATTTATTAACTTGTGTAGCTGGATCGAGGATTTATCGGTCAATTTAATTAATTTGATGACTAGTATGAGCATGTATCACTGATGACGGTGATGATGTTATGGTAAGACATACTTAAATAATTCAGATTATATCATAATGGAGATAAGAAATTTTAAAGGTAAATGCAGTAGATATAGTTAACGCACAAAAGCAGTTGTATGGTTTGGGTGTAAGAAGAACAGATCTGATCAAATCGGCAACTTTTTCTGAAATGACTGGTTCCAATGTTTTTTTAAAACTTGAATGCCTACAGAAAACTGGTTCGTTTAAAATCAGAGGTGCTTTACACAAGATCAGTAGGATGGATGATGATTCAAAAAAACTTGGAGTTATTGCTGCGTCTGCTGGAAATCATGCTCAAGCAGTTGCATATGCTTCTTCGATACTTTCCGTTGATAGTATTATTGTAATGCCTAAAAATGCATCACCTAGTAAGATTTTGGCCACAAAGTCCTATGGGGCAAAAGTTATTCTTCAGGGCCAAAACTACGATGAGGCAGCCGAATTTGTGAAAGAATATGCCACAAAAGAAAATCGTATAGAAATTCCTGCCTTTAATGATCCTGAGATCATAATAGGACAAGGTACAGTGGGTCTTGAAATCATTGAAGATCTACAGGATGTTGATGAGGTTTATGTACCTGTGGGAGGTGGCGGTCTGATATGTGGGATCGCAATCGCAATCAAAGCAACCAATCCAAAGGTTAAGGTGATTGGCGTTGAATCATCAGCCTTTCCAACAATGAAGGAATCTTTGTCTCAAAAAAAAATAACCAAAGTTTCAAATGGTCATACTATTGCTGATGGGATTTCCATAAAAACACCTGGATTGCTCACATTCAATCTTGTAAGAAAATACGTAGATGATATTGTGCTAGTAGACGATACATCAATTGTAAAAACAATGTTCTTACTTATGGAAAGGGCAAAAATTGTAGCGGAAGCGGCTGGGGCCATTTCGTTGGCCTACCTGTTAGATAAACCCGTCAGAACATCCAAAGACAAAAGACAGGTTTCAGTAATATCAGGGGGAAATGTGGATATGTATCTTCTTGGTCAAATAGTGTCAAAAGGATTAATGCAGACTGGAAGGTTATTGAAAATTTTTATAGATTTGCCTGATAAGCCTGGTGCCTTAAAAAAGATTGTAGACGAAATTTCCAAAGCTAATATAAATATCGTGGAAGTGGAACATGATAGGTTGAGTTCGAATGTATTTCCTGGCACAGCGGGTGTTTATTTGAGTTTGGAGCTGGAGAACAAAGAAAAATCCACAACACTAATGCGGCTGTTTAAAAATGAAAAAATTAATTTCAGCATAGTGAAATAAGAATTCGCAGTCATTAAAAACCGTTGGAAACTAAATTACACCAATAGCTGAGATCATCTTTGAATATTCTATAAAATAATGGTTCCACCATCAATAACAATTGTATTCCCATTTGCGAAAGAAAAATCCTCCTCGGCTATCGATGTGGCAACTTTTGCTACCTCTATAGGATCGCCCCATCTATTCATAGGTGACTCTTTTGCTGCTTTGATAATCATACTTTCGGGTAGTGAATTTATAGTAGCTTTAGTCGAAATATTCCCAAGGGCAAGTGAATACGCTCTGATGTTATACTGTCCATATTCCTTGGCTATACATTTTGTAAGTGCTATGTTTCCAGCTTTGGCTATAGAATATGGAAAACCTCCAGGCTGACCGGATATTGCTGGAGTTGAAGATATGGTTATAATTACCCCACCTCGCAGTTTCGGATAATTTTTTTTAAGACTATTCGATACATGAGTGGTGTCTTCAATTTTGTTATTAAGTGGGTTGGCTATAGGTTTATGCAGATCAGCTGGAGAGTCACCATTATAAGTTGCCTTTGATCGTAACATTAATGGGATTATGGCTCTAGACAGCCTTACTGAACCTAGAAGATCCACTGATAATACTCTTTCTAATTCTGAGATCGTTACTTCGTGGGGCTTTTTATTCCATAATAAACTATCGTAAGGATAGCCTGAGTTATTTACAAGTACATCGACCCTGTCGAATTTGTCACTAATTTTTTTTATGAATTTTTCAACGCTAGAGTCATCTGCTACGTCAACTTCAAAGGAAAATGTGGAACCTTTAATCCTTTTGACAGCAGAGTCACATTGCCCTATGCTCCTAGAACACAAAATAACATTAGAATTTTTGTTCTCAGCGAATTCCCTAGCTATTTCAAACCCAATCCCTTTGCTTGAGCCTGTAACTAATACTACCTTGCCTTTAAGTGACATGCTAACCAATTCTAATAAATTCTTACATAATTTATCCTCTTTGATATAGGTGATACCGTTATATTTTTCAAATAAGTGAAGTTAAGACTTTTGAGATTAAATTATCGTTAAGCAAAAAAACACCGTATCATGATATAAGTTTGAAATTCGATTTTTTTAATTGAATTCAGTTCCTTTAAACTAGCCATTAGATAGCAATTTTGTTTGTGCTTGATTTAAATGTGAAAATGGAATATAATCCAAATCAATCGACCTTTCTCAATATACAATGAAAGGCTCTGACAGCAGTAACGCTAATTGGACACTCTATAAATCCTTTGATATTAAATTGTACTTGTATGCAAATGGACTGTGGCAGTTTTAAGATAAAAAAGTTAAAAAATTCGCTCAAATACTATTTACCTAGAGTAGAAGGATATCTCGAAGTCATTAAGCAACTGTCGGCTGAATTTCAAGGGATGTCATTAATAGAATTCGATGGATACTTTGAAAATAAAATCGAACCTGCTAAATATGTCATGGCTGAAGTGCATCTCGATATTTTGGATGAAAATAAAATTATCGAACAAGCTAATTGCATAAGAACTCAGCTAAATCAAAAGAGTCTTGCCATTCAGATAAATAACGAATTAATTCTGGTTGACGGTAACTAATGTAATTAAACACATTTTCAATAAATCATTTGATCGTAGTTGCGGATAAGTTCTAGACACACAAAATTTATATCTTAAATTTTTCGACTGTTATTCATCTTTGTACAAAATTTCATAAATTTCAATCCACACAATCTTCTTGGTTTACAAATTAAACCCGTGAGGTGCGAAATTGAATTGAATTTAAGACCTTAACAGGTTTGCTTACCATTATCCATTTCTTGTGCCTAAAGTACAACAATAACACAACCGAAATGACAATCATTGTAATGAGTACATCTAAGAGCCCTGAAGGAAGGTGATCTATTTTTGTCAAGTCTAAACCGTTCATTCCATATATTCCAGCAATTAATGTTAGTGGTAGCAAGACCACGCTGAAAATCGTAAGAATTCTCATTGTGTCATTTAATCGCAGCGAAATATTTGCCAAATAGAGATCTCTGGTGGAGTTAATTGTATCTCCGTAAGATTCTATTAAATCTATTAATTGTGTAATGTTATCATAAATAATCTTCAAGTATTTCAAATCTTTGTTTTGTTCTTCCATGTGTAACTGATAGTTAATTACATCTCTTGTGTACCAGAAATGTCTTCTTAAAATAATCAATTGTCTTGTTATCATGTCTAAATAATCTAGCATTTCTTCTGAGCTTTTCTCATAAAGAGATTCCTGCTCAAAATCGGTTATAGTAATTTCAATCGAAGTTAACAATTGCTCATATCTGCCAATAATTTCATCTACAAGGACAAAATAAAGTGCCTCAATACTTGCTTCAAGAATTCTCTTATTTTTTTTCTCCATTGTATGCTTTATCGAAGAAAGGATATTTACATCCGAAGAATGAATTGTGATCATCCAATCCTTTCCTAAATAAGTGTATATTCCTTCTATTAGTAGCTTCTTAAAGGTCTTGTATCTAATATCTAGATAAATACCAAATATGTATTTATCAAGGATGCGTACTTGAGCTCTTTTCGCTCCTTGTCTAATAAGCTGAATAGTATCACTATCTATTTCAAATTCGCTTTCGAGAAATTTAAAATCAAATTCTGAAGGATCGACTATATCAATCCATAAATTACAATCTTTTAGTGAAGAATTTGCTTTGTTGCCCAAGTAAACTATGCCTGAGGAGTTATAATAGATAAACCGAGTTTCTGACAAAAATGTTCTAATGGGGAGTTTTTAATTATTATAATCCTAAAGCATCTTTAAGATCTATTTCATGGTCTTGTTCAGTAGCAATGATCTCTCTCAAAACCTCAGAAAGTGCAAATTCACCAGCACGTTCGGCTTGTCTAATTCTATCCCTATAGTTTCTAACTGTTTCCTGTTCAGACTTGAGATCAATTTCCAACATTTTCTTGGAATCTTTTGAACTCTCAACTTCTTTTACCTGAATAGTAGGTGTTCCACCAAGATAGTCTATCTGCTTGGATATTTTGAGAGCGTGATTTAGTTCATCGGATGCATGTTTTTCCAATTGTTCAGCGATGTTTCCATACTCAGCACCCTTTAATGTAGAACTGAAGACAACATACTGGATTATAGCTTTATATTCGCGACTCAGATCTTCATTCAGACCATTAATAATGGCCTGCTTATCTAGATTATCGTTATCATTATTATTATTATTTGTCATACTAAGTTATAGTTCACAAATATTATAAACATCCTAATTGAATTATTAACTGATAATGAATTGATTTGCGCATAACTTTATTAAGATTACCTATTTGTGCTAAAATGAAAAGACTACTCTAAAAAGTAGAGCCAATCATGTGATGACCTCTTGGATTATTTGCTTTATGGCAGTTAGAAATATATATCATTTTTGAGAAAAACTAAGTTAATATACTTTTTATACTCGCTAATATGATAAAAAAATGTAACACAAACTATTATTGGTTAATAATGCGACTTATCCAATAACAAGGGATTTATGATAATTTACAAATAGGGAGTTCTAATTCATGTTTGTGTCTGTTACTCTCAATCCATTCTACCACCAATCTAATTTCCTTATCCTTTACATTTTGAATTTTGGGAAGTTTGGATTTGATAGAAATACTATCAACTGGAATATTCTTTAAAATTTTATCAATCGTTTCATAGTTTACTCCTATTTCTCCCTCTGCAGTCTGACCCTTCCAGATCCGCGCACTACTAACTTTTTCTATTATTCTGGATGGAACGCCAAGGTATTTGGCAAATTCCCTTATCTCTGTTTTGTAGAGATCTGCGATTGGAAAAATATCTGCTCCGCCATCTCCGTGTTTTGTAAAGTATCCTAGTTGCAATTCACTTTTATCTGCAGTCCCTAAAACGAGACCACTTTTTGCGGCTGCATAGTAATACAGAATAGACATCCTGAGTCTCACCAAAAAGTTGCCTCGTGCAAGGCGATTGTTTGGAAATCCTTTCAGTAGAATTTTTTTACCCTTTGTGATATCTATTAACTTATAATTAATACCTAACTGTTTCGATATTTCGATACCATCTTTGACGTCTACTTTGGGTGTAACTGAATAGTCTGGGATCATTAATCCAAGAACCTTTTTTGGCCCAAGTGATTTTGCAGCTACAAACGCCGCTACTGTAGAATCTATTCCTCCACTTATCCCAATAACCACACAGTTAGCATTCCTCTCTTTAACTTCATGTAACAAAAATTTTGAGATCTTATCAAAGATTAGTGCTTCATTCATTTGAATTTTTATTCTAATAATTTTTAACAGGGATTTATAGCCTGCGCTCCATTATTTGAAATGAGGCAAGGGATAACCTATCATATTTATCTTAACACTTAAAATAATTTCTTTAAGAGGAAGATTCTGACTATTATACCATAATGATTAATTACATCATGTTGGCTTTTCAGTTTAGGACTGACATTTTGCGAACAACTTTTTTCGATAAGATTCTTGATATTCTGTTCTTATCAAGTATTGTTATTTAAATTTCTGCACCAATTTAATATTGTAGGACTCGCAGTTTTAATGTCTCTAAACATTTTTTTTGATACAACCTTTTCATCTTGAGATAAACCCGTAAAGTCTTTTAGACTCAGAGGTGTGTTATTTAGTATTACCATATAATTTATGCCCGCTTTCATTGCAGAATCTACTCCGATAGGCGAATTTTCGACTACTAGAGCGTCTTTTGCCTCAAGACCGAATTTCTCTAAAGCTTTGTTAAAAGGCTGAGGACTGGGTTTACCCTCTGATAAATCGTCACCAGTAACAATCAAATCGAAATTATCTATCAAACCATTTTTTTCAAGTAGAGTTTTGACTTCATGTGATGAGGCTCCGCTTACAACCGCCTTTAAACAATTGGCTAATTTCAAGGATTGAATTAATTCAAAAACACCTTCAAATGGTTTGGATTTTTCATTTTGCTGAAACAGCTCTTTTTTCCTTTGGCTAATTGACTTTATCACTTTCTCATCATTGTCATACTGCATATTTTTTTTCAGTATTTGTTTGATGAGATCAGCGCCTGGCATTCCCTCAAGCAAATAGATATCTCTAGTATCAATATCTAGATCAATCACCTCTTTAAAAGCTCTCTTAAATGCTTCTGCATGGTATGGCATCGCATCTATCAACACCCCGTCCATGTCAAACAATATCGCACGCAAATTGCTATTCTTTGTTTTATGGAAATCAAATATTATATATTATATATTATATAAAATTTTGAACCTACCGGATGATTGAGAAAATACCCTATAATAACATTTGAAAACATTTAACAAATTTATTTTATCATAATTTCAAATTCGTCTCACCTGATTTTTTACTAATGGCTCCTCACTCAGTGTTTTGGGTTTACTCCTAATTTTGAATAATAATTAATTTCTTTTACTTTTTAGATAGGGTGGCACACCTAATCAGAAATTGTTAGTAACAAAATCCAAGTCATTATTTGGATATGAATTGTTTAAAGCTGGAAACCTTTGTATAGCACCATGAAAGTTATATAATCTAGTTGGTTAGACGCAGAATAAAAAACCCGTCCTTAGGTATTTTCTGATTAAAATGGTCATGCAAGCAATACAGATAACTAAAAATTGTAAAATAATAATTAATTCTTTGTTCAAAAACTCATTGAGGCTTATATTTCTTTTTGAGCAATTCTTTATCTATTAAATCGATACATCGATTAAGCTCCTCGACAAAAAATTAGATTGTTATATAGTATGTTACCAAAATTGCATTATTGACTACTGTTGGGGAAGCAAATCCGCAGGGTACAGTAAAATTGAAAAATTCAGTATACAATATTTTGTCTTCTATGGGCAAAGATGCAGATTTTTTGTATAGCACAGCAGACAAGTACATTGAAGATGCTCAGAATGAGGGTAAGGATAACCTAGTAGCCGTCTGGAAGGAAATTAAACAAGACAAAATTAAGCATTTGTCTAAACTAAGGCATGCCTTGAGAAAGAAGCAAAAGAGAAAAATCTCTCTTTATAGTCGATCTAGGTCTGTCGTTATTACTTCTTTTTACTAATTTTGCAACCAGGCAACCATTAAATTACAATTAGGTTTTATTTCTTAGACTATATTTTCAAATTTCTGTTTGTCAAATTTGTAAAATTTGTAAAAGCTCTAGGAAATTTAATAATATATTTTTAGTCTTGGCAAATACATACCTAACAATTCTACGTAGTCATACCTAATTAAAGTAATAGACTAATTTAGTTTGTAAGCATCAATTGTTGTAGACAATTACCATCAGCATTGTATTAAGGATTAACTGCAATAATGCGAGATTACAAAATAACATTGTAATAAGTGTTGTTCTATCATAAGGATTCATACTATGAGTGAAACATTTGAAAATAATGAAAAAGGCAAGAGAAAGTTTATAGACTTTTTGGGCCGATTCAGAAAATACATCAAAAAATAATGACGCATACATTTTTTGACAATGATTTGCTGTTCTAACAAACCATTTAATCAGAATCCTTCTTGAAATGTATACACTTCTTTTAAGAACTGCGCTCAGTTACTGTTGTAAAGTGGAATTTCCATGAAATAGTTAACCGACTTTTATGTTAGGTTGCAAAACTGAATGAATTGTTTCTCTTAATTTCGCAAATTTAACTGGCTTTTCTATGACGTTACAAAATTTTACTGAATTAAATTTTTAGTTGAGTTTCAAATCATCAGTAAGAAATGCAGTGATTAACATTATTGCCACATTCGGATCGTGTTTTCTTATTTCATACGCCAAATCAATTCCAGACATTGCTGGCATTCTTAAATCAGTAAGTATTAAAAAAGTCTTTAGAACTTTTCTTAAAGTAATCCAGTGCCAATGCAGGGTCTGTAAAGGAAATTACCTCATATCCTATCTTAACCAGGTATTCCTTAAATAGACTAGCCAATTCCAACTCATCATCTACTACGATTACTGCATGAGATGAATATTTTATCTTAAACTTTACTGTATTATAATGTATTTAACCATTATGATGAACTTCTATCTCGCACCAGAATTTTTATACTCAACTAATGCTAATTTGAAACTTTGCTACTACCTAGGACCACGTATTTTAGTCAGATCGCTTTTCAGTAAATGTTACATTAACTTTTGTAGTTCTAACCACTTCGATTTGTGTGACTTTTTATTTCAGTTGATATTTGTCTTGACCAACTGTGTTATTGAGATGTTATTTTAATGCACCCTGGAAAAAGGACAATAGTATTCAAATTGGACAATTTTAACCTCGCAAATTCAGGATTCTATAACAAATTATGTGTATTAATGTGACATTAACAATTTCTTAATAATGGTAATTTTAACAGAGGATTACCCGTGTCTAAAAATCTAATTTTCTGATACATCAGAGTTTATTATGGTGCATTTGATCTAAGAAGTAAGGAGCACCAGAAACTAATCTTTTGATCCTTACTTCTTAACACATTATTATACCGCGGATTGGTATAGTGATACTAAATAATTAACAAATTATAATAATATGTTAAAAATGATTATGCCATGATTTCAATATGTATATATGAATTTATTTGATTATAGGGTTAAGGATCTTGCCGAATGTAATTGCTAGTCGCCTAAAGTAGGAATCAAGCAAGCTGTCCTTCAAAAAATTGATAAAAAAGAATTCAAGTGATAAAAATTGGTGTTTTTGTTGTTTATGGACTGTTATCGATGCTTGGGGGTTTACACAGGGGACTCGTACTCTCGATATAATTTCAAATATTTAAAATTAGGCTACGATAGAGTGGCTTGACCCCCTAAAGAAAAAGCATGTTAATTAATCTGATTTCATTAATCAACTAAATAATGTTAATGACCGAATCTGACTCAATAATTTAAAAAGTTTTACATAGGTTTTTTGGCCCGTTTAATTGGAATTGAAATTATTTGAATTAAATACTTTGATCAACATGATCATATCTATTTTTAAGGGAAAGTTAGTTTGGTACTCTACAATTTTAAATTGAGAAGAATCTCGGCTTTAGAGTAAATTGTATCGGCTTTAATTACTATGTCTCATAAGTTTGATTAAATTGTCTGATTTAATTAGAACAGGCGGAAATTATACTGATTCAAAGAAAACAGGAGAAGATAGCGAATATTCAAGAGCGGGTGAGCGAACAGATTCTCCAGCTACTAATGAAGTCACCAAAAGGAATACAGCAGCTAAACTGGCCAATTTACTTGAAGGATTGTCATTTCCTGCATCCAAAGAAGAGATAAAGAATCATTTGAACAGTAGGTCTCCCGCAATGGGAAATAGGATTAATGATGTATTTGAAAGAGTACAAAATAACTTGGAGAATGGAAAGAAATATGCTGATGTCTATGAAATTGAATTGGCTACAGGACTGGTAAAAAACAATGAGTCATAATAGATAAAAGAAATTTTTTCTTATAAAATACTTGTTTATTTCCCAGTCCGTAATTATTTGAAATCTATAAGGGTTCAATACAATCTAAAGATTTAGTACCAAATATTTTTTTAAATCGCGCTTTGACTTTAATTATGGTCTTTGGGCCGGAAGCCATTTGTGTTATCAGTTAGATTTAACCTAAATAATAACTATTTAAGATCCACTTGGCTACTATTGAATTTTATACCAAGATATGTTACAAATAGGACAATCGAAATGCCATCTATTTCTTGGCTCCTCTCAAACTTTTTGACTTTTCAAATTTACATTTTAACAAGATATAATAGTGAAAGGTATCATCAGGAACCTATCTTCTAAAATTTTCAAACTTAAGGGCAATCACATTACGGTAAAGTTAAAATCTAACAAGAAACAGGATGCAATGTAATTAGAGTTGTTTTACTTTTATAATTCTAATGAATCATTTAACTATCTATAAATTACAAATACTTGTAACATTTTGAATTCCATTTTTGTTGGCAGCAGATATTGCAATATGCATTTAGTTACTCTCTTTATCTGTTATTCAATTACAATTGCATTCAAAAATTTTTTGCTTTAACTGTACTAAATTTATCATTTGGTGATACATAATTTCTGTTGAGGTAAATATTCGCCTCCAGGAATAGCTTGAATACCGTCACCATTAATTACTAGGAAAACATGGTTGGAAAATTCAATTGTATGATTACATTTGCCATGGATAAATATATTTCAAATATTATGCTTAAATAAGTTATTATACAAATTTCAAAATGGAACAAGTGAAAAGAGAACAGATTCCGGATTCTGAAGGTCCTGAAAGTAAAACTGGCCAATTTATTAACCGTCAGAATTCCGTTGCAGGTCAA
The DNA here is from genome assembly GCF_008389435.1 of Candidatus Nitrosocosmicus agrestis. GTDB lineage: Archaea > Thermoproteota > Nitrososphaeria > Nitrososphaerales > Nitrososphaeraceae > Nitrosocosmicus > Nitrosocosmicus agrestis. The sequence goes on along the minus strand of NZ_VUYS01000006.1, from coordinate 157,721 downwards.
AGAAAGGAAGTGAATGTTGAAAATTACTCCGATGTTGCTAAACTAGCAGATATATTAAAAGATGTTAGTTTTCCAGCTCCGAAAAGTAAAATCCTTCAATATATCACCCAGAGTGAAGACTTTAAAAATAAGGATACTATACTGGCTGCATTAAATAAACTTCAAGATAGATCATACAATGGAGTATCGGATTTGACTACTTCAGCTGGATTAGTGCATCAATGAGGTAAGGTTTACTTACTAAATCTGCATAAAAATACGTGGTGATATTGTCTTTTAGATGGTCAAAATAGACCTTTATTTTACGTATCAGAAATAACTTTGGATCATCTATCTTTTCTTTATTTTGTATTACCATTACCTTTAATCTGACTGCATGTAGATTAGACGCGTTAATAGTCTTAGTGGTGGACTCAGGGTTGATTGCAGTAGAAAAATATTATAATGCTTTCATACAAAAAATTCGCAAAATCGGATGAAAAATAAAGAATAACAAATAATATTTTACAAATGCTGTGGTTAGTCAAATTTCAGTCAACTTTGGACCTGATGATTTAGGTGAATTCTGTCTAGTTGGAGCTGGCTAATTCAAAGCGCTGTAAATACATAGATCTTTTATAAAGTATAATTTGTTTTTTCAGCAATCAGGTCATGTAGAAATAAGTTTTAAACAAGCATTTTTGTGATTTTATAAATGGAATAAACATCAAATTTTTGGTATATGTGTCAACCTTTATTCTTTCTAAGTAATCAAGACAAACAATATTTATTGTTTCATATTGTGGTTATGGATCAATAAGGTCATGTAGTCCAAGTATGCACAGATTTTATTTGAAGATTAAATGAATGAATCAATCCAATCATATTTTGCTAAAAAAAATAGTTGAGGGTATTGGTTCTATATTTTCAATTATTACAATATGAATCGAAATTTGATCTACTTTTGCAACTAATTAGTCAAAAATAAATAGAATAATCTTTTATGTAAAAAACCGTGAAAATAAACAATGACTTGTAGTTGGATTAGGTTGCATATTTTTTCATGATCGCTTTTACCTCCTCATCAGAAACCTGTTCGAAATTTCTATAGAACTGCCCTACCGCGCTAAACTCTATCGGTGTATTTAAAATGATTACCTTGTTGGCCATTTGCTTTAATTTTTCTATTATTTCGCTAGTTCTAGGTGCAACCGGCACTGCTACTATAAATTTTTCATAATTGTGAATATCTTTTACTATCCATTGGGCTGCTGCAAGAATTGTCGCCCCTGTTGCAATGCCGTCGTCTGTCAAAATGACAACTTTTCCAGCCAGTTCCTTGCTGTATGTTCTATTTCCTCTGAATTCTTGCAATCTTCTTTCAATTTCTGCGGTTTGAACCTTTACTTCTTCCTGAATGTATTTATTAGATATGTCTAATAGTTTAATAAATAATTCTTTTACAAAATAGGTTCCCCCTGGCATTACAGCGCCTATTGCTAATTCTTTGTTATTTGGAGCACCAATTTTTTTTGAGATCACCATGTCTAGGTTACAGCGAAGTCTTGATGCAATAACATCACCCAAAATTATACCTCCACGAGGTATAGCTAATACAATAATTTTTTCATCAGGACTGTCTATTTCTAAGTTGTCAAAATTTTCCATCGTTCCTAAAAGGTATTTTTCGACAGCATTTGCTAATTCTTCTCCAGCCTGTATTCTATCATTAAATAGCATTCAGCAGACTCAACAGTCTATAATTACAATAGGATAAATACATTAAAACAACATTTTTTAATTTTTGCAATGCAATAAAAATGATATCTAAATAGGAAAAGATCCGTTTTTTTACTCAAAATATGCATTTCCCTTACAATTTTATAGAATTGGATTATTACTTATTAAAGTCCTAGTACCGTCAAGAGGTAAGGATAATAAAATTACTTAGTAACTATACAACTTTTTTTTGGTAGAACACAAATCTTAATTCATTTTCATTTTTTAAAACTATTTTTTTTACATAAATATGATTTTTGTCTTCAGCGAGTAGGGTTGAAGGTAGACTTAATATCAAGTCCCTATTGCAAACTCTGCCATTGGTAATTGGGTAGACGCACCACCATAATTATTGATAGTAAAAGTCAAGTTATTTTAGCCCTATAATAGGCATATGGTCTTCCATAGGAATGGAATATGAATTAGAAAAGACATTGATTTATTATACTGTCTTACAATTACATCTACCGTTTTCCTTAGTCCGGATCATCAAATTCAGTATTTATTTTTTTACTATGATTGTGCCTAATAAACAATCAAAATAAATTAATGTCGAATTCAATAAAGTCACCTCGATTTTAAACTGTGTGGTTCTATCTTTGATAGAATCAAATAAACTTGTTTTTCCTAGTTAAATTATATACTACTTGTAATTTTCACAGAAGATTATTTAACTCTAACAATGCATGGAATTCTCATAAATTGACGAGAAATAAGGATAATGATGAAAGTATCTTGCCCTTACTTCTCTTGTATATACAATCCTGGGTAATTGCATTAAACACTGTTCATCATTGTTTAAAAAGTTAATATTAATTCTAGCAACACTTGCCCATAAATAAGAACAGCAGACTCTAAGTGAGTGATACATAATTTTATATCATGTCCCAAGTCAAGATGTATCAAAACAAAACTAGACCGTATAACAAGAATTGGGCCTTAGGATAACGCGATCGTTTCTATTAATTGATCAAATCGGCATTCTCTGAGTATGGTTGAATATGTGGATATGCATGTCACAACCTGGGGGACGTAGCATATCTCCAAATTGGGGCTTACACTCTGTAGAAAATGTATCAATCCGGATGGTGAAATTAATCTTTTGATACTTGGCGGAAACTATCAACGGCTATTAGTAGTGGCTAAAGTTGACAAAGCTTAGTTATAAATAGACTAGTTTTCTTCTGGGAATTTGTATCTGAATATTATATACGATCCATTAAATTAGCCAAAGGAGTGGTAACATTAACAAATAAGAAATCATTTAATGGATTTAATTGCAAATCCTGTATAGTAACAGTATACACCATTTAAGCCAAATGTATCTTTAATCGAAATGTGGAAATAAAGGCTACAAATACTATCCTCAAGTCGCTTTCTCAAACCCGTAATTGTATAGTTTTTATCTGATTGCAGTTTAGAACTAAACTAAACTTATATCACATCGAGAGCAGGCGGGGTCCACTAACTAAATGGATAAGAATAGACCATCTTCAGATGACGTTGCCATTTGCAACAACATTAGTGTTATATCAGAACAATATTATTTATTATCCTTTATTATCACATTGCATTTCAACATGTCTGCTTATTTCTGACGTTGTTGTTTGTTTAACCATGTCTGTATTTATCTTTATAACAAAAGGTAGTGACTAAATGCTGTTATACGATTTTGCGGACTTTTCTATGGCTCAATGTTTGTTTTTATTGCATGTTTATACAGTATATTACCGTTGCTAGTATATTGAATTACAAAGCCAATTGTTTGGTAAGGTAGACTATATTTCTACAGCTGGAATCAACATAGGTTTGCAATTTAAGAAATACCCCTCCTACTTTGAGTTGATATCTAATCTATATCTAAAAGTATCCTGCCCAATAAAGTTGATTGTTTTCGTTATTTCTTGTTATATGAATATATTATTCTTACAAAAATCAAACAAAAATAATGAGGATTAAATTCAATTAAATATTAATATCGTTTATAAGCTTTTGACGATTTAAAAAAAGTTGACGCTTAGTATTTGTAGTTATTATAAAATTAAATATCCGACCTTAAATTCAGAATCGTTAATAAACCTTGAAAGAAAAGCAGAATAACCATTGCATTAGCTTTAGCAATAGTTATTCAGTTACATGTAATTAAGCTACAGCAGCTTTAGCCATATCTATACATTCAGATAAGTGCTTTTGTTCCTCTTTTAAGATCGACTTGATGGTTGTGAGGGCTTTCTTATTATCAAAGTTTTCACATATGGTTTGCAGGACTTCATAATGTGATACTTCACCTCCCTCTGCTAAACACAAAAATTCTAAAGCTTCAGAAGTATCGGGATTTTCTCCCAAATATGTTTTCATGATTTTTGTAGCTTTTTTCTCAGTTTCTTTGGCACTTTCCTCTACTTTGGACGCATTCAGTTTGACTTCCTCGTCCTCTGCAAATAGACTTACCACCTCTTGAATTTTCTCTTCGTGGGAACTTGCTTCTTTTTGAATTTCTTTTGCCTGGTCTTTAGATTCTGATTTCAGTAATTTGAGAGCAACTAGTTCTTCTACGGCTTTTTGAGCAGCACGTTCCAATCCTAATACCTCTCCTAATTTCTTTTGTAGATTATCTAAATTCTCTTTTTTGTTTGACACTGTATTATTGTGAGCTTAAAAATTTATATAATTAATGCAGAATACTATAGGGTTTTGAATGTGAGATTTTCTAATCGTAAAGTTGATAAATAATTACTAGTTGGTTTGTGTACCTTCATATCTTTTTTTGTTTTTTGTGCTCTGTTTTAGGTTGTAGTTCTAAAAACAATATGCAATTTATTATCCTTTACATCAGGCTTTGGAAATGCGAAAAAATAATTTATTGTAAAGCATTGAAATTATCTTGTCACGTGATCTGCTAAAAATGAAGATCGAAATTTCGATATAAATCAGGTAGCAAAGTATGAAAAATTACATGTAGTGTCTTACCTACTGATTTAAAATAAACTAATTTCAAATTTAATATTCATTTGACTTAAAAGATACTGCAATGTGGGATTTTGGACCTTAACATCTTAAAAGTAATTAGAAAACCTATTTAATTTGTTAAATGATCGTCTCCATTACCTCATATTAATTTCATAAATGGAAGAAATATTAGAATCAATGCTTGAATAAAAAGCATAATCTAATTTATTAATTGGAATAATTAAATATTTGACTTTATATATAGTGTCAAAACATATTAGTTTACACTATAATGAATAAAAAATCAAAACCTAAGGTGATTTTAGAAATTTCCGTCACAAAATTGAATAATTACTTATTAGCTATTTAAGTTATGAAACTTAAAAACCGGTAATGAAAATTATGAACACATTCGTTGTTGGGATAATGGCAGTTTTGTTTGCATCTGCTTACATAGGAGCAGTCTATGCTCAAAATCAATCAGAAAATCAATCGATGGCTACAGTAACTGACAAACCTCAAACACTTATTGCAAATCAGACAACAGTTCCAGCAAAACAAACAACGGTGACTGTAAACCAGACCACTAAACCAATAAATGCTCAATCTCAGATTGAACCACTGCAAAACCAGACTCTTACTCCTCAACCTGGGAATCTCTCTAACCTAGAAAACAAAACCATGATTCAGGCCACGGGTCCAGCAACAACAATCATAGCCAACAAGACGTCTGTTCCATTCAATCAAACTACCATCGGAGTAGGCACTGTAGCAGATTCACAATCTCAAACATCAAACATGTCGCAACAACCTGCCTCTCAACAACAACAACAACAAAACGAGTCGCAGCCATCTTCACAGACTCTAACATCCAATCAATCAAATTCTTCAAATCAAACCGAACCACAGTCACAACCACAGTCACAACCACAGTCACAACAAAATGAATCAAAGGGACCACTACAGGAATTAGGGGATTCGTTAAACAAAATGATAACTGGGGGAAAATAATTCTTAATTCCTTGAGTAATATATAGATCTAAATCAAATTTACTTATTTTATTGTGAATAGACTCTAATCATAATGCATTTTGCATTTTAAGAGCTAATTATTTTAAGCATCTATTTTAAAATATATTTGGTTACTATTAGCGTTAATCTATGAGCATGCTAACAGATGAAACGTCTGTTTGTATTTTTCAAAAATTTATTAGTATATACATATATGTATGTCAGATGTAAATAGCAAAGCCTAATCTTTTTTTTGAGCCGAACTTTGATATTAAACACTTGATAAGTGAGTAATCTGCAAAACAAACTCAAATACTTGTTTTTTTTAATATCTTAGTTAACTGACAATACAGACTAGGGAGACAATCAAGACATTTATAAAAGCTTTATAAAATAAGACTTCACACAATCAACTTCAGTTACCTTATTGCAACATAATCAGGTTGCTAGCATTATCAATTATTATTATTGAATGGATATTAACTACAAAATATATAAATTTAAAACAGATCCCGTTTAGCACGATTCTATTATTTTACGTGGACGTAGTGCGGTTGAATCTAATTAAAATTGTTATTGCTGTTTAATGCAACAATTAGGGGATCTTTAGCAAAAATTTGTTCTGAAGAATTATTTATAATTGCTTATTAATACATTTAAGATTTGGAAACTAAAAATACCATGCTATAAGATGACAAATAAAAAAATAGAGTTTATGGACCTGCCGAAGAAGGAGTCTTACTGTTTGGTCCCAAATCCTGATATGTTGAGGTCTGCTCTATCATTTCCTTAGCTTGCTTGATTAATTCATTGGCGTCACCGGTTACCGACCAATGTAAGAACAGTATTTTTGGAGTTTCACCTAACATGTGGTGATGAAGTGCTGTTTCTGTCCAATTATATTTATTCATTACATCCCTAACGGGAACAACCTCTGAATCAAGTAAAGCAAATTCCCCAAATGCTGCTTTGGTATTGTTTGTTGTATTATTTCCTGCGTTACTATTGGTATCACTGCTATTACCTTGATACATGGTTGTGGTGTTTAATGCTGGTGATACCATTTCAATGTAGTGTCCAATTCCTGAAAAGTTATTTAACACTAGGCCATCATGTCTCATTATGGCTGGTGCTTGTCTATATACTACAACATCGCACAAATTGTAGTCAGGAAGTGCTTTACCTTTTACAACCTCGGCTAATGCTGCACATTTTTGTGGATCATTTGCTGGCTTACTCTTGTCATTAAATATGAATTGCTGTCCCATTTGAGGTTTAGTAACTTTTATGGAATCAGCTCCAGTTTTATTTTGTGTTGTGGCTGATTGAGATTGTGCAAGGGCATCATGGATTGAAGAATTACTTATACTGGGTATTATCATCATGGAAATGGATAATATCCCAACTATAAAGTATTTGTTAAGATTTTTCATTAAAATGTACTACATTTTATATTTTATATAGTACATAAACTTCAGTTAACCATAACAATATTTTTCTGTGACTTTGAAAAAAACATTTTTTTAATCAAGTATAAAGGATAAAAGCAAAGAAATCACTACAAGACAAAACATTATGAATAACCCTCAAAATCATTTCTCACCTCCGTCAAAAACTATTTGTTTCGTTAGAAGATATTATTTTTCTATTTACCTATCGTCGTAAGTAAACCAGTCATGCCTTGCAAACCAAATTCGATTTTTTCTTGGAAAGCCATCGGATAAAAATGCATATAATACCGGGATATCTGTCTTTTTTTAGAAAATTGAATCAAATGTAAACGTATGAAGTAGAATGTTATTAGATAAGGGATACAGTAAAAACATTTAACTAGGTTATTTTTTTAAGGTAGTTTATAAGTATAAATACATATGTTGATATCCGGTGGAATAAATTCGGTATTTTTTACATAGTTTAAGAAGTGCATAAATTTAATTCTGGAATACTCCCTCCCCCGCATTTTCAGGGGGGTATACTATATGCTATCTAAAACTAAATCTGTAAACCCATAAGTTGCGATATACCCACAATGTGAACATCTTTCTTCTGTGTTAAAGCCAGTAGAATTTGCTGTTTTAAAGTCATCCTCACTTTTAAACGCAGTGCCTTCAATCTGGAACTCTCTTCCACATTTTTTGCATTTAGTTTTTGCATTCATTAATTATACTATAGTATCATGTAAACATTAAATAATTAATATATAATTAATCAAGTGGCTTTTTTTATATATAAATTCAAAGAAGATATTTTCTACAAAACACTACCATAATTGATAGGAAAGTCGTTTGGTATCAAAATAATATAATTTGGTTTCATATTTGGGACAAATTACCCTAAATATATAGATAATGTTAGGTAAAAGAATTTTGAACCAACTACTTCTTTACCATACAAGAGTTCGACAAATGATGATCTCCATCATGATCAATATTATTAATTAGAAAGCATAATATTTTTTCAATTTCTTACGTTATGTTAACTTGACGTATTAATACGGCAGGTTTTGTGGTCATTTCTGTTAATTTATGCACAAAGAGAGATTTGTGTTATTTATTTTCAAACAAAATCGCAGTTTATGTAAGTGTGTGCATGAACTAAAATGTAAAATTCGGAAATCATGAAATATTTTACCTTGAAAAACTATTATTTTGCTATTGATATTTTAATTAGTTTAATAAAGTCAATCTATTACTTTTTATCTTCTTGTTACCTGTTATATGCATTATTGAATTGCACCATGTTTGCGGTGTGATTGTCCTTTGCTGCTAGTCGCACGGATGAAATTCCAGTTCGAAAAGGAAATGCCCCTCTCCCAGCAAACGTATTTGGGTCGATCCATTCGTGTAAGAGATTTGAATGTATTTTACCATTAGAATCTATAAACATTCTCATTAAAAGGGTAAAGTCATCTAATTTTCCGAATCGATTTCTTGCAAGCATTTCAATACCGGTAATCCAAGGCCAGAAAGTGTGATTGTGATATTCATTCACTTTTAACAACCAGGGGCCTGTCTTGTCTACCTCTTTTTCAGTTACAAGTGGTAAATTATTTTTCCAGATCCTCTTTTTTAAAGTGTCCAAGGAATATGATGCTCTATTTAATATTTCTTGACTTGAAAGGAATGTGTCATTTCCATTCTGTGTGTTTTGGAAATCAAAGACATGTGATGAATGCAATACCTCTCCCAGATTTTGTCTATTTTCCGTTAATGCTACAAGATATAAAGATACATCTTGGGTAATTAGTCTATTATGCATCTTTTTATCTAAATGAAGATCAGCGTCTAGTAGATCGATATAACATCCATCCTTTTCAGACCACAGTTTTTCTTCAACTGCTTCCATTGCTTTTTTGGCCAATTCGTCCATCCTCTTGGCTTCTTTTTCATTTGACAATTTGTATAACAAATAAGATAAACTATTAAGAGCAAGAATCCAACATGCCTGACTGTACACAACTTTGCCTGTTCTTAAGAGGGTGTCCATCCAATCTTCATTATGCTTTTGCTCAAGTAACCCATCATTATCGATATCTCTTGCCTGAAGGTAGGAAATACCTTTGAGCATTCTCGGAATAAGAAAGTTAATAATATCATTTATTGATACTTTAAAAAACCAGCTTTCACCTTGATTGTCTTGATCTAATTCTGACATTATGGTATGTAAATTTAATGACATGCTGTAATTGGTCTTCTCATTAGCCTCCACTAGCCTTGTAAGAATCCAAGATGTAACATATATCATTAATGCCGTAGAATCAATGTCGGGAGCTTGACCATATACTTCACAAAATCTCCTTTCATAGTATATTGTTGTTGGCAGGGCTCCCTCAAATCTGGTTTTAATGCCTTCGTCTGCAATTCTTGATTCAAAGTCTAATTCGGGAGATCCTCTTCCGTAAATAAGTGGCAGCTCTTTGAAGTTAACATACTGCAGGAAAGAATGATACGATTCTTTCCCTATTTGGTTTGCCCATATCAAAAGAACCTGCTTGAGGGTTATACCAAAGTTTTCGGTCTGAAACTGATCCTTTAAGATAAATGATGCATCCCTGCACCACACAGCTTTATAATAACCACCAGGACTAGCATTTTTTTCTATCTCTGCTTGTGTAGCGTTCATAAATTTTATGTAATTTTCGTTAGAGATCTTATCCTTAGTTCTTGGAATAAGCCCATTCACTGTAACAAGTAGTGGCTATTTTTTTCTATTAAATAGCTTTCGAATAAATGTTTACACGTATGGAGAATAGCTCAGTTTCATATACTTTACAGTATATTATCTTATCATGATAGGTGAAATAATTGGATGATATTTTAATAGAAAATAAAGAAATTGGTAGCAAAAACGAATATACCTGTAGAATCTGCGGTAAAAAATTTGGTGAAAGTTTGGGAGATATGGAACTTCATCAACTGATTTCACATATTCAAAGCAATGAATGATTAATTCAAGCATTAACGAAATTACCCATGTCCGGTCGTATATTCAGTATACGGGTAGATGAGTCACTTAATCGGAATGCGACCTCAACAAATACCTTTTTCTCAATCATTTTATAGTCATTTCAAACTTTTACACTATCAATCCATTGTATGCCTTTTAATTTTTAACCAAATCATCCACATACTTTATAAAAATTTTGAAAGAATAACCTGCTGCTTACAAACTACAATATGCTATTTAATGGAGCAATTTATCGATAGAAAATATGAAAAACAGAACATTTATCCTAATACTTTTTCCCAGTATTTCTTATGATGCGCAAGAATATACGCATTGTCTCATATTTGATTAGTAGATTGCAATACTTGAGGTTCTGATTTAAAGATATTGTACTTTAATCAAATTTTGATATAATTACTTTTTTGCAAAAGAAATTAATCTTGCAGTAGCAGAACGAAAATTCCAGCAAAACATGCTTTGAGTGGGAATTTAAAAGTTTTCAAAAAGTAATAAGTAAATTATCTTTTCCTTATATACTAAAACTCACATCATAATGACGCAAATCGCATTCAAAAATGCTCGATGCTAAAAATATTTGGTGAAAGTATCTTTTGGATTCGTTCAGACCAAACAATGCGTTCCACGCCCGTTTTTGATTTTACTTTGCTTATTAATTTAAGCAGATCGGTGCCGTCTTTATAAACTACATTCGCAATTAAATCCGAATTTCCAATATGAATTTCTACAGACCTGACACCGGGCATCACTTTGATTTCTTCGGCAATTCTCTCTATGTTGCCGTCCTTTTGATAAATATGCAGCATTCCAACCTTAAAGCCAAATTTATTGTAGTTGATATCGGAGCTAAATAATACAAGCTCCTTTGAAATCAAATTTCTAACCCTTCTCTGCACAGTTGACAAGGGGATATTCATCTCCGAAGATATGTTTTTATTATTTTTGCCTAGGAGTAAATGGCTTATTATTTCTATATCGGTTTCATCAACGTTGATAAAACGATCAAGGGGATTATTAACATTTTGATTTATCAACTCAGTGACTAAACAGTATCCGTCATTTTTAATCATTTCTATGGATAAATTTTTCATTAAATGTACTTGAGCGAGATCGGGTTTATTGTGTATATTGTGTAATACCACTGGGGCTTGCAAAAGTTAAAATTAAAAAATTCTACTATATTTATTTAATTATTCAAGGAAATCCAGAAAAAAATATAGTAGCAAGCAATAGAAAAACTGACTTAATTAAACCTTAATAACTCATCAAAGGATGATTTATCATTGCGTTTCTCGCTAATATATTCTGACCATGTTACATTGTTAATGGTATCCATCTGCTTGATTTCTTCTAGAACTTCAAAGAGTTCTAACGAAGTTTTGTAAGCAATTCTGAAGGAAACGTTTGTATCTGGATTGCCTATTCTCAACGACATATCAATGATACTAGTCTTGTGTTTATTATAAACTTCAGTCATAATATTTTGACTTTCGCCACTACTTGTTCCGATCATAATCTCTGCAATCCTCAAGTCAAGCTTCTTTAGATCAACTATGTAGTTCTTTTTTATAATTGACAATTTCTCCAAATTACTGCGTCGCCTCTGAATTGTAGAAAGAGGAATTTTTAATTTTGCAGAAATCTCAGAACTCTTTATATCGCCATTATTAACCAACTCTTGGATAATTCCAACGTTAATCTTGTCCAACATAAATTTTATTGGTGACGTGTCATCGTGGCCGGTTCTTTTATTATTGTTTTTATTGCTACCTTTTTTATTTGAGTTTTCGCTATAATCGCCAGTTGGCATTTGACTCATATTCCCAGCTCTATTCCCATTTCCTGCTCTGTAAAATCGTCGTGGCAATTTGCAAGATATTTTTATAAAGTATGAGATTTAAGGATATCTTTTTGTCAATTTTTGACATTTAGAATCATAATTTCAATGCTTTACGGTATAAGTTTCATCACCAAGATGTGCAAAAGGGAATGATTTAGCTTTTTAAATCTTGAAACTATCTTGATGAGTTTTTGCATCATATATGTGCGGGTTTATTGTTATAGTCTCCCATCTGACAAATTGGTCTTTATTCAAGAAATAAAAGATCTTTTTTTCCATAAAAAATTAACCTGTTAAAGCCATTTAATTGGGCTTCCGATATTTAGATAATTGTAAATTAAGGTTATCGTTTATCCATGTATATGAATATATTTACCCAGATATTTGTTAAAGAATTTTTGCAGCTTCAAAATATTAAGATCATTTGGGGATCTGGGGATGGTACTGATCTAATTTGTCTGCAAGAGTATTTCTAATTATACCTGTCAAATTATCGCCCAATACTGTTACTTGCTCTGACCAGTCTACTTTATTTGCAACTGGGATTGACTTTATTTCTTCTAAGAGGTTGTGTAGTTCATCCGATCCATTGTATACCACATCTAAACAGAGGTTGTTTGAGGAATTTATTCGAGTAGAAGCTCTTATGACAGTTCTGTCATATTTCTCTAATATCATTTCGCCTACTTCTCTTGCTTTACCTTTTTGAACGTCTATAAAAATCTGAGCGGTTCTATAACCTAATAAACTCAAATCCATGTGATAGCTCTTTTTTAAAATCGATTTTTCTATCTTGGTCCTTCTCCTCTGAATTGTAGAAAGAGGAATTTTTAATTTTGCAGAAATCTCAGAACTCTTTATATCGCCATTGCCTATTAGTTCTTCAATTATTTTCAAATTAATTCTGTCTAAAATTAAAGGTAGCTCTTGATTATTATCTTGCGTATCACTATCAAAAATTAGTTTTGACGTGTTGCGGTTGTTATTCTTGTTAATTCGAGTTCTGTTTACTCGTGCCACCCGCCTGCCTCTTGAAGTATTCTTTTTTGTAGTATCGCCATTCTTGGATAACTCCTTTCTACTGTTGATTCGATTATTTGAAAGCTCATCATTTTGTACTTTTTTTGGCACTGGACTCAATCCATATTAGATTTGGGGACTTTTAAACATATTTAATTTATTAATATTGATTTTTTTAATCAGTATTAAGAATTCTGGTGGTTTAGACCTCACAGAAAAAGAACGTCGTTCTGAATTCAAGTTATTAATGCCATATTGACCTCAACTTTGCTACTTTATTTTGAATAAGAAATAAGTTACAAGGCAAATAATTATAGCAAGCATCTATCAATAAAATAATTAAAATTTAATCATTTGAGGGTACCTATGACTAAAAACTTTAATTTTCTTAAACTATTGTATTAGTGCAAATAAAATATGACCCTTAATTTAACAACAAAACCAAGGTCGTAACATGAATTTGTCCATTAATAAACAGCAATAGCAACCCTAATGTGTTTGATTTTGTTTTTTTGTTAAATCGCTTTTGGCTAATATTATTATAATCGCTAAATCACGAGAGATTCAGAAACTGGGGTATCATCCTTACTAAATTCGTATTTTTAAGAATTGATGATAGTTCCTAAAGAATGCCGGAAGAATTCCAGTCGGTTCTCCATCTAAACTAATTGTTATATTATTTTGTATACCTGATAACCAACTGACGGTTTGCGATTGACCGTAATAGATGTCGTCCTCGTTAGAGATAGCTTCTTCACCTTTTTTTATGTTTATTAATTTTTGCAGTATCTTAAAGCTGTCTGAATTCTTGACTACTATAGAATCCAATAATCCATCGCTGATGTCAGCTCTTGTGGCAGCCTGAAATCCACCTGCCAAATAACTGCCATTTGAAACGGTCCCCATAGTCATCATTGTGGTAAGGCTATTCATTATTTTTTTATTTGTTGTCGAACCTTCGATTATTTGACATGTATTACTTCTATAAGTCGGTAGGGTAGATATTACCCCAGTAATGGTAGAAATTATTCGACTACTTATTTGTTCTCTTACTAATTTTCCTCTTTCAATAATCTCTGCTCCCAAACCTATCTCCGCTGCGTTTAAGAATAATCTAAAGACATTTTTTGAATCCTCTTGGTTATCTTGTTTTACAACAGCACCAATTATGTCTATTTTTTTTGTTTCCTTAGAATCCGACAGGTGCTTACAACATTCGATAAAATCAGGGGGCAGTCCCAAGGACCTGACAAGAACATTTCTTGTCCCACCGGGTAAAATAGTCATGGTAGCTTCTGAATTCAACTGTTCTATCTCTGTAAGTGCGAGAATCCTTCCATAATCTATTGTCATCAAATCTTCTTTTCCAATCATGCCTGACTTTTCAATAGAAAAGAATCCATTCGCCACCTCATTAATAATACCATCTCCACCAATTGGTATGATGTTGCCGTAGCCATTTTTCAGATATTTTCTTGCCAGCTCTGTTCCATCTCCAGCCTTCTCGGTAAAAACGAAATCCAATTTGTTTCCAAAACTCTCAAGTAAATTCTGTTTTATGCTTTCCCAATTTTTCTCTGTTTGACCTCCTTTTGAATTTGGATTTACTATTACAATAGATTTCGATGACATGTTGACTAACTTAAATAAACCATACAGTCAGTCTATATAAATAAAATTAGATATTTTTATTTAAACAAAATCAAATATTTGGATCCTATAGAATATTTAATTCAACTGATGAACTGATGAACCACTGACCTGATAAGAAAAAACTATTAGATATTACAGAATTTTTCAATTTTATTATACTATCGCCTCATCATTTCAATCCTTGTCATCTGAACTTATGTCGCCTACAAGTTTAGAAGACTCTGTGACACTTTTAATTTGAACATCATCACTTCTTGATAATAGTCTTGATAACGTCGGATTTGCGTCCTTCCCAATTACTATGGCTTCTTTACCTTTTCTTAATAAAACGACGGTTACATTATTATCAGATAGCTTTTGAGCGAGGTTTTTTACAATATTTAGTTGCTCAAACAAATTCTTTTCGGAATCTGTGAACATGTGAAAAAAGTCCTTTGCAATATCTAATTTGTCCTTGATCTTGTCAAACGAAGTAGCATTCTTTTTTACTTCATCCTTTTTTTCATCAGAGTTTTCTACCTCTAATTGCTTTAGTATTCCCAAAATGTCAGGATCCAATAGATCCACATCAACTCTGTTGATATCATTTTCATATGATGCTGTGATATCAATTGTAGGTTTGTTCTCTATCTCTACTAAAATATTTCCACTCTTCAAAGATTTCAGAGATTTTACAAGAGTATCAATGATTTTTGATTCGTCGTTATTGTTGCCTGCTTTTTCTGTACCAACACTCATCATTACCAATTCTCTTTAAAGTATCACATGAAAAGTAGATCTCAATTTATGCGGCATGAATTTGTTGAGTTTATCTCAGATCAAACGGGGTTTGATTGATTGCTATTATAATCTCTCAAACTCTCTTCACTATTATTATCATTATTTGCATATGTACTTGTGTTTTCTTCGTTGATGCCTGGCCCAGAATAACTATTTTTTGGGGTATTGGTGTTGTGTTTATCGGACTGAAAATCATTATCTTGCACTTTTATTACCTTGGCAGAAATTGTAACCGTACCATTTACATTGAGTCTGCCTCCTTTTACTGTCTTGCCATCTGGCTTTGTAGCGGCAGGCATCTCCACCTTCAAGTCTTGGAATGAATATTTTACTAACGCTCCTTTACCAGTTAGCTTGTCTAAGAGTTGCTCAATGACTGGAGGGCCATGTTCGGAAATCGTTTCTGTGATCTTTCCCAAATTCTTATTCATTTCATTCATAGTATGATAATACAAATATGCATCATATTTTATAAGGGATCACCCGAATAATGACCATTTTTCTATCTTAGCCAGTCAAATCTTATTTT
The DNA here is from genome assembly GCF_008389435.1 of Candidatus Nitrosocosmicus agrestis. Taxonomy (GTDB): domain Archaea; phylum Thermoproteota; class Nitrososphaeria; order Nitrososphaerales; family Nitrososphaeraceae; genus Nitrosocosmicus; species Nitrosocosmicus agrestis. The sequence continues at coordinate 141,717 of NZ_VUYS01000006.1, read as the reverse complement.
CAAGGATAATTGGAAATACAACCCACCAAATATGGGTTTGATATCATTTTATTCAACCTCTCTTTAAAATTCAATTAGCCCTCATTACCCAATAAATTACTTGGTGATTTTGAGTGTTTTTATCTTAGACGGTTCTCTTGTAAGGAATTCTAGGTGATTAATTACAACAATGATTTTTTTATCCATTAATTTCTGTTTAAATTTTTTTTTGTAAATCTTTCGTATCCTAATTTCAAAAATAGAATCAGGAACCGTTAATCTTTGGTAACAAAAATTTGTTTAATATTTTAGCTGATAAATGATAATTATAATAGATTATGTTTGAAAATGCTTGGTTAACTGCATCAAGCTCTGGTATATTTAGTTCAGATTACAAAGCTTAATCCTTTTGGAGAACTACGACTGATTTGATAAAGCCGTGTAGATAAACGTGGAATTCTTATTGTAGTATATGAATGCATTATCCAAAAATTCTTATGTTATCTTGACCAAATACTAATATTATTGATACCAGAGAACTGCTCCTTTGTATTCAAGGGCAATAGATGTCCACTTCCACCTGAGTTTATAATAGAAATTAATGATGAAACCAAACAGAATAAATTCATGATAGGGCTTGCTTGCTCAGATCATAGAATTGTTCTAGAACAGAGATTCCTGCAAATGCAACAAAATAATGCAATTCCAAGAGGTAAAATCACTCTTTCTAATGTTAAGGTGATACATACTGACTGTGTTAAGGGAAATGTGGAGGATGAAGAAGAAGTAAAATTAAAGAGATTAGATGGGTCGACCGCCCTTTAATTCAATAAAAAAGTATCTTTTAGGTTTTTACCTTCCAAGACTGTTTTGAGATTATTTACCGCGATTTCACTCATTTTATCCCTTGTTTCTCTACTGGCGCTTCCAATATGAGGCAAAATTACAACATTTTGCATCTTCTTAAGAGGGCTGTTCTTCTCTAAAGGTTCGTCCTCATACACATCCAATGCGGCGCCTGCTATTAATTTCTGCTTCAGTGCTCGTATTAAATCCAATTGGTTTATGATCTTTCCTCTGGCAATGTTTATTATATAAGAGGACTTTTTCATTCTTTTTAACATTTCGTAATTAATAAGATGATAACTATCTTTATTTAGGGAACAACATACAACAATATAATCTGAATCTGATACTAATTTGTTCAGGCTGACATAAAGCGGTCTTTCATTAGATACCTTTTTTTTATCGTGACTGGTGTAAGTAACAGATGGTGCAGTCCTGTTTGAATACAACACTTTCATTTTAAATCCAAAAGCTCTTGCCGCTATGGCTTTTCCTATTTTACCCATACCTATAATTCCTATAGTCTTGTGGTGTATATCCGAACCAACCATTAAAGATGGGCTCCATCCGTACTTCCAATTGTTATCTCTGACAAATTTATCAGATTCAACAATTCTTCTTCCAACAGCAGTCAAAAGACCGAACGCTAAATCAGCAGTGGTTTCTGTTAAAATACTTCCGGTATATCCTACTTTTATCCCCCGTTTGGATGCTTCTTTAACATCTATATGTTCATAACCCGTGCTAAATGTACTAATTATTTTTAAATTTTCTCCAGCAATATCCATAATTTCTTTATCTATGGTATCATTTAGAAAACATAGGATTCCATTTGCATTTTTGATTTTTATTTTTAACTGCGACCGACTCATGGGTCGTTGACTCTTGTTCATAATAATTGTGTATTTAGAACCTAAAATTTTTAGGCCGGATTCGGGAATAGGTCTAGTAATAAGAACAATTGGTTTGAGGGAGGACACTTTGCAATTTAAAGTGGCAGTTTTTTTTATTTGTTGGGATTATAGTTAATAATGTTTTATTGTTGGACTGATGTCCGTAAGGCTTAATCTGTAATTGTGTAATTGTGGTTAAAAAATTCTCAAAGGCTCTTTTCTAAACATACAACTAGAAGAAGGTTTAAAAACTAAAAATTATTGGGTTAGGTTTTGCTTAGCAATACTCAAGTATATTTTTATAGATAATTGTGTATGTTATTTTATGCGAAGGTCCTCCTCAAACATTTATTCAAAGTCATCAAACCGGATTGATAAAGTGGACTCGGATGATTTGGATCAGGTTCTAAAATTCAGCCATTCTAACAGTTTACAAAATAACCCAAATAAAAGTACTTCCGGACCTTTGGATGAACTTGTAGAGGCTAAATCCCAGTTATTTGAAAACATCGTGGGTTACGACGAAATAAAAAAGATATTCAACTACGTATTAAATTCTTCTTTACCTGTTCATGTCTTGCTTGTGGGGCCTCCCGGTTCTGCAAAGACACTTTTTTTGATGGAATGTATGAAATTGCCGCGCTCATATTTTACTCTTGGAAGTCATAGCACTAAGGCGGGCATGCTTGATCATTTGTTTAATAGTAGGCCTAAGCATCTAATTGTGGACGAGATTGAATATATGGCAGTTAAGGATCAGGCTGCTCTCTTAAGTCTCATGGAAACAGGAATACTGAGTGAAACCAAATTTGAAAAAACACGACAGTCAGTCATGCGAACTTGGGTATTCGCATCCTGTAATGATGAAAAAAAATTATTGACTCCTTTGCTTTCTAGATTCTTTGTACTGTATTTTAAGAAATATGATTACAAGTCTTTTGAAAAAATAGCAAATCATATATTAAAGAGAGAGTGCAATCTAGAAAAGGAACTTTCAACTTTGATAGCAAACCTGGTTTGGAATAAGCTCAAATCACGTGACATTCGGGACTGTATTAAAATTGGAAGGATAGCCAAGAACAAAGATGATATTATTTCAATAATAAAAATTCTAAAACAGTATGATAAGGCCAATATGGACAAAAAAGAGTAAAGTTTCCTTTTTTTAATATAAAATCCTATGATTACTGCTTCATACTGCTACGACGATTTATTATATATCTAGACTTAAAGGATGTATGTTTATTTTGAACAAAAAATTTTCACAACATACATTTTTTATATAAAATATCTTAAGACTACTGAGTATTTCTTAAATATATTTATTTATTTATATATATAGAATAGGTAAATCTTATACTGATTTGCATAAAAGATTCCCTTAAATTTCATTAATATTATTTTCTAAATTAAATATGTTTTAGTCTACACACATCAATTTAAAGTATTAATATCATACTCTTTTTCAACCATTGGATAGTTCAAAATGTAACTATTTTTATCTATATGGAAAATAATGACAAATGATTTTTTTACCCTTCAAAATGCATACGGAGTTAATTTAATATATATACCTCATTTGATATCATTATTAGCATCTGGTTGAATAGTTGTGATGTTAGGATGGATGACTTTATTTTTCCATTCTTTGTCTACGAAGATGAAAATGTCTTGAAAAAAAGCTTGGGAACTGGACAGATGAACAAGTCTAAAATTCATGTAAATAATATAACTCAACTACTAGAAAGAGCTGATAGGCTTGGTGTATCACAGATCCTCTTGTTTGGTATCCCTAAAAAAAGAGATATTAATGGTAATTCTGCTCTACAAAAAAAAGGAGTTGTCCAGCGCTCTCTCAAGACTATAAGACAAAACTTTGGAAATAGATTCAAAATATTTTCTGATGTTTGTTTATGTCAGTACAATAAATCGGGTCACTGTGGTATAGCCTCAAACGCAACTGCTAGAAGGAGTCCGATAATTTCGGGTGAAACTCGTATTGACAACGATAAAACTCTCCAGAAGCTAGGTGAGATTTCGTTAAGTCATTGTGAAAGCGGTACGGACTTTATTGCTCCTTCTTCTATGATGGATGGCCAAGTAATTTATTTGCGAAATCTTTTAGATTCAGAAGGCTTTGGAGATGTAAACATCTTGAGTTATTCATCAAAGCACAACTCATGCCTTTATTCTCCATTCAGATCTAGTAATTACCTGAATTCTCGAAATTTTGATAAAAATAGCTATCAAATTTCGTTTAATAATCCTAGAGAGTCTTTGAGGGAGACTTTAATAGATATAGAAGAGGGCGCGGATTGGGTTATGATTAAACCATCATTATGGTATATGGACATTATTAGATATGCCAAAGAATCCATACAAGTTCCCTTAGTAGTCCAAAACGTTTCAGGCGAATATGCCCTGTTAAAAGCATTACTTGGAGGAATAAATGATATTTGTTCAAACACCGTGACTAGCATTGCACTGTCTTTTGTAAAATCTGAGTATCCTTATTATCCTTTAAAAAATCCAAAAGTAAAATCAAAAGAATTTTTTGATTATAAAAATGAAATGGTATTCAGGGAATCTGGTTTATTGAGGGGTGATCTAAAAGATTCAAATTCGGAAATATTGTTGAATTTGATGAAATCATATAAACGAGCTGGTGCTGACAAAATTATTTCATATTTTTTGTTAGACTTGATCAGTAATAAATTATGATAACTGCTCGTAATCTGACTACGATGTTACTATAGAAGAGTTTGATATTGAGATGATTTGACCGCTTGTTGAATCGACATAATATTTTGAGTTGTTTGTTGTAATCTCCCATCCAAAATGACTTCCACCTGAAATCGGAGAGTCTGTCCTTCCAATTATACCATCGGTTTGAAGTGTGTCTTGATTTGCTCGATAAATAGTCCCATTTCCATCCACCATGACATACTGTGAAGTAAACTTGCCATTTAGATCGTCAAAGGTAATTTTGCTTAAGGAACTAATCGATTTGTTAAAAACATCGTGAAGTATAACCAAATAAGCTTCTTCTGGTATTAATCTGGCAATACTTGCATTTTCCTGATTCAAGGTATAATTTGTCACAAAATACATTACTACAGTAAACCCTATTGCTAGAAGAACTAAAAATACAATCTTGTTACGCGGTGAACTTAAGATACCCAAAACAAAATATCTATCCAAATTCAATATATAATTATTGATTCACTACATTACGATTAGATTATATATCAATTCTTTCAAAAATTAATTGTCCCGCGGTAGCTCAGCCTGGTAGAGCTTTCGGCTGTAGTTGTTGGCAAAATATTGCTAATCGTACATCAGCCTATCAGGCTTACATTCAACAGTAACCGAAGAGTCGCAGGCTCAATCAAAAAATGGGAAACCCTTTTTTGGAGTAAATCCTGCTCGCGGGATACAAAATATACCTGGGATTTATCTCAGTTGGGGTTGAGGATGGCTCTTCCAATAATCTTGCCGTTTTTTAAATCATGTAGTGCTTCATTGACTTGGTCTAAGGAGAATCTCTTATCAATGACTGTTCGAACTTTGCCTTGAGAGGCTAAACCAACTAGTTCGACTAAATCACCAAAAGTTCCGGTATAGGCACCTGTAAGTGTATACCCTCGAAGGGGAATCATGGGGAGATTTAGCTCCATTGAGCCTCCAAACAGACCAACCATGATCATCTTACCTCTTTTTCTAAGCATATTAAATGAATTAATTGACGTAAAGTTATTGTTAACAAAATCAATTACAACATCTGTTCCGAAGCCGTTAGTCAAATCCTTTATTTCTTTTACAACGTCGGGTTTTTCTTTGCTATTTATGACATTATCGGCGCCTAGCTTTCTTGCCTCAGCAAGCTTTTGATCATTAACATCTAAGACAGTGATCTTTGACTGGTAAATTGCCTTTGCTATTTGTACTCCCATCAGTCCTAAACCTCCAGCTCCTACTATCACTATATTGTGTTCCTTTTCTAGCCCACCGAATGGCTTGGCTTTTTTTACTGCATTATAAGCAGTTAATCCAGAACAAGCAAGTGATGAAGCTGAGTCAAATGCAAGGTTGTCTAATTTAATTAGGAATTTTGCGTCCGGAATTAGGACAAACTGTGCGTAACCACCATTTTGATAAATACCTAATGTTCGTGGAGAATCGCAAAGATTTTGTTCACCGGAAACACATGCGGGACATGACCCTTCACCTAACCAAGGATAAACTAACACTTTATCTCCAATTTGAATCTCCTTTACGCTTTCTCCGATAGATTCTACCGTTCCGGCAATCTCATGACCTGGAGTAAGTGGGAATTTTACTCCTCTGTCCTCTACTTTCATAAACACCCCCTTAGGTCCTGCATATCCTCCTTCCCAGAGGTGAAGATCGCTGTGACAAACGCCTGATGCAACTACCTTTAGCAGAACTTGATTGCCTTGCGGTTTTGGTTGTTCTAATTCGTTTACTTGAAGTGGTTCATTAGTTTTAATAATTTGTGCTCCTTTCATAATAAAATCAACTCTAACATGATTAATTATCTTTGCTAACCTGCAATGACAAAAAATTCAAAAGAATATATTAATTCCTGTAGGAATCTATTTGGTGTCAATGATGACGACGAAGAGCCGTCTGAACTTTTGATGACGAGGATTATGAGTACTGAGACATCCAAAATATTAAATTGATAAAACCTAAAGCGCCTTTAATTGTAAATTCAACCCTATTTATCCTGCAAATTAAATTTTTCAAATGCGTTCTGGATAGTAGTATATTGTCAAAAAAACATGTATTCTGTCTAAATAAGGCTTTAAAATTATATACCCTGGTGATTCATGTTAAAACAAACTTAATGAGTTCCATACAACAGTATTTGCTATCTTCAATTTATTGTAATAATCTAAACGTCGCTGATAAAATTAAACAAACAATTCCATTTCTCTCCGAAAAGATGGGGTTTGATGCTTCTTTTATAAGGGATACACTTTCTGAATTAGAGAAAGAAGGCCTAGCTACGACCAATTTTAATGCATCAAAAATAACAAATTCAATTAATAACCATAATGACTATAAAATCCACAGGCTCACAGAATTAGGACGCTCAAAAATCCGGGTAGTTTTGGTCGGAGGAGTATTTGATCTCTTGCACTCTGGGCATATTCATACTTTAAAGTCTGCAAAAGCCTTGGGAGATGTACTCATAATTGTGGTCGCTACAGATAATAACGTTTACAATGCAAAGAAAAATAGAAAAATTTATCACAATGAAAAAAGCAGGCTAGAATTGGTTTCTTCCATACATTTTGTGGATAAAGCTATTATCGGAAGCAAGAGGTCAATTTATGAAACTGTTGAATTCGTAAAACCCGACATAATAGCGCTGGGATATGACCAATTTCACGATGAAAAGTTAATGAAAAAGAATTGTCTCGAAAGGGGCATTAATTTAGAGGTAGTCAGACTTTCCTCTCCAGTCCCTCAGCTTAAAAGTTCAGTGATAAAAAATGAGTTAGGGACCTCATTTTATGATTTATGAGTAGGCTTGTCTAGACCTGTACTCTTGATTGAAATTAATACAGCGTCCCCGTTTTTCAGGTTGGCCATCGCTTTTAGATTGAATGGTCCTATTACTTCTATCATGCTATTATCATGATGTGTCCTTTCGAGCAATAATACATGCACATCTGTCATGATATTTTGATTTGAGTTGGAGATTGAACCTGGTTCTAGGTTTGGGGAAAGCCTTGGAGAAGTTTGTCGGATGCTCTGATCCTTGACCAGAGTTGCAGGGTAACATCTTACCCATCCGAAACTTCTATCTGTATTCTTAAAGCCTTCGACATGGATGGATGGCTGATTTATCAAGTCCCTCCTCGAGTTCATATAAAACTTGTCTTCAATTTTTACGTTCAAAGTACCTGGGAACGGTTCATAACCCAATTTATCGCGGAATTGTTTTTTATAACCTTCCAGTGACATGTAATATGCACCTTCACCCATCCCAGTAACAATCTTGCCTTTGAATGAGATTTGTTGTTGCTGGGAGTATTCCATAGAAGATTTCAAAATATCGTAAATGTCTTGCAGCACTTCAAATCCCGACTGGGATAATTTCATTCCAAATCTCTTGTTATTTTTCACTCTTTCAATTAAATTCTCTTTTTCTAAATCGATCAAAACTTTCGAAGCTGTTTGTTGGGATCTATTCAATATCTTGCTTAACTGACTGCTGGTGATTTCAAGATAATTGTCTTTACCTCCGTTTGACAGCAAATAGACTAGGGCCAAGAAATGAAAATAATTAAAATTTATTTGGGGTTTTTCCATGGCATTTTTTAACTGCTGCTAATAGGTTGAGTAATTAATCCAATGTCTGAAAATGTCTGTATTCTGACCGAAGGATTTGGTCGTTTTAAATTACTTGTCTTGTGACCAATAATATACTTTATCCCGGACTTGTTAGCTGCTTCAACCAGCCTCTGGGTGATTATTCCATCTAACACTAGTAAATTTCCATCTTTAAGATCACTGATTTTCTTTAATATTTCGGATATGGGTGTCTTGATAATTTTTTTCATTGATTTATCAAAAACCATGGCGTCCAAAGTTTCATTGATTTCCTGAAATATCTTCTTGACAGTTGAAATCACTTCTTCATCTTCTTTTGTGAGGGGCTCAGGGGTAACTTTGTTATTGTTGTTAATAACACCCTCTGATTTGTTATATGCCGAGTCTTGTTTTTGACGATAACTGCTATTTCCTGACCTTGGATAATTGGAGCCGCCAGATTCTTTTTGATTTTCGTAAGGTTTTTGCAATTCTCTGACCCCAGTTAAACTCTGACTTTGTTCGCTTTTTTGACTATTTCGTATTTGCTGAATATTGGAAGAGATATTATTGTTCTCGCTATATTTGGCTCGGATTGTTTGTTCTGCATCTTTTAGAATCTCTGAAATTTCGAGAGGGGTACATTCCTCTACTTCTCTTCCGGGGGGGGCCCTATACACCTTCTCAATATTAACCAAGCCTTGCAGCTCTTTTAGGATTAAATCTCCAGCCCTATCTCCATCGATAAACGCTACCGTTTTTTTACCCTCTGTTAGTTTTAATATGGTTTCATCTATTTTTGCACCCTCTATTGCTATAGAATTGTCGTAGCCAGCTCTTAGGAGGTTAATTACGTCTGCTCTGCCCTCTACCAAAATTATCCAGTCACTATCAAATACTCCTACCCCACAGGCTAATTGGGCTTTTCCAAAAGTGGTTAATCTACCGGGTTTGCTAGCATCATATACATCCTTGAGCATTTCTTCCCCTTCACTTATTGTCTTTGTAGCCCATTCCTGAACTATTTTTTTTGCTCTATCTACAATTATTTTTTTCTTTATGGCCCTAATATCATCGATGCCGACAAGCGAGAATTTTGCCTGAAATGGTCCTACTTTGTCAATGCTTTCAATGGCCGCAGCTATCAATGCGGCGGTTGAAATATCTGTACTCATAGGAATTAGCGCATCCCCTCTTGCTGAGTTAGACTTTGTATCTACGTTAACTTCAATTCTTCCTACCTTTGATACTTTTTGTAGTTCATTAAGGTTCATTTCTGGACCCAAAAGACCTTCAGTTTGACCAAAAATTGCTCCTATAATATCCGCCTTTTCAACTAGGCCGTCAACATCAAATTTGAGTTTTACATGATATTTAACAATGCCAGTATTAGGCATTTTAACTACATCATTATTAATTTTATTTATCATATTTTGCTGATTAAGTTAGTTATAATACGATGCCTTGATTAAGTTTTTTGTTTTTGAAAGTTTCCTCGAGTGTTACGTAGAATCTTACAAAGGTTCGCTGGCAATATGTTTTTGTTTGATAATTATTCTGGGTTCCATCCGTCTAACAGGCTGTCATAATATGATCGCAATTCTTCAATAGTTTTGACCTTACCTTGAGTGATTTTACTAATTCTTGCCCTATACCCTACATCAATATTTCTATTGTTAAGGACATTGCAAATTCTTCTGGTCATACTTTCTCCTGTTCTATCCAAATCAAGCAACAATATGAGTCTCTTATAATTTCTTCTGAAATTATCAGCGAGTTCGATGGGGCTTTTGAAATTGTGATAAATTTTTATATTTCCATTACAACCCAGGTATGATAACGCTTCCATATCTCTTTTGCCCTCAACCAGTATTAACGAGTCACCACTTGATTCATCGTTAATCTGTTCTATAAAACGATTAATTTCTGAAATTATATGGAGCTTTTCTTTTCTATCCATTAGTTCAACTGAGCTTATGAACCAACTCTTTTCATCTTAGATCCACATTTTGGACAAGAGGACTGATTATGTTTAGTTCCGCAGCTCATGCAATAATAGCTAACAGAGCTTCCATTTCCACCAAATACTGATCCTGCCATGCCCATTTTTTTCATTGCACGTTGTCTAATATAGTAACTAAGTAATATAAAGACCACTATGATTACCGGTAATGATAATGGAAATGGTAGCAAAAACGAGATTGCAAGGCTTATTCCTAATGATATACCAATCCACAATAATTGTTGGGACAAGAATTGTTTGTTATTATCTATCACTATCTCTCAGTGATATATTTAAGAAACATTATATATAAAATGTTTCCCCTGCTTCCAAATTGGTGTACTTAGTTATATTGGGTAAAATATTTATACCGTTTTTCCACTTCCTTGTTTTCACCACTTTTTACCAAGTCGATTTCTTTGGCAAGTAGTTTTCTACAATACCCTTTGAACCTTATTCCCTCTTCAGAGTCGGGAAATTTATCTAGTGAATATCCTATATTCTTCATAAATTCAATTACCAAATCTCTGAATTCTTCTTTTGAAGGAGACTTTGTGTTGGTTACTTTGTAAAACGACACCGCGAATTGGGATGCAAAAATTTTTGCTATATCCTCAAACACTCTGTCAACTTCAAAGTAATCTGCCACCAATTTACCGCGAAACTATTACTAATAAATTTTTATGAAATCCAGGTAATAAAAGTTAAAAATGGGATTGAATTATCAAAATTTATAATGCCGATCACCGATTCAACAAAAAAGCAAATTGCACAGCAACGTCGATTATTCTTTAAAATCTGTTTTAATTGCGGAGCAAAGAATCCTATAGGTGGCACTCGTTGCAGAAAATGCCGAGGTAGCCAAATGAGATTGAAAAATAGAACCTTGGGTGCAAAGAAATAATTTTGTAGTAATTTAACTTTTTTCTAATAATTTTATGTTTTGAATAAGAAAACTTTAATTATCTTTTTTGTTTCCTAAACTCTGAGATAACATATAATATGAAGTATCCGAAGGTCGTTCTTACTGCCGATAGAACATTAATGTCTCCCTATAGAGGAATTTCACTCGCATCATTTTTTGGATGTGCACCTGCATTGGACCCAAACCGTAGCCACAGCTCAATTTGGTATAAGATTTTGGGCAATCAGGTCACACCTAAACTGTTATTTGATTTTATATGCAATCCAATCGCCAACAACAATGGTTTGGCAGCATACGCACCATACGGATTGCGTAAAGTTGAAGCTGCATTGCGACGGGATGGCTATTCTCAAGAGGACGTGGTGGTAGCACACCCCGATCATATAGACAAGTTCATTGGTCCTGAGACAGAATTTGTGGGGACGTATGAAATGGATCCTTTGGGCATGGGCCCCGTGACGATGACATTTACATACGGTAGAAAACAAATGTCCTACGCCGAATTTTACAATAGAGATTTGCATCATCGTATAAACTCTGCCAAGCAAAAGAATGGAAGCAAGGCCAAGGTTGTTGTTGGAGCTTCTGGTACATGGCAATATAATTATGATCCCGCCAAGATAGAAGAATACGGTCTTTATGCAATAGTAGAGGGTGATTTAGGCGGTATTGGACCTGAAATTGATGGCGCGGGGGGACGTTTTTTCGATGCACTCATAAATAATGAACTTGATATGGCCAATCCATTTAAAAAATCCGAATTTAAGGTGGAAATCAAGGAATTTGATAGGAATGGTAGAAAATATCATGGGAGATTTATACATTATTCGAAAGAACCTAGTGTTGATGAAATTCCAGATATTGTAAACCCTAGCATGCATGGCATGGTGGAAGTAATGAGAGGATGTGGCAGGGGTTGCAAGTTCTGTGATGTAACCCTAAGGCCATTACGATACTATCCTATAGAAAAAGTCCAAAGAGAAATTCAAATTAATATGAAATATGGTGGGCTTAAAAATGCTTGGATACATAGTGACGACATATTCGTATATGGTCTGAATCCCAGGACTACAAAAAATATGCAGCCAAATAGAGAAGCTATAGAAGAATTATTCAAAGGTATTATGGAAACGGGTGTTGAACATACAAATCCAACTCACGGAACGTTGGCTGGTGCGATTGCTGATGAAAAACTTATTCCTAATGTATCAAAAATTATAAAGGCTGGTCCTTCAAATCATATCGGAGTTCAATGTGGGTTTGAAACAGGTAGCATTAGATTGATAGGAAAATATGCGGATAGAAAACTTGCTCCCTTTAGACCTTCCGAATGGCACTGGGTTGTCAAAGAAGGAGTTAAAACTTTAAACGAGAATTACTGGGTTCCTGCATTTACACTCATTATGGGCTTGGACAACAACGAAAATGCCGACGATAGTTGGGAAACTATTCAACTTATTCATCAATTAGAAAAGGAACAACCCGACTCCAAATTCACCGTCACTCCATTGACATTCGTCCCGATAGGTTTGCTTGAAAAATCAGACTTTTTTGATATAGGAAATACAATGGATCCAGCGAAATTAGGAGTTATGTACAAGACATGGCAACACAATTTTAAATATGCAATTCACAAGTTCATGCACAAAGTCGGTCAAAATGACCCAATTAGAAAGGTCTTTTTTGCTACTCTTGCGCGAACCCTTGGCGGCGTACCTTTAAGTGCGATGGAAAAATATGCAAGAAAGAAGAGCCCTGAACATGAGAGGGTAATTGAGAAAATCAAAGCCCAATACGCTTAGCTCCATTTATTCCATAATTTACTATCTTTATCCTAAATTTCATTTTATACTTGTTTCAATGACCGCAATCAAACTTTCAAAATCTCCATGTAAGTTTGAATCTGGAATATGTCGATCCAATTTTTCTTTTAAGGATTTGGATGAAAAAATTAACAATTGTATTTTTTTTTCTTTCATTTCTGATTCAAGTAAAGCTGAATGGATAAACCTTATTGATGTCTCATTATTGGAGACTACTATAACAATTGTCTTTCCTCTTACCCTTTTTGTTAGTTTAATAATGTATCTATGTAAATCAATATCAAAGAAAGGATCTATAGAATTTTCAACATTTCCGATAAATGTTGATTTTGCACCCAAACGGGTCGTCAAAATTTCAAGCATATCACAAATAGGATTTGAATCATTATCTCCTGATATGATAACAACTTGAGAGTTTTCATGTCGAATGTTAGGTAGTTTTGTATTGTTACCTAAAATTCTAATCGCATTCGACAGGTTTCTAATTAAATGGATCTTTTCACTCTTTCCAATCTTACCTCTATCATATAACTCTGATATTGTGTTTAAAGTGGGAATACAAATATCAGTGAAGATTCTTTTTAAATTACTGGTTCGGTTTGTGAGGCTGAGCATGATATTGTCACACACTTCTTTCTGTCCTCCTAAGAGAGCGGCAATTAGATTTTGCTGTATTTCTAAATAATTTTCATCTTTGGAATCAATGTTCGTTATACCTGGATCCAGATACCAAAAATTAACAGATCCTATCTTTTTATTATTAATTATTTTTTGAAAATATAATATATCCAAATATTTTGACATTGTGATCCTGTTTATTCCAAGTTCTTTTGCAATCTCGCTGCTTGACATGGGATTGTTGTTTTGTAGTATTTCAATGACCTTGCGTTGGATCTCCTGTAAGGTGTATTTATTGTACATAAAACCAGTGAAACGTAATATTGGTAATTATAAAAAGTAATTTCTAAAAAAAGATTGTATTTGGATCAAAATGGCTTGGCTAATTCATAAATTTTGTTGTACCAATTGTCGGCCTTCACAATGCTACTGGCCGCTAAGATTCCGTTTGAGCCAAGGTCTAAAGCAACCCGGACATCTTCCGAGGTGTTAATACCTGCACCACAGATTAATTTCGTTTTTGAATTCGTAGAAGAAAGGTGTTCAAAGGACTCTTTAATCAATGAAGGTTTTTCAGATGAGATAGACCTCTTCGTTCCAATTAGTTCAGGTGGTTCAATCGCAACAAAGTCTGGCTGCAATTCACTTATTAGTTTTAACTCTTCTAGGTTCTTTGCACATACTAATGAAATCAAATCAAGTTCCTTGAGTCGCTCAATTAATTTTTTAATTATCGTTCTATTAAGTGGATGCTCACTGTGATTGATAATTGATCCAATACCTCCAGCTCCTTTTATCATTTCCGGAATTACGAATCCTGTGCTAGCACCTATCTTTTCAAAGTCAGTGTGTTGTCCAAGGATTTCCAAATTAGTCTTGCTGGCAACCAACCCTAACAAAACCTGAGGGGGGGAAACAATGATCCGAAGGTCTAGATCCATCGCAACTTTTTCAGCCTCTTTGGTTATTTCAATGGCCTTTTGACCAGAAATTTCTGTATAGTTTTTAAGGTTTATGATGAAAGGACCTTTAATTCGATTCATAGTGTAAATACCTATTCTTTGAATTTCTCATTCAACTTGGCCATTCTTGCTTCATAGCCTTTATTATACTCGAGTTCGTCTGGAACAAGAGTAGCAGGATGAATAAATCCTTGAACTCGCATAAACATCGCTCTTTCAGCCGCCAATTTGCGCTGATATTCCCAATCTGCGGTACCAAATCCATCATGCGGGCCCGTTAATTTTCCATTATGCATGCTAAACAAAAGGCAAGATACGATGGGAATTGAGTAGTTCAAACTAGCTGCAGAATTCAATCCCACAGGCATAAAGGGCATATGGTGACTACCTCGCGTATTTCCAGCAACGATATGGGGATCATTAAAGGCGCTGCCTGCTTCTTCTGTAGCCGGAAAACTCTTTTGAGTTCTAACTATTGCAATGGGATCATCTTTCCCTACATAAGTACCGGCGATATTGTGAAGTCTATCAGTAGAACATGAAAGAATCTGTTCACCATCGTGAGAAAGTACTGAATGCACAACATATCTTCCTGGGTACATTAATGCTGCTTCCAATTCTGGTTTGTCATTCCACATCTTCAAATCAGCAATTTTTCCAGTCATCACATCCATCACTCTAAAAACGACACCTTTTGCCAATTCCTCGTTGATTATTAACCCTGTATTGCTTCTTGTATCAACAAACATTCTCCAGAAAGGGAAATTATAAGCTCCCGGTTCAGTCTTATCTGCAGCAAAAATACAAAATACTTCGCTTGGTCTTTCATCCATTTCGATTTCGGCAACTCCTGGTCCCATGCCTTTTACATTTCCTGAAAATGAATCCTTCAACAGATCTTGACCTGCTCCATATAGGCCTTGTTCTTTTGCTGTTTTAGTACCTTCTGTAAAAGCATCCCACGCTAATTTATGTATCTCCTTATTGTCGGTTCCTAAAGTATGGGTCATGATGATATGAATATCGTCCCCAGTATATCCAATATAGTGGTCAATCAATAACCCTTTCCCATTTTTCAATACAAAATCTTTAACTGTTTTCACTAATTCATCGCTAGGTCTAGTGTGTCCCCCAATACCGCCAATATCGGCTTTTATGGCTGAAACGGTGATCTTCATATTCATGTTGTTTTATATGAGGTTTAAAAATTTTTGTTTCGATTACCAAACCAAAAAATTCATAAAAATTTTCAGAAAAGAGGGCCATTTCAATTGCACAATTTAATAAAGATCGACTAATTGATGTTACTGATTTACATGGTTTGACTTCGTCCCACAAAAAAATATCGATATTTGTTGCCATACGAAGTAACTAATAAATAGAGTTAGATCTGCTTTACTACTATGCGTGACGCAAACCTAATAAAAATAATGATAGAAGAAAGAGCTTTGGTAAAATTAATCAAAACAATCGGAGAAAAGGAATATTCTACTAGAGATTTGCTAAAAAAACTCGGAGCTTATGGATATGGTCATAAGTTACTCATCAAAGCAGAGGACAAAGGATTGGTTGAAAGAAGTAACGTAAAGAACAAAACATATAACAAATTAACTAAGGAAGGCAAGAAGATTATTAAACTGGCAAAAGAGATCGGTGTATAATTTTTCATTCAAATTTTTGTCATTTTGGTTTAATCCGCCAAAATAAGTAAATTAAGATCAACAGTTTCTTATTCATAAGGATTAAATTATTATTAATGTTACGAACGCCTGTTAATGAATAAAGTAGTCCTTGCTTTTTCTGGTGGGCTGGATACCTCAGTCTGCGTCAGATATTTACAAAAACTTCACAATTTAGATGTAATTACTCTTACAGTGGACGTTGGACAAGAAGATGATTTCAGTGAAATTGCTAGTGTTTCATCAGAGTTAGGAGCCATTAGACACATCTATATTGACGCAAAGAAGGAATTTGTTAATGATTATGTGATTCCTACAATAAAAGCCAACGCGTTATACCAACAAAAATATCCATTGGCGACTGCGATAGCAAGGCCTTTAATCGCAAAAAAGGCCGTCGAAACTGCAAAACAATACAACGCAAAATTAATTTCTCATGGTTGCACTGGAAAAGGTAACGATCAGGTTAGATTCGATATTACGATACGATCTTTGGATCCCGCATTAGATATTGTAGCGCCGATTAGAGACATGAACCTTACCAGAGATAAGGAATTAAAATTTGCAAAAGAAAATGGGATACGAATTAGTGAAGTTGCAAAAAAATATAGTATAGATGAGAATATCTGGGGAAGAGCTATAGAGGGTGGAACGTTAGAGAATTTGGATAATGAACCTCCAGAAGATTGCTTCAAATTTGTAAAACAAAATAACAATTCTACTGGTTATGTTACAATAGGATTTGAAAATGGAATCCCGATTTCCCTGAATGGACAGCAAATGGAAACGGATTCTTTAATAACTGAATTAAATGCTATCGCTGGATCATATGGCGTTGGAATCATTGATCACATTGAAGACCGTGTAGTTGGAATCAAATCACGAGAAGTGTATGAATCTCCCGCAGGGTTGATCTTAATAGAGGCGCATAAAGATCTAGAAAAATTAGTATTAACAAACAATGAATTGAGATTTAAACTACATGTAGATGACCAGTGGTCTTGGTTAGCTTATTCGGGATTGTGGGTTGATCCTTTGCTGAGAGACCTCAATAGTTTCATCAACGAGACTCAGAAACGAGTAGATGGTGAAATAAAGATTAAAATGCATAGCGGGTCATATCGTGTGGTGGGGAGAAAATCAACGTATTCGCTTTATGATAATGATACTATAACTTATTCTTCAGGCTCATCATTCGATCAGAGACTTGCCATCGGGTTTGTAAATCTTTGGGGATTGCAATCTTCTGCAGCCAATTCAAAGGTATTGGAAAATAAGGAGTAAAAATGGTCAAATTAGATATTTTGTTTGACAAATTGAGATTTGAGGAGAAAGCCTTATTCAATACAGCCAAAAACAGGGAAATTGATGTTACCCTCACTGATTCAAAAAATCTTTTACTTTCTACTGATGACGTTGACACGGTGGCAAAAAAGTTTGGAGATGTACTTTTACAACGTAGTGTGAGCCATTTTAGAGGTCAGTTCGTTACATATTGTCTAGAAACTTGTGGATATACGGTAATTAATAACTCTAGTATAGGAGAAATCTGTGGTAACAAACTTCAGACTTCTCTTGTGCTTAAGAAAAATGCTATACCTACACCTAAATCTTACTTTTCCTTTAATTCTGATTCTGCGTTAGAATTTGTCAATTCTGCAAACCTGGAGCATGAACCTGTGGTTTTTAAGCCTGTCATTGGGTCGTGGGGACGTGGCGTTTTTCCTATCAGGAATAAAGAGACTGGGAAGATTATAGTAGAGATGCGACAGGAAAGTACTAGTCCATTTTCAAATATATTTTATTTTCAGGAGTTGATTAATAGGCCTCCAAGGGATATTAGATGTATTGTGGTTGGTGATAAGGTAGTTGCGGCAGTATACCGATACTCTTCCGAAGATGAATGGCGAACCAACGTAGCAAAAGGAGGGAAAGCAGAGGTATTCAAGATAACGGCCGAATTAGAGGAGTTAGCTTTGAGATCTGCTAGAGCGGTAGGAGATGGTATTCTTGGGATAGATATGATGGAAGATGATTCAAGAGGCTTGGTAGTCCATGAAATTAATAACACTGTGGAATTTAGAGGTGCTAGCATGGCCACGGGGATCAATATTGCAGATTTGATTATTGATTATGCAATAAATCATGCAAGAAAATAAAAAAATCTCAATAAACAAAAAATTTAAATGAGGATTATTAAACGTTTTATTATTTATGGAATTATTTATTGATAAATACTTTTTATTTGTATTAACGATAAATAAAAACAAGTTGAGGAATTCCAAATGAAAGTCGGTGTTATAGGTGCATCAGGATTTGTGGGGGGAGAACTACTTCGATTATTGGTTACTCATCCTAAAGTAGAAGTTTCTATGGTTACGTCAAGGCAAAAAGTCGGAGAATATGTTCATAGAATTCATCCAAGCTTAAAAAGTTTCATTAATCTTACTTTTTCAGACTTTGACATTGATAAATTGACTGACAAATGTGATTTGATATTTGTATCTGTACCTCATGGCAAATCAAATAAAATCGTAAATGATTTGTTCAAACGTGGAATAAAGATTATAGATCTTTCTGCTGACTTCAGATTAAAAAACCCTGATGATTATGTCAAATGGTACGGTTGGGAACATCCATACCCAGATATGCTTGCAAAGTCGGTATATGGAGTTCCAGAATTTCATAGAGAAGAGATTAAAAATGCTCAGCTAGTTGCTTGTCCAGGATGTATGGCGGTTACTTCCCTTTTGGCATTAAAACCTTTGATTCAAAACGATGTTCTTGATACTGAGCATATAGTGGTAGATAGCAAAATCGGTTCTTCTGGTGCAGGTGGCCAAGCAGGATCCGCGACCCATCATGCCATGCGTTACGGTGTAATTCGACCTTATAAACCAGCTAAGCATCGTCATACAGGAGAGATTGAACAAGAGTTGAACCTGTTAAATAACAAAAAGATACACGTCAGTATGACTCCTCATGCCGTAAATATGGTCCGCGGTATATTGACAACTAATCACGCATTCTTAAAAAAAGAAATTAGTGAATTAGAATTATGGAAATTATATCGAAATATGTATGGAAAAGAGGTTTTTATTAGATTGATTCGGGACAAAAACGGAATATATAAATTTCCAGATCCTAAATTTGTAATCGCTTCGAACTTTTGTGACGTAGGGTTTGATATTGATGAAGACAACAAGCGGATTGTCGCAATGTCCGCATCAGATAATTTGATGAAGGGTGCAGCTGGGTCTGCAATTCAAAATCTTAATGTTATGGCAGGATTTGACGAAATGACGGGATTAAGATTCACTCCTGTAACACCAGTATGATAGTAGTTAAAATTGGGGGAAGCATTGTAGAAGGCCTTAATCCCTCTATTTTGGATGACTTTTCTAAACTAGTGAACGATGATAAAGTTGTAATTGTACATGGTGGCGGTAAGGACGTTACTAATACTGCTAACTTGATGGGAAAAGAACAAAAATTTATTGTTTCTCCAGGTGGTAAACGCAGTAGATACACAGACAAAGAAACATCACTAATTTATACTATGGTTATGTCTGGAAAGATAAGTAAACAAATCACAGCTCTGCTTGGAAGCCGTGGTATTCTTTCAGTAGGAATTACAGGTATTGATGGGGAAATGATCAAGGCAGATAGAAAGAAGAAACTTATCATTTTAAATGAAAGGGGCAGAAAGATGATAATTGAAGGAGGGTATACCGGTAAAGTATCAAAGGTCAATCCAAAGCTTATTTATAGCTTACTTGATAGCGGTTATGTTCCTGTAATTTCACCAATAGCAATTAGTGAAGAGAATGAATTCTTGAATATTGATGGAGATAGGGCAGCAGCAAATGTTGCAGGGGCCATCAAGTGTGATACGATTGTATTCATTACAAATGTTAGTGGATTAATGATGAATGATAAGTTAGTGACAAATTTGTCATTGCATGAGGCAAAGCAAATGCTTCCTAAAATAGGTCCGGGCATGGAAAAAAAGATCCTTGCATGTACTGAAGCTATTGATATGGGGGTTAAAAAAGCTATTATAGCCTCTGGATCAGTACAGAATCCATTAATGACTGCATTAGAAAATAAGAATTGTACCGTGATAACATGATGCAAAGTATTAAATCAGAAGAATACTATGTGGGGAATCTGTATCAAAGATTTCCGGTCAATATTGTAAAGGGAAAGGGATGTAAAGTTTGGGATAAAGATGGTAAAGAATATCTTGATTGTATGGGCGGATATGGAGTCGCCCTTGTCGGACATTGTAATGATAGGGTTGTCAACGCGATTACAAATCAAGTACAAGATCTTATTACCTGTCATATGTCTGTTTACAACGAAATGAGATTGAAATTCTTGGAGAAATTTGCTTTAATAGCACCCAAAAACCTAAGAAAAACTTTTTTTACTAATAGTGGGACAGAGGCTGTTGAAGCTGCTTTAAAATTTTCAAGAAAGTTCACCGGTAAAGATGGTATTTTAGCTCTCAATGGAGGATATCATGGTAAAACTTTCGGGTCATTGTCTGTAACCTACAATGAGAAATACAGGAAATCTTTTTTACCTTTGTTTGAAAATGTTAAATTTGTTTCATACTCTGAAATGGATTCAATCATTAACATTGTATCTAATCCTGAAAATAAGATAGGAACCATGATTGTTGAACCTATACAAGGTGAGACTGGAATAATAATGCCACCACAAAATTTTCTCAAAAATATTAGGAATATTTGTACGGATAAGGGGATTGTTCTTATATTTGATGAGATTCAGTCTGGATTAGGTCGGACTGGCAAGATGTGGGCTGGAGAACATTGGGATGTGGAGCCTGATGTTATGTGTCTGGCTAAAGGAATAGCTGGAGGTGTGCCAATGGGTGTAACTACTATGAGGTCTGAAATACTCGATTGCCTTAAAATTGGTGAACATTCGTCAACATTTGCAGGCAATCCTTTGGCTTGCGCAGCAGGTTCTGCTGCGATTGATGCATTGACAGAGGATAACTTGGTTGAAAATTCGAGCAAGGTGGGGAAATTGTTTAAAGAAGGTTTACTTGAACTAAAGGCCAAACACAAGATTGTCAGGGATGTAAGGGGACTAGGATTAATGTTAGGCATTGAAATGAGATTTGATGTAAAAGATATCCTTCTTGATGGTATCAAACATGGAATATTATTGCTGTATTCTGGCAGAAACATTTTAAGATTGCTACCACCTTTAGTTATGGACGAGACTGAAGTGAATAAATCACTAGGACTGATTGATATTCTTTTAGAAAATGAGGTGAAAAGAAGAATTGGCTGAAAATCAAATAAATAACATTGACGAAAAAATTTTGGCCATATTAAGGGATGATTCAAGAAAGTCTTTTGTTGAGATTGCTGATTCAATAGGGATGTCAGAATCTGCAGTTCGAAGAAGGGTAAAGAATTTACAAGATTCTGGGGTAATTAAAAAGTTTACGGTAGAGCTAGGTCCATCAAACAAGACTAGCGCGATAACATTGATTTCAGTAAGTTCCGTTGCAGATACGTCGAAAGTCTCAGCTGAGCTCCAAAATTTAAAGGGAGTTGAGACAATTTATGAAATTACTGGACAATATGATATTGCTACCATTATAGCTGCCCCAACTATTTTGGAGATAAATTCTTATATTGATGAAATCCGCAAGATAGAAGGTGTTTCTGATACAAATACTGTTATAATTCTTAGAACCTTGGGTAATTCGATCTAAACTCATTAAAATAATTTGACTGAAACATTAGCACCATATAATAAGAATTGTCAGAATATCATTCCAATTTGTAATGATAATTTTTTTATACCGAAAACATACATTAAATAATCGATTATAGTATATTTAATTAACTGATGTCACTAAAAACAGACGATCCCAACTATTTTGCGCATCAATATAATAATTCAGAAAAAGATAAAAAAAAAATAAGGATATTAGATTCGACACTTAGAGAAGGTGAACAACATCCCGGGATCTCATTTTCAAACAAACAACGCATCCAAATAGCTTGGATGTTAGATTCGTTTGGAGTCGATCAGATTGAAATTAGCCCTATAGTATCTGAAGATCATTTTGAGGCCACCAAAGTGATAATGAAGCAGGGGCTTAACGCTGATATTGTTGCACACGTGAGGGCAATTAAATCCGACGTAGATAGAGCCCTTGATTGTGACACTGAGTGGGTGGCGACTTATATGGGGATTTCTGATATCCATCTTGTTGCGAAATTGAGAATCTCACGCGAGGACGCTAAATCTCGGGCTCTGGAAGTGGTGGATCATATAAAATCCCATGGACTAAAATCGCGATTTACTATGGAAGATGCTAGCAGAACAGATCCTGAATTTCTAATAGATATGTGTAAAGAGATGAACAATAAGGGCATAGAGAGGATTAGTATACCTGATACGGTTGGAATTATGAGGCCCCGTGGTATGTATAATCTAGTAAAAATGGTTTACGATAACATAGATAAATCCAAGACTATGCTGGATGTTCATTGCCACAATGATGTTGGCTTGGCATTATCTAATGCGTTGTCTGGATGTGAAGCTGGCGCCGATCAAATTCACACTACTATAGATGGACTTGGGGAAAGAACGGGAATTCCAGCTCTTGCTGAGACTGCAGTAGCGTTAAATCTGATCTATAAATCAAACAACAACTTTAGGCTTCATATGTTGAAGGATTTGTCTAGAACCATTTCAGATTATACTGGAATACCAATTCATGAATCTAAACCTCTTGTTGGCGATAGTTCTTATAAACACAAGGCTGGAACTCATTTGGCTGCAATTCTGCGTAATCCATCGGCATATGAGATAATAGAACCGAAACTGGTTGGAAATAGACGTAAAATTGTGTTTGGAGAATTATCGGGCAAAAATGGATCCGCTTATCTACTGTCATTGTTAGGATTGGAGTCTACCAAAGAGAATTCAGAATCTTTGGCAAAAGGGTTAAAAGAGTTGCGCATGGGAGATATTTTAGAATTATTCTTAGATGAAAAATTAGAGAGAAAAATACTTAATGAGGAATATATGAAAAATAGTAAGGATCAAGAAGATGGCAAAAGTAAATTGTAAAGAATGTGATGCTGAAATTCCAGTACCTGACGACTCAATGCAAGGAGAAATTGTTACTTGCCCAGATTGCGGAGAAAGTTTTGAACTGGTAAAATCAGGAAACGAATTTAGTATCAAGCCAGCGCAAGTAGTTGGAGAGGATTGGGGACAATAAATATAGAGGAAGATAGTACTTCTCTCTATATTCTTTTTGATAATATCCGATGGGAGGAGAAGTCTATAATTGAAAAATCAAAGCAAGATGGAATAAATCTAAAAACTATTGATTGCAAGGATTTAGTACTTTTCCTAAACGACGACACTAACCTATTTCGAGACAAGATAATACTACAGCGTAGTGTTAGTTATTTTAGAAACTTACATTCTACTGCTGGTTTGGAGGGATTAGGGGCTAGGATGATAAATTCACTTTATACAGCCCTTATGTGTGGAAACAAACTTATTTCACATATGGAACTTCAAAAAAACAATGTTCTCACCCCAAATTCAATGTGCGCTTTTACCACTGAGTCAGCACTGCATGGCCTGGAGAAATTTGGCTATCCTGCCGTGATAAAACCTACTGTAGGGAGTTGGGGTCGCCTTATTGGATTGTTAAATGATGATGAAGCGGCAAAGGCAGTTTTAGAAGATAGAGAACATATGTTTCCAATTTATCATATTAGCTATTTTGAAGAATTTATTAAACGTCCACCACGGGATATTCGTGCTATTGTTATCGGTGAAGAGGTTGTTGCAGCAATTTATAGATATTCGGGTACCAATGAATGGAAAACAAATATGGCATTAGGAGGACACGCCTCACCATGTCCTATTACCAAGGAGTTGGAAGACATTTGCATCAAGTCTGCTAAGATATTTAAGGGTGACGTAGTGGGAGTGGATCTTATGGAAAGTGAAAAATATGGTTTGATTGTTCATGAGGTTAATAACACCACTGAATTTAAGAACACCGTGAGGGTTACAGGAGTAGATATTCCGTCACTAATTATTAAATATATGCAGAACTTGCTTGTTAAATAATTTCTGAAAATGGTATCTCCTACATTTGCAATTGAGCTTTTGAAAAATGCATTGGATATTTATACCCCATCGAGATCGGAATCTCAATTAGCCAATTTTCTGAAAGATATTTGTATGGACCTTGGTTTTGAACAGGCTAACATCGATAGCGTCGGCAATATGATTGCTGTAAGGGGAAGTGGTGATCCGACCATATTGCTTTGTGGTCATATGGACACAGTTCCAGGTATAGTTCCTGTTAGACTAGAAGGTGATTATCTTTATGGAAGAGGTGCTTCAGATGCAAAAGCTCCGCTTATCTCTATGCTATTGGCCGCAGCAGATATACCGAAACAAACTTGTACCATAGTGTTTGCGGGAGTTGTTGATGAGGAAGGTAATGCTACCGGGATAAAAAATCTAGTTAAAGATACTGCTTTAAAACCACATTATGCCATTTTTGGAGAACCGAGTGGTATAGAAAATATTACAATTTCCTATAAAGGCCGTCTAGAAATTCGTTTGATGTGTGATGTAGAGAACAGTGCCCACGCAAGTGCACCTTGGCTTGCTCTAAATGCTGTTGAAGAACTATTCAACGTGTGGAATTACTTAAAAGAATCATTTACCAGCAAAGAGATTGGAGCCTCGGATATTAACAACAGGGCAGATGAAGTAAGTTTTAGCCTCACTGAGATAACTGGAGGAACTAGTCACAATGTGACTCCTCAGAAATGTCGAATGACTGTTGATATTCGAATACCGACAAAACTGTCTTGTGACTCGGTTTTGAAGGTATTTGATAGACATGTGATCCAAATTCAAGAAAAATCGCCAAGTCTTAAAATAAAATATAGGGTAGAAGATAAGACGGAACCTTTTCAGGCAAATATATCTTCTCCTCTTGTAAGAGCCTTAGTACTTTCAATTTTGGAATCCAAAAAAAAGAGACCATTGTTACTTCGCAAGACTGGAACAGGAGATATGAATATTCTTGGTAATGTGCTTAATATTCCAGTGGTAACATATGGTCCTGGAGATCCACATTCTTCTCATACAATAGATGAAAAGGTATACATTCCGGATTACTTGACTGGAATTGAAGTATACAAAAACGCATTGTTGCACATGGTTAGACTTCACAAGAATCTTTATCCAAAGAAGACCTGAATTCTAACATTCGGAACTAAATACACTCAAATATTTATTTGTCAAATTAACCATTGAATTGCTACACATTATAGGTATTGGAATAAGTGAATTTGATTCGCTGCCAATTGGCTCTGTTGAAGTTTTAAAGAATAGTGACTTTGTGTTTCTAGAAAGGTTTACTGGTTTTATATCTGATGATTTTATGATGAAAATCCATAATATTCTCAATGATTCAAAAGAATCTCAGTTAAATTCAGGAATAGACATTAAATTTGTAAAGCGGTGGTATATAGAGGATGGAAGGGAAATTTTGGAAAAAGCGAGTTCAAATAATGTAAGCATCCTTGCTTATGGAGATCCATTGGTTGCCACTACTTACAATGAACTAATGGTCAGGGCTAAGAAACTTTCAATTGATGTTAAGGTCATTCATTCGTCTTCTGGGCTTATTTCCCTCATTGGCGAAACCGGTCTGCAGCCTTACAAATTTGGTAAGATGGTAACTTTGATGAATGATCCTATGTCTTCCATTACTGTTTATAATACAATTTATGATAATTTGAGTTTAGGGCTCCATACATTGATCTTAACGGAATACAATAATGACGACGGGATTGATAATTTCACTTCAAGCTCCAATCCATTTTACTTGTCACCAAAAAAAGTGTTTGATTTATTACTTGAGAGGGAAGCGGAAATTAAACTCGCTAATCTTTCAACCAAAACGTTTGCCATAGTTGCAAGCAAAATTGGAAGTGATGATTCACAAATACTATCTGGGAATATTGACACTTTATCTAGACTCGAATACGAAGGTGGCCCGAACTCGGTAATAATCCCTGGAAGTCTGCATTTTATTGAAGAAGATTCTGTAAGAAACTTGACTAAACTTCTTGATCCTCCTAACGGAAATTCCTCAAGAATTTCAAAGTTGGCAAACAGAATGCTAGATAAATATATTCCAAACGCCAAAATCGCACTTGCAAATTTAATAAATCTTTTAAGTTCAACCGGAGAAGGGTTACCAAAAGAGTATGAATCAGTAATTGAAAACGCAGAAAACTATTTGAACGATGCACAGACTTTTTATAATCAAGGCAAACTTGAACTAGCCATATTGAGCATAGGCTACGCGGAAGGGCTAATAGACTCACTTCGCTTTCAGAAAAATATGAATCCATGGTAAGATTTAGTAATAGTTTTTTATAGTTGAAAGTTTAGAATTGTTAATAGTTTATCTACGACTTTTTATAAAAAGGAATGTCAGATAGCAGTTCAGGATCTCCGTCTGAAGGTGATTCTCAAAATACTCACACACGACCTGAAAGGGTTAAGCGATTTAGTAAAAGAAAAAATGTAGGTCATTTGCCGTCTGAACTCCTGCAATTTGTAAAGAACGAATCATATTCGTTATTAATAAAGGGAAAGCCAGGTACAGGCAAGACAACATTTGCGTTAACTTTGTTAGATAACTTGAAAGATGACAGTAATTATTTTTATATATCCACTAGATTGTCATTAAAACAATTAGCATTCTATTTTCCCTGGATTGAAAAATTTTTCTCTAAGGATGATACCAAATCTGGCTACCGATTTGAAGATGCTCGATTAGATGAGCCCGAATCACTTTTCGAACGAATTACTAATCAACTAATGGATGTGAAATCTCCTGTTATTCTCATTGACACCTGGGACACAATAGCCTCTTTTATGGATAGGGAATCTAGGCTGAACAACGAAAGAGTATTGCAGATATGGCGAGAAAGAGCAGGTGCAAAATTAATTTTTCTGAGTGAAGCATTTGATTTAGGAATACTTGACTCCATAGTAGACGGTGTTATAACCCTTGAAAATCATATAGTTGATTCGACTAATTCTCGAAAATTGACTATAAATAAGTTAAGAGGTGTTCCTGTGCAATGTAATACATATTGCTATTCTCTTTATGGAGGGGTATTCCGATCGGCTGATAGTATCTCTGAGATAAACTTATTTGACAAGATAAATAAAACTAATGCAAATACAACACGGGTAACCATAAAACAAAAGGATACCCTATTCAAAAAGAGTACAACAAAACCAAATTTAGAAGTCACAAATATCTTCAAAGAAGATAATTTTATTAATCTGGTGGTAGATAATAAAATCTGCCAAGAGTTATTTCTATCTGCAATGATAAAACCTCTCCTAGATTGGATCAAAATCCCTGTGAATTTATTGATGATAAATAACTTCAGTAATAATTTTAGATACAAGTGCCAACAGATCCTAGGTATTCATATGCAAACAGAACTTTTAAATAATAAAGTTATTGTTCAGGAATTAAACTTTGCTGAGCCATTTGGTATTAGAAGGGATAATCACAGTGAGGCATCATTCATCAAATACAATGACGGAAATAATCTGAGCGGTCAGGAAAAAATTAACAATGTTCCTCCACTTCTGACTGGATTTACTACTAAACCAAATGAATTGTTGGAAAAAAAAGATAACATTAAAATTCTTAATTTAATGAATTCTGATAATATACAATCATTACTCAGGGAAGACTATTTTGATAAACTATTGCGAGAGAATTTTACGGTCAATGTCATAGTTCATCAGATTACTTCCACTTTGGATAAAACTTTTGCAAAGGATAATACATGGTGGGAAATGAAAGTAGAGGGCAAAAATTTGTTATTAAATAGGATGGGTAGTAACAGCATCGCTTATCAGACAATAATGGACACTGAGAGATTCTTAATTAATTGGTATCCAATTCAATAGGTTTGCTAATTGGTATTGATATATAGTAATAGAATGCAGGACTGAAAAATTGTATGTACAATTTTACATCTTTTGAGGATGCTCAGCAAACCTTGATTAAGACCAAGAATCTACAAGATGAACACAAATTACAAGGTTTTTTCTCATCTATAGGAATGTCCTCAGGGGATTATGTAAATTTGCAACTACCTCAGAATCTTGTGGTCGTAGGAGACCTCCACGGTGATTCATACAGTTTAACTAAAATCCTTGATAAAATAGATTACAGAAAATATCTTAGTAATGAAGAAAATATCTTGCTGTTTCTTGGCGATTATATAGATAGAGGCAGATTTTCATTTGAAGTCTTGTTGACTTTATGCAAGCTTAAAACTGAATTCCCTTTGAATGTTATGTTATTGAGAGGTAATCATGAGGCATATCATACCTTTCCTTTTTCTAGTTTTACTTTCGACTCTGAATTAAATGATAGATTTGGTAAAAAAGGTAAAGTTTTTTATTCAGATTATGTTGTTCCGTTGTTTGATTCTATGCCGATAGTTTGTGAAATAGAGTCTTTTGCAATCTTGCTCCATGGGGGCTTGCCGATAATAAAAGACACAAGATTTTTTGACAATTACAAGTTTAATTTATCTGATCTTTCAAAGAATACTTTGTTATTAGGAGAGTTACTCTGGAATGATCCGAGAGAATTAAGTGATGTAAAGTGGCAACCTTCTAAAAGGGGATTGGGAAAATATTTCGGAGAAAGAATCACTGACGAATGGCTCAGCAAGTTAAATTGTAGTTTTATTATCAGGGGCCATGAACCATGTAAAGGTTACAAAACCAACCATAGTTCAAAGGTAATGACAATTTTCTCTTCGAAAGAACCATATCCTAAATTTGAGTCCGGCTATTTGGGAATATCATATAACAATATGCTAAAGTGTAGAGAACAAAAATCACTTTTGAGCAATTTCATGAAACTAGTCTAGAGAATGTGGAAACCACAGTTAGTATTTTTTCACAATTCAACTTTGGATTTTATTTCCTTGCATCTTTTTCTTAAAGAGACTGTTGATATCTCGGCGACTTGACAAATTTCAACTTGCCTCAAAAACTCATTGCAATTTTGCGATGCGAGATATATAATAGATCCTGCAAGCGCTCTAGGATTCTTTCCAATTGATATCCTATTTTGCTGTACCATGGAAAAAATTCTCAAAGCTTCTCTCTTTGTTTTCTCACTCAACTGTAAACGATTACAGATCAATGTTACGTAATCTGGACCATGCAGAACTGGCATTTGCAATGAAAGCTCCTTTAAAATAAGTTTATAATGAGACATAATATCTTTGGTAGTAATATTACATGCTGTTGCAATATCTGTTATCGTCTTTGGAGTTGCTGTTTCCCTACACGCCGCATACAGTGCAGCTCCTACTAATCCCAACGTTGAGCGACCTTTAGCTAGTTTCTTGATTGCTGCTTTCCTGTAGATATATGCAGCCCCTTCGATAACTGCTTGACTCAAATAGAGCTTGTCACCAAAATTGTTTAGAAGTTTTAGCGCCTTTTCTAAATTTCTAGAAACGGAGTCATTTAGTTGTGCTCTATTGTTCCATGTTCTTAGCCTTTGTATGCTGTTTTTCTGAGACGGTTCAAGCGCTTTGCCCCTTGCATCGGTATCGCCAATCCCAATCAAGGTTGATAAACCCTTATTGTGAATAGCCAATGATTCGGGCATGCCTGTCCTAGTCCTATCATTATAACCCGAGTTAGCCCTGAAATTTGTCATAGAATCTGAATTGGGATCTTGACTAGAAACACACCCACAGGCTGAGCAAACATATTCAAACGATACATTGTCAAATATAACTGAATCACTTTTGCAAAACTCACAAATCAGTGGCTTTGATCTGTCTACCTTGCCTTCTGGATGCATGAAATTATATTCAATCCTTTATTACTTATATAAGTTATTATTTATTCTTTTTTGAAAAGTTAAGAATAACTATCTTACTATATGAATATAAGTAGAAAAATTTAGGTAAGCGAAAATAATAATAGAAAAAACAATTAAATTATTAAATAATAATATTCATAGTTATTTAATTGATTGATAATCCTGCTTTAATGATAGCTACCATTCTTTGGATTTTTTTCATCCCTAATGCAGTAAAGTTGTTCTATAGGTTTGTCAGAAATAATAAACAATTCATCGAAAAAGACCTTAGGAGAATTCCTAATGATCCTAAAATAATTTTCCAAATTACCACTAGGTCTGCGACAAGGACCAGTGTTGTGAGAAGGGGCATTCAATCAATTATTGAATCTTGTAGGGAAACTAATTACACGAAATATGAAATCCTAGTAGTTACTGAAGATCCATTCGACGAAAGGACATTGAATGACCTGCCATGCAAGGTAATATGCGTTGACAAGAATTTTTCTCCTAACGCGATAAAAAAAGCAAGAGCATTGCAGTTTGCTATTGTTTATCGTAGGAAGTTTCGAAAACAAACTTCCGATCATTGGATATTTCATATGGATGATGAAAGTTATGTTGTCCAACAAACTGTCTTGTCAATCCTGAAATTTATTCGAGAAAAGAGGGGTATCGCCAGTGAAGGACCTATATTTTATCCTTTAAAATTCGAAAAGGCAAATAGAATTACTGCTTTAGCTGAATCAATGCGAGCCTTTGGATGTTTTGAATGCGTCACTCACATGCACAATCCTCCACCCATCCATATGCATGGAAGTAATCTCTTAGTCAGGTCTGACGTTGAGGATAAAATAGGATGGGAGTTCGGTCCAATCTTGGCAGAAGATCAAAGATTTGGATATGAATTATTCAAAAAATATGGCCGTAACTCAATGGGTTGGCATGGTGGTATCTTGCTTGAACAGCCTCCGCTAAATATTAAGGATCACTTTATGCAAAGGCGTAGATGGGTAATTGGAAACCTACAAAATATAGAAAAGTTTTCGAATTTTTTCAAATTCCGCTTAATATACAAGTGCACTTCATTCTTTTTGGGGTTTGTATCTGGCGTTATATCTCTTGCATTAGCAATGTACATAAACATCCCGAAGGTAATTAGCGTTCTTTCTTATGCCAGTTTTGACTGGAATAATAACCTTAGTTTTGATTTGTCCGTTTGGTTTGATAGGTTAATACATATTAACAGTACGTATAATGAAATCTTGCGACCTCTTACTGACATTCAAGTATTTGATAGTACTCTAGGTTTAATCCTGATATTTTCTAGTACGGTTTGGCTGCTTTCATACCAAGTCGGATTATTCCTTAATCTTAAGTACACACGTATCGGCATACCAAAAAGAATACTATTGCATATACAGACCTTGATATTGGCTCCTTTCCTTGGCCTGATAGAATCATTTCCAGCTTTTTACTCTGTCATAGAATTCTATTTTCATAAATTAATAAAGCAAAATAGGCTAAAGTCATACGATTTTTATGTTGTAAAGAAATAAATCCCATTTTTGTTGCAACATTGATTTAATTTAAACAATGATTTGGTTGATTTGATTAATCGCTGTGTTACATCTACTTAAAATTAATAGTGGAGGAGGTGGGATTCGAACCCACGAACCCCTAAAGGACGGGATTTCTTATTTTATATCTTGAGTCCTGCGCGTTTGACCAGGCTACGCGACTCCTCCTTTTCTGATAATGAATAATCCCCTGATTTATAATCTTTTGATCTTTTTGGTTTATTTCATTTGTAAGCTTTTAACAAACAATTAAATGCCAAAATTTTATATTGATTAGATCTGAAGAGATAAACGATGACTATGAAGATAAATGAACTAACAAATGATATGAGGCATGTAACCGTCCAAGGAACAATTGAAAAGATTAGTGAGCCTAGAACTGTTAATTTGCGAGCAGGTGGTTCGGCACTGGTGGCTGATGCAATAATTTCTGACGATACCGGTAGTATCAAGCTCTCGTTGTGGGATGACCAAATTAAAATGGTTAAAGAAGGTGATAAAATAGGGATAGAGAATGGTTATACACAGGCCTTTAGGGGAGAGAATAGTCTTAACATTGGACGATATGGTAAGATATCGGTTTTGGACGAATAACTTTTAGACTTTTAGCTATTTTGCTAAAGTTAGCCCATAACGATTATATTTTCAAATTTTCATTTGAAAAAATTGATTTTTGATTAAAATTTGATTATAAAATTAAAAATCTAAGAAAGAAGTTCCGTTTTTATCCCAAGAAAGTATTGACCAAATAACTAGACATTTTTAAAAAAATTCTGAATGAGGCTCTAATGATTTTCGATGTCCTTGATTTGATATTGTTACTAATGAGTAATATTGGTAATGCATCTATTATTATCAACCATTTACTGTTACATGATCACAATATAATCTACTTTCATATGATAACAAAATGATTATCATGTTCAATTATGATTAACTCCTATATCTTATTTAATAATTCTACTTGTTAATGTATCCCATCAAATATTTGATTTTATTTTTATTAATTATTCCTATTCTTCTTCTATTTGGGATGACTATCTCACTCTTCAGTCTCCATGTACAAGCAATTGAAATTATTACCCCCTCAAACAATACCTGTTGCAAAAATATGACCAACTTTTCTATAGCCCCTGATCCAAGCCTATCTTCAACTTCAAAAATATCTGATGCTATTCCATTAAAGAAAATAAACACCGAAAATGAGAAAAACGTTATTACCCCATCAAACAATACCTGTTGCAAAAATATGACCAACTTTTCTATAGCCCCTGATCCAAGCCTATCTTCAACTTCAAAAATATCTGATGCTATTCCATTAAAGAAAATAAACACCGAAAATGAGAAAAACGTTATTACCCCATCAAACAATACCTGTTGCAAAAATATGACCAACTTTTCTATAGCCCCTGATCCAAGCCTATCTTCAACTTCAAAAATATCTGATGCTATTCCATTAAAGAAAATAAACACTGACACCAACTTGCAAAGCTCAAAGTCTACTATACTGCCTAATCACAAGTACACTAATTTTGAAGAATCAGAAAATTTGGGAAATCCTAACTTGTCTGATGACTATGAAAATCAACTAGGAAATTTACTTGGTAAGCCAGGTTCTTCTAACGGCAATGACAATGACAATGACAACGGCAATGACAATGACAACGGCAATGACAATGACAACGGCAATGACAATGACAACGGCAATGACAATGACAACGGCAATGACAATGACAACGGCAATGACAATGACAACGGCAATGACAATGACAACGGCAATGACAATGACAACGGCAATGACAATGACAACGGCAATGACAATGACAACGGCAATGACAATGACAACGGCAATGACAATGACAACGGCAATGACAATGACAACGGCAATGACAAAAGGTTAGATGATCTTAAAGTTATATTTGGAAAGGTTTTTTCATAAGAGAAATTACTTTTCCTACTTCGAATTTATTAGACATTCTAGGACTTGGAACATATTCTTAACCTCTTTCGAAGGACCCTTAATATCAATTTTAATCCCGCCATTTATTGAAATTTTTGCTAAATTTAACAAGCCTCTCTTTTCTTTGTATTCCAATCCTTGAAGTCTTTCAATTTTTTCGCAAATAACATCTTCAGACTTGTTGATCAAACCACTTTCTCTATAGAGTACAATTCTTTTATTTGTTATGAAAAGGTCATATTTTTTATTCTCATATTCAATATCCCTTTTACAGATGAATTTAACATGTTCTTCAGGTACAAGAAAGTCCTTGAGAGGCATCTTAGTGTTCTGTTGCAATAGTGATATATATCAAATCTAGTTTACTCATTTAATCCGTTTGGTAATTAAAATTTAGCTTGATTTAGACAAGTATTTACTTGGACTATATCTTGAAACACCTGGTTCCTTCACATGCATTGTAAACCTCCATTTTCTTTCAGTCTCTGATGTTATGCCAATTCGACGGGACTGAACAATTATAAAGTCCTTTTCTATACCATTTTCCTCTACGTAAAAATATTTATTCGTATTCTCTACGAGGTCAAAACGGTTGTGTCTATTTCCTATTTTAAATGCCTGGGTTAATTTTCCCGGACCTGATGTTAAGTTAAAAAGATGCATTGATCTTCGTAGTATTTTCATAACACCTATTCCTTCAATTGGTTCTAATGATCTAATTAAGACCGCGCCCGCCAAAGAGTTTCTTTCTTTGGCAACTATGTTCATACAATAATGATTACCATATATAAAATAAATATATGCCGTTCCAGCGTTACCAAACATCGCCATATTTCTAGTTGTCATACCTTTGTATGCATGACTGGCCTGATCATCAATAAAGCCGTATGCCTCTGTTTCAGTTATTATTCCACTAAGCCTAATATATTGTCCAAAGAATGTGACATGTTTAACTAATAATTTCCCAATCAATGATTGTGCTACCTTATGAGTCTCCCGTTCGAAAAAATCTCTGCTTAGTCTCATTCTTTGTGTTAAAGTAATATAAGGTGTCTATATTTTTTTATTCATGGAATATAGAATTAAAGATATTTCTCTTGCTGATAAAGGTAAGAAGAAAATTGAATGGGCAGAGTCCCATATGCCTGTATTATTATCCTTGATGAAAAAATATGAGGATTCCAAACCTTTAAAAGATGTTGTAGTAGGGGGCTGCTTACACGTAACTAAGGAGACCGCCGTATTAACTAAAACTCTTGCTGCAGCAGGTGCTACTGTAGCATGGTCAGGATGTAATCCTTTAAGCACTAATGATGATATTGCTGCCTCGCTAGTCAAGGATGAAGGATTATCTATTTTCGCAAGCCGAGGGGTTAACAATAAGGAGTATTATGATGATATATACTCAGTTTTAAAATTTAATCCTGACATTACAATAGATGATGGAGCAGATTTGACGATTGAATTTCATAAGAATTTGGACAAATATGGAAAAAATATTAAGGGAGGTACCGAAGAGACCACCACCGGCGTACAACGACTCAAGGCCTTGGAGAAAAACTCAAAGTTAGGCTACCCGATAGTAGCGGTTAATGATGCGGAAACAAAACATGATTTTGATAATGTTTACGGAACCGGCCAGTCGGCTTTGGATGGAATCATACGTGCCACAAATGTCTTATTATCAGGGAAAACTGTAGTTGTCGCCGGGTATGGACACGTTGGAAAAGGGATTGCTAGTAGGGCTAGAGGATTTGGAGCTTCAGTTATTGTTACCGAGATTGATCCGATAAATGCATTAAAAGCTAGAATGGATGGGTTTATGGTAAAGACCATGCAGGATGCTGCTTCTGCCGGTGATGTATTTATCACATCTACAGGTTGTAAAGATGTTATTACTGGGTCTCATTTTGAAACGATGAAAGATGGTGTAATTTTGGCTAATGCAGGGCATTTTAATGTAGAAATTTCTATAGATGACCTTACTACGATTTCCAAAAGCAGCAAGGCGATTAACGAAAACGTCGAGCAATACATTTTAAACAATCAAAAGAAAGTTAATCTTATTGGAGAGGGCCGATTGGTCAATTTGGTCGCTGCTGAAGGTCATCCCTCTGAAGTCATGGATATGAGTTTTGCTAACCAATTCTTGTCAGTCCTCAATCTTGTTAAGAATAAAGGCAAGTTTGAAAATAGAATTTATAATATAGACAAAGAGCAGGATTTGCTCATTGCCAGTTTAAAACTCGAATCGATGGGTATTTCTATTGACAAGTTATCTGAGAGCCAAAATACCTACATAAATGAGTATGGTGAAGGAACTTGAGATAAAAACATAGGAAAATCAATTTGAACAAATCCTTTTTTATGGGTCGATTACAAACAAAGATTAATTAATGTTTTTTAATATCAATTATTGAGTTCTATGAAAGGATGGGTAGTCTAGGCTGGTTAGGATACCTGTCTCACACACAGGTGGTCGAGAGTTCAAATCTCTCCTCATCCACTCATGTAATTAATTCTTACAATTACCCTATGTAAATAGCAACATGGAGACATATACAACGAATGTTACAGCAAGAAATACTTTAGTTACTAAAAATGATTTTTCGAGAGCATTTGAATAGTCATCAAATTGATCGTTTCCCATGACCATGACCCTACTTTCAGTCTTGTAAATCTCAAATGTGGATGGATTTGTCCTATTTTTGGCGCTTATGGCCAAATGATCAAGAACTTCTATTATTCTTTCCACTGGTGTTACGTCACCAAGGGTATAGTACCCTTTAGTATTCCGTTTGCCAGAGGTAGCATGAGTATCTGATGTGCAGATTTCTATTATTTTAAATCCTTTGCTTCTTAAAGACTCGATTATTCTCTCTCTTATGCCATTTTTCATATTGTTTGAATCTGTCCAACATAGTAAATGATCCACATCTTTGATTGAAATCACGAGAACTCCAAATTGACCTTTACCAAGATCCGGAAATTTCTCTAAATCTTTGAACTTAAGGTCTTCATTTTGATAACTATTCGTATATCCTATCTTAAACTTATGTTGTGACGATACAACCAATTTTTGCAAACATTCTTTTCCAATCTTGACTAACCTTTTGATATCTTCTTGTTCTATCTTTGCGCCCATCGAATTATGGGCATCAATTATCAGAATCTGTTCAAATCCAATTTCTTTTGCATATTTCTCCAAATCTATCTTAACATCAAGTGGAATATCTTCCATTCCGCTTGGAGACTTTGAGAATAAAATAATGACATTCTTTCCAAGTGCGAATCCACTACAATTACAATCCTTTTCTGAAATCGTTATGGGAACGGTACATTTGTCCCCTGATTCTAAATGCGCATTCTGTGTCAAAGAGTTGAGATACTTTTCAACTTCTTTTTTGGATGGTACGTTTAGAGAATGATCTGATATACTGTGCATAACCATTGCTGACTTTGAATAAAATCTAAATATGTCATAGGGCAAATTACTTCCCCCAATGGGGTTAAATGGTCCCGGATGAAGCTCTGGTAGAATGAGTGAAATTTCTTTTTGAGACTCTGGGTGGAACTTTACATGTAGTGTATTAACAACCTTTGGATCAGCTTTTGCTTCTGCAATTTTTTCCATTTCATCTGATTTATTCTCAGTCCATGCAATCAAAAATGCTTGAAGAATCTTGAATGCACTTTTAAAATTTGGTCTTCCTATTCTGTCAACCACTATAGTCCACAAAACTCCAATAAATAATATGACTGAACCAAACAAATAAACTGTAAAATTTGTATAAAAAATGTGATTGAAGTAAAAGAAGGAGAACAGGATAAAAATTATTAAGGGTTGGATAAATGATATTAAAATAGTTCTTTTTAAGGTAGCTCCAAACACTGATACAAAAATCCCTATTCTAAGACCAATTGCCATGAACATTCCCTGAAGTACAAAATTAATATTTGGACTATTGGTATTAATTATGAATTCTGATATAAATCCGCCTATAACAGTTAATGTCCATAAAAGGTTGGCAAATGCTGAAACATGTAGTACCTTTGAAAATCTGTTCAAGGGTGTACCCCTGAGGGATAAATAGTCAAATACTAAGGTTATGGAAAATATTAGGGCAATTATAGGAAAACTGATCAAGAAATCTGTAACTGTATGAGGAGTGATTACAAAATTAATAAGGGCTACATTAGTAACTAGGCTTAATATAGAAATTAAGAATGAAAATTTTTCAGAAGACGGATTTATGTTTGTAAAAAGCCATCTTTTGTGGAGGCTAGAAACGCTGTCTGATTCAAAATCACTCATTAACAGTCAAAAAAATTAAACTGGAATCAAAACCTTGATTACTATGGATATTGCAATAAGCGCACCTGCTATTCCTAAGATTATCTCTGGCTTTACTTTAATCCCTTTAGTTTCATCTTCAAAAAATCTTAATAATCCAGCACTGGATGCCGGTAACGGTGCATTCTTTTTCGCCTTCTTACTCATATTTAAAATTATCATGTTGGAAATAAATACATTACTGTATAGAAATTGGTGTCATAAATGACTAAAGCCAAACTAATTTATAAAAATATTTCACAAGATGCTCTTATTGAAAAAGTTACAAATCGGAGTCATAGGATACAATAGTGGTAGTACCATCAATATAAGCAATGAAACCCTCAATCTTGCGTATACTTTAGGCTCCGAAATTGCTAAGAGAAAAGCCATCCTGATTAGCGGTGGCCTAGGGGGGGTGATGCAGGCATCTTGCAAGGGGGTTAGAGACCATAATGGTTTTGCGATTGGGATTGTTCCCCAGAATTGCCCAGATGAGGCTAATGAATATTGTGATGCAGTTATTAGCACCGGGATAGGACTCTCAAGAGATTT
This sequence comes from Candidatus Nitrosocosmicus agrestis, assembly GCF_008389435.1. Taxonomy (GTDB): domain Archaea; phylum Thermoproteota; class Nitrososphaeria; order Nitrososphaerales; family Nitrososphaeraceae; genus Nitrosocosmicus; species Nitrosocosmicus agrestis. The sequence continues at coordinate 103,239 of NZ_VUYS01000006.1, read as the reverse complement.
CATAGTTGCATATTCATCTGACGGAATTATTTCGGTAGGTGGAGGAGTTGGTACTTTAATTGAACTTTGTGTAGGCTACATGACAAGGAAACCGATGGTTGCAATTCGGGGGAGTGGTGGAGTATCTGATATTTATGGTGGAAAATATTTAGACGAGAGGAAACGAATTGAAATAGAATATATCAATGATCCTGTGATAGCTGTTGATCATTTAATTAATAAATTACAGAAGGCTTGCTAACGCTATCTTTGAAAGTTATTTAAAGAAACAAAAGGAGTGACATGCCATTAGAATCTTAATATTTACAACCACTGCTGGTCGAAATCTTTCTTTTAAAAGGAAAAAAGAATTTATACTATAGATCTTAAATAATCATTTGGTTTGTAAAAATCCCCCTCACATTTTTCAAGCTCCAGTAAATGTCTAACCAATTTTTCGGTACCATTCTTACTTACTAATTCAAAAATTTCTGTTTTCATCCCCATTCCCAACTTAAGCGCAGTATCTAGGTCTGCCTTAGTACAGACTTCATTTTCCAGAAGCCAAGATGCATTGTTTGCTGCTACACCTAAAATAGAACTAATGTCATACTGAGAAGCCTTTTCAGGTGTAAGGTTAATTCTTTCATAATTTTCCCCTTGGTATGTGTAAAATCCCTTCCCGGTTTTTTGACCTAGCTCATTTTTGTCAAATAGCACTTTTACTGAGGGATGCATTCTTAAGACATTCTTGTCTCTTAAATTCATTTCAAATGAAGCTTTGTAAATTACATCTAGTCCTGTATAGTCGGCCAATTCAAAAATTCCCATTGGAAAATCCAACTTGTATTTTACAGCTGAATCAATTATTTCCATGGAAACGTGGTCTCTATCCAATGAGTAAAGTGCCTCATGCACAAGAGGTATAAATATACGATTGACGATGAAGCCTGAGACGTCTTTTTTGCATATTACTGGCTGTTTATTTAGACTTTTTACAAATGCAGTTAACTCTTTTGTAACAATTTCATCCGTTCCAATACCTGGTATGACTTCGACTAATTTCATGAGTTGAGGGGGGTTAAAAAAATGAATACCAATGAATTTTTGAGGACGTGAAGTCAATGAACTTAGTTCTGAGATAGGCAACGTACTTGTATTGGATGCAAAGATGGTATTCTCACTGGATAAACCCTCTAACTCACCATAAACCTTTTTTTTAAGGTTAAAGTCTTCTGGGACAGCTTCGATTATTAAATCCGCTTCTTTAGTTGCAGTCTTTAGATCGACCGTTGGAGTAATATTGTTAATGTATTTTTCTGCATCCATCTTGGTAATTTTGGACTTTTCTGTTAGTTTTTCCAATGACCATTTAATTTTTTGCATTGCCTTATTCAGAAATTTTTGATCAATATCCCTGAGATTAACTTTGTAACCTGCCATTGCAGATACTTGGGCAATTCCATGGCCCATGATTCCAGATCCTAATACAGTAATATTTTTGATTGCCATTTTTTTGATAATTAAAGTATTTATTATAATGTCTTTTATTTCATTCTAAATTATTTTTAGAAAAAAAAGTATCAGTTATTTTGGTTTGTTTGGTTCCCTTTCTGACTGCTCTATTGGATTTCTTTCCCACTGCTTTATCTACAATTTTTAATATGTTGTTGTCTTTAGTTTCATTTACATAAATCAAATAAATTGATGCTGCAACTTTATCTTCCGTTTTCCTTATAACCCTACCAATTCGCTGAGCTATTTGATTGATATTTGATGTGTTAGATAAAATTACTGCTATTTTGACATTAGGTATATCAAATCCAATTTCTAAAGTATGAACTGATAATAAAGGGAAGAATTCTACTCCCCAATTCTCTAAAATTAATTTCCTGTCATTATTTTTTGTTTTTGAATGGATCATTTCAGATTTTATCCCTCGTTGAGCGAGTATCTCACTTAATTTGGTAATTGATTCTATCGTCTCACTAAAAACCATCAATTTTTCTGTTTTATGTTTCTCAATTATAGAAACAGCCATATTTAACTTCTGTCTAGACGAGTTAAGCAAATCTTTCCTGATTCTTACTTGGTTAAACCACTCCTTGGCGTACTTTGCTCGTGCCCCACCTTGGTACAGAATCTTTGATAAGACACTTGGATCGTAAGCATTTAGCTTGTAGGAAATTTCTCTAATTGACTCACTAGTTTTTACATAGGTGTTCCTCTCATCGCTCGTAAGATTTACAGCTATAGAAATAATTTCAGGTTTGGCTAATCGACCATCATCAACTGCTTCCTTGATCAAATATCTTTTTACAGGTGGTATGACTTTGATTATTTCCTCATATTTTGGGTCGAGTTCATTTATGGTAGCAGTGAGACCTAAGATCTTCCTTTTTGAACTTTGAGTTATTATATTGAAAAGTCTCTTAAATGAAAATGCGGTGTTACTTAGAAGATGAACTTCATCAAGTATAACCAATTCGCTATCATTTACTAATTGGTGATTTTTTATTGCGCTTTGGTAAGTTGAAATCGTAATCTCTTTTTGGTCCTTTTTGTCGCCATAAAAACATCCAACTTTATCTGGGCTAATGCTGTACTTGTGCAATCGGATAATATTTTGCTCAATTAATACGATTCTGGGAACTAAAAAAAGAATGTTATATGATTCAACCGAAGATATTGGTTTTTTATTATTTCCAGCATCGTTAAAACAGGCCCTTCTTGCACATTCGAAGGCAATTTCGGTCTTTCCAGTACCTGTTGAATAAATTATGGATCCTTTGTAATTATGCTTGATCCATGCATTTACTGCAGCGTTTTGATCTGGTTTTAAGTTAAAAGGAAATTTCAGTGAAGCAATTGCTGGGGTCACGTTTTTGAAATATGTCTTTTTTTATTTATTTCTTGCATTTTAGGCTTTTGTTCATCTTCACATCCTATTTTAATCTCTCAATTGAGAATGGATTAACAATTAACAATTTCCTCCACTTTGAACTTCATACAATTGCCATATGCTATCTTGGAATGTATTTTATTTGCAAATCTGTACATAACAATAATATTTTTTTAGAATTTTGGATTTGATCCCAAAAGATGTATTCTATTTATATTATGTCTTGACCATGGAGATTGATACTAAGCAAGGCTTAATAATAGGATTTAGGTATATTAGGCAATAATAGATGGCTGTGATATGCAAAAAATGTGGCCTGCCTGATGATTTATGTGCTTGTGGAGAGTTGGATAAAGAGGATACTCGAATAGTAGTCCGGTTGGAAACTCGTCGTTTTTCTAAAACAACAACCATGATTGAGGGATTGGATCCCAAGATCAACGATATTCACACAATCGTTAAAGAGCTAAAGAGCAGGTTAGCATGCGGTGGAACAGCCAAGGATGGTTTTATTTTATTACAAGGTGATCATAGGGATATAGTTAAGAATTACTTGGTAGTTAAGGGTTTTAACGAAGCTTCAATTGAAGTCATGTAACTTTTAGAAAAGTTAAAGCTATTGTCAAGTAGAAACACCATTGAAAAGATTATCGAAGGAATAAAACACAGCTTAATACTATTTATGGTTGCTGTTACATTAGCCTCCTTTGCAATTGGAATTTTTCTTGTTTTTTTTACAAACCTTGGTGGTGATATATCTTGGTCTCAAAATGTTTCACTGGACTTTTTATTGATTAATATTTTTGGTTTCCAGTCTCCTCAATTCAACTTAGGCATTACTTTTTTATTTTTTTTATCTGTTTATCTGATTTGTTATCTGTATTGTTTAATTTATCCACACTCGATTCTAAGGCAAAATATATTTAGAAAGTGGAATTTGATACGAACAAAACGGTTACAAGAGCAAAAATCAGTTAGGCCTGAACAAAATTCAAATTTACTCATAATAGCAATCTCATGGTTTTCGGGATACTTTTTATTATCTGTGATCATTGATACAATACAGCAACTATTCGGAGTAACGTTGGGAAATCCGTTGACTGAAAATGCTTTACTTTCATTCTTTTATTTGTCGGCAGCACCTCTCAATGAAGAGATCCTATTTAGAGTATTACTTTTAGGAGTACCTTTACTATTGATATTTTCGCCTATCAAAAAAGGAAATTTTGTTTTATTTTTAAATCATCCTTATAAATTCTTGGCACCTAATAAAACTAGGTATACTATTATGTGTATATCTATTGTTATTGTTATTAATTCTGTAATTTTTGGTATGTCTCATGTCTTTTTTGGAGGCGGATACGAAGTTGGAAAAATAACTCAGGCAGCTTTGGGAGGACTAGTATTAGCATGGATTTATTATAGGTATGGACTTGCAACTGCAATAGTATTTCACTGGATATCAAACTTTGTATTTTTTGCGTATAGTATTCTTGGTTTTTACCTTTTCGGGACCCCTTGGAATACCGAAACTGATAGTATCTTCCTGAGTGCAATTTCAATTGGTTTTATTATTATTGGTATTCTGTTTTTATATCAGCTTACAACAAAAATATTAAAAAAGTATGTTGTAAACTAATAAAATTGTTGACTATAATTTAAGATGTGTTTTTAATCCTTTATACCTGTTCCTAATTGTAACCTCTGTTACACCAGCGGCTTCTGCAACATCTTTCTGGGTTTTGTTCTCTCCATTCATAACACATGCTACGTATAGGGCGGCTGCCGCTAATCCCATAGGATCCTTACCTGCTGAAATCTTACCTTCTTCTGCTTTTTTAAGAATTTCTAACGCCTTTCTTTTGGTTTTTTCTGTCAATCCTGCTTTACTGGCAATTCTTGCAACACACTTTACTGGGTCCACTACTGGCATTTTCAGATCTAATTCTCTTATCAAAAGCCTATAGCAACGAGCTACATCTTTTTTCTTTATGTTGCTTGCATTTGCTACATCTTTTAATGTTCTTGGAGTTTCCGTATCTCTACAAGCCGCATACAAAGCAGCTGCCACCAATGCTGAAATTGATCTGCCTCTCACTAGCCCCTTCTCCAAGGCTTTACGGTAAACGTATGCCGCTTTTTCAATTACTGCGTCACCAACTGCCAATTTATCCTTTAATCTATCAAGTTCACTAAATGCCTGTCTAAAGTTTCTATCAACAGGCTCGTGAACTTGGCTTCTACTATCCCATGTCCTTAATCTTTCAATAGTGCTTTTCATTGAAGCTGATAATGGTTTTCCAGATGCATCTTTATCAACAGGTCCTATGATAGTAGCTAATCCCATATCATGCATCGCCAGCGACGTAGGGACTCCTGCCCTACTACGATCTTCGTGCTCTTCCTTTGAAAAAGCTCTCCATTCGGGGCCCGTTTCTTCTATTCTTTCAGTTACTACAAATCCGCAATTACCACAAAACATTTCACCCGTTGAATTATCTGTAACCATAGGACCTTTGCCGCATCGGGGGCATCGATCGCCAAACATAGATATATCTTTTACCAACTTATATCACCACAAAACTTATAAACCAATTCCACATATATTTATATCTTTCCTTACTTATAAATATATCGGAAATTATTAAATAATGAAAATTAATACTTTGCTTTATTCCTTTTTCTCCTTTCAGCTTTCGCATACTTTTTACTTTCCGTTCGTTGTGAACTATATACGTGAGTTCTTTTACCTATCTTATTGCTCATGTTCAAAGAAAACCTATGATCATTTATATACTATAGTTTTTACCTTGGGAATTATTGTGAGGGTACGATTAAAATTAAATGAGAAATAATAAATTTATAACACGTTAAATCTAGAAGCTATCATTGAAGCTGAAACTATTACCTGTTATATTAATTGTCTTTTTATTCGGTATTTTAATTAATATTATTCCTCAAAGTCATGCGTATTTACAAAATGATAATAAAACTGGAGGGTTTGCAGATTTCATAAAGTTTATCAGATTTTCTAATGAAAATGTTGCTTACCAACAAGTTAGTAATGGCCAACTTGATTCTTATTTTTTTCAAATTCCTCTTCAGTTAGTTGAATCAGCTAAGAAAAATCCAAATCTAAAAGTTTATGAAAAAGAAGGTTTAACCTATGGATTACTCTTAAATCCTTCAAATACATCAAAATCTTTAAATCCATTTTCTATCAGGGAAATAAGATTCGCATTAAACTTTCTAATCGATAGGAATTTTATTGTTAATAATATTCTTAAAGGATTTGGTGAGCAGATAGTCGAGCCTTATGGTTCTCGCTCCCCTGAATATTATAATGTTCTGCCAGTCATAGACCCGCTTAAAATTAGGTATGATCAACAGTTTGCGAAAGACAAGATCAATAGAGCAATGACTGAGGCAGGTGCAACCTTAAGCTCTTCAGGAAAGTATATTTTTAATGGTCAACCTGTATCTGTGAAGATTTTAATAAGAAATGATGACTTGTTGAGAAAGTCATTTGGTGATTACGTTGCCTCCGAGATTGAAAAGGCGGGTTTCATTGTGGTAAAGGAATATGGTGACTTAACCAAGGCAAATCGCATAGTGTATGGGTCTGACCCATCTGATATGGAGTGGAATTTGTATACTGAATCTCTTATTTCTAACTCATTCTCTCGTTATAACCCTGGTTCTGTAACCCAAATGTATGCACCTTGGTTTGGCAATATGCCAGGGTCCCAAAACCCGAATTATTGGCAATACGCAAATTCAACAATAGATAATTTAACTCAAAGACTAATCTTTAATAATTTTACATCAGAGCCTGAGCGAAATCACTTATTACAAGAATCTGAAGAGGTAGGGATTAATGAAGCTGTAAGATTGTTTTTTGCTAGATCATTTGATCCATATATAGCATCCAATAAGATAAATGGATTGATAAATGATTATTCAGCAGGGATAGCGAATACGTTATCATTAATAAATGCAATAAAAAGTTCGACTAACAATTCGACCCTAAATATTGGTATGATACAGGTCTATCAAGGAGCCTGGAACAGCGTCAAGGGTTGTAACGATTTTTATTGTCGCATTATATATTCCCTAATAACTGATACTCCAACTTTTTCTAACCCTTATTCTGGAGATCCAGAACCTTTAAGAAATGAATGGACAAATGTTTTCTCTGGTGACTACAATGACACCATATCTGTACCTGGAGATTCTATCACCTGGGATCCTTACCAACAAAAATGGCAAAACTCTACCGATAATGATACCGCATTAACCAAAGTTAGTCTAAAACCTATTTTCTCAAATTGGCATAATGGAATATCGATGGATAAGTATGATTTATTATATTCGTACTATTTTCCTTTTGAATGGTCTACAGATACTAAAAATGGCGATAATACATTTGATTCTGAGTATGCTAGCTTGGTTTTTCCAACTTTATCCTTGATAAAGGGGGTGAAATTTTATAATAACGGAACTTTTGACACATATTTGGATTTGTGGCATTACGACAAAAAACAAATTCCTTCTTATGGTACCTTGTGGCCTTCTGAGCCATGGGAGATAACGGCTGCCTCTGAGCGCTTAGTATCAAACAATAAATTATCTTTTTCAAAAACGGATGCCAATATCAAAGGAATCGATCAACTCTCCCTAAACCTTCCTGTTCAAGCGGACATGATTAAAAATGAACTTATTAAGATGAAAAGTGAAAAATATGTTCCTAATCCGTTGAAAGGATTGGTTTCATTAGATTATGTAATGAAGAGATATGATGCATCAATAAGTTGGATTCAAAATCATCACAATGCCATAATCGGTAACGGTCCTTACTACCTAGAAGAATTTAATCCAACTGGCGGAGTAGTAACCTTAAATGCTTTTAGAGATGGCTCTTATCCTTTTAAGGTTGGAAAATTTTCAATTTATGAAAACGCTCCCGAGTTATCGATAGAGAATGTAAATGTTCCTAAATTTATTCGAATTGGGCAATCTTTTGCGTTTGCATTAGATATAAAATCGAAAAACACTTCAGGCGAGTTTCAACCCTTTAAAGGCTTTGTTGATTATTTCTTAACAGATAGAAATGGTAAGGTTGTAGCACAAGATAAGGTCAAAATAAACATGACCTCAGTGTTAAATTCTGAAAATGTCAATAAATCACAATCTGATCGGCCAATAAATATCTATCTTAGTTCTAACCAGACTCAATCCCTCGACCCTGGACCATCAAAGCTTAAGATTATAGTTACTACTTTCGAATCACCAAAACCAGTAATACGCGAGGAAACACTACTTGTTAGACCATGATCAAGATATATTGTAAAAATTTGAACTCCTATTTCAGGTAAAGATGAATGAGTTTATTTATTTTTTTTATTAAGAAAATTTTAATACTCTTTCTGGTTTTGATAATAACCTTACTACTAACAATTGTATTATTAGGATCTACTATAGACAAAATTATGGCGGATAACATTAGGATTCAGGTGTTAAATTCATTGTCAAATTCTCTTTCAGAGAATCAGAAATTAAATCAGTTTGAAAATTTATCCCAGCGACAAGCTTTTGTAGATCAGCAGATTCAAGCTCAAGTTAAAAGTCTTGGGTTGGATCAACCTTGGTTTTCACCCATAAAGATCCTGAATAGTTTGTATCAGATTTTAACCTTAAATCTTGGTAATTCTAGATTCTTTACCACCTATGATGGTTCCAGTAGTGTAAATAATCTAATTATGGAGAAGTTACCCAATACCATACTCCTTTTTACTACTTCTTCATTAACTATAGTTGTTTTGGGTATCATAGCCGGGGCATATTTGACTAAAAAATCTGGGAAGGTTACTGATAAGATTATCGCTGGGATGGCATCTTTGAGTATGAGTATGCCGCCATGGTGGTTCTCCATGATCATGATAGTAATATTTTCTTTCTTCCTTCAAATATTCCCTGCTAGATCTACTCCTGTAATCGCTCCGGATTCCCCTGGTTATCTTAATGACTTGATCTACCACATGGCGTTACCTTTTATTACCATTGTACTAATGGGCTTCTCTTCTTCAATCTATTATGTAAAGTATGTAGTATTGCGTGTAATTGATGAGGATTATATCAAATCTCTTGGCGTGATTGGAATACCGTCTCGAAAGATTTTGCTCAAACATGCCTTAAAAAATGCTGGTCCTCAATTAACAACAATGTTGGGAATAGGGATAACAGCCACCCTGGGAGGGTCTATTCTTATCGAAGAAATTTTTGATTGGCCAGGAATGGGAAATTTGTTTTACAATGCAATAGTACAAAACGATTCACCATTGATAATAGGATTGGTTTATTTTTTTACATTATTATATTTAGTCACAAGATTGGTGCTCGATCTAACAATTTCATTTATAGATCCTAGGATTAAAACTGAGGAATAAATAAAGTTGGGGAATCAGTTTTGAATAAAATAAGGCGGTTGAAAATCAATGAATTCAAGGGTGGGCTATTAGGCATAGTACTTTTGTTTTTTTTGATAACTATTACTTTATATACCTTGATTTTTATTCCTGCATCTGAGCGATCTGAATGGAATAATCCCTCTTTTTGGATAGATTATCCAAAAAATGCAGAACCCGTATGGGTAAATTATTTTTTGACATTCTTTAACCAACAATTACCAGAACATGTTGTCCTTCCTAAAGAAGGTGCTATAGAATCTAGATACGCAGAAGGACCTGATTACAAAATTCAAAATTATACTTTTGAATATAATATGAAGTATGATGAATTTCCTTCTGCTTTTTCCATACCATACAGCATCCAACTTGGACAAATTCCACCCGTCATTGAAGTTTCAGTGCAAAGACCAGACGGAAATGAACTCGTATTGTATTACAATTCTTTAGACTCTGCTCCGCTCAGTGGGTCTAATTTTTCCAATCAGAATTCCTCATCATCACAAAGCTCAAATGAAGATTCCATTATTGACAACTCTACCCCCTCTGGTTTAAGAGAAATGACATCAAATATCGTGTCTCAACGACTCTTTTCTACATCAAGTGATATAATCCAATCACTTTCAGATTACTCCAATTTATTCAATTTCTCTATTAGTGGTTTGCCAGCAGAGAAGGTAATTTTTTCAAGCCAGAACAATAACGTTCCTCTTAAGGGTACATATAAATTTGTTATTTCAATCTATTCATTTGATAGTGACACTACTGCGCAGGATATTAAGGTAGTAGTAGAAGGAAAAACTTTTGGTATGTTGGGTACAGATGATCTTCGAAGAGATATCTCATTTGGAGTAATGATCGGTACTCCAGTAGCGTTATTGATTGGAACAACTGTTGCTGTATCCTCAACAATGATAGGTCTCTTTTATGGATTAATAGCGGGATATAAAGGTCGCAGATTAGGGACTGCTATGGTTATTATTATTGATATATTTCTTTCTATACCTACAATGGTAATCTTTATCATATTATCCTTAAATTTTGGTAAGAGTTTGATTTTTTTGATTGGCTTATTTGTGTTGTTTGGCTGGCCTGGATTAGCTTTAATCAATAGAACTTTTAGTATTCAGATTAAAAATTATCCCTATGTTGAAGCATCCAAACTAATGGGGGAGTCAGATATTCGTATTGTCTTTAGACACATTGTTCCACAACTAATTCCCTTTACTTTAGCAAATTTTGCACTCTCGGTTCCGGCCGCAATTTTGGGAGAATCAGCACTTAGCTTTTTGGGGTTTGGTGATCCTTCATTTCCAACTTGGGGACAAATGCTACAGGACGCGCATTTTTCATCCGCTGAAATATTAGGATACTGGTGGTGGATAATACCGCCGGGGTTAATGATTTCTATTACAAGTATCGCCTTCATCCTTATTGGTAGATTTTTAGAAAATAGGGCTAAAGTCAGTAAAAGGAGATGAAGTAAGTTTGAACGTGTGTTTCATCTTCTTATTAGGTCTACTTCCCTCCCATTACTGTCATATGCGTGGATATCGCTTTCGTCATATGGATGACATATAATTATGGAGATTAAACCATAAAAGTGATTCAAGTCCTCCAAAGAAGGTTGGCTAGATCCACTAGGGTGTGAATGGGCCGTACCAACGTATTTTAAATCAAATGGAAGTTCATTAATGGGAAAACCAGAATAAAACGGCCCATGAACTGAAAAAGGTGGGATAACTAAATTATTTATTAAAATTTCAGTTCTTTTTCTTTCCCCCTCTAAGATCAGGATTCCTTCATAGGGGTGATGCATTTTTGAATATGATATCAATCCATCAATTACGTTACTAGTAATTGTAACAACTTTCTTTATTTTCTTAGGCTCCACATCATTTCTATCATTTCCCTTTTTGAAAAAACCAAAACGCATATGTAATATCCGTTACACTATAATAAAAAACTAAAACCTGATAAGCATTAAAATACAATCACTTCTCAATATATCTATTTACTCGAACAATTTTATTTTATATTTCTCTAGGCAATAAAATAACAAACTTTTAATATTTTTGAAAAGCTATGTCTCTTAGTTTGATTTACAGGATTATGATTATACTTATCTTATCAACTTTTGTCCTACTTTCAGGAGTTGTTTTATCTACTCATGCTCAAATTCTTCCGCAAAATAATAATCCTGCTGCCACAACTCCTGAACCTATTTCAACTTCATCACCAGTCAAAAATCCTTACGGAATTAGAATCACAGATCCAACTAATGGTAAACAATTTTTCATCAATGGAACAAATTATTATAATGATGATGGTCAAAAACTCAGTGTAAAGGGATTTTCTGTTGCTAATAGTGGAAATTTAACTAATTGCGACGTTTCTTTAGTAACGAATAACAAATTTCCTTATCAACCGGCCAACGGTACTGGACCTCAGGGTAAAGATGATTATTCAAAATGGAGTTATACATTCGGTTCAAAATACGCAAATTTACATGAAGGATCAAATAAGATTACTTCCAAACTAACTTGCGAATCCGGATCTGCTAAGGCATATTACAGCGTAAACATAACTGGGGTAAAATTCAATGGAACAATTCCTAAACCCACAACAAGTCTTAATCTGGCAAGTCAACCGAATGTCTCTACTACTCCAACACTAAATTATTCAAAATTGGAGAATAAACCTAACAATTTGTCCGGTGATACTTTACATAAAAGTAATTTGGAGAACATAGATATTCCTGTTACTAATATTCGAATTAATTCTCCAATAAATGGTGCTACGATAAACGTGGATGAACCAATAACCGTTAACGGTACATCTGAATATCCATCAAATTATGATTGCGAGGTCATGGTAGCGGCCGGAAATTCTGCAGGTGTAATCGCCCCTGCAAGTGCAAACCACTCTAATTTTAAAACCACTTTGCCTTTTGGGAATAACGGAACTGAAGATTACAGAGAATGGGGCACAGTTTTAGAACCTGGTACTACAACACTCAAAAATGGTTCAGAATCCCTTACAGCAAAACTCCAGTGTTATTCTCCATTATCATCAGTGAAATTTGCAAAGGTGAATGTCATTGCTAATTCTCCAATACCTGCTGAACTAAAGACGATGGATGTGAGTATAGACAAAAGCGGAGAAGGATTGAATCAAAGAATAATTATTGGAGCTAGTGATGCAGAGACTAATGAACCCCTTACCCAAACTCTAATAACTGGATCTATAAATGATAATAAGTTTTCAGGTTCGACTAATACAGAAGGTAAGTTTACAACAACTATCTCATCAGATGTTTTAGAGTCTGGAGACACGATTAACGTTTCAGTCACAGTTACAAAAGATGGTTACAAACTGAAAAAAACTAGTACATCTTTTGAGGGGACTCCTATAAACCCGAGCGAAACCCCAGCCGAAAGGCCTGAAGAACCCTCAACTGAAAGATCAGATAACGAAAAAGATTTAACAGATCGAATTTTTGATGATGTGCAAAAACAGCTTAGTGATCAAGGAATCAATATACCCCTTCCCTTTGGTTAAATTAAATTTTAAAACTGCGTTAATACCCTTTTTCACTTAGCAGCAACAGTAGGCCAGTTTAGGTTAAAATTTTATTAGTGTATAAATAACAAAGTTATTATTCTCAATTATTCCAATATTTTTGAAATTAAATTAATGGCACTAAATGATTATAAGTTTCTCGTACTTGAATTGGGTATTGCAATTCTTGAGAATGAGAATTCAGTTGTCTACTTTAAGAAGTTTGAAAATCCATACGAATCACATCTAAAGTTAAAAGATAATAATTATGCTGATCTCAGAGAAAGTTTGGAATTCTTTAGTGAGAAGCCTCACCTTATTTCAACGAATTATCCTGCTACTACAAGTTTTCTTAAAGACTTTTCAGAGAATGTAGAAAGAATCTCTAGTCGAGATGAAAAAGCATTTCAATTAAACAAGCTAAATCTATATCTGTCTTTGCCTGAAGTTTCAATGGACCAAAATAAGGCAAAAAAAAGCTTAGTTGCAGAACTGAGAAATTTTGCATTGGAATGGTCATCCTTGAAAATCCAGGAAGCTTCACAACAACTTGATTTACATATTAGTCAATCAATTAATGGCCTCGACGAAATTGACAAGATTCTCAATACCGTAGGGACTAGGATGAGGGAATGGTACGGATTGCATTTTCCGGAACTAGATAACTTGTTACAGAACATAGTGACTTTTGCGCAAATAGTTTCACAGGCAGGAAGGAGGGAAAACATTACAAAAGAATTTCTTACAACCTTGGACATTCCCGATAACAGAATTGATATAATTATTCAAACTTCATTAAGGAGCAAGGGTGGAAAAATTACTGACGAGAATTTAGTTATTCTTCAAAGCCTTGCTACACAAGTTATATCGCTAAATCAGATAAGGAAAACTTTGGAACAGCATGTAGAATCTACGATGGAGGAAGTCGCACCAAATTTGAGAGAACTATTGACTGCATCGGTAGGAGCAAGATTAATAGCAAAAGCGGGAAGTTTGAAGAGATTAGCCTCATTGTCGTCAAGCACAATTCAGATTTTGGGTGCAGAAAAAGCTTTATTTAGAACCTTGAAAACAGGTGCAAATCCACCAAAACATGGTTTACTGTTTCAACATCCTGTTATCCATTCTGCACCTAAATGGCAACGCGGAAAACTGGCGCGAGCCATTTCTGCAAAAGCTGCCATAGCAGCAAGAGTGGATCTTTTTAACCATAATCCCCAAACTACAAGTTTACTGACTACCAAACTCAACAATAGGATCGTTGAAATTCAGGAGAAATACAAAGAACCCCCTCTTTCACAGAATAATCATTCCAGACAGGGAGAACAGTTCAAAAGGAGTAGAGATTTCAAACATTTTGATAGGAAAAAAGGCAAGCGATTCACTAAGAATATTCCTGGAGAAAATAAAACAAGTCAACCACGAGACAGGGATTTTTCTTTTAAGAAAAACAAGAATAAAAAAAGACACCATAAATCTAATAAAAAATGAGATAATGTATTTAATAAAGAGGGTTTGGGAAAATGAATCAATTGTCATTTGTTATGAAATTTGATAATGGATCGTATGCTATTCTAGAGGATAGTTCAAAGCAACGCTACTTGGCGACTCAAAACTTTGATGTTGGAAAAAGTGTTTATGGTGAGAAAATTGTAAAAATGGATGATGTTGAATATAGACTTTGGGAACCATATAGAAGTAAATTAGCTGCTGCTTTGTTAAAAAACCTGGAAAATACTCCTATATTGGAGTCTTCTACAGTCCTGTACTTGGGCGCATCAACTGGTACAACAGTAAGCCATGTATCAGATATTTTAGGCCCAAAGGGAATTGTTTTTGCTGTCGAGCCCTCATCTAGGGTAGCTAGGGAATTACTAGAAAATGTGGCGGTTAGAAGAAGTAATGTTATCCCAATCATTATGGATGCTAGAAATTACCTCCAATATTATTCATATTTTGGAACTGTTGATACAGTTTATTCTGATATAGCTCAACCAGATCAAACAGATATTGCTATAAATAATTGCAAGAGTTATCTGAAGCCAGGAGGATCTTTACTTATCATAATCAAAACCAGAAGTATTGATGTACTAATGGATCCCAAATTGGTAACCAAAAATGAGGCCAGGAAGCTAGAAAAAAATAATTTTGAGATTTTGCAGACGATTAACTTGGAACCATTTGACAAGGATCATTCTTTAATACATGCAAAATATATGGGATGAACTGAGTCCACTTAATATTAAAGTAATTTTGTCTGGTATTTTTTGTTTGCTAATAATTTAACAGGCGCCCATGTGAATCTAATGTGCTCTTTAAATGCCTTATTTTGAACATTGTCTTTTAGAAAAGTCTTGGTAATTGGATCCGAAGGATATCCAGAACCTATTCTGATACCAAATCTGGTTTCTAAAAGAGATATTTCTCTGTCTCTAGTAACTTTAGCTATAATTGATGCTGCAGCTACCGCGGTGTTATCTTGATCTGCTTTATGAAAACAGTATATTTTTACGCTTTTATTTTTCATATTCTCCAGAATGGATCTCTTAAATCTATCCAAATTCACATCACATGCATCAAAGATTATTTTGTCCACTACAAGGTTATCTGAAACCAGAGTCATAAATTGCACCTCTAGTGAATTTAGTTTTTTGAGCTGAACATATGAATCAATTATTTTTGGTTTGATTTTGCAAACGAATATGGACTTTGCCCTCAAAATTATTTTTGGATATAGTTTTTCTCTCGTTCTTGGTGTAAGACTTTTTGAATCAAGAACTCCTTCTCCTTGCAAGATTTGGATATTCTCTTTATCAAGCGATACTCCTGCAATCACTAGTGGACCAATTACTGATCCTCTACCAGCCTCATCGATTCCTCCTAAAAGCAAATATGTCTAAATAAGTTCTAGAGTATAAATACCCTGGATCCAAAATCAAATTTCCTTTTATTTGTCGGAAAATCCCTCGGCAACAACTTGAAAAATCCATCAAGTTGATTACTAATACAAATACCCTACTTTTACAGATATATTATATAAGTTATTGATAATTGATCTTTTATCAATAACTAAAGATAGTAACTGCCGATATCTTATTTCAAGGTATTGAAACATGAGGCGACATTCAGGTTATATATTGATGATATAGTTCACAGATGAAATTTGATTTGAATAATTCTTGTTTAAATTTAAATAAATTAGGGATTTAAGAAATGAACTTTGAAAAGTTTTCATGTCTAGTTCATGGATTTCAATCATCGAAGGAAAGACGCAGATCCTTGTTCCTTCGGCATCAATTTATCAAAGTGAACCTTCTAAGTATCCTGCATTTTTTAACACTGCAGCAAGGTTTAATCGTGATATCTCTATTTTCCTTTACAGAAATTCATTTGATAAATCAAGGAAAAATTTATCCTTTGTGGATTCCCTCTCGGGGGTAGGTTCTAGAGGTCTAAGAGTTGCCAAAGAAATCCCTCAAATTCAATCAGTTATCTTAAATGATTACAATTCAATTGCTCTCCAAGCATCTAAAGCAAGTGCAGTAATAAATGATGTATTTCACAAATGTAAGTTTTCAAATAAGGAAGTTTGTTCGTTCTTAAGTAATTCGAACATTTGGGATAACAGATCTTCCATAATCGATTTGGATCCTTTTGGTTCACCCTCTCCTTATATAGACTGCCTGTTACGATCGGTCGAAAACGAAGGCATAATTTCAGTCACTGCAACAGATACTGCCGTGTTATTAGGCGTCTATCCACACGTGTGTTTTAGAAAGTATTATGGATTGCCCATCCGATCAAAATATAGTTTAGAGGTTGGTACAAGGTTGCTTATATCAAATATTGCACTGGTTGCATCTCGATTTGATCTTTTCGCCTTTCCTATTTTTGCCCATGCCTACAGGAATTATATACGTGTTTATTGTAAGATTGTAAAATCTGCAAAGAAGGCAAATCGATTATTTGAAAATCTTGGTTATGTTCAACACTGTTTTAATTGTGGCAATCGAAATTTTTTCAAGGAAATACCTATCGTTACTACCTGCAGCAATTGTAAAGGGAAAACGCATTTGGGAGGGCAGATGTGGATAAGGGAGATATTTGATAAGGATCTAATGGATAGATCTATATTAGATGTAAGAAATCGACTTGCAGAAGGGCAACCTCATGGGTCATGCAAGAAAAATCTTGAACTTATTCAAACCTTTTTTTTTGTGGCCAAAAATGAACTTGATAATATTCCCTTTCATTATCTGAATGATGAATATGGGAAACTATTTAAGAGACAAACTCTACCGCTCAGTAAAATTTTCGATCTGTTACAACAACAAGGATATAGATCAAGCCCTACCATCTTTTCAAATTACGGTTTTAAAACAGAAGCAAGCATGACTGACATCAAAAGTGTACTAGATAAGGTTTGAAATAGACTACTATAATAACTACACATTCATTTATTCAATTTTAAATTGATACATTTCTTAAAGTTGTTCAGAAATTGAGGTGGAGGTGATCTCAGAAGATGGAATAATATTGATTTTGTGATATTTACCGTTCTTCTTTATAAGGTATTCTAATCCATCTTTTATTTTAGGTAGAGATCTGATTCCAAGCTTGCCCAAATAGACTTGAGGAATTGTAGAAATGACAATGATTTCATATTTGTCCTTGATTAATTGAAGATAATTGAGATGCTCTATATCTTGCATGTAATTGTATTTATTTAGACCAGACAAGTCCAATCTTCCATCTATGTATCTCGATAATGCCCCAGTCCCAATTCCTTCCCTATTTTCAGATAACAATATAATGGTTCCATTTTGTGATATTGCGTGAATATTATTCCAAAGTAGGTTCATACTTTCACCTAGACTCCTCTGAATATTATAATTAGTTTCTCCAGAAAATATTCCTGATTTTGAATTTTTACACTCAACAGTGGATTTTTGCTTAAATTGAGAAGTTGACTTTAGGAAGGACTGACTAGTATTCTCAAAATGTAATGAATCTATACCATGCTTATCTGATATTACATTAATCATTTGATACCCTGTTTTTGCTGTATATTCCATCGCTATCTTTAGTGATTCCGTCTGCTGACCTGGACAGGGGGCATTACCGATTATTGTTGGATAAATTTCATTCATTACTTCGGGATTACACTTTCGAATTAATCGCGAGTGAGTTCCTGCGAATCCAAACATCGGATCATATTCTAACTTGTCAACTAGTATAATGTTCTGAAATGTTGAAATTTTGTCGTTAATCTGATTCGAGGAAATTCTTGTTATATTGCTCTTTTGGTCTAGAATCATGTGTCTCATTCTTTGAGAAAACGGTGGAGAAACTATGCATATTTCCCATGAATTGATATTCATTTCTATTAATTGATCATGGAAGATATTAATTATTGGTAACATAGATTGGAAAGGGGTAATAAACAGTATCAATGTAGATTGTTCAATTATCGTGTTATCCTTGATAGCTGTTTGGATTTCTTCGTATCTCATCGATTCAAAATTTGGTTTAGTGATTTTTAAAATATTTTCATATTTTATATCTAAAATTATTTCAGTTTCTCCGTACCCCAACCATATTTCTGGCATAGTTATATTGCCGTGGAAGTAACTTATAAAATCGAAGAACTACTACCTTAATTAACTTGAGCATAAACGGCAATATTGAAGTATTGAAGGAAGATTTAGTCATGTTTCTTTTTGATAAAGGTGCCATTAAGGTTGGAGATTTCACACTTTCAAGCGGATTGCGCAGTACATTTTATTTAGATTTGAGGATCTTACAAAGCTATCCGGTTTTTTTTAGAAAGTCGATATCTTTACTTAAAATGCTTGTTCTTTCTCATATTGGTTACGATGGATTTGATTTTATATGTTCTATTCCTACTTCCGGGACCATATTCGGATCTGCTTTAGCCTATGAACTTTTTAAACCCCATTCCTATTTGAGAAAAGATTCAAAGTCCTACGGTACAAAAAGAAAGTTGGAGGGAGTGATTGATTCTAAATCCAATATGATTTTTGTTGATGATGTAGTAACAACTGGCCAATCAATAATTAATGGGGTTAATTCAATTACTGAATCCAAAATTTGTGGAGTGTTTGTGGTTGTAAATCGAGGCCAAGGTGCTGATAAGCAATTTAAAAAAATGGGTATTAAACTTTATAGCGCTGTCACTATTTCTGAAATCTTTAATATATTACATAAGAAGAAAAAAATCTCAAATAAGGAAGTTCAGTCATTTTTTGATGAACTTGGATAAAATTATCCTTCGTAAATCATCAGATTTTTTTCTTCCAACAAAGTGTGCAAGTTAGTTACTGCTCTGTAAACTTCAGTTTCCTTCTTTGCGCCCGTGCAAACTAGCTTTCCACTGGCAAATAGTAAAATAACAGTTTTTGGATCCAGCATTCTATGTATTAAACCTGGGAATTGTTCAGGTTCATACATGCTCCTAGGTAAGATCCTTGCAGCCAATTCTAAATGGATCTTTCCACCCAAACTCGCTGATGCAACAATATTTTGTATTTCTATGATAGGGTCGTTTTCAATAGGTATGCCACCTTTCCTTAATTTTTGTACTACATTTCTAACTGCCTTAATTGCTTGCTCTTCTGATTTAGCCCCTGTACAGACCATCTTACCTGAGCTGAAAATTAAAGTCGCAGTTTTGGGAGCCTTTAGTCTAAAAACCAATCCTGGAAATTGATCAGGATGATACTCAACATCGGGAAATATCTGAGTAATTAAATTTAAATTTACAGTTTGATTTACCGTTGCTGATGCCACAACGTTTTCGATACTTACCATAGGTTTTGTTTGGGGCATATTTTCTTTTCCTTGGGTATATAAATACTCGATATAAATATACCTTTATGTGATATTGTCAAATTTGATCAATATCTATAACAGATTGCTGATTCATGATTTTTAGACGGTAGTAGCAATCATTCGAAATTTGAGTCAGTTCATGAGAAAATACTATAATATTAATATACAATAAAGACAAAACCTATTAATTCAATATTAAACAATTTCGGATTTTTTTTTAATAGTAGAAATTATATAAATATTTAGGAGCTTATACTTGATTTTGATTAAAAATAGATTTTATTATTATTAATTATGTTAATATGGTATTTATGATAAAACATGTGCATGATTATTTTTACTGACAATTTACATAGATTCCTTGGTTTTTCCTTAAAATTAGTAAATTTATCCTCAAATGAGTTAGCAGTAGGCAGAATTTGAATATTCTCAGTTAGTTGTATATTTTGAAGTTTGAATATAATAAATTCCAATATTTAGACATTAATGTTTGTTCATACAACGCACATTTTTAATATCTCTAAAGAAGATTGAATTGCATGATCAACGATAAAAGAATTGATAAAGATTCACTAGGTGAAGTGGAAGTTCCGATTGATGCATACTATGGACCATTCACATCACGCGCCAAGAAACAGTATAAAATTACAAACATTCCCCCACATAGAAACTTCATTAGGGCATTTGTTATGATAAAGAAGGCTGCTGCAATTACAAATAAGCAATTAAAGGCATTACCAGTCGATATTGCAGATGCAATTGTACAATCTTGTGATGAAATTTTGACAGGAAAGTTGCTAGATCAATTTGTAATTGAGACATTAAATTCTGGGGCCAGCACTGCCTTTAACATGAACTGCAATGAAGTAATAGCTAATAAATCTCTTGAAATTTTGGGTAAGAAAAAAGGGGATTATAATTCTATAAGTCCAAACGATCATGTTAATATGTCACAATCTAGTAATGATACAACACCGACAGCTATTCATCTTTCAGTACTAATGAATTGCTATGAACTCTTACCTATACTTGATAATCTTATTGTTTCTCTCTCTAAAAAATCAATTGAGTTTGCAGAGGAGATCAAAATCGGGAGAACCCATTTGATGGATGCTATTCCAGTTACAATGGGAAAAGAATTTGGTGCATATTGTTTTGCTATTCAAAAATGCAAAGATTTGATAATAAAATCTATGGATGACTTGTATTTTGTTGCTTTGGGGGGCACCGCAGTGGGGACAGGTGCTAACACACCAAAAGGGTATCAAGAATTAGTTGTGTCAAATTTAGCTAAAATTTCTGGATATCCATTAAAACCTTCAACAAATCTATTTTTTTCGTTACAGAGTAAACTAGAAGTGGCAAATATCTCATCCACCATCAAAAATCTAGCATTAGAATTAACCAAAATAGCAAATGATATTCGACTAATGGCTTCAGGACCAGTGGCAGGATTTTCTGAAATTACTATCCCGGCCGTCCATGCAGGATCTTCCATAATGCCTGGAAAAGTAAACCCCTCTTTATCAGAAAGCTTGAATATGATTTGTTTTAGCGTTATAGGTAATGACCTTGCAGTCAGTCTGGCTGCTCAAGCTGGTCAATTTGAGCTCAATGTAATGCTAGGTGGCATAGCAAAATCGCTCTTAGATTCTACAGATATGCTCATAAATTTTCTTCCTGTCTTCACTCAGAACCTGATTGATGGAATTCAAGTAAATAGAGAAAAGCTACAAGACTATGTTCAGAAAAGTCCTGTTCTAGTTACGCTATTGAATCCCATTATAGGGTATTTAAAAGCTGCTGAAGTTTATAAAGAAGCGCTATCAACCAATAAGAGTATTAAAGAAGTTGTGCTTGCGAAAAATCTTATGACTTCAGAGCAGTTCGATAAGGCGCTTTCTAAGGAGAAGATAATTTCTTAAATATTATGATTTGAAATTTGCATCCTTGTCGAAACCGCATTGGTTGCAGTGCTCAAATTGTTCTCCATCCAGGTGATCAAAATGAGTACCACATGATAAACATGTATGATGTGAGTCATTATATCCATCATTTGCAGTGAAATCGTTACTTATGAGACCAGTGCTTTTGCATTTGATGCATCTGCAATTACATTCCATCTTTAACCTAACTCCCCAAATTATAAAATTGTATGTTTAAATTATATTCAATTTTACCTTAATCATAAAAAATGATTTATATCAAAACCTTATGCATTGAACTATCGATTTTTGTTGTAGTTCTATGGTTATTAAATGCTGGAGAAATTGGATTCTCTGATGCTAATCCCAATGATAACAGAACCTCATCTACAGTGAGAATTGATGATATGAATATAACAGCTATACTTGCTTTGACTCCAGAAGAACAATCAACTGGTCTGGCCATCAAAGAAACAATGAAAGAAAATGAAGGGATGTTATTTGTTTTTGATACACCAAAAAAATATTCGTTTTGGATGAAGGATATGAAATTTCCTATAGATATAATTTGGCTAGATTCCAAAAAGAAGATCGTTCATATTGAAGATAGATTAGAGCCGTGTGTGTTTCTATTACCTTGTCCTTCTTATGCTCCTACTACTGACTCGTTATATGTATTAGAAGTAGTTTCAAATTTCACAAACAAACATGAAGTTAGAATAGGAGATCAAGTGCTTTTTGATAGTAGAAATATATAGCCTTTTAGGTTTTGAAACTATCTACAAGTTTGTTATGATAATTGCTTAAACATTGAATTTTTGAATCTTGGTCATTTTCAAGCTTGTGGATTTTTTTCATTTGTTTTGAGTCATAGATTGTCTTTAAGAAATTATAGCAAGTTTCGCAAACATACAAAGTACAGTAAATTTATGATAATTATTTTTATAGGTTTGGAATTGTTGGTGTTAATAATTTAAGCACCCGATTATCCATTGTCCACTTGATGTATAAGTTAACACTTAAAAATAGGTGTCATTTTAGAGTATTTGTCATGGCTGCCCGCAAAAGTACTACTAGGAAAATTAGATTGTTGAAGAAAATTAAGCAAAATAGACCGGTGCCAGCCTGGATTATAATTCGAACTCATAGACACGTTAGAACAAATCCAAAGCGTAGGTCTTGGCGTAGGTCGGATGTTAATATAGGATAGGTATGTAGGAGGTAAAATGTATGTCAAATGTAGATGAATCCATAGCAAGAATTTATACAATAAATTTTAGTAAAGCTTGGTTAACACCAAAACACAAGAGAACAGATCGTGTGATAAACATGATAAAGGAATTTGCTATTAAACATATGAAAAGTTCTCAAATAAAACTCGATCAGGAACTAAATAGGTACATATGGCAAAAAGGGAAAACAAATCCTCCTCGAAAGGTGAGGGTGCGTATAGTGAAAGATGAAGATGAACAGGTTATTGTGTCACTCTATGAGGATATTCAAATCGAGTCTGAATCTAAAGCAAAATCTTCTGGAGTCCAAAAAGAAGAGAAAGAGGATGCCGAGTTAAACAAAAACATGTCAGATAACCAAGACAAGAGTTAAGAATATCTTAACCTAAATTTTATTAGTTAGTTTTTCGATTTAATTAATTTTTTTTTCTGCTATTGAATTTGTAATTGGCTGGGAAAATTATTTGTTGTCGATATTCAAGTTTATTCCAAGTTTTTAATTATCTTTAGATTTACTTCCTCTGCAATTGCGATTTCTGGCTCAAAATCCAAGATGTTTTTCTTTGAGATTAGCTTATCAAGTGGATCATAAGATGAAATAAATTGCATGCCTGTATTAACAATAATATGACATCTTGTTTGTTGTTTTTTTATTCCAATAATATTCACATCATTGTTAGAATGAGGCATAATAAAATTTGTAGATTCCATTATATTTCGTACTGATGTAATATCAGTTGATTCTCCATACAGATAAAGAGAGCATTTTTCAATATCGGAAATATCAATCCTGTTGGTCATTGAGGCTATGGTATCAATAAATGCCTCACCCAAATTGCATTTCGTATTTAGGTTGGTACTAATCATATTGAGGTCACTCGGGAAACACTTGTTAATAGATTCGATAATGATGTCTGATACTGCCTGATTTATAGTTTCATAATATTCCTTAATTTGTACTTCAATCTCATTCCGCTGAATGGCACTATTATCTATTACAACTAGGTTTTTAATAGATTTAGCTAGCAATTTAAGGGATACTCCACTTCTAAACAACCTGAGTTTCTCAAAGGAGAAAGGCAAGATCACAAAGCAAACTACTTGGTTTATGCCATGGTTTTTTAATGATTTGCCTAAAATGGGAAGTATTGCAGATCCAAAACTTGAAGCTAAATTGCCAATAATGATTATAGATTTTTTGTTTTGAATGTATTCTAAAAGTTTGTCCTCAAACTCTAAAAAGACCTTTCTAATCATATGAGGGCTTGGATTTAAGATATTTTCTACATCTACCTTAATAGTATGACCAGAATATTCATCTATCAATCCATTTCTTTTTATAAATAAATAGTCTGAATTTACTTTTCCATCAAGAATTTTTACGATATTTTCCCCAGCCTCACCTATTGCAATGATAATGGAATTTGATTTTTTTGATAAATTCAATGGTCATTAACAAATTCTATTTGAAAGATAAAAGTGTTGTGAGCAGTATTTGTTCATTTTACAATTTCCAAGGGAATTGCTTGCAATGTGTGGTTTGAATGAGAAACAACCTTTACAATTACTCTAGATCCAAGATAAGGATTCGAGGATAATACTTTATTTTTACTGTAAACGTTGGATTTGTTTATATGACTATTTGACGATATTCTAATTCCCTCTTGATTCTTGGAACTGGGCAAAGGTTTCATGAAAATGAAATTTGGATCATCCTTAAAAGATATAGACTTGTAATAGTCATTTCTGCCCTTCATTATTCCATTCTCTAAATCATTGATCAATACCTCGCCTTTCCAACCCACCCATTTGGAATTGTTTTCTTTGGCTATTTGCTTTATGATTTGATGTATTTTCTCTGATCTAGTGGAAATAATTTCGTCGCTTACCTTAGGCATATTTGCAGCCAAAGTTCCTGGGCGAGGACTAAACTTTGATGAATTTACTATATCTGGTTTCATATGTAGAATTGCAGCTAGAGTTTCTTCAAAATCCTCTTCTGTTTCAGTAGGAAATCCTGTTATAATGTCAGTAGCTATTGTAATATTCGGGACTGCACTTTTCAGTCTTTCAACCATGTTTAATAGAGGTTCTATCGATCGACCTCGCTTCATTTTTTTTAATATTTTTTTACTCCCACTTTGAATAGGAATATGAATGAACTTGTATAACTTTTGACTAGATCCATATATTTCTTCGATCCCTTTGTACATATTCCCTAAATACATTGGATTCATCATCCCTAATCTTATCTTAAAATATTTGTCAATCATTTCACAACTCTTTAGTAAATTCAGAATGTTGGTTCCTAAATCAAATCCATAGCAACCATTATCAGTGGAAGTGAGCCATATCTCCTTACTTCCGTTGTCTATATCATACTTTACCTGATTGACGATATCTCCAATCCTGAAACTTTTCAATGTGCCCTTAGCAAGTTTAGTTTGACAGAAAGTACAATCACTCAAACAGCCAGTTGATATTTGAATAATGCTAATTATTGGATTAATCTTGAGTTTAGGCAAATTTATCTTGTTGTACGCTTCCGCAGACAGTCTTTTTAACCGGATACCGTTTAAGGCAGACTTCGCAATTTCCGTTACTGACTCTAAAGAATTTGGTCCCATAAGACACGCTTTTGGACTTAATGTTGAAACCATACTTTCATCGGCAGCAGGTAGGCAGCCTGCAATTATTAAAGGCTTATTTAAATTTGATAGATGCTTGATTCTTTCACTCATCTTATGTTCAGTCGGCATTTTGACAGAGCATGTTACAATAAGATTGAAATCAGCAGTTTCGGGACTATCTGCAAGAGTAAAACCGTCATTTTGCAATTTTCCTGCGATCATTTCCATATCAGAAAAACTGGCCGAACATCCGTAACCCTCAATCCAGAAATTGGATTGTACTGTGTCGAATGGTTTTACAAGAGACCTTTTTAAAACATTGGGATTCCTCTGTATGGTTGAATTTTCCCAATTCTTCCTATCCTTTTGAATTATCTTCACTTTATCTATCAAATCTGGTTTTAAAGAAAATGGGTGGGAATTCGGTTGCATTACTCTATCTGTGTATTTAGTATTTCATTATATAGATTTAAGTTAACTATTTGATCAGATATGAAATTAGATTCATTTATAATATTCCATTTAAGGTTATATTACTCAACCTTCAAAATGGTTTGACTTCAAATTGAACCAGCGATTCATGTATAATGTATATCAAATACTTTTGATCGCTTATCTCACAGGATTTTTGTGGCTTCGTCGGAATCCATTATCACTTGTTTTTACTGCTATTTCGCCTTTTTCGATACTCTTTATACTTTTCGTGGTAAGTAATGGACAATATGTTCAATTCGCCGTGGCGGGCAGCCTAGTGATGGCTCTTGTTGGATATGGCCTCGCACTCGGCCAGGATATTTCTTTGTACAAGATTGAATATAAAATGCAGGACATTTTCGTGGCCTCTCCCGTATCCTCTGTTACTTATATGCTTGGATTAGCTTTATCGGAGCTTTTGTATGGTTTACCCGCATTAATGGTCTTGATAGTACTTGCACTTTATTTTTCTACTTCACTTGCATTTCTTCCATTACTCCTTATCAACGTGGTGCTAATTTGGGGTACTATGTCCTCAATTGGATTTTTTTTGTCTTCTCATATGATTCACATGAGGAATGCAACACAATTGATATCTTTTGTAAATGTAGTAATAGCGGTAGTTCCACCTGTTTTTTATTCAATTGATAGGCTACCAGAAAGTCTACAACTATTGTCCTATGTGGTTCCAACAACTCATGCCTCATTATTGCTTCAATATTCCATGGGTTTTCCAGTCCCTCAGGGATGGTCAATATCACTAGGCCTCGCTGTTCAAGGTTTGTATTTCATATTCTTCTTGATTATAGCGAAGAAAAAAGCACTTTGGCGAGAGAAGTGATTATAAGGAAAAAATTTTGTATTACGATCGGGGTATTTTTTCAAAAACATTTCTGGTTGCTTCGATAAGTTTCTTTGGATCATCTGTATCATTCGCATTTGAGTAAGCACCCATCTTACCAGGAAGAAAAAAGATTTCATATTTTGACATCAATGCAAAATTGTATGCGAATAATTGTTCCTTATCAGACAACGAAACATCCAGAGCGCTATTAATACTCTGAACTTTGTCATTTAAGAAGTGCACCATAAAAAGTGATCCCATTCCAGTAACTTCTGCCTGTATATTACATTCTTCAAACACTTTGGTTAGCTCATTTCTTGTAATTTTTCCTAATTCGTTTATTTTGGTATATACAGAGGGATTTTTCTTCAGTTTTTTTAGTGTGTTGTAGCCGGCATTCATAGTCATCGGATTTGCTGAAAAAGTGCCACCGCCTATCGAACAGTAGGTTGTCTTATTACCGTCGACGGTAGAATCTGCTAGTTTCATAATATCTTTCCTTCCGCACACTGCTCCAATGGGCATACCACCACCTATTATTTTGCCTAATGTAAATAAGTCGGGATCTAATTTGTACCTGTCCATCGCCCCTCCATAAGAGAATCTGAATCCTGTTACTATTTCGTCTAGGATGAGTAAACTGTCATTCTTTTGTGCAAACTCTTGCAATCCTTCTAAATAACCTTCTTTAGGTACTATGCAACCTGCTCCCCCAAGTATTGGCTCGACGATTATTGCTGCCAAATCATCCTTAATAGAGTCTAAAACTTTGAGTGACCTTTCTAAATCATTGAATTGGAGTGATTCGACGAAATGCCCTTCATCTTCAATTAATCCTAGTCCTTCATCTGCTTCATAGGGATAATTAACTGATTGTAACAAGTTTGTGTTAAAGCCATGCCATCCTCCCTCTATTTTAGCAATAACTCTTTTACCTGTTGCTGATCTTGCCAGTCTAATCGCATACATTGTTGCCTCAGAACCTGTACTACAGAATCTAATGTTTTCAGCTTTAGGAATAGCTTTGTTTATTTCCTCTCCCAATTTGAGACTCAATTTATTAGCAGTTCCATAAAGAGTTCCTTTTTTCAATTGTTTAGTCATCTTTTTTACTATTTTGCGCGGGGAGTGACCAAGTATTAGGGCCCAATGTCCGTTCCAAAAATCTAAATATTTATTTCCATCCACGTCATACAAGTATTTCCCCTTTGATTTTTGAGTGAAAAATGGATAAGGTTTATAATATCGGATATTGTGGTTGATTCCACCTGGAAAGATTTCCCTTGATCTAAAGTATAAATTCATGGATTCAAAAGTTTTACCTTTGTATAACTCTAAGTAATCGTTAGACTTCATATCAACTAAGAGTCAATTTACAGAATCTTTTATTTGTTTATGATTAATATATTATCATATCGCTTGTCTAAAGAGCGAATTTTAATTCAAGTGTTTGATATATCTCCGGATTTTTAAGGTGTACTAAAAAAACAAGATTTATATTAATAATTTAGAGACTGTAAATAGAACGCATCCAAGACAAAAGGCGGCGTCGGTAATGAAGTTGGCAAGTGCCACAATGTGATTTACAGACCTCCAGATGCGCTCTTGACAATATCACGATAATAAAAAGGGAGATCCGATCAACACACCAGTGCTGACCTGGTAGATTGGATCTGACATTGGAATGATCAGATAGATGATAACGAAAAAATAGAAAAGCAGTATAATACTACAAAATACAAAATACAAAACGTTGCTTATTACAAGAAGTAATATTACAACAAGAAATGCTAACAATATTCTAAAAAATATACATGTATGTATATGTGAAGGATCAAAAGAACATGCAGAGCCATATATGATTGCATTAAAGATGTTCAGTAGAGTAACAGGTTGTTATTTTATTGTCATTATGTAGTCAGTCATTGCTGTGTTGGTGTTTTATCTTTGTTCTTTGTTATGTAATATCTTGTTATTCTTGCAAACTTGTTGTATTTGTATATATATGTATATTACTATAGTATATTGATTGACTAGTTTTCGATCGTACTCTTTTCTCTTTGTAGTAATAAATAAAAACTACAAAGAAAGAAACTCAATAAATGTTCCAACTTTTTTTCTTTTATTTTTTCTGATTCTTTATTTATTAAAATAAATAAATGAACAGAAGGAACAAAAGAGGAAAGGTCATGGGATACTAAAAGCTACTAGATGTTCTGGTGTGTTTGTTTACATGTATTGTATAAAATATACATTGCATACATACACATACATATACCATACTATATAGCTATTAGGAAAATATGGAGAGGAATTCAACCGACATATACAATTCAAATTAATATTTTGAATTTGACTCCGGTTGATCCTGCCGGACCCGACTGCTATCAGAGTGGGACTAAGCCATGCGAGTCGACATAGCAATATGTGGCATACGGCTCAGTAACACGTAGTCAACATGCCCAGGGGACGTGGATAACCTCGGGAAACTGAGGATAAACCGCGATAGGTCATCACTTCTGGAATGGGTAATGACTTAAACCTATATGGCCCCTGGATTGGACTGCGGCCGATCAGGCTGTTGGTGAGGTAATGGCCCACCAAACCTGTAACCGGTACGGGCTCTGAGAGGAGGAGCCCGGAGATGGGCACTGAGACAAGGGCCCAGGCCCTATGGGGCGCAGCAGGCGCGAAACCTCTGCAATAGGCGAAAGCTTGACAGGGTTACTCTGAGTGATTTCCGTTAAGGAGATCTTTTGGCACCTCTAAAAATGGTGCAGAATAAGGGGTGGGCAAGTCTGGTGTCAGCCGCCGCGGTAATACCAGCACCCCGAGTGGTCGGGACGTTTATTGGGCCTAAAGCATCCGTAGCCGGTTCTACAAGTCTTCCGTTAAATCCACCTGCTTAACAGATGGGCTGCGGAAGATACTATAGAGCTAGGAGGCGGGAGAGGCAAGCGGTACTCGATGGGTAGGGGTAAAATCCGTTGATCCATTGAAGACCACCAGTGGCGAAGGCGGCTTGCCAGAACGCGCTCGACGGTGAGGGATGAAAGCTGGGGGAGCAAACCGGATTAGATACCCGGGTAGTCCCAGCTGTAAACGATGCAGACTCGGTGATGAATTGGCTTATTGCTAATTCAGTGCCGCAGGGAAGCCGTTAAGTTTGCCGCCTGGGGAGTACGGTCGCAAGACTGAAACTTAAAGGAATTGGCGGGGGAGCACCACAAGGGGTGAAGCCTGCGGTTCAATTGGAGTCAACGCCGGAAATCTTACCGGGGGCGACAGCAGAGTGAAGGTCAAGCTGAAGACTTTACCAGACAAGCTGAGAGGAGGTGCATGGCCGTCGCCAGCTCGTGCCGTGAGGTGTCCTGTTAAGTCAGGTAACGAGCGAGATCCCTGCCTCTAGTTGCTACCATTATTCTCAGGAGTAGTGGAGCTAATTAGAGGGACCGCCGTCGCTGAGACGGAGGAAGGTGGGGGCTACGGCAGGTCAGTATGCCCCGAAACCCTCGGGCCACACGCGGGCTGCAATGGTAAGGACAATGAGTTTCGATTCCGAAAGGAGGAGGCAATCTCTAAACCTTACCACAGTTATGATTGAGGGCTGAAACTCGCCCTCATGAATATGGAATCCCTAGTAACCGCGTGTCACTATCGCGCGGTGAATACGTCCCTGCTCCTTGCACACACCGCCCGTCGCTTCATCGAAGTTGGTTCTTGGCGAGGTGGTGCCTAATTGGTACTATCGAACCTGGGGTCAGCAACGAGGGAGAAGTCGTAACAAGGTGGCCGTAGGGGAACCTGCGGCCGGATCACCTCCTTAGTAAATAAAACACATATTGTAGCAGGCTAGTGGGTAAGGTAAGCAAGAGAAAAGAAAAGAAATTTTGTTTTGTTTTGTTTACCTTGCCTGCGAGACTATACAATATTTCTTTTTATACTAAATTTAAGATCATTTAAAAAACAATAAAAAAATCCAATTCCAATAATTGTTTCATTCAAACGATAACGATTCGAAGATTTGAAATTAGTTCAATCAAA
This sequence comes from Candidatus Nitrosocosmicus agrestis, assembly GCF_008389435.1. Taxonomy (GTDB): domain Archaea; phylum Thermoproteota; class Nitrososphaeria; order Nitrososphaerales; family Nitrososphaeraceae; genus Nitrosocosmicus; species Nitrosocosmicus agrestis. Next base: position 72,332 of record NZ_VUYS01000006.1, on the reverse strand, counting down.
GAATAATAATAATATACACATGTATTGTAAATATATACATACAAATACACAAACAACAAGATTGTAAGAATAATACTATATGATATCATATAACAAAATAACAAAATATCCACAGAACGCAGATTGGTTGGATTATTCAGAACAAAATGAATGGCAATAATCCATCTATCTATCTACCGTACTACCAATTTACCTATTGACATCTGTGCACAAAATTCATATGTATGGCGGTTCCAATCCAAAATCCAAAATCCAAAATCCAAAAAAATATTGAGAATTATATACAAATAGCGCAAACTTGGCTATAAAGTAAGTAATAGCAAATACTATATTATGTATTATTACATATCATCTATCTGGTCAACTAAATCCAAATAAATAATCAGCAGATAAAAAGAAAAAAAAGAACAACCCGATAAAATCACCGGATGCAATTCTTTGTCTCCTGTCGAAAACGTGAGGAGTATAAAAGACTGACAAAGAATGAAGTTGATGTAGTAAACTGTGTTTACGATGATCATCGTGTATAGGAAAACTCCAATTAAATAGAATAACCGAATATATGATTGAATGTTTATTTAATGTTGTCCAACAAATCTATTCGCGTAATAACAATTATGCAGTTGAATGGTTTTTTTGATAATATTTTAATAGATATGCTGTGTTATATGACTGGTTGTAGTGTAAACAGCAATAGAAATGTCACAGCGAGTATATTATAGAACTAATCAATAACTATCTATACCTAATATGATTGACTTTTCTACCACAAGTGGAACTAAATCATTAGACAAGATAAAAAAAGACTAGATTAAAAAAATAAAAAAATTGTAACTGGACTGGTGCAAAGACGCCGATTGGTGGATGACTCGGCTTGATAAGCGAAGAAGGACGTGGCAAGCTGCGATAAGCCTGGGTTAGGTGCATGCGACCGACGACCCCGGGATTTCCGAATGAGGTCTCTCTATATACTCCCTTGCTTTTAGCTTGGGAGAGCGAACCGTCCGAAGTGAAGCATCTGAGTAGGACGAGGAAGAGAAATCAATTGAGATTCCGTTAGTAGCGGCGAGCGAAAGCGGATCAGCCCAAACTGAATCTGTTATGGTAACATGATAGAGATGTGGTGTTACGGGTATAACGTATAGGATCCTATAATTGAAGCTAAAGTGTACTGGAAAGTACCGGAATAGAGGGTGATACCCCCGTAGGCGAACGAAAGTGGGATTCTGTTATATTCAGAGTAGCTGGCCTTGGCAGTGGCCAGTGAAGGTGGGTGAAAGTAGCATCCAAGGCTAAATATTCATCAAGACCGATAGAATACTAGTACCGTGAGGGAAAGTTGAAAAGTACCCCGGAAGGGGGGTTAAAAGCGCCTGAAACCAATCGGTTACAGACGTGTATGGCTCGAAAGGAATTCTAGAGTCATACGTTCCGTCTAGAAACACGGGCCAGGGAGATTGCTGTCATGGCAAGCTTAACCTTTAACAGAGGGAAGGCGAAGGGAAACCGAATTTGCGCATTTTTTCTTTTGAAAAAAGAGGCAATGGATCTGAAAGGGTCTTTAGTCATGGCAGTAAGGCTAGAAACCGGACGATCTAGTCCTGGATAAGACGAAGGTGAGCGAAAGCTCGCTGGAGGTCTGCAAGGGTCCTGACGTGCAAATCGGTCCCCTGATCTGGGATTAGGGGTCAAAAACCAATCTAGTCCGGTGATCGCTAGTTCCTACCGAAGTGGATCGCAGTCCTGCCTTAGTTGAGATTGCTTGTACTGTAGAGCACCGATCGGGCGGTAAGGGCTCGAAAGAGCTCGCCATCCATTCGAACTCCGAATGTTCAAGCGTCGTAGAAACTAGGAGGCGGGTTTATGTGGGGTAAGCCTCATAACCGAGAGGGGGACAACCCAGACTAAAGTTAAGGTCCCCAAATGTCTACTAAGTGTCAAACCAAAGGGTGTTTTCGAGCAAAGACAGCAGGAAGGTAGGCTCAGAAGCAGCCACCCTTCAAAGAGTGCGTAACAGCTCACCTGCCGAGCTCGAAAGCCCCGAAAATGTACGGGGCTCAAGTAGACTACCGATACTTTAGACCACCGACGATGTCGGTGCGTGGTAGGTAGGCGTAGTGTTTGGGTAGAAGCTGGGCTGTAAAGTCCAGTGGACCGAACTACTAGTGCAGATCCTGGTGGTAGTAACAGCAAAGCCGGGTGAGAATCTCGGCGACCGCATGGGCAAGGGTTTCCCGGCAATGCGTCATCAGCCGGGAGTTAGCCGGTCCTAAAAACAACCTCAACAGAATTGTTTGAATGGGAAACTGGTTAATATTCCAGTGCCTTGAAAGTTCGTTATACCTTTTCTGTTGCTTCCGGATAGGGTGAGCAGAACCGTCGTTCTGTCTAAGTATTCGAGTCTTAAGGAGTGCCGTAATGGCGAGAATTAGGGCGAGATGCAAATGGCCTTTCGCAAGAAGGGTTTGCTTGATTCCAGGAGACAATGAAAGCAGAAATAGGAAGATACTTTCAAGACCGTACCGAGATCCGACACTGGTGCCCTGGATGAGAAGTCTAAGGTCTATCGGGTATACCGTATGGCAAGGGAACTCGGCAAAATAGCTCCGTACCTATGGTATAAGGAGTGCCTGCAGTTTTTACGAGGAGTAGGGACTGCAGGTCGCAGTGACTAGGGGGTCCCGACTGTTTAATAAAAACACAGGTGGTCGCTAGTCCGAAAGGATGTGTATGGCCTCTGTATCCTGGCCAGTGGCGGTACCTAAAACCTGGGTTCAACCGGGCTAAGGGCCGCTAAACGCCGGGAGTAACTCTGACTCTCTTAAGGTAGCCAAATGCCTTGTCGGGTAAGTTCCGACGTGCATGAATGGAACAACGAGGGCCCCGCTGTCCCTGCCTACAACCCGGTGAAGCCACATAACGGGGACGAACAGTCCCCGAACCTCTGTCGGGGAGAGAAGACCCTGTGGAGCTTTACTGCAGCCTGTTGTTGCGATATGGTTGCAAATGCAGAGAGTAGCTGGGAGCCGTTATGGTCAGTTCTCCGGGACTGATCTAGGCAATAGTGTAACACCAGCCATTTGTTACCGTATCGCTAACCTGTAAATCAGGGACATCGGCAGGTGGGCAGTTCGGCTGGGGCGGCACCCCCTTGAAAATGTATCGAGGGGGCCCAAAGATTGGCTCAGGCGGGACAGAACTCCGCCGGTGAGGGCAAAGCCAAAAGCCAGTCTGACTGGATTCCCAATGATACGGGATTCAGAGGCGAAAGCCGGGCTTAGCGATCCATCATGTCCTCACTATTGGGGGCTGGTGGTGACAGAAAAGTTACCCTAGGGATAACAGGCTCGTCGCGGGCGAGAGCTCCCATCGACCCCGCGGTTTGGTACCTCGATGTCGGCTCTTCCCATCCTGGTTCTGCAGCAGGAGCCAAGGGTGGGGCTGCTCGCCCATTAAAGGGGAACGTGAGCTGGGTTTAGACCGTCGTGAGACAGGTCGGTCTCTGCCTGACAGGGGCGTGGTTGTCTGAGGGGAAGTTGCCCCTAGTACGAGAGGAACAGGGCAGCGCAGCCTCTGGTTTATCAGTTGTCCGACAGGGCAAGCTGAGCAGCTAAGCTGTTTAGGATAACTCCTGAAAGCATCTAAGGAGGAAGCCTTTCCCGAGAAAAGACAACCTTCCGTAAGGAGAAGGGCGGCCATAGAAGATGGCGTTGATGGAATGGAGGTGTAATTATCAAGCCTTCGGGCGAGGTATTCAGCCTGCCATCACCAATAGCCCAACGCACCTGATTCGAAAAATTGTGCTTCGCTGTGTACGTTTTGGTTGGGTTTCACTATGACCTAGATATAGAGACCTTATTGTTAATAAGTCTCGGGAAGTATAACAAGCATAACCTATTAAGAAATATTCAAATGACTTTTCAATTGATATATTGTGCGTAAAGAAGATGATTTATGTTGGGACAATATTTTGATAATATCTATAACCTTTGCTATTTAATTGGGGTTTTACCTTTATTTTGATAGTATTTCTGAAATTAAGAATTTGAAATTTTGATAATTTGGTGTAATCTCTTGTTATTTCAATGAGATTATCCTAACGTAAACATCTAAATAACATTACATAATAGAAAGTTGGTTATATTGAAGAGTATTTGTATATCCCATAAAGAAGATGTTGATGGGATTGTATCAGCTGCATTGTTGCAAAATGGATTGAAGATTAAGAACATTTTCTTGGTTGATTATCCGAATCTACTTAATGTCTTGGACTTTGTTATATCTATATGTGCTAGAAATAGGGATTTTACTAGGGTCTTTATTTGCGATTTAGGTTTGAATAAAAAAAATGAGAATTTGTTTGTGGAAAAACTAAGTGTTCTAAAATCAAGAGACATTGATATTATTTATATCGATCATCATTATTTAGAACCAGAAATTAAACAGAGGATTATATCACTTGGTATCAAGTTAGTTCATGATATTGAAGAATGTACTTCTGTCCAGATTTATTACTTATTAAGAAAACGTTTGCGGAGATCGTTCTCTTTTTTTGCCGCTGCGGCAGCACTAACCGATTATATGGATGGGAAAATGAAAGCTAAACAACTTGTAAAGAAGTATGATAGAACATTCTTAATGTTGGAGTCTTGTTATCTTTCATATGTAATATCTTCTTCACAAAGAAATATAGAATTTCTGAAGCTTATATCTCGAAAAATTTCAACAGGCATGATGCCACATGATATAAAAAATAGTTGCAAGTTAGTGAAGGATTTTTCTTCAAAAATTGCAAATGCAATTTCTGCGATTGAGCAAAAGTCAATTCATATGAAAAATATTTCATACTATCAACATGATTTAGACCTACCTTCCAGCATGATAGTCAACTTTGTTTTAGGTTTGTCTAATAAGAAGGTAGGTATAGCTTATAAACTGAAATCCAATATGAATTCATATATTTTGTCAATTAGAGGATCTAAAGAATGCAGCACTCATTTAGGTAAATTGGTAAACGAGCTATCTGTTGAATTCGATGGTAGTGGGGGTGGACATGATAAAGCTTGTGGAGCTTTGATACCTCAGACCAGATTTACCGAATTCCTTAGTAAGTTGAATGAATCAATACAGTGAGTTTAACCTTAAAAAACTATTAAGCAGAATATTCTAAATAATTTATATTCAAATGACGAAGATAGGCGAATTTTATAGGAGAGTTCATGGTCAATTGATTGAAAGACCTACTAATTTTAGCTGGGTAATTCCTGAGAAATTAGCAGGAAGTGGGTTACCATCATCTGTTGATCAGCTAACTTGGATAGCAGCTAAAGGTATAAGAACGGTTATTACCATTAGGGAAATTCCATTGCCTGACATTTGGGTTAAAAAAGTAACTTCACAGTTTGATATGTTCGAGAATTACTTTCTCAAAACTGATGATTATGATGCTCCAACAATACAAGAAATTACAAAAGTAGTAGACTATATTGATAAAAAAATAAAATCCAACTTACCTGTTCTCGTTCACTGTGCGGCTGGTAAAGGTAGGACTGGCACAATTTTGGCTGCATACTTAATTAACAAAGAGAGGTTGACTCCTGAAGCAGCAGTTAAGAAATTGAGGCTTATGAGACCGGGATCAGTTCAGTCCGAAAGACAAGAATTAGCAATAAATTACTATTACAAAAACCTCAAGAGTTCTTGATTATTGAACCTTATCATGCAATACTTAAATTGGCATAGTGGGTTTGATTCAGTATGACTCTTTTCCTTGAAATGTATCAATATATTCAAAATAGAGTTCAATGGAATCACTCTTTTACCTTATTTATGGGAGTGATTTTTGTATTTTTCCCTATATTATTGAGCATGGATTCTAATTCAGTTTCTGGTGTGGTGTATAGTGTCACCAATAGTTCTGTAATAGGAAATTTAAATGATAAAGTAAATCCTCTCTCGGATTCTGTATCAAACTCGTCCTCAGATTACACGAATTCCTTGCCTGACTTATTTTCCAAAGTGGAAAAATCAGTAGTCCAAATTACTGAACCTGGTACAGCTCAAAACGGACAACCAAATCCCTCTAGACTTGGGTCTGGATTTGTTTATGACAAGTTAGGACATATAGTTACGAATTTTCATGTAGTCGATGGTGCAAAAAATAACAAAGCTTACATCACATTCTTAGACGGAGTCTCGTATGAGGGGGATATAATAGGTACTGATCCTTATTCTGATTTGGCGGTAATTAAGTTAATAGATGTGGATCAAAATGTAAGTTCAAAACTTGTTCCTGTAGAACTGGGAAATTCATCTCAATTGAGAATTGGTGAAAAGGTTGTTGCAGTGGGAAATCCATTTGGTTTATCTGGTTCACTTTCTGAAGGAATAATAAGTGGATTGGGTAGATTGATGCCCGCTGGAGATTCAGGGGAGGCACCCACAAATCCATTTGATAGTGGATCTCCTCAACCCCCGAAACCATCATTTTCGATTCCAGATATTATTCAAACTGATGCAGCAATTAATCCTGGAAACTCTGGTGGACCACTTATAGATATGAAAGGTAAATTGATAGGAATTAATACTGCTATATTTTCCAATACTGGTGTATACTCCGGAATTGGCTTTGCGATACCTTCTAATTTTTTGGCAAAAATTGTACCCGAATTAATTAAAGTTGGTCATTTTGAGCATCCTTATATTGGAGTGAATGGGTTCGATGTAACTCCAGAAATTGCCAAGATGATGAATTTGAGAGAGGCAGTGGGTTTCTTAGTAGTCAATGTAACGGAAGGAAGCCCAGCGGAAAAATCTGGAATATTAGGAGGGAATGAAACTATTCTTCTTAATGGAACGCCACTCAGAATAGGTGGCGACATAATTACAAGAATAGATGACAAATCTGTAAGAAAAGTGGATGACATTCTCTCATATCTTGAAAATTACAAGACTATCGGAGATAAAGTCAATTTGACAATACTTAGGGGCGAAGACCTTGAAAAAAAGGAAATTTCGATGGTACTTACATCCCGTCCATCCCCAGAGAGTAGTGTTGTTTATCCTACCTTGGGTGTATTGGGTTTGGACGTGACACCTGAAATAGCTAGTTTCCTTAATCTTTCAAGAGCGGATGGATTTCTTATTACAAGTATAATAGAAAATAGTTCTGCTGCCGATGCAAAATTGAAAGGTGGCTACACAGTTAGTGATGTTAATGGTACGTTATTGGAACTAGGTGGTGATGTGATTATAAGACTAGATAACGTTAATGTCAAGTCCCAGCAAGATATAAAGGATTATTTAAAAACTAAGAAGGTGGGGGATTCAATTATTGTTACTGTTTTAAGAGATGGAGCATATAAAACTGTTGCTGTTACTTTAAAACCTACTGATTACGACACCATGAGATTACAAGAATTTGGAAATCCACAGAGTGGCCAAATACAATCACCAAGGGAATTAATTGAAAAATTCTTACAATCTTGTTCACAAATCTTACCCAAAGAGGTATGTGAATCTATGGTGATAATCAGATGAAACCAAAAATTTTATCATATATAAATGGGTGGATATAAGTGGTTTGAGTATATGAGGTCAAAAAATGAAATCGAATTTAACGAATTTTGTAATAAAGTAATTAACTTAGATCCTTCAATTAGGTTTGCCGGAATTGCAAATGAGGATGGAGCTCTGGAATCGATTGCTGAAAGAAAAGATTTGGTCCCATTGCTCACGCCTGAGGAGAGAGCCCAATATGCCATTACGGCTGCCACTCGTCAGTACACTCGACTGCGTTGGGAGTTTATGTTAGGAAAAATACAATACGCAAGTTCAAAATATGAACGACTTATTCGAGCAACCATTCCGATTACTGATGAAAATAGTACATTGTCATATGTTTTACTTTTATCCTTTGATCCTGAAATTACAAACTTTCATCAGATAATAACTCAAAAGATTATACCGTTTATTAATGAAAATAAGACCAAGTTATCTTTACTTCATAGGTGAGTGGAGCAAGCTGATTTAGTAATTTTTTTGTTGAGATATTGCAAGAATATTTAACCTAACTTTTATTAATTTTCAATTTGAATGCAGCCATTAGAATGAAAAGTTTAGACTTATATATGATAGATTTCCCTATTTGGAATTTTATTACCACTTAATTTATTTTGCTTATGCGATAAGAAAAGGTAAAATAACTTGATTACATGATTTGAAAATTAAATATTGATCGTTAAATACAATTAGACTAGAAGTATGCCCTTTGAAAGTTTAAGTGAATTTGTTGAAAAACTAGATAAAATTGGTGAATTAAAGCGAGTTTCAGTAGAAGTCTCTGCCGAATTGGAAATTGCAGAAATTATGAGACGTATGATGTATTCACGCAATAGTCCTGCTATACTTTTTGAAAATGTAAAAGGATATTCTATTCCTGTTTTAGGTAATGCTTTCGGATCTATGAAGCGGCTACAAATTGGATTAGAAATGGATGATTTTTCTGAAATTGGTAACAGGATTGTTGATCTTACAAGGATGAAAATTCCATCAGGGATGCTCAACAGGTTGAAAATGCTTCCAAAACTTTCGGAAATCGGGGATTTTGGGCCAAAAATTGTAGATAGTGGTCCTGTAACTGAAGTACAAGACACTAATAATCCTTCATTAAGTGATTTTCCAATTCTGAAATCTTTTGAAAAAGATGCTGGAAGATTTATCACTTTTGGAATGACTATTACCAAACATCCTGAAACCGGTATTAGGAATATTGGAGTCTACAGAATCCAGATTCTTAATGATAAGCAGGCTATTATGCATTGGCAAATTCATAAAAGAGGGGCTCAGCATTTCCAAATATCAAAGGATACTGACAAGCCGACTGAAGTCGCTATAGTTATTGGGTCAGACCCTTCTACTATTTTCAGCAGCATTGCTCCTGTACCCGAAGGCATGGACAAATTCCTTTTCTCAGGAATATCTAGGAAGAAAGGAATAAAGTTAGTCAAATGCAGGACAGTTGATATCGAAGTACCTTCGAATGCTGAAATCGTCTTCGAAGGCATAGTCGACCCTAACAAGCTAGTGCTCGAAGGTCCATTCGGTGATCATACTGGTTATTATACTCCTCCAGACTATTTTCCCCTTTTTACTCTTACAGGAATAATGCGTAGGAAAAATCCAATATATCTAACTACTGTCGTCGGTAAACCCATACTCGAAGATGCGTACTTTGGTAAAGTAATTGAAAGATCCTTTTTGCCATTGATTCAAATGTTTCAACCAGAAGTAATGGATTTTTCCATGCCGGCGGCGGGTTGGTTTCAAGGACTTGGTATCATTTCCATCAAAAAACGATACCCCGGACAAGCAAAGAAAGTAATGATGGGGCTATGGGGATTAGGTCAACTGGCTCTAACTAAGATGTTTATAGTAGTTGATAATGATGTTGATGTTCACAGTATGGATGAAGTAATTTGGGCAGTTACTACTAGAGCGGATCCTAAGAGAGATACTATGATCATAGATTATATGCCCACTGATACTCTAGATCCCTCATCTCCACTTGTGAATTTAGGATCGAAATTAGGTATTGATGCTACAACTAAATGGAAAGAAGAAGGTTACCAAAGAGATATACAAGAGTTAGTAAAGGTAGATGAATCTACCAAACAATTGGTTGACAATAAATGGAAATTGTATGGTTTAAACCTGGAAAATTTAAGTAATTTAAACAATAATTTATGAATGTAAAATTTGAAAACAGTAATTGATCGTGAAGTTATTGATTTCGATTTTTTTTATGTTTCCAATGAGTTAAATTATGACATGGATGCTTAACGAAATCTTGATATTTTATTTTGATTATTTAGCATAATGCTTTTTTTGGGAATCATTTATCAGTTGCAATTCTCTAAACTACACGATATCTTGTTTACAGATCAAAAGTAGAAATTGGTAGCCTCGGGCAACCAATAGAAAATCAATTTGGTTGTTCGTAATTTTTACTTGATTTTTATTAATATTATTTTTAATTATATATTTGATGAAACTAAGTTTTTTAAACTGATCTTTAATATATTAGCACTTTATAATTCAGTTTTTTTTGTGAAACTGTGTTATGCACGATGGAACTGCATATAATGGAAGGATCAGAGCGTTCAGAGACCTTGCCTGTTATTAATGTCTTAAAACAAAGTAAGGTATCATAAACTTTAATTGCTGAATTATTTCTGGAAATTAATTTTTATATTAATAAATTCACGTATTGTCTAAAATATTCTTTCTGTAAACCTGTATCTATATTCAAAGTACATGTTGCTAGGTAAACCTAATCAAGAATCAAGTGTATCAAGAGAAACAAGACAGTCTTATATATAAAAAATTTTATAAATTATTACCTGTGACTAATACTAAAAAGAAATTTAATGATATTGCAGATAAAGCGCCTATTAATGGAAATCAGCTATCATATAAAGAAAAAAAGGAACTAGTTATTAAACTATACCTTGAGGGATACAACCGCAGAGACATCGCGAAAATCGTTCATTTAAACTTTGGACATATTTCTAAAGTTATAAAGGAATATGGGGGCGAAGATATATTGGAACCACGAAAAGAAAAATCGAATACAAGTAAGGCCTATCAACTTTTTCTGCGAAATAAGTCTCTCGTTGAGGTTGCAATTCATCTAGATCTACCAGCGCCAGAAGTTGAAAAAATGCATGATGATTTTGTCAGACTAAGGTATCAACATCTTATTCCACAACATTATCATGAGATAAAAATGCATTTTCCACAGTTTATTGAATACTATAAAATAATAAATAAAAATAATAGAAAAGAAGGAAATAAAGTAATATCCATAATCGATAATGATTATATCATATCTAAACAAGAATCTCGTATTCGTCATTTAGATTTGGAAAATCAAAAGGGAATGGAGTTTAAGGTCAAACTAGAGGCAGATATTCAAAAAATGGAAGAGCAATATAAATTCTATAGTTCTCAAAATTATCATGGTGAAAGGTGGCTTTAAGTTCTGAAATAGATAGAAAATCCGCAATAAATTTAGTAGATTTATATAAAATTTAAAATAGAATTTTTTCGGATGATAACAATTGTAGATTCAAATACGTTAATTGTTGATGCTAATAAATTACTAACATGTGCAAATACTCTATGGGGATCTATCAAAGAATATGCCAATGAAAACATCTGTTTTAATTTGTTATCATACTGAAGCCAACAAATTGGTTTCTATTTAGTAGTAATTCTCTCATATAATGCAATTCTAAGACAAGTATTTTCAGGACAAAAAAATATTGCACTCGTGAATAAATTTTTCGTTATCAGTCATATTCGCGGCATATTTTACATTTGGTAGAAAAATCGCTTCGCTCTTCCTATCTTTCTATTCTATTAACATTATTTTAACCTAAATTTTTCTGTTCACCTGATAATTAGGCAAATTGTTTTAATTTTAACAATTAATTCTTGATAAAAAATATAAGAAATTGTTCACAATAAAATTTTTATATTTAATTATATAAGGGTTCATGATGACTGAAAATAACGATTATGTTCCAAATGTTGTGGCATTAGAAGTTTTAGAGAAAAATGGCGTAAACATCGAAAGGCTCAAAGAATTGATTACGAAGGGAGTTGGTGCCGAATTTACTACTTATTATTACTACACTATCTTGAGAATGCATTGTACTGGGTTAGATGGAGAAGGTATAAAAGAAATTGTAGAAGATGCTCGTATTGAAGATCGTAACCATTTCGAAGCAATGGTGCCCAGATTGTATGAATTAGGCGGAAGCCTACCTCGAGATATCCGTGACTTCGCAACTCAAGCCGGATGTCCAGATGCATATTTGCCCGAAAATTGGAAAGACCTGAGCTCTATTATCAAGGTGTTATTAGAAGCTGAGCAGTGTGCAATAAGGTCGTGGGGTGAGGTTTGCGATATGACTGCAGGAAAAGATCCGAGAACATATGACATCGCTCAAAGAATTATGCAAGAAGAAATTGAACATGAGGCCTGGTTCATAGAATTGTTGTCAAAGCGACCTTCTGGACACTTTAGAAGAAACTTTCCAGGGCAATCACCATACAGTGCTGGCGCTGGTAACCTTAGCCATCTCTAATTTTTTTGTGGTTTAACTCGATATTGGTTCCTCCAATATCAATCCTTTTTTAAAGATTATTTGATCCGAGCCCTAAAAAAGTCATAGAAAATATTTTATAAACCTCATATTAAGTAAATATGATTAATTTGCACTTAACCAGTAGGAGAAAAGGTGAAATTATAATGGCTTTGTCAGGTATTGCAATGGCGATCGGAGCAGCAAGTATCAGCGTACCTCAGGTTGCATATGCTGGACTTTGTATAACAGGTTTAGGCATAGTCTCGATGCTGTGGCGATAACTGAATCGAATGCTTATAGTTATGCAATATCACCATACAATTCTCCTCGTTAAATCGAAATAAATGAGTCAGAGAATATTGAAATTCCGTTTAAAATTAGCATTAGGATTTGGAAAAAGAATGTTTGATATCTTAATTCAAGATTTCAGACAAAAGATTCAAACAATAACTTGATTTCTTGTTCATTTAAGCGATATAGGCGATAATTTTATAAATAATAAAATAAAAAAATTTATCTTTTCGGATTTCTTAACCATATCAAGTGCCTATAACTTATTATGACATTCTACAACTGGATAAAAATGCTTCTCAAAATGAGATTAAAAAATCGTTTAGGAAGCTGGCCCTAAAGCATCATCCAGACAAAAACAAGAGTTCTGAATCTCATCAAATATTTATGAAGATAGTGGAAGCATATGAAGTATTATCAGATCTCAATTCTAGAAAAAAGTATGATTTAACGCTACAAATCAATAACTCTTACACTCCCAATAATTCAGAGACTTGGGTGCCACCAGCTGATTTATCAAAGTATTACAGTTATGATACCATAAAGAATTGGACCATAATCGGAAAAGTGGAATCTGGAGGAATTTGGGATATTGGAGAAAAAGAAAATCTGGGAATGTGGAAAACAACATTAGCACTTTTTGCATGTCTTGCGACATTAGCGCTGGTTATTATAGTGCTTTCAAGTTGATTTATAATTTCAAAGTATACTAGCATGGGATTCTCAAATGTTTAAAGTTCATAACACCTGAAAAATTGTAGGTTCACTTATTTGATTTTGCACCTATACCCTTGGAAAGAGGGTCTTGTAATAAATAAACATACGTAAAAAAGTCATTTGGTACTGCTTGCTATATCCCATAGATGCGAAATGTTATTCCTATTTTTGCAATAATAAATAGGTAGTAAGATATAACACGAGATAAGGTCAAACACACCTCTTGGATATTCTGATCCTGTCCTTAGAAATTCGAAAATAAGTGTTACTGGAGAAGCATTAAATTTGAATTTGCGTACAAACTTGTTAATTTGAGCATGTCCTCTAATAGCCCTTACAATTTGGCCATAAAAATCATGTCGTGTGGACGGCGGTGTAAAATAAATAGTCGCCTCGTCGTTGTAGGATACTAATTTTCCTGCCTGTATAACCAAACACTGAAGGTATAAATCAATAGCAATTATATCATTTGGAATTCTTATTTTCTTCCCAACTTCTCCCGTTAAAGAAAGTGCTCTTCCCATTGTTGTATATTGTGATAGACCGTGCAAGCGTACAGACCTTAACCAATAAGCAATAAAACTAGATGCACTGGAATACCGAGTCTTGTTTTTTGCCCTCGGGAGTGTATTGGAGGCGCAGAGCCCAACTTCTCCAGTTATACTGGTGATCAAATTCTTAATACAATCCTTTCCAAATTCTATATCTGCATCTAGCAAAACAATAATCTTGCCCTTGGCCATTTGTAAAATTGTATTCCATGCATGAGCAGCGCCCATCCTCTTGTTGTTATGGATCACTTGAATGGATAGATCTGAATAAGTTTGTCGAATTTCATTCAATATAAAAGGGGTATTGTCTTCGGAGTCGTCTATCAAAATAATTTCAAATTCATAAGCCATTTGACCAATTTGACCTACTAATTGTTGGAAAAAAGCGGTTATATTGCTCTCTTCGTTAAATGTGGGAATTCCAACAGTGATAGTGGTTTCATACATTTTCGGAAATTAAGTTCTCTGATATTTTGCTTGCGAGCTGTCGCAGTTCTTCAATTTTTGCAATTTGTCGAGAAGGCCACTGTCCTTTAATTTTTTCTTTAGAATATCTGGGTACGATGTGAACATGTACATGAGGTACAATTTGATTTGCTGATTTGCCATTGTTTTGGTTTATGTTAAAACCATCACTATCGATAACCGTAATAATGGCCTTTGCCAATTTTGGTACTAGAGCATACATTTCCCCCACGAGTTCCGTCGGCATATCCAGAATTGTATTGTAGTGTTGCTTTGGAACCAATAAAGAATGGCCATAATTTATAGGATATTTGTCCATGAATACCAAAAACTTGTTATTTTCATATACAATAGCATTCGGGATAATCTTTTGAACTATCTTGCAAAAAATGCATCTATTGGCTATCGCATCCATTCTTTAACTTATTATATGAAATATTTAATCCATTAAATTGTCAATATTCTACCCATAGAAAATGTATTATTTTACTTTAGTTCATTTTAAATAGCTCGAAAATTTTTTAGAACATATGAGCGAATCAATTGAGTTGGATAATTTCACGGTGAACTTTTCTTTTCCATGTCCGAAATGTGAATATTTGAATGAAATTTCATCCAGTGAGTTACATAATAATAGCATAGAATGTGGTATGTGCGAAACTATCTTCAAATTTGAAGGGTTAGACTCTATCAAGATAACAGCTACTATTGAATAAACAGACAGAAGGATTATAGATAACTTCGGTTCAATAGCCTTGATTTAGGTCATAGCAATGGTCATAGATAGCAGAAAAACACTGGAAGGTCCATCCCGCGCTCCGCAGCGTGCGATGTACAAATCAATGGGACTAACTGATTCAGATCTTTCGAAACCTTTGGTAGCAGTATGCAGCACATGCAATGAAGCTACACCATGTAATATTCATTTAGGAATGTTAGCATCTAAGGCAAAGGAAGGGGTAAAAAGTTCTGGTAACACTCCAAGGGAATTTACAACTATTGCCGTATCCGATGGTATAGCAATGGGGCATGAGGGGATGAAGTCTTCTTTAATAAGTCGCGAAATTATTGCTGATTCTATTGAAGTTATGGTGAGGGCGCATCAATATGATGCAATAGTTGGAATCTCTGGATGTGACAAAAGCCTACCTGGGACCCTAATGGCCATGGCTCGATTGAATGTTCCTTCAATCTTCGTATATGGGGGGACTATTTTACCTGGAAATTGGAATGGTCAGCCCGTGACTATCCAAGACGTATATGAGGCTGTCGGTACTTATGATGCTGGCAAAATGTCGCTAGAAGATTTGATAAGTTTGGAGAATGTAGCATGTCCCTCAGCTGGCTCTTGTGCTGGAATGTATACAGCAAATACGATGGCTTCAATTAGTGAAGCTTTAGGAATGTCTTTGCCAGGAAGTGCTACTCCGTCAGCAGAAAGCAGTGAGAGGCAGAAGATAACATATGAAACGGGTAAGGCTATTGGACTCTTAATTGAAAATGATATCCGTCCAAAAGACATCTTAGTGTATGAATCCTTTGAAAATGCAATAATGATGGCAAATGCTATCGGTGGATCCACCAATGCGATATTGCATTTACTTGCACTTTCACGCGAGATTGGTATAGATTTGGACATTAAGGATTTTGAATATATCCGCAGGAAGACCCCTCACATTGCAAATATGAGGCCCGGCGGAAATTATGTAATGCTAAATCTCGACAACATTGGGGGCATTCCTATCATAATGAAATCTTTACTTGAAAAGAATATACTGAATGGAGATGTTCTCACAGTTACAGGCAAAACCATAAAGGAAAATTTAAATAAATTTAACTTCCAAAAATCAAAGGAATATTTAAAAAATCACAAAACCGAATTTAGAAATATACTAAAAACTATTGATAGTCCTATTCATAGGGAAGGAACATTAAAAATTTTGTTTGGAAATCTTGCCCCCGAAGGCGCTGTAATAAAGATAGCAGGACTAGAGCAAACTAGTTTTAGAGGAAAAGCAAAGGTCTATAATTCTGAAGATGCAGCGTTTGAAGCTGTATCTAAAAATGAAATCGAAGCAGGAGATGTAGTGGTAATACGATACGAGGGCCCTAAAGGAGGGCCCGGTATGAGAGAAATGTTAGCGGTTACCGCAGCAATAGTGGGACAGGGTTTGGGACAAAAGGTCGCAATGATAACAGATGGTAGGTTTTCAGGAGCTACAAGGGGCTTTATGATAGGTCATGTGACACCTGAAGCCATGGTTGGGGGGCCCATTAGCATCGTAAAAAATGGTGATGAAATAGAAATTAACTTAATAAATGAAACCGTTGATCTTAAGATTACCAAACGTGAGCTGAAAAAGCGACTAGAAAAGCTTAAGGGAATTAAAATTAAATACCATACTGGAGCTTTGGCAAAGTATGCCACATTGGTGCAATCAGCATCGGATGGCGCAATTACTACACCTATACGCAAATATATGAAAAAGACTTTGAGCTAGTTGGGTATTTCCACTTTATCAATTGTCCCATAAATCGGATAACCATAAAAGTGATTTGAAACATTTTTGTCATCTAAGATAATTTGGATGACCTCCAAATTATTTATGAACACATTGATGTTTATTTTCTTTGCAATTTCATTATTGTCTGTGTAAAAATCTATAGATCCGTTAAGAAAAATATTTCCATCGTTGCCAAAATAGGATTTGCTAGAATCATGAAAATTATTTAAAATGTGCCAATGAAATCCGCTGCCACTTGCTGTAATCATTATCAATCTTGCATCAAAATTTGTAACGTTTGAGTGATCAACATTTATTCTCCAATTACCAGATACAACCATCAAAGGGTTATTCATCTGTAGGGAATTATTATTTAAGGAGGTGTCAGTTATAGTTGGGTTTCCTTTCTCTATTGACTGTATTATTATTCCTGAAAGCATTGATACTAGGTTGTTTGAGAATGAATCAGTCTGGTTGATTCTTTCTGAAGGTCTGAAATTAGATATTGGTGATTCTAAGTCGGATAAATTCTCAGCATCAAGTTGAGCCGCTTGGTTTGAAACTCCGGGATAATTGAATTGATCAGATTTTTCAAATGATTCTAAACTGGAATCCTGTATTTCACTCGAGTTATCGAATGAATTTGTACTTGTATTTTCGACGTTGGTCGTAGTAGCTTTTATCGTTGAAATGATAGACCCTGACAAAGAAAATGAATCATTTATGCCTAAATGACTAAATCTTTCGATATTAGTGGTTGAGCTATTTATACCATTATCCTGTCCAAAAGCATCGAAAAATATAACAAATATTGATAGTATGGAAATCGCATACAAAACTATTGATAATATACTTCTATCAGTAACCGGTTTTTTCAAAAGGATTGATATACTCAAGTTACTTTCCTCGTATAAGTTTATAACTAAAACAAAATTCAAAATAAAGTTATCTGCTCGATATGTTAACCAAACAGGATCTATTTGAATTCTTACAAAAACACTACAATAAAGAATTCTCAAAGGAAGAGATAATTAATCGATTTTCCACATCTCAGGCTGATGAAATATTAATAGAAAAAATGCTTTCCGAAATCGAAGTCGAATTTACCTATTTAAGAAAACCTTTGAATGCTACTTGTAAAGGGGGCACTGTTTACTTCAAATGGAACAGTTTTGAAGAAACTTAATAAAGAATTTAATATGACTTTGAGCTTCTTGTAACTTTCAGACTATGTTTTCGATAGAAACACCATTTTCGATAGAAACACCATTTTCGATAGAAACACCATTTTCGATAGAAACACCATAGAGTTATCAATTCTAGAGACAAGATTGAAAGATCTTTGGAAAAGATAAATACAAGATCATCAGTAGGGAATAATTTATTGTAGTTTATATTCAATTACACTTTTCATAAAAGGTAAACTTCTAATGTAAAGTTTGATCTATGAGCATGACTGCCTCGACGATTGATACGACAATATCTTAACTCTTGTATTTGATCTAGCGAGGTAGAAATTCTTGATAGATATGATTTACTCATCTTATTACATTAAAGATTTTAAGTGCAAAAATCACTTCCATAATATGGGTAAAGGACTGTGAAATTAATAAATAAAGGAAAAGTAAAGGATGTTTACGAAACTGATAGAGATACATTGATTTTTGCTTTTTCAGATAGGGTTTCAGCATTTGATGTTGTTTTGAAAGATCCTATACCATTCAAAGGCAAAATATTGTGTGATTTTGCAGTGTATTGGTTTGAAAAATTGAAAGTCCAGAACCACTTCATTAAACGTGTTAATACTAACATGATAGAAGTAAAAAAATTGAACATGATACCCCTTGAAATCATAATTAGACAATTTCTTTACGGAAGCTTGTATCAAAGATATATCGATAAGCAAATTCATATAAGCAATTTTGATAAGTATTTTATGAATAGAGATCTAAAGATGGCTGCACGTTTACCGCAACCGATTTTTGATCCTACTACAAAATCTAGTCTACATGATGTGCCAATTACTGAACAAGAAATTTTAAAGGAAAATATACTATCCGAACCGGACCTCTCTTTCTTAATCGATTCTTCAATGAAGGTATTTAATCAAGTAAACTCAATCGTCTCAAAAGCTGGTTTTCTTTTAGCTGATATAAAATTCGAATTTGGACGAGATCCAAAAAACAATGTAATATATCTTGCAGATTCCATAGGTCCTGATGAATTTCGAGTCTGGGATAAGAATGACTATGAAGAAGGCAAGGTACAAAAAAGCTATGATAAACAAATACTAAGAGATTGGTTGAATGAAACAGGATTCAAGGCAGCTGTTGAAGAAAGCCGTGCGAAGCATACTGAAATAAAAATCCCAGAATTGCCACAGAATTTAATTTCACAGCTCTCTGAGGGATATATCAGTGCTTATGAACGGATAACTGGACTAGAGTTTAAAGATAAAATTTGAGACAGAATACATCTAACTTTTTATTCGACTGATATTCGCATAATCCCGCTTTTTAACGGATCTTTCAACAAATTAATCATGCTTCTTGGAATGTCCGAAGCAGCAAAGTTGCAACACAAGCCTGCAGTTCTCTGGCAGACAAATTTGCTCTTTCTGATAACAATGTCATGACTGTGTTGTAACTTTAGGTCAGAACTTCCTTTTGCTCTAATCTCAAATGTAAAAGGTTCAACGATGATTTGTATATGGATATTTGAATCCTCCGTGGCGATCTTGTCTTTTAACCTTGCAGAAAAGTCATTACATGCCTTACTGGCATTTACTCCAATAATGCAGTCACCATTTGGCGTAAGAAATTTATCTTTAGTTATTTCGATCGTCCTGGAGTGCAGGGATTTGATGTTTTTATGTCCAAAAAATTTTATCTCTTCTTCTAACAAATATTTGATATCAGATTCTCTATTGTAAATATTCTTTTATTTTTTTAATTAAGGTAACTATAAATAAAGATTTAGAAGTAAAATATTTGATTTGTTACCAGCAGCAGCAGGTTATGATAGGGGAATTACCGTCTTCTCTCCTGATGGAAGGTTATATCAGGTAGAATATGCCATCGAAACAGTTAGAAGAGGAACGCTAGCTTTGGGTATAAAGAGTACAGACGGAGTTATCTTAGCCGTTGAAGAAAAAACAAGAAAATTACAAATATCAAATGTTACACAAAAAATATTTCAAATTGATGATCATATTGGCCTAGCAGCAGCAGGTTATATACCAGACGCGAGGACACAAGTTGACCATGCTCGATTCTTCGCTCAGAGTAATCGATTAATTTATGATGAGATTGTTGATGTTGAAGGCGTTGCTAAGAATTTAGCGGATATGGCTCAGCAGTATACTCAATACGCTGGGGCTAGACCTTTTGGAGTTGCATTAATTATTGCTGGTGTTGATAAGAATGGTACAGGTTTGTACCTTACTGACCCTAGTGGCACTTACATTGGATATGATGCAGTTGCTATCGGAGCAGGTAGCGAACAGGTAACTGAGCATTTAGAGAAAAATTATAAAAGTGATATAGATCTCAACAAAGCCTGTGTGCTTGCAATTGAATCAATTTTCATGGTTAGTGAAGAAAAAACCGGCACTAAACATATTAGATTAGCTTTGATTGATTCTAAAACTAAAACACTCCGAATGATGACTGCAGAGGAAATCGAGTCTTATTCACAGCAGGTCCAAAGTAAGGACACACAATCTTAATTTCAAAAAATTATTAATCTATTTTTTTTAATTTACGACCGTTTAAATAATTCTATTTTAAAAAGGATTCATATTTATATGTCAATAGAAATTGGATCGATAGCACCAAACTTAATATTGTCAAACTGGGTTCAAGGAACACCTACAAATATTGACCAGTTGAAGGGAAACGTGATTGTAATCGAGGTATTTCAAGTTAACTGTCCAGGATGCTTTCTTTATGGACTTCCACAAGCAGTCAGTTTGTACGAAAAGTTTAAGGACAAAAATGTTAAGGTTATTGGAGTAGCTACTGCTTTTGAGGATTATGACAAGAACACCTTAGAAAATCTTAAACTCTTGGTAGCAGAAGGAAAGGTTATTGGAGAAACTTTAAAAGCATTAAAGCAATATGGAAAACTGGTCCAGGGAGATAAATTATACTATAATATCCCATTTCCAATCGCACAGGATGAAATCATAAAAATGCCTGTTTCTATAACTGAGCAAATGATTAAGGAATTCATTAAAATTTATTTTCCTGATTACTTGTCCTTAACGGATAAGGAAAAAGAAGATTTGCATAATAGAGTTCAGCAATATTTGCAGAATAAAGATTATTCTGCTCGGACCTTTGAATTATATAGGCTACGGGGCACTCCATCCTCTATCGTTATTGATAAGCAAGGGTTGTTACGCTATTCTTTCTTTGGTTCTGAAGGATATTTAGAGGGAGCTGTGAGTGAACTTTTAAGGAATGGCTAGTTGAATTCAAAGAATAAAATAAAATTCGAACTCGCGATACCTGATTCATATCTTTATGACGTAAAATCAGACATAGATAGAACTGCAAAAATCTTTCAATTATCACGATCTTTATCCATATTCCGAGTTGAAAAATTAACTATCTATCACGATAGCCTCCTTAATCCTACTTATAAAGAAAGGGAATTCCTTATCACTATCTTAGAATATCTTGACACTCCGCAATATCTTCGACGAAAGATCTATCCTAAATTGGACATTCTAAAAACTGTAGGAAGACTTCACCCTTTGAGGTCCCCTCATCATAAAGATAAAGATAGTATAAGACACCTCAAGAGTGGTGAGGTTCGCGTTGGTCTATTGGAAAAGAAGGGTCGGGAATTTTTAGTTGACGTTGGATTAGATTATTCTTTAAAATACGTAGGAAATCAAACACAATTCGGAAAAAAACTGAATGTTAAATTAATAAAACAAAAGAAACATCTTCTTGCAACTGACCCAAGTATTGATGATCTTAAAAACCTCTTTTATTGGGGGTACAGCGTTCATTATACAAAAGAATTTAGGGATTTTATTTATAAATTTGAGAAATCCAAAGTCATACTGACTTCAAGGTATGCAAAACAATTTGATGGATTCGGCTTTGTTAAAAGCCTGATTAATGATGAACTCGTTAATACTACTCTCCTAGTAGTATTTGGATCTCCCAAATATGGATTAAAATCTATTTTTGAAGCAGCTAAAATTGATATGAGTGAATACAAATCGTACAACTTCTTTCCTTCTCAAGGTACCCAAACTATACGAATGGAGGAAGCAATTTTCGGAGTCTTATCCATTTTGAACTTTTATACTCAATCATATTAGTAACAAGTTACAAATAATAGACTTATTAATGGGATCCGAAAAAATTTTGTATCTATGGGTCACCGTAAGTATAGCACACCTAGGAGAGGTAGTATTGCTTTTCGTCCACGGGCCAGAGCTAAGAGCTTAGAAGCTAAGATCAGAACATGGCCCGAAAATGTAAATCGAGAAAGTGTAGGATTAGTAGGATTTGCCGGTTTTAAGGTAGGGCAGATTCAAGTAATGACAGTTGACGACAAGGAAAAAACCCCAAATTTTGGAAAGCCTTTGATGAATCACTCCACAGTTATTTCATTACCACCGTTAAAAATAGTTGGAATACGCGGGTATGCCGAGGATCAATATGGCAAACATGCAATTTTCGATGTTTTTGCAAAGGATAGTCTCAAAGATCTTTCTGCCAAATATAAGACAAAATATTCCGAAGATAGTATGAAAAAGGCGGAAGAAAAATTAGCAGCGGCAAAACAAGTTGTTGCAATTGTAGCTATATATCCAAATATGATTGGGTTGTCACAAAAAGTACCGTTCATTTATGAAATTCCAGTAAATGGAAAAGATAATCAGTCAAAATTCGATTTTCTGAAATCAAAATTGGGACAAGAAGTCCGAGTATCTGATGTTTTTAAAACTGGTCAACATGTTGATGTTCACGGAATTACCCGTGGAAAGGGTGTTGAAGGTCCTATTACCAGATTTGGTGTTAAACGTAAACAACATAAATCAAGGAAGAGTGTAAGGGCGGTTGGTACTCTTGGACCAATCTCACCTGCTGTTGTAATGTATACTGTTGCTAGACAAGGTCAGAGAGGCTTTCACCAACGTACTGAATACAATAAACGTATCCTTGTAATGGCTAATTCAGAAAATAAAGATTTAGTCGATATTAATCCTAAAGGTGGTTTCAAGCATTTCGGAATGGTTAATGGGGATTATATGATCGTAAGGGGAACAATTCCAGGTGTACCCAAAAGGCTAGTTAAATTACGACATCCCATAAGGAGTAAACAAACAAAAATCAATGAGCCTAAAGTATTGGAGGTAGTTGTTTAAATGAGTGCAAAAATTCTTGACTTAAAGGGAAAGGAGATTGAAACCGTCGATCTTCCTCAAGTTTTCAGTTATCCATATCGTCCAGAGGTCATAAAAAAAGCCTACGTTAATTTAGATACCCATCACTATCAAAAGCAAGGTCGTTATCCTGCCGCCGGTGAAATGGTGAGTGCTGAGTCAAGAAATACTGGATTAGGCATAGCAAGATTGGCTAGGGCAAAAGGAGAAGGATTTTCTCGGGCAGGACAAGCAGCCGGTGTGGGCGGAGTCAGAAAGGGTCGACTCAATCATCCTCCAGAATCTTGGAAAGTTATTTACAAGAAACTAAATAAGAAAGAAAAAACTGTCGGATTATGTTCGGCGATATCTTGCACGAGTATCAAAGAACTTGTGGAGAAAAGAGGGCATATTGTAACAGAACTTAATTCTTTTCCGATGATAGTTACGGACGATTTGGAATCCATAAAAAAGACAAAGGATTTGATGTCTGTTCTAAAAGATTTGGGGATTGGAGATGACATTGTAAGAGTTGAGAGATCTATAAAAAGACGTTCTGGAAAGGCTAAGCAACGGGGCCGTCCAAATCGAATTGGCAAAAGTGCTCTCATTGTTGTAGGGGATGATGATTGTAGTTTATTGAAATTAGATGGTTCTATTCCGGGTATTACTGTTAAGAGTGTTAAGGATTTAAGCGTACTTGATTTAGCACCCGGGGCCAAGCCAATACGTCTCACAATGTATTCTAAAAGTTCTCTTGAAAAGTTAAATGAATTAAAAATACCTTCAATGATAGCAATGGAGGAGTCAAAATGAGTCAAGGAATTGGAAACAAAAATGTTGAAATTGATTCAGAGCTGGCAAGTAAAATTATTCTTGAGCCATATGTAACCGAAAAAACTTTTAACATTATAGAGAGAGAAAATAAGCTAAGTTTTATAGTTCATAATAAAGCAACTAAAAATCAAATAGTAAAAGCAATGAAAATAATTTACG
This sequence comes from Candidatus Nitrosocosmicus agrestis, assembly GCF_008389435.1. Classification (GTDB taxonomy): domain Archaea; phylum Thermoproteota; class Nitrososphaeria; order Nitrososphaerales; family Nitrososphaeraceae; genus Nitrosocosmicus; species Nitrosocosmicus agrestis. The sequence continues at coordinate 48,268 of NZ_VUYS01000006.1, read as the reverse complement.
AGGCAGAAATTAGTGAGGTAAATACTTTTAATACCATACGTGGAAAGAAGGCTATTATGAAATTCAAAAATGTGGATGGGGCAAGACAGCTTGCTACGAACCTGGGATTGGTATAGTGTATGAATCAAAATTATGTGGTTATAAAGATTTTTCCAGTTAGGTGGATTTAGAAATTGGCGAGAGAGTTTAAATTTAAAGGATATTCTGGGGAACAGGTACAGAAATTATCTATCGAAACTTTGATGCCTTTGTTGAATTCAAGACAAAGAAGATCATTAGATAAACGCTTATCAACATATATGAACGACGAGAAAAGAAAATTTAGAGAAGATTTAAAATTAGCGAGAGAGGGAAAACTGAATGGTCAATTGAAGACTCATCTTAGGGATATGATTATACTTCCGGATATGATTGGGTTAACAGTATTAGTTCACAATGGAAAGGAATTTGTTTCTTTCACAATTAGGGCTGAAATGGTTGGTCATTACTTAGGAGAGTATGCTATTACCAACAAGAGAGTTCAACACGGAGCACCTGGAGTTGGTTCCTCAAGGTCAAGTCTCTACGTTCCATTGAAGTGATCAATATGCCGCAATATTCTTATTCATTTCAGAAATACGAGAAATCGAGGCATGTTAGAGCTGCGATCAGGGATAAATCCATCTCGCACAAACATTCACGAGAGTTGGCGCTAGCCGTAAATAATAAATCTATTGAGAAGGCCAGAGAATTTTTAGAGGATGTGTTGTCAAAGAAGATTGCTGTACCTTATCGTAGGTATCATAATGAAGTAGCTCACAGATCAAATATTAGAGATGGATTCTGTTCTGGCAGATATCCACACAAAGCTACATCTGAATTTTTAAAACTTTTAGATAATTTGGAATCAAATGCTGAATATAAGGGAATGGACCTGGATAGGTTAAAAATTATTTCGGTGGTAGTACATAAAGGTACAAAGCTAAAGCGATTTACTCCAAGAGCTATGGGTAGAGCAAGCCCAAAATATGATACACTCGTACATGTGGAGATGGTCGCAATTGAAGGGAGGTCTGGCTAAATGAATGCAATTAAAAATGTGTTAAAGAATAATTATAGAAATAGTGAATTAGATGAATTTTTGAGGGACGAGCTTAAGGATGCTGGGTTTGGCGGAGCTGATATTCAAAAATCTCCTTTAGGGACTAGGTTAACCCTATATGTTACAAGACCTGGTTTGGTAATAGGTAGGAAAGGTAGTGGGATTAGGGATCTCACTTCGAAACTCGAAGTTAGGTTTGGGTTGACAAATCCCCAGATATCTGTAGTTGAAGTTGAAGTTCCCGAGCTTAATCCTAAGATAATGTGCAATAGGCTTGCTCAGTTGATAGAAAGAGGTACAGCCTTTAGGAGAGCTGCACTATGGACGTTAAATACCATAAGAAATGCAGGAGCTCTTGGTGTCGAGGTAACTATTTCAGGTAAATTGAGAAGCGAAAGAGCACACTTTGAAAAGCATTCTTCGGGTATTGTACCTAAAAGTGGTAACATGGCTGACAAAGTTGTTAAGGAAGGTCTTACCCATGTGTTAACAAAAATGGGCATTATGGGGATTAGGTTAAAGATTGCTATTAAGAATGCAACTCCTCCGGAGTTTGAATTAGTCGTAAATCATAGAGAACCTAACAGCCCGAGTTATTATCAAAACAATGAGGGTGCTTCACAATCGACAGAAGAGCCAAGCACAGAGAAAAATAAAAATGCCGTAGAGGCAAAATCAACCGATAATCCTACGGAGGTTACAAGTTAATTGTCACGAAACAAGACCAAGACCTTACGACAATTTAATGATGATGATTTAAAAGATAAACTGACAGATTTGAAAGTAGACTTGGCTAAACTGAAATCTGAATCGATAAAAGGGACTCTGAAAAAGGAAGCTGGTGTAATAAGATGGAAAAGGCGAGATATAGCCAGAATATTGACTATAATGAATGAAAGGTCTGGGGGTAAAGACAAAAAGTGACCATCAAATCTCATTTGACAGAAACAAATAGACTCATTGCATTCGATACTGAGATTGGTGTTTTAAAGTCATCTAATCCATTTAATGACAAGAAAAGAGGGAAAATTGTGAACATTTCAAGAAATATGATATTTCTTAAAGAAACAGAATCTAAAAAAATCATAAAGATCGCAAAAAAAGAAATATCATTTTTTAAAGTTAACAATCAATATCGTAATCAGATTATTCCTGGCAAGCGATTATTAGGAAGGCCTGAGGAAGTAGTTGTATAAAAAAGGTGAAATTAATGGCTAAAAATATAGGAATACAAGTAAAAACTCCAAAAAGGACATGTACTAATAAATATTGTCCGTTCTGTGGCTCTCTTTCACTTAGAGGCAAATTAATGACTGGCGTCGTTGTAAGTCACAAAGGGAAAAATATGGTCGTCGTTGAGAGAGAATTTTCTAGATTCGTAGACAAATACAAGCGATATGAAAGAAGCAAATCAAAGATTCATGCTTTTATTTCTGATTGTCAGGATGTCGAAGATGGAAACAAAGTAAAGATTGCAGAATGCAGACCTTTGTCAAAGACTGTTTCTTTTGCCGTAGTGGAGGTTAGTGAATAACTATGTCTTCAAAATCAAGAGCTGTTTCATCTAGAGGAGTTGAGGAATTCAGACCATATGTGACACGTTCCTTACCGTTATATGCTAATTTGGTCTGTGCAGATAACACCGGAGCTAAGATTTTACAAATTGCTCAGGTGACCCGATACAAAGGTAGACATTCAAGGTTACCCGCAGCAGCAGTAGGTGATTTTGTGACCGTAACTGTTAAAAAAGGACCAGCAGAATTAAGAAAACAGATATTTGGTGCAGTCATTATCAGACAAAAATACCCAATTCGAAGACTAAATGGAGTTAGAGTTTCATTCGAAGATAATGCTGCAGTACTTGTTACTCAAGAAGGTGAAATTAAAGGGACTGATCTAAAAGGTCCAGTTGCAGCTGAGGCAGCTGAAAAATGGCCAAGGATTGCCAATCTGGCATCAATGATAGTTTGAGTTGCAAAAATTATGAAAAGAAGAATTAATAATATTTCATCAAACCTCTCAGATAATTTGAAGAAAGACTTTGGTAAAAAAAGCGTATCGATAGTTAAAGGTGATACCGTGAAAATTATGAGAGGTGAGTATAAAGGAGTTGAAGGTAAGATCGAGAAGCTTGACACTAATAGGGGTCGCTTAAGCATCGAGGGTGTACAAAGAGAAAAAATAAAGGGTGGAAATGTTAAAGTTCAAATTCATGCTTCAAACGTTCAAATTACTTCTCTTAACTTGGATGATAAAATGAGGAAGAGTAAATTGGAAGGCAAGAGTAAAAAGGAACAAATTAATAAATCCTCGAAAAAACAGATTGATAGGACTGAAAAGAAGGAGTAAATTGAGAGAGTGATTATAACTTGGTAAGAAAGAGTGGAAGTACAAAGCTAAAGAGACAAAAGGCCCCTAGATTTTGGGATGTTAGAAGAAAAGATTCTCAGTTTATACTTGGACCCCGACCTGGTCCGTATTCAAAATCCAAATGTTATCCACTTGGAGTTATTTTGAGAGATGTTTTGCATCTAAGTTCCAATTCTAATGAAAGTAAAAAAATTTTGAATTCTGGGTTAATAAAAATTGATGGTATAATTCGACGTGACCCTCGTTTTGGTGTGGGTATAATGGATTTAATTGAAATAACACCCAATAATGAAGCATATCGAATGATTCCAAAGGGATCAAAACTTTTGGTCCCTGTAAAGACAAGAGAAAATAAAAAGAAACTCCTAAAGATTACTAGTAAAACCAGTACAAAAGGAGGGAAAATTCAATATGGATTCCATGATGGCAAATCTTTGTTACAAGATAGTAAGGAAATGAAAGTTGGAGATGTTTGCTTGGTAAGTGTTCCTGAAATGCAAATTGAAAGCCATATCAAATTCGAGAATGGTTGTAATGTTCTTGTGGTTCAAGGAGAAAATGCGGGAAAAATTGGGAGAGTAGAAGAAATAAAGGAAGGATTATTTGCGTTACCTAAACGAGTAATTCTAACCTTTGAAGAAAAAACTGTAGAACTTCCAGTAGAATTAATTATGCCGGTTGGATTAGACAAACCTGTTTTAGAGGTGTTAGTAAATGAGTGAAAGCCCGTCAAACTCTATGAAGCAAATTAAAGTCGACAAAGTGGTTATTAACATTGGAGTTGGAAAATCTGGAGACCCAGTAGAAAAAGCAAAGAATGCCCTATCAGAATTAACAGGGAAAAAGCCAAGTGTGAGAGGTGCTAAGAAAAGTGTAAGGGATTTCGGCATTCATAAGGGAGAACCAATCGGTGCCATGGTAACGCTACGAAGAACCGATGCAGTAAACTTTTTAAGGCGAATATTGGAATCAAAAAAGAATGTGATTAAAAGTTCATCTTTTGATACTAATGGAAATATTTCATTTGGAATTCGTGAGCACATTGATATTCCCGGTACAAAATATAATCCAGATATAGGGATTTTTGGTATGGATGTTTGTGCTGCATTGACTAGACCTGGATACCGCATCTCTCATAAGAGGAATCCAAGCAAAATCGGAAAAGACCACAAGATCACCAAGAATGAATCAATAGAGTTTTTTAGATCACAATTTGGAGTCGAAATAGTTTGAAGGTCAAGATTCGCGATTATGCATTGACGGGTAGGAAAAAACTGGCTCATGGTAAAGGGACAAGATGGTGCAAAAGGTGTGGTTCATTTAGTGGTATGATTTGTTCATATGATTTGATGCTGTGTAGAAGATGTTTTAGGGAAGTTGCATTCACATTAGGTTTTAGGAAATATGAATAGGTGATTTGGATGCCCGCATTAAACATTTTGTCAAATTTATTTACTACGCTATACAATAATGAGATGAGGAGAAAAAGAGAATGCATTGTCTTACCTTCTTCAAAATTTTCTAGCGAAGTACTTAGAGTAATGCAAAAGCATAGATACATCGGAGAATTTGAGCAAGTAGATGACGGAAGACTGGGTAAATTTAGGATCCAGCTATTGGCTAAGATTAACAAGTGTGGTATAATTACCCCACGCTTTAGCGTTAAAAAGGATCAATACCTAAATTGGGAAAGACAGTTCTTGCCTTCATACAATATGGGAATACTAATTGTTTCTACAAGTAACGGTATAATGACACATCATGAAGCACAAGAGAAGGGATTAGGAGGTTCTTTAATCGGATATGTCTACTAAACCTGACTTCTACATTAATGAGATTAGTATACCCGATGGCGTAACTGTTACTAAGAACCATAATACTATTACAGCCAAAGGAAAAAATGGTTCTGTGCAAAAAGATTTCACCAAAATGCCTGCTACGATCGAAGTAGCAGATCAAAAAATTACTATAAGATCATATGGTAATCGCAAAAGAGACTATGCTTTAGCCAATACCTTGAGAAGTGTAATCAATAATATGATTCTCGGATCTACCACTGGATTTACATATAAACTTAAAATTGTTTTCGCTCACTTTCCGATTTCTGTCAAGATAAAGGGTCAAGAGATTCATATTGAAAACTTTTTTGGAGAACGTTCTTCACGTGTTTCTAGAATAATCGGACGCGATACAAAAGTGGTTGTCCAAGGTGAAGATATTTTGGTAACTGGTCCCAATATTGAAAGTGTTTCCCAAACTGCTGCCAATATTGAATCATCCACTAAAATAAAGAACAAGGATTCTCGAGTATTCCTTGATGGGGTATATATATATTCTAGATCTTGATTTTCCCTTAGTAGTTTTGCTTATACCTCTTTTTAATATTTATTTTTTTAAGTTAAAGTAGTCAATTTAGTCTTAATATCCTAAAATCATAACATTTAATTATTCTTCCCAATCTGATATTAGATAGTGCCGCTGTAGCTCAGCTTGGTAGAGCAAATTCATAATTTTTGTTATGAAGCTTAACTGGCTGTTAACCAGTAGGTCATCAGTCCGAGTCTGATCAGCGGCGCTTTTTGTTTAGAAAGAAACTATGTCAAGTGCAATCGCATCAGAAAGCAAATATGTGTGTCTATTACCAGAGACAAAATTATTCCTGATATCCACTCGAGGTACCCACCTATTTGACGAAGTAAATAGTCTTTCTTTTTTCATACGATTTTCCAACTCTTCGATATCCAACTCTTTTTCTTCTATTTCTTCTGTCTCTAAATTTTGTACTATAAGTAGAATCTTTTTTATTAAAACCCTATCTCCATTCTTTGAAAAATCTCTACTTCTTTCGTCCTCTTCAATTATTTTAATTTTTATTTGTTTTTTATTTAATGCATCTCTGCTCATAAGCATCCTGTCACTCAGATAACTTTCGTAACCCATATCAGAAAGACACGTTTAACTTCCTAATAATCTTACATATCAACACAAAATTTTAGATCAATTTTTCTGTTTTTTTCACGAATTCTGCAAATAACAATTCTGTCACCTATCTTCATAGACCGTTCTATTGTTCCAATAATTCGAATTCCAGTGAATTCGCCAAGGCCAAAGTACCCTTCCTTGCCACTTATATAAGAAATAGATTTAGAAAGAAGGACACCGTTAGAAGGGACGTCTTTTATAACTGCTGTTGAATAACAAAGATTGCAAGAATCCTTCGGAGGCCAAATATACTTATTGCATTGTTGACAATAACTAGTAACGAATTTTCCTTTTCTAGCACTATTAAGTATTTCTTCAAAAAAATCCATGTTAATTCTGCAATAAAATTATAGTAGTTGAAGTTCCTGCAGCGGCCATATTGTGAACCAGGCCACTTTTCAAATTACTTATTTGCCTTCCTTTGGCTAAACCTTGGAGTTGTAAAACTATTTCATTTGTTTGACTTATGCCTGTTGCTCCAATTGGATGTCCACATCCAAGCAATCCGCCCCTCGTATTGATGTTTATTATCTCATCTAAGATAAAATTTCTTCCACAGCCCTTCTTAACAAATCCAATGTCCTCATATGCTAATAACTCTAATATGGTAAAAGCATCATGAACTTCAGCTATGTCTATGTCCTTAGGACTCATTGAAGCCATTTCAAATGCTTCCTTGGCTGCAATCTTGGTAGAGGCAATGTAATCTAAGCTATGAGAAATTGATGCAAAACTCGCACCTTGGCTATTTTGAGATATACTTCGAATCCAGATGGGTGATTCAAATTTGTATGCTAAATCCTCAGAAACAAGTAATAGGGATGATGCACCATCACAGGGATAACAGCAATCCAGCTTCCTTAGTGGTTCAGCCACCATATCTGAATCTAGAATTTGAGAAAATGAAAATCTCTTGTTATAAAAAATCGCATTTGGATTCTTATTTGCATATAAATGATTCTTGTATGATATTAATGCAAGGTCTTCCGGTTTTGTACCGAACTTTTGAAAGTGGTTACTTGCATACATTGCTGCCCAGTGTATTGGCATATCAAAAATACCCCTGGATATATCCCAATTCAGTTTATTTCCAATACTGTTTTGTTTTTCTGTACCTACTACTATTACTGCTTTACAAATACGTGCTTGAATTAAAGAAAATGCCATCAGAATTCCACTAGTCCCAGAATTACACAAATTTTCAACCCTGGTAGAGAATTTTGGCTTGAGACCACACATCTCAGATACTATGTTGCTTAGGTAAATCTCCTGAGAGTTACTTGTTACAATTAGACCATCAATACTAGATTTGTCTATAGTCGTATGACTTAGTAATTCTAATATCGATTTGGTGGCTAAATCACCAGCTGTACTAGGACCGAGTTTAGTATTCTTTAAATTATTTGATGAGACTATAGCAACTTTCATAAATCCTTGAAATCCTTGTATTCTAAATCTCCATTTACATCCTTAATTGGATTAATTTGTAAAATGGGAAGGTCTACACCTTTTTTGATAATTTGTTTAATTTTGTATTCACATTCATTGACCGTACCTGAAACTACAAAATCATTTAGCATATCTGGTTTAATATTTTTTATGGCCTCATTAATACCCAGTTTGTGATAGTCAGAATAGATCTTTTTAACTGAATCACTATATATTGTTCCAAGTAAATATTTATAGTAAATTTTTCCAACTGAAATGTAAAAGGCTAATGTTTTGGATGCTCTTTTGTTAGCTTGTTCTGGATTCTTATTTGATACTGAAGTTATAAACGCTACTGCTTTGGTAAATGACTTGCTAGAAGTGACTGTTCTGATTCTTGACATTATTTTTTCTATTTCGCTTAATGGTTTAAGATATAGTATAAAACCATCACCAGAGTCAACACTGAGGCTAATCATCTTGCTATTGACTGCCGCCAAATAGATGGGTATATTTTCTCTTGAGTGTTCTAATAATTCAAAACCATTTACTCTGACTGTTTTCCCTATAAGTTCAATTTTTCCTCTTTTGAACAGTAGTCTAATAATGTCTACATATTCTTTAATTCGAGTCAATGGATATTCATACTTCATCCCATGGAGTCCTTCGACTAGGGAAGGTGTACTTACACCAAGTCCGAGAATAAATCTTTTCTCAGATAAGTTATCAAGTGTAACAGATCCCATTGCAATTGTAGCTGGAGACCTGGAATAAATGTTAATAATGGAAGTGCCTAATTTGACTCTATTAGTTACTTGGGAAATTGCACCTAATATGGAGAATGATTCTTTACCCCATGATTCAGGGGTCCATATTGAATGGACTCTATCATTTCTATCTACTGATTTGGAGAATTCAATGACTTGCTTTACATTTAAAAGGGTCCCAATGCTATATGCATACTTTTCTTTCATATTTATTTTGAATAAAGTTTTGATAGTTCTTTTGAGGATTCCTCGATATCCTTATGGGAATCAATTGATTTCCAGAAAGATTTTTCAAATTTTTTAGCTTTTAATTTTTTCTCATTTGCCATCGCAGGGAGGGCTGTAGTTTCAATATTTCCTTTGTCAGGAAGAAATTCAAATATTTCTTGATTAAAGTAATAAATACCCGCATTTATCCACTTATCTGTTATGTTGGGTTTTTCCTTAAAACCAGTCACAAAGTGTTGATCATTGAAATCTACTATTCCAAATGGACTTTTCAGTGGTACTACTGCAATAGAATTGTACTCATTCTTACCTGATAATTCATTAAATTCAATATTGGTTAAAATATCTCCGTTTAGCATGAAAAATCCGTTTTTTTCGTCCTTTAACAGAGCTTGAGTGTTCTTTAAAGCTCCTCCTGTTCCTAACGGCTCCTCCTCAACCACATAAGCTACTTTTACCTTGAATTTATTGCCGCTTGCTATGTGATTGATTATTTGTTCTTTTAGGTATCCGACGCATATAATAATCTCTGTTATATTGTTTTTTGCAAGTAACTTGATCTGCCATTCAATGATTGGTTTCCCTAATATCTCTATCATTGGTTTAGGTCTGTTATCTGTTATTGGCTTTAGTCGTTTTCCAAAGCCTCCTGCTAGAATTACTCCTTTCAAAACATTTGATCTAAGCCATCTAAGGATATATTTTTTACTCAGATTTTATACGAAATAGTTACCTAAGCACAGAACTTAATTAATAAATGTCTTATTTTTTTTATACTACAATAATAGTTATATTACTACAATAATAGTTATATTACTACAATAATAGTTATATTACTACAATAATAGTTATATTACTACAATAATAGTTATATTACTACAATAATAGTTATATTACTACAATAATAGTTATATTGGGAAATAAATATGAAATATTTAAGGATAAAAGATATTTCAGAATTCGAATTCTGAAATATTTTATTTCAACAGAGAATCTAAGGTTGATAATAATCCTGATATTTGCTTAGATGTATGTATTGCAGAAATGGATATCCTTAATTGGGCTTCATTTCGTTTCACTGTGGGATATCTAATGGGTTGTACAAAATATCCTTTTTTTAACAATGAATCTGAAATCGATAAGGATTTCTCTTCTGACCCCAAAACGAGGGGAATAATTGGACTGTCCTCAGTAAATCTCAAGCCTGGCAAAGTGTAATTTTTTGATTGTTCTTCAAAATATTTTAAATTTTTATGTAGCTTTTTCTGCCTATCGCCCATATTGGCCAACAATACAGCTTTGTAAGCCAATTCACAAAAAATGTCGGGGAGTGCCGAGGTAAAAATAAATGCCCTGGATTTATTTATCAGATAATTTCGTAAAAGATCTGAACAAGCTACATAGCCGCCAAAACAACCTAGACCTTTACTCAAACTACTAATATGAACGTCCACTTCATTTTCAACTTTGAAATAACTTGCAGTTCCTCCATAATCTGTTTGTGATTTATCTCCTATCACAAAATCACCGTGGGCATCGTCAACTACAAGAATACACCCATACTTAGATGACAATTCAGACATAACATCCAGTCTTGCCATATCTCCATTCATGCTAAAAATACCTTCAGTAACAATTACCTTACGCTTTGCATCATTTTTTTTGATTTTATTTTCCAAATCAAACATGTCGTTATGTAAAAACACTTCGATTTTAGCTCTGGACAAACGGCAAGCATCTATTATGCTCGCGTGGTTAAACTCGTCACTAAAGATTGTGGTTTGATTATTTGCAATACAACTTATTGTCCCGATATTTGCCATATATCCGGTGGGATAGATTAAAGCCGACTCAGTATGTCTATGATGGGAAAGAATTTCTTCTAATTTTTCAAAAAGAGGAGTGTTTCCACTGATAAGGCGTGAACTACATTGAGAAACACTTGAAAAATGTGACGAACTAAACAGATTCAAGAGATTTTCATGCTTGGACAGACCCAAATAATCATTTGTGGAAAAATTAATAAATGGAAGGTTATCTTCGCTCGAATTAGTGTCTCTAAATTCGTTTTGAATTCTAAGGTACCGATATAAATTAAGACGTTTCAGATCTTTAAGATTTGACTCGAAAAAATTTAAGTTATCTTTGCTTAATACCAATCTCTTTTAGCATTTTGAAATCATCACTAGGTTTATTTCCTTCAGTTGTTAAGTAACCTCCTGTAATTATTCCGTTTGCACCAGCTCTAAGTACTTTCTTATCGTCGCCCTTAAGATGCACTTCTCTTCCACCAGCAATCTTGAGTATGGTCTTTGGCATTAAGAACCTAAATGTACCTATTGTCTGAATAATTTCCTTTTCCGATATGAAATTATTGTTATAATGAGGGGTCCCTTCTCTACCTAGTAACATATTAACAGGGACCTCGTCAGGTTGTAATTCTGATAAGGCAACACCTAGTTCAACTCGCTGTTCCTTGGTTTCGCCCATTCCTATTATGCCACCACTGCAAAGTTCCAAACCTGCTTCCTTTACTATTTTTGCAGTATTGATTCTATCCTCGTAAGAGTGAGTAGTGCAAATTTTATTAAAAAAGCTTTTTGAAGTTTCAAGATTATGGTTATACCTTTTTACTCCCAAACTCTTTAATCGCTTTGCTCTTTCTAGTGTCATAAATCCCAATGAAACATTTACATCAATTTTGAGCTTGCTACGGATAATTTTAATTGATTCGCATATATGTTCAAAATCATCTTCCGGTGGTGCCTTGTAAGCACATACAATGCAAAAACTGTTTGCACCGCTTTGTAAGGCTCTTTCGGCTTGTTCAAAAATTTTATCATGCGATAACAGTGGATATTTGTCAATAGGGGTAGAATTGAATGAAGATTGAGCACAAAACGAACAATCTTCCGGACATCGCCCTGATTTTGCATTAATTAAAGTTTCAACGTCAACGCTATCTCCTGAAAATGTTGTCGTTATTTTATTCGCGCATTCTGCTAATACGTTTATATCTTTTGTGGATATTAACTTGAGTGCTTCTTCGGATGTAATTTTATTTCCTTCTATTACTTTATCCTTCAACCTATAAATAAAATCACTTTTCAAATTGCGCAATTAATCTTACTTTTCTATTAATTATTGCTCTGTTATATTAGTCTTTTATAAGCGAAAGTTAGTAGACGAAAATCGTTAACCACTCAAAAAAACCATACCGTTTAAAAAACGACCGTTATTTAGACAGACCAATAATTACTACCTTTTTTTGACTATTAATTTGGAAAAATAATATAGATAATTTGACAATAAATGGGATATTATTTAACAACCTTTTTTATACGATTGTTGTCAAATCTCGTTTTATGAAATATGCATTCGCCTATCTTAGGGTAAGTACAGAAGACCAAACTGTCATGAATCAAAAAATTTCGATTCAAAGGTGGGCCACGAATCATGATTTTCAGATAATTGAATACTTTGAAGATGCCTCCATTAGCGGTAAAATTGCCGCTAATTCTAGAAAGGGGTTTAAAGATCTCTTGAATCTGATTGCGAATGAAAAAATTGATGCCATTTTAGTTTATGAATTGTCCAGGATAGGACGTACTTTTTGGGATACCCTCGAAGCTATAAAAGCAGTAGAACAATATGCTCCACTTATCTCTTGCTCCCCTAGGGAAACATTTCTTCAGACTACCGATCCTAGCATTCGCAAGCTTATGCTAGGTATATTGACTTGGGTGGCAGAACGTGAGAGAGAGTTATTAATACAAAGGACAAAGGATGGGATAATACGTGCTAAATCTATAGGTAAGCATGTGGGAAGACCTAGGAAGATTGTAGATAGCGTACACTTAATTTCTCTCCTTTCCCAAAATAAATCTAAAACAAAAATTGCTAAAGATATGGGGATGTCCAAGGCAACCCTCTACAAGAATTTAAGAAATATTGCGACGTCTGGATAATCAATTTAAGCTCTTTTGAATATCATTTATTATATCGGTTTGAACATCAATAATTTTCTCAATTGAATTAAAGTCAATAGCTAAGGGGGGGATTATTAGCATGGTAGATCCCAGAGGACGAAGAAATACGCCGCGTTTTAAGGCTTCCCTGATGATAAATATCGTTATTGGAACTCCGTTGACATTTTTAATCATCTTCTTCTTATGGATTAAATCAAAAGCTGATAGCATTCCTTTGGAGCGTATGTTTTCAACAATGGGAAACTTATCGAACTCTCTGATCCTTTTATTTATTTTACTGGCATTTGTTCTAATTCGTTCTATTAATTTTTTTTCCTTATACATTTTTATATTTTCAAGTACTGCTGCGCACCCAACTGGATGTCCCGAATAAGTATGACCGTGATATAATTGCCTGCCCTCATCCCATTTGCCTTCAAATTCTTGATAAATGTTCTTTGATGCGGCTGTCAATGCCAATGGAAAATAGCCTCCCGTTATGGATTTTCCAAAACATGCAATATCAGGGGTTGATTCTTGGGCCAAATACTCTACCATGTTCCCTAATCTTCCAAACCCTGTTGCAATCTCATCCAATATCAAAAGAACATTATTTTTCCTACAAATATCTTTAATCTGCTTTTGATAGCCGTCAGGAAAGATTGTGACACCGCCTGCAATTTGAGCCCCACTTTCCATTATGAGTGCTATAGCTTTGTCAGCATTCTTTTCAATGATGTTTTTGGATTTTTCAATGGTTAGTTTTAGATCGGATTGATTATCCCTTTCGATTAGAGTGCTTTTTGGCTTGGGAATTCTACGAGTTGGTATTAGAAGTTGCTTGTACCTATTAAAGTAATTTTCCACATATCCTACTGACATTGCACCTATAGTGTCGCCATGGTAGCCATCTTTAAGTGACAAGAATATTGATTTATTTTTTACATCTTTGTTGTACCAATACTGAGTAGCTATCTTCATTGCTACTTCTATTGCTGATGAGCCATTATCAGTGTAGAATAATTTATCCATGCCCTCAGTTAACTGCAAAAATTTAGACGAAAGTGATTGTGATTTGTCATTAGCAATACCAAAAATATTTGAATGAGGTATCTTCAAAACCTGATCTCTCATAGCATTAATTATTCTATTTTCACTAAATCCCCATACATTGCACCACATATTAGAAACTCCATCTAAATATCGATGACCTTTTCTGTCAACAAAATAAAAATCACTACCTGAGGAAATAGTTTTTATCTTATAATGCTTAAATGTCTCACTCATCTGAGAATAAGGATACCAAGTTTTATCGTCTTTTGACAAAGATTCATTGAATAAGAAATATTATGTCAATAAATCTCTTACTGATAGGTATGTGAATAAAAATAATATAATCAGAAGTATCTAATTAGTATATGGATGTTAAGGAATTGCTCTATGCTGAGATAAATCAAATGGGGATTAGTCGAATTCATAAAAAATTAAGCGAGTCTCGTGAAAACTCTATTGCCTTGATAGATGAATTGATGGATAAATGCACTATAATTAATGAGAGCGGGCTAATCAGCACTACTGATCAACTTGCACTAGCTGAATCCTTGACGCATTATTTGCTTACTACAATGATGTTACCATCTCAGCGAAAGATCAAAATTGGCGAAATCGAAATAAGTGTAATAATTCCTAATTTCAGGAACATTAAAAGGAATTCTGAACAAGTCCTATTAATCCAATTTATTGACTCTGAATCTTCTGATGTACAAAGTATAGTCAGTTCTTTGAAAGCACTACAACCAATACATCATAATATTTGGGTAATATCTTATTTGCCTGTAAATGTTTCTGGACAAATAAAAAACTATTGCATTTCAAAATCAACTAAATTTGAGAGAAATGATGAATTACAATTTTCAAGAATAATGCATGATGCGGCAGCATTTGTTGATAAGTTAAATGGCTTTCATTTTAAGGTTTTTTAGAATGAAAAACTATTATATTTCAAAACTCGAGTTTTGAAATATTGAGGGACTATGGTATGAGAAAATACAGTATTGAAATAAATGCATCAAAGCCCCAGTATCTTGAAATTAAGAAATACGTAGATACATTGCCGGTAGAATTTGTTATTTCTGGTTTAAGATTTTCCTATAATAGATATGTTGCCGATGTAGGGGGTTACCTTAATTCGGGAAGAAAAAGCCTAGTAAAATCTGAGACTTCATTTTTGACTAAGAAGCAAGCGATTATGCGACTTAAAAGTTGGAAGGTAATGGTTAAGAAATTTAGGGAAAAAGGATATAGTTACCCAACCATTTATCGAATAAAAGTTGAACTAAAAAAAATATCAATGACAGGACCCAAATAAAAAATAAATTAATAGAGAGAACTGCTTTCGGACAACTTGTTGTCTAAACTAGAATTAGGCAAGTCTGGAAATTTATCTTTCATATTTTGTTCCACTATAGCACTTGCTTCCTCGATTATTTTCAATGCATCTTCACTTACACTGCCTGTATTACCATTAATTTCAGAAGCAGTGGGAATTTGTCCAGAATCGTTCATGATGCCATTTAGAATATCTGTTATCTTTCCAAAAGATTGCCCTGCTTCAGGTATCATTGAATTTAGGCCGCCCTGAATATTCTTTATAACAGACATCGCAGGACTCAACGTTACTACTACATCTCCTAATTCAGTGATAGTATTTAATCTGAGTTGAATTTGTTCCAATGCCAATTTAGCGGAAGTTATCATTTTGTTCATCTTACGTATTTGAGAAAGTTCATTTGAAAGAATTTTGGCGTATTGGCTATCATGATTCTGCATAGCACTAATTATGCGTTTAAATATAATCTGATCTTTTTCATCCATTTTTGCTGACATAGTTTCTAATTTTGAGATCTGTGAGTGGAGGCGCTTTTGTGCTTCCTCTATACGTGGTTTAAGCGGCGAAGGTGGTTTTATATTTTCTAGAAGCTTCATCCCTACGTTACTAATTTCATTTTGTGGTTTGATCCATTTATTGCTGAATGACATTGACTTTTATACCCTTAACCCAATATCGAAGTTTGTATTTAAGGTTGTATTTCTTTCACAATATGTAACTATGGATACTAATTGTAAGAGTGACAAATTCAGTGTTAATTTTTAACTGGGTATGCCCCGCAGACTTTGCAATAGTTGCCTCTCCATTCCCATGCTGTGTTACAGAAAGTACATTTTTTTGTAGATGTCTGTTTTTTTTGAACATTACCGGGAGGAGCAAAAAATTGTCTATAGAAATTGTAATAAAAAAGATGTTCTTTATTTCTGATCTTAACCCCCTCTTTAGCGGCTTTCTGTACCCCGTAAACGTACTGTTCATTTTCAACTAGCTCTTCGATTTTTGAAACATACATATTCATACCAGAGCCTATTTCTAGTGCTTCTTTTTTGCGCCACACAATTTCCTCTCCTAATATCGGAAGAAAATGTTGCCTCAATAAGAATTTACCATACAAACATCCTTCGTACCTAGATATTTTATCATTTATTGTCAAAGTCTTGGAGAATTCTATTATTTGTTGTTCAAGAAAAGGTAGATATACTTTAAGTTTATAAAATTTGGATATTCTGTTTGAAAAAAAATCCATATTATCGAATAAATCTTTTATTTTTCTACAAAGGATTTGCGGTTCGTTTACATATTTGTGTAGGTAATTATAACCTGCGAATAATTCGTCAGCACCATCGCCTATTATTATAGTTTTACATCCTAAATTAATGGCGTGTTTACATCCAATTAGTTGCACAACGTTATTCCTGATATAAATAGGATCAAAGGTCTTTGATATAGAGACCAATTCTCGAATACTATTAATTATCTCGTTAAGGTCCGGATTAATGATGTGATGAAATGATTTTGCACCCTTGATGGCCAAAGAGGAAAATTTTAGGTCATTTGAATAATAATTTAAAGTAATAGTAATTGCATTCTTTGGTTGAGTCAAATGTAATAATATACTGCTATCTAGTCCTCCAGAGAGTAAAATAGCTTCGTGTGGGATTGAGTTACAAATGCCTTTCAGCAAGTTAACGATGTCTGATCCGTCACTAAACACTTGGTTATTAACATTTTTACGTTTATAAATCTAAATTGGTGATCTAAATTGGGATGAAGTTAAATACTGTAAAGCGATGTATAAATCCCTCGTGTGGAATGGAATATTCAATAGACAACGATATATACCGTTGTAAATGTAGTTTTCTACTTGATGTAATTTATCCGGATATTCCTGATAAGAATTTGATTGATGTATTCTATCAGAGGCGGAACTATGCTGGCAATATATTTAATGAAAGTGGAGTGTGGAGGTATAGAGAGTTACTTAATTTTGTTGGAATTGACACTGAGGATATTAATGAATGCTCAAAATATTTAGTTTCCCTAGATGGATCTGAAGGACGATCCTCAAGACCATATCAAATGAGCAAAGTAGCAAATTATGTAGACATGCCATCTGAAAATATGCTTCTTCAGCCTGAGGGGTATAATCCTAGTGGTTCTTTTAAGGACAATGGCATGTCTGCTGCTGTTACACACGCAAAGTTGTTATCTGTAAAAAAGATTGTGTGCGCATCTACAGGAAACACTTCCGCATCGGCAGCAATGTACGCTTCTAATGAGGGTTTAGACTGTGATGTTTACATTCCTAGAGGAGAAATTGCTCCCGGTAAGCTTGGACAAGCCTTTCAATTTGGAGCACAGGTCATTGAAGTAGATGGAAATTTTGATGACGCTTTAGCATTGTCACTAGAAAATTCATCGAGGGAAGGTGGATATACTGTAAACTCATTAAATCCCTTTAGAATTGAAGGCCAAAAAACTATTGTATTTAGGATAATGGAGCAATTAAATTGGAATCCTCCTGATTGGATTGTATATCCTGGAGGTGCACTTGGTAATGTGTCAAGCTGCGGCAAAGCCCTTATTGAACTATATAAATGGGGTTGGATAAAAAAAGTACCTAGAGTAGTAGTGGTTAATGCAGTAGGTGCGGATACATTTTATAGACTCTATAACGGTCACTTTGATAATATTAAACTTAGATGGAATGATGGTAAAGTAGATCTTGATTTGATTAAACGATTTTATGACCATCAAGATTCTAATAATTATTCTCCAAAGACTTTGGCTACTGCAATTCAGATTGGTAAACCAGCCAACATAGTTAAGGCATTAAGGACTATTGATTTTACAAATGGATTGGTTGAAGCTGTTGAAGATAAGGACATGATGGACGGAATGTCTGTTGTAGGATTAAACGGATTCGATTGTGAAATGGCATCTGGTTCAGTTCCGGCTGGGATACTAAAATTACGCAAAGAAGAGGTAATTAAAAAAGACCATATTGTGGTTGGGGTGTTGACAGGTCGTCAAAAAGATCCATCGATAGCAATAAAGTATCATTTAGAAAAATCAAACATGTTCGCTAAACCCCCTCGAGATTTATAAAATTATTGAATTCTGGACTTAACTTCTGACTTTTTTTAATATTCTCTATTATCAAATTTAGAGAAGTCAATATAGCCATAGATTTAGCCTCGGTTTCCTTATACTCTTTACTAGGGATAGAATCAATTACTATACCAGCTCCGGATTGGGTATAACACTTGTTTTTGTTAAAAAAAATTGACCTTATGGTTATGGCAAAATCGCAACCACCATTAAATGAAAAATACCCTATCGCTCCTGCATAGGGGCCTCTGCTAGCTTGTTCCTGGTGGCTGATTATCTCCATAGCCCGGATCTTTGGAGCCCCAGAAATCGTACCTGCAGGAAAAACTGCTTTAAATGCATCAAACATGTCAAAGTTGATATCGAGTTTTCCAATCACATGGGAAACCATGTGTTGAATGTGACTAAATTTTTTAACAGTCATTAATTCAGTAGTTGTAACACTTCCGAACTTGCAAACCTTACCCAAGTCATTCCTAGCCAAATCTACAAGCATAGTGTGTTCAGCTATTTCCTTAGGGTCTGTAATTAACTCTTGCCTAGCCTTTTCAGTAGTTTCATAGTTATTCGACACTGGTCTTGACCCTGCAATAGGATAGGTTTCAACAATATTGTTGGTGATTCTTAATAACATTTCTGGGCTAGCTCCTAAAATAGCCCGACATTCATTCCTAAAGAAGAACATGTATGGAGAGGGATTTATACGTCTCAATGCTTCATATATGAGGAACGGATTTTCATCAAAAGTAAATTTGATCTTCTTTGAGAGAACAGCTTGAAAAATGTCCCCATTTCTTAAATTTCTTTTAATTGAATCTACTTTGGATTCATACGTAGCTTTGGTCATGCTCCTTCTTGTTCTAAAATTGGTTTTTGCAACACTATGTAATTTCGGGACATTGTTTTTACATATTTGCCTTAGAACATCTAACCTCGAATCATTATAAAAAAAATATTCTAGTTTTTTATTTTTGTGATCATATACTATCCCATCTTCGTACCACCCAACCTCAATTAGAGGGAAAGTTCGGCTAGTTTTCATAGGAATCTTTTCCCAAAATTTTATCGCTTCATAACAAAAGTATCCAACTAGACCACCAATATACCTATTATTATTATTACTATTACTATTCTTGTTAGTAATCCTTGGAAAAAAACTTTTTATAGTTGAAAAAGGATCTTCGGACTTAATCCTGAGGATTTCCCTCTTATTTTGATAAACAATCAAAGCATTAGTTGTGCATTTAATAGTATATTTTGGATCAAATCCTATTATTGAAGATTCAACAAATTCCCGTGGTCCATCTAATGATTCAAAAATAAATAGACTTGCAAATCTTTGTTCCAATTTTCTAAAAATATCAAATGGGGTTGAAACGTTATCCAGAACCTCAAATTTTGGATCTTCTTCAAGCTTGAATAATTCTGATAATTCATTAGTCAAATTTGATCTCATTCTAGCGCAAATCTTCTAGATTATCTACTTCAAATGTCCCTTTTATAGATAACGGCTTTCGACATGTAAATCCTTCATCTTTACGATGCCAAAATCGAACCTCATCTTCACCTAGTTTCCAACATAACCATACCTCTTCATCATATCTAACTGCAGGGAAGTCAATTAGTCCTTCATCAAAACTTTTTATCATGACGCCTAATTCCTCCAGTTCTTCGATTTGTTTATAAAGAGATGTAATTGATCTATTGATTTGTTTTTTCAGTTTGAAAAACGTCTCGTGCTTATTGTTATTACCGGTTAAATAATTCAATTCTGTTTCAAGTTCCATAATTTCAATACGTTGGTTCAAAATATTGGAAAATTTAGTTCTAATCTCGGGCAGAACCTTGTTAGCACCAAAGGGGGTAAACAAATTAAACATATGATAGCTGAGCGAAATAAATATTTATTTTTATATGATTCTGACTGGAAATCCTTAATACATGTAGATGAGATAAGCTAAAATGAATTATATAAAGAATCGTAAAAATATACTAGAATATCACAACTTTCAAAGTGTCTCTGATTCTTTGGATGCCTTGGAATTCGCATTCAGGAGCTGTAGTCCCAACAATTTGGTCATGAGTTCAATTTCCATGAATACTGAACTAAGTATACTTGATATCGACGGAAATGTTACCACATTTCCCACGTTAAAACAAAATTCTGTTTTGGTTATAAGCGTTGGAAAAGCTAGTGAAAGGATGTTGCATGGATTATATCAGAAATTGGGTAGCCAAATAGAGAGGTCTTTGTTAATTTTTCCAGAAGGTTATTCATTGCCCATTGGTGCAACAAAACAATACAATACTACGATTATCCAATCCTCCCATCCAATTCCTAATCAAAATAGCGAAGAGGCATCGAAATTGGCAATTAGATTTTTGAGGGACTTGGAAAGGTATGATTTAGTAATTTTTTTGATTTCTGGAGGTACCTCTTCTCTTATTGTTTCACCAGTTCCGGGATTAACCCTTTCTGATAAGAAGGAAATCAATAAATTACTTGTTTCCTCTGGCGCTGATATTAGAGAAATTAATGTTGTGCGAAAACACTTATCCCAAATAAAAGGAGGAAATATCCTCCGATTCTTAAAACCAAAAAAGAGGGTTTTGACCTTGATACTTTCTGATGTTGTGGGCGATTATTTGGATACAATTGGTTCAGGAATGACCTTCTACGACAAGTCAACCTTCAACGATGCTCTTAGTGTAATGAAAAAGTATGGCTTAGACAAATTAGAAAATTCTAACGTTCAAAAAGTATTGCGTTATCTTAATCAGGCTATTAATAACAAGTTATTAGAAACGGTAAAACAATCTGAATTTGAAACCTTTGATGTAACTAATTGTGTAATTGGAAATAATGCAAAATTTTGTGAGTTTATAGCCGAGCATCTTACGTCAAGAGGATACAATGTAGTTTATAAAGGATCAGGTTGTGAAGGAAGTGTAGAAGATTTTTCTATTTATTTTCGAAAATTGTTTTATTCACTTCCTAACAAAACTGCTATAGTAATGGGTGGAGAAGTTACTAATTTCATTGATAAATCAAACATGGGTAAAGGAGGAAGAAACCAAGAAGCAATATGTAGAATTTTGCAATCAATGGGTGATTTCAAATCAGACGATTATGCAATAATATGCATCGGTACCGATGGAATAGATGGAAATTCAGATTCTGCAGGTGGAATAATATCACCAAACTCCATCTCCTATGTTAATAAAAAATCACTTGACATTCATTCTTTTTTGACTGCAAATAATTCCAATGTCTTGCTCAAAAATTTGAATTCAATTATACATACCGGCTATACAGGTTCAAACTTTAATGACATTTATTTAATTGTAAAATTGAGCTAGCACATGTTAGTAAAAAAGTGAAATTAGTCAGGATCATTTTTTTTATATTGTCCATTCAATAGGAATATCTTCGTATAGTCCGTTTGGTAATATCCTTCGAATCGAAATAGGTAGTGTCTTTTTTTCCAGTTCATATTTAGCTATCATAATTGTATCAGTCAATTCAGAAGGGATTTTTGTAAGGATTGGTGCTCCCAAGGAAAGCTGCAAAGACCTGGCACCAGTAATTCTAGCTTTTTCAAATCTGGTCAAACGAGTAGGTCCAATAAGGATTTCGCCCTCTTTCGATGGTATTTCTTTTAACTTAAAATCTATGTCAGCTTCATAAGTTTTGTATTCTCTAGTTATTGTGACCTCTTTCTTTTTGGTCGACAGTACTTCTGTAGAATTTTCTTCCAGGCTATTGATTCCATTTTCATCATTTTCTCCTTCATCCAACCGATCGCTTTTTTTGGAAGTAGACTTTTTTGTTCTCTTAATAGCCACTAATATCCAAAAGGAATAACTAATATAATTAAATGTTACTGAAAGTTCATATTTATAAACTTTTAATTAATGTTGTTGTCTGGTTCAAATTCAAGTGTATCGAGAATTTCAATCGAGTTGGTTATAAATGGAGTTGACATTCTTCCAGCACAACTAGTAAGACATTTATCACCATTGACCATACGTAAAATAATTAATTCTATGCCTATTTCAGGCATCTTGCACAAGTTTGGTGATTCATTTATTTATTTTCAGACTGATATCAAAATGGGTTCAGAAAAATCGATTGGTCAATTTAAAAAGGGTGATATTGCATTCTCTCCACAAAGTAGTATTTTTTGCATCTTCTTAAGAGATTCTATTACCGCACAAAAGTTTAATTTAGTTGGACATATGATTTCAAGTAATCTGGATATCTTATCTTCAATAAAGATGGGGGATCAAATGACTCTAAGAAAGTCGGAAATATTTTGATAGTTTACTTAATTTTTTCATAAATCTTGTGCCCGCTATACCCTCCAACGTTTTTAATAATATTTTTGTTTTCCAAATTCTTTAGATAGTTATTTGCCACAGAAATCTTTACTCCTAAATTGCGAGCCAAAGAATGCACCGTGATTGCTTTCATTGAATTTAAAGCCTTCATGCCTTGCGAGTCTTCTATTATTACTGATAATTTTTGTTTTTGTTGAACTTTAGGGGCCTTTTTAACTTCATCTTTCTTATTGCCTTTAGCATCTTGTGATTTAGATGCTCCTGACTGAGTTGGCTTCTTCTTGTTACCGCCCATTAATCTTCATCATAATTTGGATTGTAGATAATTTATATCTTTAAGGATGGTTTAATCCTTAACGTAACTCTAAAACATGTCAAAATATCCTTGCAGCGGTTTCTAATAGTTACTTCAGTAACACCTGCTAATTTTGAAATGTCCATTTGGAGTAGATTTATGCCTAGTAGGACCGACGCTAGATAAATATATGCAGCTGCAATCCCATTAGGGGACTTTCCATCTGATAATAAGTGATTTTCAGTTTTTTTGGCTATTTCCAGTGCAAGCCTTTCAATTTTTACATCAAATTTCGCAGTATTAGCTATTTTGGAAATATATTGGTTTATGCTAATAGATTGTAGACTTGAAAATGAATAATTTGACTTTGTTGTGTTATGAGTATTTTCACTACACATAAAGTTAGTAATTTTGTTCTGTTTTTCATTTCCTAAGTTCTCGTTATTACCACAAACTAAGACCATTGATCTATAATACTTTGACGATAATTTTATATTCTCATTAGTTTGTTCAACTGTGTTATTGTAATTTACTATTTCATTCAGGGATCTTAGGACCTTGCAAACCTTGCAAGCATAGTATACCGAGGCAATTGCCATACAAAAAGCCGATTTGCCTTTTGTATCGCATTTGCTTTCATAATATCTATAAATCATGGCGGCAGTCTCGCAAACAACTTTCGGAAAAGACATAGCAGAGCTAACTTCGTTAATTTTTGACAATACATTTGATAATCTTCTTTCCTTAGTACTCGAAATTCTTATAATGCTGTTCCATTTTCTGAGGTTAATCATGTATTTTCTAGTATTTTCGTTAAAATGTTTCCCGGTGTAATCCTTAGATTGGTTATCTATCTCAGTATGAAGTCCAAAATCATGATAAGATATGCTATTTATTCCACTGGCCCGAAGAGTTTTATTCTTAGAGTTTAACTCGTTCGTAAATATTTCTTGTCCCAGGTATTCTGCATTCTCTTCAACCACATAACCACATGTTCCGCAAATGGACTCTCCTTTTAATATATCCTGAATTAACTGGGAATCACACTCCGGACACACATTTGATATCTCTAAATTATTGGAAATTTCTAATTCACCTATTTTTTGTTTCTTCTTATTGATCTCTTTGACCTTGATGTTTTAGAATTCTTCAAATATGCTGCGGTATATACCTTTGATCCGGCCATTTTATTTTTCGACTGAATAAAGGGGAGTATTGATGCATAAGGGGAATTTACGGGTCCTATAAGTTCTGCAATTTTGCCAATTTTCTTTTCACCTTCATTGTAGACCTGTGAGCCGGGTTTGTGATTAATATTATTTTTGTCAATTTTTATGATTATACGTCCACTTTTTGAAAAATGAAGTATTTCTCCCAGTAGTTCCATAGTCAAAAACAAATTATCTTTATTACTTACATACTATTCTGTCAAATAAAGCTATCAAATGGATGAATTAAATTTATTTGCATTAATTTGTACAAAAAGGTCATGACGGGATTTGAACCCGCGACCTAAGGTTTACAAAACCTTCGCTCTGCCAGGCTGAGCTACATGACCATTTTTTAATATCAAACTTAGTCAGCCTTAAAAGCTTTTGTATATATATTAGGTAAATTGTAGTCTGATTGTGTGTAATGAGCGAAAAGAAAAAAATTTTTACAGTTTACGTTACAGTTAGTAACAAAGATTTTCTAAAGGACCCAGAAGGTGAGACCGTGTTAAACGATCTGATCCTTAAAGAAAACTATACTGATTTTGTGTCGGTCAGATCGGCTAAGTCGTTTACGATACAGGTAATGGCTGAGAATGAATCTAATGCTGTTGAAAAAGTAAGAAATATGTGTAATGATTTGAGGATCTATAATCCTATTGTTAGTCAATGCATCATATCTGTTAAAAATGAATGAATGATCCTTAAATTATAATAAATAAAAGAAAAATTTAATGATGCCTTTGGTAGATATATAGATGCTGTTCATAGAAAATGAAAGATTATGATAATATTATAATTTGGGCTGATTATTTTAACAAGAATTTGTCTAGGACTCGAGGAAGAAAAGTTTCCAAATCTATTGCATCTTATGATCCCCTTGTTTCTGAATTGGTAAGTGCAGTTAAAGATTTGGGAATAAAAGTTGAAGAAGGGAATATAAATGACGGCGCCCGTTTCCCTAAACGCGCTCATATAAAGTCTGGATATGTAATGATTGAAAAGTCAGAGACAAATAAGAATCAATTTTTGAAAATAATCGCTGAAAAAATTTCGACAAATAGGTCCAAATCCAGAAAATAACATCCTCACGAGAATCCTGTTTAAAAACATAAATAATGAGAACGACCAGTTAAGTCTGTTCGACTTTTTGATGCAATTTAGAAACAGGGAATTTAATGCAAATTGATACCCGAAAAGAAATTAGAAAAAAATGAAAGAAATCCCAAAATAAATGATAGGGAGTCTCGGATTAGGGAAGATGCCAACAAATTTGTTGATAAGGACGGCATAAATAACGAGAAAATATTGGAAGGTCGGATTTTAGATTCTATTCCCAAAGAAGCCAAAATTACCACTGTTGTCTTTGAATCAGCAAATATTGCCTTATACACAAAAAATCCTGCATTTGCGTTAACAGAATTAACATTGCATTTGTCAGCTTTGTCAAAGTCCGTAAAAAAGAGATTTATAATCAGAACCGACCCATCCATAAGACTTTCTGAAGATGCTACGAGGGTAGCTATAAGTAAGATACTACCAAAAGAGATTACTATATCTGTGATTTTCTGCGATGAAGCTACAGGTGAAGTTATATTAGAAGTTAATAATCCTGAAGGAATAAACAGCGAACTCTTTTTGAAAATAGCTGTTGATACAGGATGGATTGCTCACACTAGACGCTCTCCGCATATCCCCTCAAATAGTATCAAGAATATCCATTCTGTCCTGAAGAGTTCTTCTAAGGAACGTACAATTTTTTATCAAGATCTAGGTCGTAGAATCTTCCGACCACCTCTTTTGTCTAATTCACTTGTAAGACAAAACAACATAAATGGTAATAACAGTTTGCCTGTGTCTAATGGGGAATTATTTAACGTTCCTGCTACTAACCAGGTAGATCATCATAGGTTTGTTTATAACAATATCAAAGAAGTCCTACTATACTGTCTGGGTGGAGTCAAACAAGTAGGTCGGTCATGCTTTATCGTTGTTACTCCTGAAAGTAAGATCATGCTTGATTGTGGAATTAACCCTGGTGAAAGTTTAAATTTCAACGCATATCCTCGATTAGATTGGTTTGATTTTAGCCTTGATGAATTGGATGCAATCGTAATTAGCCATGCTCATATTGATCACCAAGGCTTTCTTCCAAGTATCTACAAATTCGGATATAAAGGTCCAATTTATTGTACAGAGCCAACTCTACCGTTAATGACTTTGTTGCAAATGGATTCCATTAAAATCGCTCAAAGCAACGGATCTTATATTCCGTATGAAACACGAGATGTAAATGAAGTCATAAAACATTGTATCCCTATCCCTTATGGAAAGCCAACTGATATATCTC
This sequence comes from Candidatus Nitrosocosmicus agrestis, assembly GCF_008389435.1. Classification (GTDB taxonomy): domain Archaea; phylum Thermoproteota; class Nitrososphaeria; order Nitrososphaerales; family Nitrososphaeraceae; genus Nitrosocosmicus; species Nitrosocosmicus agrestis. The sequence goes on along the minus strand of NZ_VUYS01000006.1, from coordinate 21,747 downwards.
CAGACATTACAATAACCTTGAATAATGCTGGTCATATTATGGGAAGCGCAACTGTTCATATAAACATCTCAGGAGCTCATAATATTCTGTATACTGGTGATTACAAATATGCGAGGACACAATTGCTGGATGGTGCACTAGCAACATATCCTCGAGTTGAAACCATCATTACCGAAAGTACTTATGGTGCGAGCAATGATATCATGCCTGACCAATCTCAAGTTTATAGTTCATTTACGGAGAGTATTAATCGAACTCTGAAAATGGGCGGAAAGGTATTGATTCCTGTCCCTGCAGTCGGTAGGGCTCAGGAAATAATGCTTGTTATAGATAGAGAGATGAGGGAAGGACGATTAATTGAATCTCCAATCTTTATAGAAGGTATGATTTCTGAGGCAAGTGCAATCCACATGTCTTTTGCTCATTACCTTGGATTTGATGTAAGAAAATCCGTCTCTGAAGGTGTTAATCCCTTTACCTCATCATATTTTACCATGATAAATGGGATTGGAAAGCGAGAGGAGGTTTTTGAGGATGATTCTCCTTCAATCATTATGGCTACCTCGGGAATGCTCGAAGGAGGTCCATCGGTAGAATATTTCAAACATATTTCTCCGAATCCTGCTAATAAAATCATTTTTGTATCCTACCAAATTAATGGGACATTGGGCAGGCGAGTATTAGATGGATCAATTTCTGAAGCCAGCATGATTGACAAGAACGGAAAAGTGAAAGTAATTCCCGTTAAGTGTGAAAAGCAGAAAATTGATGGTTTTAGCGGCCACAGTGATTTTAACCAAATAATGAATTTTATTGCTAAAGTTAGACCCAAAAGAGTTCTCGTTAATCATGGTGAGAAGTCTAAATCAGAGAATGTGGCAAGTATGGTTTACTCTAGAATGCGAATCCGATCGAGTGTACCTGACAATAAAGAAATTTTGAAATTAAAATAGGATTCGATAGGTTTTTCCATATGTATGGTGTTGTAATTGTTGAACAGAGTTGGCCATAAGATACAGATGTATAAATTGTAATATTGTCTTAAGTGGAGAAGGTGCATCACGCCATTATTTAGCTAATCCCAATCATAAACTGGAAAAATTACCTCCGCCTCCTAAGCCCGGTAAACCTGCTACTTGATAGTGAAAAAAAAGTTTCTATTCGCGTATACTCTCTAATGCAGAAACTACTTGCCAAAGGCTGGTCCTTATATGTGATTGCATTTGTGGATTCTGGGTTACTCCATCCAGCATACTAATGGCATTTGCAGCTCTAACTGATATGCTACCTCCTTTTTCATCTTTAAGAATTGCTAAAACCTCGCGAATCATGTTTCTAATGTTCCTTTGAATATTTACATTCTTAATTAACGAATCTAGTGTCGTTATTGCACTATTTAGTCTTTCCAAATTCTCTTTTTGTTTTAATTCTTTTTTTGTCGCTGTCAGTTTCAATCACACATTATAATTTTTACTCTATTCATATTAATAGCTTTATTTATAAAATCTTCCAATCTACCTGAAAAATTTAATAGTAAATCCTATTATACGGATAATAACTTTCAATGGGATTTATCGATGAATAGGCTAGTTTTGATCATAATGTTTTGGATATTAGGTTTTGTTGGAGGCATTTTGGTCTATTCAATACTTCCATTTATCACGAATTTTTTTAGTACTATTATTCCTAACCTTTTTTCCAAGTATTTTTTGGAAGCCTTACTTGCAGGAATTATAGGATCAGGATTAAGTACTATTGCTGTTTTGTATTGGGCAAACAAATCATCAAAAGAATTTTAGACCCTAAATTATTATACGATGATGGTTGAAGGTTGATGAAGTATAACTATTGATTGAATTTATCCTTGCCTTTATAGTTTCATTATTCGCAGGATTAGTTGGCTCCATGGTGGGAGTCGGAGGGGGAATTATAAACGGGCCATTCTTAAGTTACCTTGATTACATCCCTTCTCAGATATCTTCTACCAGCCTACTTGCTGTAATGAGCACTAGCGTCTCATCTTCAGCACAGTATGTTAGAAAACGACTTGTTAATTATAAAACCGGCTTGGCATTAGCCTGTTCGTCAATTCCTGGCACCGTTATCGGGGTACAATTATCCAATTTTATGTCAATTGAGCAGTTTAGATATTACTTTGGAATAATCTTGGCAACTACGGCCATCTATTTAATTCTGAGAAAAAATTTGATAAACTCTAGGAAGGGCGATGAATCTATTACCAGGGTTTTTGACAATAAACTTAAATTCACAATATTTGTTATTTTGTCTTTTTTTGCTGGTATAATATCCAGTAGCTTTGGAGTTGGAGGCGGAATTATTTATGTTCCTTGCTTGGTAATATTAATGCGATTCAGCATGAAAGCTTCAACGGCTACCTCTCAGTTTGTATTAATATTTACTTCTCTATCGGGTGTAATACTTTTTGCTTTACAGGGATGGCCTGATTATCAAATGGGCATTGTCTTGTCGATAGGATCTTTAATAGGTGGCACTGCGGGAAGCCTTTTGGCCCTTAGAGTAGATTCGTCAAAGATTCTTATATTATTTAGCCTGGTTTTGTTAGTAGTGTCGGTAAAGGTATTTTATGACGGATTTTTTGGATTCAGAACTTAACATATTCAAAATTAAATACATCAAAATTCGAACTGCATTTAAAATTGGGCATTGATATTACGAGCGGTTTTTTTGATCCATGTATAATATTCGAATAAATACTACCTTTCATGCTAACTTATTAACTTGCTGAATTTGGCTATACTTATTTCAGGAAGAGGGAGTAACATGAAAGCAATACTGGAAGCCATTCGATCAAACAAATTAAAGGGTATAAAAAAAGTCATTGTTATCTCTAACAAATCCGACGCACCAGGTCTAAAAATTGCTCGTGATGAATTTGGAGTGCAAACTGTTGCCGTGACGACCAAGGCCAAAGAAGATTTTGAGAATGAGCTATTATCGGTTTTAAATAGATATGACTTTGGAGTAAATGATACTTTAATTTGCTTAGCTGGTTTTATGCGTATTATCGGCCCTACTATTATAAACAAATTTCGACATAAAATTGTTAATATTCATCCTTCGCTGCTTCCTTCCTTTAAGGGCCTAAATGCCCAAAGGCAAGCCTTAGATGCAGGGGTTAAAATTTCCGGCTGTACTGTACATTTTGTCGATACAGGTGTTGACACTGGGCCAATAATATTACAAAAATGTGTTCCCGTACTTTCCTATGACACTGACCAAACCTTGTCTGATAGGATCCTAGTTTTGGAGCATGAGGCTTATGTCACTGCGATAGAATTGATATCATCCAATAGAATAAAAGTCAAGAATAATAAAGTTATAGAAAACTGAAATTATTATCCCTTTATTTTTTTCTCCATTTCTAACATGAATCTGGATATCTCATCCTTATTCGAATTCAGATATTCTTGACCTTTTTCTTTTAGCCTGCTATAAAATAGTCTCAACTCACGATGCTCTTCAAAGTAGTTGTCTAAAATTAATGTACCGTGAAGTATGGGGTTTAGAAGCTTGTCAATATTTTGCAACAACAGGTTTAAGTCGCCTCTTTCTGATGATTCTGAAGACTCATATAGTATATTACTTATATCTTTTAATTGCTGGCTAGAGAATAATACTTCTTTTTTACTCTCTAAAGGTTTTGAACTACTCCTTTTTTCCATGCCTATTTTTGATATTAATTCTTGTGTTAACTCGTATTGCTCGTCTTTTCCTGTAAAAGATTTTTTCACATTCTTAATAAGAAGCCCCTTATTTGCCAATCTCGAAGTAGCGTCTTGGATTTCATCTCTATCAAGTCCAGTCACCCACAAAATCTTTCCTAAATGATCATTTCCTTGCCTTATTGATTCCAAAATTACAACTTCAATAATTCTTTTATAATCTTCCTCCATGCGTGCACCAAGAAAATCCCTGTCCTTGACAGCCTTTTTGGCATTTGATATATCTAATTCGATTGATTTTTTGAGGGCTTCCATTCCTTGAGAAGTTCGTCCATCCAATGTTAGATAACATGCATAGTTGTACCATCCCATGGAATCATTTGGATTAATATCAATGGCCTTTTCGCAACATTCAATGGCCTTTTCATAATTTTTTGATTTGTAAAATACTAATCCCTTTAGGTTCCAAACCTCTGGATTATTAATGTCAATTTCTAAAACTTGATCGAATACAGATATCGCGATATTAAATTGGTTCAAATGGAAATGAGCATACCCTTTTTTTATTAAAGAGTCAACAAAGTATGGGTCTATTCTCAATGAAAGGTCAAAACATCGGACAGCATCTTCAAATTTTTCTTCAGACATTTTATTCACCCCTTTATTATATAAATTGACTTTTTTGATATCGTCTTCGGTTATTTTGTATCCGCCAGAAGAAATGGAAGAATTGGAATCCTTTCTATCAGATAACAGTTTCCTCCCAAACAACTTTTCCATTATAAATAATATTACCACAAACGAATAAATATATTTTTATTTTGTTAGCTTGATTCCAACTAGAGTGTCGAACGTTTTGATAGTGATAAAAAAATTCAAAAAGTGGGGATACTGGTTTTAGTCACCTTTGCAACAATCCCGCTAAATGCAAAATTAACCAAGAGGAACCAACCCCAAAGAAACACTTGGCCTGGCACTTTACAAGGACCATGTTTAACTTCGGTGTTAGTACTATTAGTCGTTTGAACTGGAGTATCATTTTTTACATTATCATCTGAGCACGTCAAATATGGAATCGCAATTGGTGATAGCGCTACAGTTTGACCGAATATTGCTGGAAAAACAAAAATCCACAACATGAAAGACGGGACCATATATAACATCATGGGTCTCATCTGTTGTTGTTGCATTTCCATACTCATTTTCTGCATTTGAGATTGCTTCTTCTTTAACTCATCTATCAACTGTTTGTCCTTCTTCTTAATTGCCTCAGTGTACTTTTTTCTCCATTCTCCCGTCTCTTTCATGACCGTTTTCATTTTTTCTATATTCGTAGTTTTTCTACGTAAAAGGGCCATTGCTAGATTTAATCCAATTGCAATAATGGCTGCCACAACAGCAGAAGAAAACATATCTGGAAAAATGGGATGTTGAGTGTAATGAGGGGCTAATCCTGGAAGCTGTATTATGACTTTTTCAGGCGAAATAAAAAAATCTATCAAACTATTCAAAAATAAATTTTATTGATTTATTAACCTTTTTACTTATTTTGATATCCTTACATCTTAGGTATCGCAGAAATTCCAATCAAATACATACACTCTTTCATTACTAACAAGGCAGCTCGCAAAAGGATCACCCTACTCCTTGCGACATTTTGATTCTTTTCGCTAAGAATAGGTGATTTATCGTAGAAATTGTTAAAAAGCGTTGCCAGTTGAAATAGATATTTTGCTATTAATTTGGGGTTTGACTTATCAGTAGCTTGACCTAAAATAATCGTGTACTTACAAATATGCCAAATGAGTTCGATTTCAATACTTGTAAATTCAAACCTGTATTCAATATCTGGTTCCATATCTTGACTTGCAATATTTGACTTGCTGACTTTTTCTTCAACCTTTTTCCCGCGTGCGTAAGCATACTGAATATATGGTGCCGTATCTCCATCTAAACTGAGAGAATCGTTGATATCAAACGTTATCATCTTTCCTAAATCAAATTTTATGAAAAAATATCTTATTGCTGAGACTGCTATTGCGGAAGCTATGTGTTTGGCTTCTGCTTGTGTAATTTCAGGATTTCTTTTCACGGTCTCATCCAGAGATTCTTGCTCAAGTATTGACAAAGCACGATCGGCTTCGATGAAAATGCCTTTCCTTCCTGACATATGAGCAGAATTAGGTTTTTCTTGTTGGATCCCTAGCATGTCTAATGACCCTTTGCTCAAAATTACCGGTTCATAACCCAGATATTCATACTTGTCAATTGGGATTCCTATTCTCATTAATATTTCACTTAAGAGCGCTTGAAGTCTCTCTTGTCGTGAATCAATTATTGTTATCACTTTCTTAATTCTATTAAAGTCGATTAACTGCGAATCAGATTGGTTTGAAATATTAAAACCTTGACGTGTTTTTTTGTCTTTCAAGACGGTTGCATAAAGGTTTGTGGTATCCCACTGAGACGAATAAAATCTAAAATCAAAGGGGTTGTTCAAGTAACCAAGCTTCCATATTGCATATGGAATATCTTTCGCAAAGTAAGTGATTGTAGAATCGCTTCTCACCAAAACTTTGTCTCCAATCGAACTAGATTTATAGACCCAACAACCTTTGTTTGCACCGCTTTCTTCATAAAAAATGATACCTTTTTCCTTGAGTGTTTCAAAGGTAGATCTCCAAAGATTTGATTGTACTATTTGAGACTCAAAATTTATCAAGTCATATCTACATTTTAGGTTCCAACTAGTTTGTAATTGTCCTGCTAAAACTTTCATAACAATATCATGTGTATATTTTGAAACCTCGGATTCAGGGTCTTCAAGATCTTTAAGAATATCTTTTCTTCTTTCCAGAAGATCAGGTTTACTGCTATACATTTCATTGATTTTAACATATACTTCGTTGCCGCAATATTGATCGAATTTTGTGAGATCAGATGAGCCACTTTGATTCGAGTCTGGCATCGGGATGCCTGCATATTTTAAACCTACTATGATATCGGCAACTTGAAGGCCAGAATCATCGACGTAATTTAATACTTTAACATTTTTTCCCACTTTTTTAAATATTCTGAACAAACAATCTCCAATGATGGCGTTTCTGACATGTCCTACATGAAGCGCTTTATTAGGATTTACACTAGTATGTTCTATTATTATAGTATCAGGTTCATCATTTGATTCATATTTTATGATTTCTTCGATCGCATTAACTTTTTTCATAAATTCCTTCATTATGATATCTTTTTTCAAAAAGAAGTTGATGAAGCCAGGTGGCTGAGTTGACGAACTCTGTAAATATTTTTTAGTTCCCCAACTCTGAGTCGAGGGGAGTATCTCTTGGGTAATTTCATTAGCTATTTGCATAGGTGACTTCTTTAATAATTTTGAAAGCACGAATGCAATATTGGTTGAATAATCACCGAATTCTCTTACGGGAGGTTCTGATATGTCATAAGGTGTTGCTATAACTTCTTGATCGTAGTAACTTAGCACATCTTTTAATATAATATTAATTTCTTGGATAATATTTTCGATAATCAACTGAAATTACCATTAAACTTTATTGCACACTATTAGATTGATTGCATTAACCAATCCTTCACCATTTGAACCTTTGACAACAAAAGTTGCGTTGTTTTGGACATCCGACTCAGAATTTTCAAATGTAATGCTGTATTCTGTTTTTTTAAACATTGGGACATCTGTTATACTATCGCCAATTGTAACTATCCCGTCAGATTTAATATTAAATGATTTCATAAGATGTTCAAGGCCGGTACCTTTATTAATATTAGATTCATTTATGTGAAAAGCATATTGACTATCTACAATTGTTAATTCAGGTGCCTTTTCTCTAAATAGTTGGTTTGCATCTTTGATATCAAATGACCTTTCTAATACAATTTCACTCATTCTGGGAAACACGGGTTTCTCAGATACATTTTCCAAGTGGTTTTCAAGTATTTGTAGACCTTTCTTACATTTTTCTCTACTTGCCAAGATTTCATGTTTTATGGGTGAGGTGGAAATAACACCACCATTTTCGCCAATAGCTATCTGTGTCGTTCCACCAAAAACTGCCAATGAGAATGCTTCTAAGGACGATCGCCCAGTTACATAGATAACTTTATAACCCAATTTTACCAAAAAACGCAATTTAGAAAGTGCCTCCAAGTTTACCATACCGTTGCCATTTACTGTTATAGTTCCGTCTATATCGATTGCAAGCCACCTTATTTTGTTCAAATGAACTGAAATTATTACAGAAGTAGCATAAAAATCTAGGTATCGCAATAAATATATTTACTAATTTCTGATATGATATAGAATAGATTGAGTTTAGAAGTAGTGCTGTTGGAAGATAATAACAATGTTTTACTTAAGCGAAGAGAGATAAAATCCATTATTAAAAATGCAGTTGGTTCGGTTAAGAAAGATGAAGCTGCAAACCTACTTGCAACAAAGCTTGGTATAAGCAGTAAGAATCTTTTACCTATCTCCTTAACTAGTGAGTATGGTAATCCAGATGTTTTTGCATTGATGTATTATTATAATGATTTGGAAGACGCTAAAAAGCAACTACCAAGGTATAGGTTCTTAAGAATAATGTCTAAAGAGGATAGAAAAAAAATCATAGATGAAGAAAAAGCAGCAAAATTAAAAGCAAAACAGGCAGCTGCTGCAGAAGCAAAATCTAAAAAGAAATAATAGAGCTAGGTCGATTAATTCAAGATGAGTAAAGAATCAAAATCAAAATTAACTATTCCGAAATTTTATGATATTACTGGTGATAAAATTGAGAGAAAAAAAAGGGAATGTCCCAGATGCGGGAAAGGTGTATTCATGGCAGAACATAAAGATCGATTTACGTGCGGAAAATGCAGTTATACCGAATTTCAAAAGGATCAATCTAAAAAATCAAAATCTTGATAGTAAATCAAATAAATTGGTGAATATCATAGAATTTGCAATAACCAGGGTCTTTAATTCCATTTTTGTACCATCGCGATTAAGTGGTCATCAAATTTTGTATTAAAAAAAGCTTCAATGGGTAGCTTTGTGTAGTTTTTAGATAGTTGAATACTTTGGATTGATTTATTTTTGCTAATCCACATCTTTTGAGTTTTTGTATCTAGTTTAGTGTCATTCAGTCCATTAGCAAATTTTGAGTCAAGCATCCTGACTAAGGATCTGTCGCCTTTATAGACACTTTTGGCATTTAATGTCTTTTCATCATCAACAAATGACGTTTCAAATGAAGTAACAGTAATTGTATCTGAATTTATGTTCATTTCCAAAATGTTTTTTACCAAATTTAAATAATGCAAAAATTCATGTGCCATGACAGCATGAATGGTTCCCTTTAGTCCATAAAGGATCAAAGGTGCACACAATTGGATTATTATTTTAATTTTGTTTGTCTCTGTGGGATATGGTATTGTTCTTGCATACAGGATCGCATGTTGCCCAAACTCGACATCGGATGAACCTATAATTAAGCTTGGCTCTATAATAAAATCAGGAAATTTGACAGTCGTCACATATTCAATCCTATTCACTGCGTCATTAACGATTTCTACCCTCTTTATGATTTGTTTATAGGTTTTTGAATCTAAAATTCCTTCTGTATATGACTTGTAAATTAGTGCTAATGGGTGTATAGTTCTCATGCCAATCTATTCTAATTGCTTTGGAGTACATCAACTATGTCAAAATATATACATTCGCATGTGACATTGAGGTGATGAGTAAGACTAGGTTGAATAGGGGTTTGTCCTCCAACTAGCTGTTTTATAGGTATCCCATTGTCTAAAACTAAACGAATTTCAAACTGGTTGCAAGACTTAACACCCATGAGCCTAGAATCGTAAATTCTTTTGGTTATTGGCCTATTGTTCGTCTTGAATCGAACCTCACCTACAAATTTCGCTATGAATTGGTTCAAATCAATATTGTCATCTATCACACCTTCAATTAGCACTAGCAGGTCGACTACTTGACGATATGTTTTCCATTTATTTGTAAGGTCTGATTGAAAATCTTCAAACGAAATTTCCATTCCATTTTTTTGGTATATCTTGTTGGTATCAACATTCTGACACATTTTTACCTTTATTAAAAATGGTCGACCATTTCCCATTACAAGACTGTTTTTGTCTTCGCTGCCCGTCCAAATTATCTTGGTTTTTTCTACATCATAATCTGAACCTAATATTTCTCTTATGAATAATTCAACAGAATCTTCACAAGAATTGCATTCAACATTTGTTTGTTCATTCTTTGAATATTTAATATTAGTGGGTGATCTCTGAGATATTCCTCTTTTTAATTTTTTATATCTACCTAGGAATAACTGCTCTTTGAAAATAGTCGCAATTGAAAATTGAAAATTCTTGTCAATTGTGATTTCAAATTTGCAGTCAGGTTCTGAATGGTTTATATCAATTCCAAAGTTAGAACTAATAGTATCCCTAATGTCACAATTAATTTGACCTTTTATACTCAATTTACCTTTGATATGGAATAATGATCTAATGTAATCTTCATTTTCAATAATTTTGTATGGTAGTTTTGTACCTATATCGATAGTTTTGATGTAATTTCCAAAGTTTGTGATCTCATTAGCAACTTTTGATATGATTGATGGGAAAGTGTTTAAAAAAAAATCCATACACACAAAGCATTTGGTATCACTACTTTTTACAGCAATAATGGACGCACCAAACTTAATTCGCTCTTTGCAAGTTATATCGAAATTTCTTCGGTAACATGAAGTGCATAAATTAAATTTAATACTTTGAACATTTTCCCTCTGTGTTAAAGCCGTTTCCTCCCTTGTGTCTCACTATTTATCCTAATCCGAATCTTCTCAAAAGACCTTGCATTTGGCGACCTTTTGCTTGTTTCATCATAGTCTTGGAATTATTATACTGCTTTATCAAATCTTTAACATCATGTTCCATAACTCCGGAACCTCTTGCAATCCTTTTCCTTCTGGATTCATTAATTATGTCTGGATTTTTCTTTTCCTCAACACTAAATGACTGGATTATAAATCTCCATTTTTCCATCTTTTGCTGAAGCACATCTAAATGATCGTCTTTTACAACACCTGAAAGCCCAGGTAAATTTTCGATAACATTTCGGAAACCCATTTTACCCATATTTTCCATTTGTGAGTAAAAATCCTCGATTGTCATTTTACCACTCATTAAACGTTTAGCCTGATTTTCGTCAGATTGTATTTCAAGATTTCTTGCCATTTCTAGGAGAGCTTTTATGTCTCCCATCCCTAGTAGCCTACCAACAAAACTGGTTGGTGAAAATTGCTCCAAATCGTCTACTCTCTCTCCAGTTCCTATAAATAGAACTTTTGCTCCTGTCGCGGCAGAAGCGGCAATAGCACCTCCGCCTTTCGCAGTTCCGTCTAACTTAGTTATAATTATCCCACTGACTCTTGCATTTTCATGAAATATTTTAGCCTGATTATAAGCCTGTTGACCAATGGTACCGTCAATTACTAAAAAAACTTGATCTGGTGAAACCACTGAATACATCGATTTCATTTCATTTAACAGGTCCTGCTCAGCTTTATGTCTCCCTGCTGTATCTATAATGATAATATCCACAGGTTGACTGTCAAAAAATTTTAACCCATCTTGTACTATGTCAACCGCATTCTTATTCCCCTCTTCGCCATAAACTTGGACATTCATTTTACTGCAATTCATTTTTAATTGGGTTAATGCTCCAGGCCTCCAAGTATCGGCGCCTATTACTCCTACTCTATACCCACGTTTGGACAACCATCTTGCAAGTTTTGCAACAACTGTAGTTTTACCACTACCTTGTATTCCAAGCATTAGTATTGTGTTCTTTTTTTCAGAATCAAAGTTTATCAAGGTATCTTCCGATTTCTTTCTGTCTATAGTTTTGATAACTTCTCCACTGTAACCTAAAAGAGCGGAGAGTTCGCCATACAGGATAGTTATAATATGATCTTTCTTTGACAAACCCTTTGGAGGGGACTCCGACATGGATCTTCGCTTTAAATTATTCGTAATTTCTAAAACAAGCTTCACATTTACATCAGCAGCTAATAGAGCGCGTTGCAAGTCTTTGCATAATTCGTTTATTAACTCTTCATTGATGTCTGAAGCACCTACTATTTTTTTTAGGGCTACACGAAGATTATCCTTTAAACTGTCAAGCATTTGATCTCTTAATTTCTATTAATTCAACATCTGATATTTCAAAGATTCCCCTAATACCATCCCACTGACTTTTTGAAGCTTTTGTAACTATCCTCTTCTTATATAAAGGACAACTCATTACCAGAGTTTCAGCTTCTCCGCCTTCAAAGTCTAAATTAAATCCAAATTTGTTACTTAAATTTCTTAAATCCCTCAACGTAATGGGAGTGATAGTTTTTCCAAGCCATGTTTTATCAAGTCCATTCGCTGCAACTCGAGTTAAAATAATTTCAAAATTATCTTTAAAAAGAGTATTATAATAAATTTCTGTGTCTATTTTCCAGAGAGGTGATAGCAATTTCAAATTGAATTTTTCCACTACTTTCCTAAAAATATTCATTTGAAACTCACTATGAATACATCCATGACATAGTCCTTTAACCTGGAACTGGTTAATAGCTTGGTTTATACCGTTGTATAGGTTATCAACTTCTGATTCTTTATCATTTTTTTCACATTTAATTTCAATAATAGGGACTCCTATAGCTCCTGCAACTTTTGCTAAAATGTGGTGGTTAGGATAGTGATACAACAAACTTTCATCATCTTTGGGATGAATTATTATGACACATCTCAATTCGTGCCCCTGTCTCACAGATCTCAAAATCGAACTTACACTATCTTTCCCTCCTGAGAACAAACCTGCAAATCTCAAGTCAAACATCAACCTGATAGGGAAATCTAATAGTATTTATAGTAGAAAACACCTTGGAATTAACAAAATGATTAATTCGGAAATAATTGCGGGTTTGTCCGTATTCATTCTTGGGCTCTTGTTTTTTATAGCTGGTATGTTTAATTCTGTATGGGCTACCATATTCATAGTTGATTATCTAATAATGGCCATCGGCGCCGCCACAATTGGAGTTGGAGTATGGACAATGTCATACGAAAAGAAACATAACTTGCATCAATCCGAACATCATCACTAATTTCCATTTAATTATAGAGCAGTATTATTCATCTAAATAATGAATTAAATTATTTAGAGACTTATTTTGGGATGACAATTCAATTAACGTTCGCTTCAATTTTGAATTTTGGGGTGAGTCACCGCTCGTATTTCCTTGAAGTATTAAGGTCAAGTTTATTTTTGAATTCAAAACATCGTGTAATTCTTGATTAGCTGTTGTCACATATGGTCTAAGTGCACCCCTGAATACCTCAGACCTTGCTCTTACAAGGCCAGATATTTTTTTGCCTTCAGGAGCATTAGGACCTACAATCAAAATGTTACCAGTTGCAACTTTGAATAAAGAAGGATCATCGATTGCCTCCCTTGTAGCCATGGAGAGGACTGATTCTCTTGTGATCAAGTGTGGGATAAGAATGTAATTTTGAACCAACTTGTCCCATTGAGCTGGATTTAGTTTCAAAAATGACTGGTCATAATCGTAACTTCCAGTAAAATGGATTGTTGAATCGATTCTGCCGTATTTTGAAGCTATAACGTTAAATATTCTTTTAACCGCATCTTCGCTTCCAAGATCTATTGAATGATGGTGAAAATTAGTAAACAAGTTATTTGATTCTTTAGTAATTTCATTTTGGTTTGTTAATATGATCAACTGCTTTGGTTTTTCGTTGACAATTTCGGAAGCCAACTCTTTCAGCATTTCTAGTTCTGACATATCTGTAGTTGTAGAAGTCAATAAAATGACTTTATTTGCAAGGTTACTAGATGAGTCAAAGTTAATCTTCCTTTCGACTATTGGTTTTACTGGATAAAATACTCTGTCATTAGGAATTATCTTGCCATTTAACATTTTTCCTATTTTTTCGTCGGCCAAATTAAAGACCATTTCGGCAACATCCTCTTGTGATAAAAATTCATTATCCACTATCATCTTCTTGGTGTTGTTCTGGACTTTTTCGGCTATTTCTTGAATCTTCTTCAAAAGATCTTTAGAAAGATCTCGCAGTTGAGAAGAATTCATAGAATCTTCAATTGGTAGAAGTTTCCCTGCAATCTTTTGTGTCTCTGTTTCAATAATTTGTTCATCGTCCCCTAAAAATGGCAATAATGCTGTTGAGATTTCCTCAATTTGCTTATTAGTTAGACCTGGAAAACCTCCAATTCTTAAAAATTCGGCTGCAGCCTTCGGATATACTGTTTTGTAAATTCTATCCGAATGTACTGGACCTGGATTTGTGGCCACCGAATGGATGCCTCTTTCTACTAGTTCCCACGCAAGGCACTCAGCAAGCCTGTTTTTAGCTCCTTGTGCGGCTGTATACGGAGTTCTAAAACGATATGGTCTCTGTTCGTATTTATTTTCCTCAGTAAAGAATGTGGAAATTGTAATGATCTTACCTGATCCTTCCAAAACATTGAGGCCTTTCATACTTGTCCAGAATGTACCTCCTAGATGAATAGATACACAATCCTTAAAATCATTAAATTCTGAATTAGTAAAAATTTTTACTGGTCCAGAGACACCAGCGTTATTGACTATAACATCTATTTTTCCAAATTCCTTTTGAATTTGGTCATACATTTTAATGAGTCCACTTAAATCTGACACATCCACGCCTGGATAATATTTTACTCTTGTGTCAAATTTGGATTGAGATATTATTTGGTTAAGAATATCTGATGCTTCAATTAACGGTTCCTTTCTTCTACCTAGGATGATGATATTGTATCCTGATTTAGCAAATCTTCTCGCTACTGCTTGGCCAATCCCTGTACCACTGCCAGTAACAAGTACTGTTTTATTCTTATTAACCATATTATAATTAGATTGAACGTTAATATCTATTAATAATTGTTTATTGGATTAGATAATATTTGCGATTTTAGTCAATCGTTTCAGAAAAACAAGTTACATTTCTACCAGAATGATAAAACTTTAAAATAAAGAACTATTTCACAGATAGTATAGAAATGGGCGATTATGGATTAATAAAAGAATTTGTAGTGTTGGAGGAATTCTCCAAGTGAAGATTAAATTCGGACTAACTTTTGGATTAAACGTAGCAAGGTTAGGATTAGATGAAACTCAAGTAATTACCGCAGCACAAATCGCAGATAGGACAAATTTTGACTCTGTCTGGGCAATGGATCACACCAATGTCCCCCAGTGGAAGAATGCGGTGGTCAACGATGCATGGTTGATATTGACAGCTATTGGAGCAGTGACAAACAAAGTAGAATTGGGAACCTGTGTCACAGATGCAATTAGACGTCATCCATCTACGGTAGCCCTTTCTACCGTGACTTTAGATAGGATAACAAATGGAAGAGGTATACTAGGGATTGGTGCAGGTGAAGCTCAGAACGTTGTTGATTTTGGAATTGAGTTTAGCAAACCAGTTACCAAATTTAGAGAACAACTTGAAGTAATTGAAAAGTTATTTGATTCAAGTCCAGACAATCGTGTAAATTATGATGGTAAGTACTATAAATTAATCGAAGCATGTTTGCAGGCAAAACCCATAAGAAAACCTCGTCCCCCTGTTTATATTGCTGCCGGAGCCCCAAAGACCTTGGAGTTATGTGCTACATATGGTGATGGATGGATCCCAATTGGTTACACTCCTGCATTGTTTGAAAGCCATGCGAATGTTATTAAAGATCATGCCAAGAGACTTGGCAGAGACATATCAAATTTCGAATTTGCCAACGATGTTGATGTATATTTTACCGATGATGGTGAGACGGCATGGGAAAAGATGAAAAATGCAGTCAAGGTTAGCTTATATAAACCCGAATTACTTAAAGTTCATAATATACAACAAGATTCTGAATTTGACTTTAGAAAGTACTTTACAGAATATGCTATGAACAAGCCAGAATTAATGGAACAAATGAAAAAAGCCTCCACTCAGATACCAGACGATGTAGCCCGCACTGCCATAGGAGTAGGGAGTCCAGATGACGTGATTGAAATGCTAGAGCGATTTATCAAGGCAGGAACAAATCACTTTATTATTAGGTTCTGGGGAGATGGTTTGTACAGGAATATTGAAACTTTTGGAAACAAAGTTGCTCCTTATTTTAATAGCCTACAAAAATAATCCTTTATATTTTTTAGAAATATCTGTCTAGCATATTTTTTCTCATATTTACTGCAATACTTCTTTTTTGAGACGAATGGATCCTTGTTATGGGTTCCGCATCGTACCCTAAACGTACTAATTCTTTTGAAAATTCTTCCACGAATCCATGAAAGGTAAAAATTTTCCTAGGATTGCATTTTCTAACTACTTCAAGCAATTCGTTATAATCACAATGATCACTAAAAGGGATTACATAATCTAGGTTCATCATTGTTTTATAGCCCTTATTTATTCCCCATCCGCTAAATCCTATTGTCACTGCTCCATACTTTTTCTTCAATGTTTGGAGAACTGAGTTTCTAGGGGTAGTTAGTGGATAAATCAAAACCCATGGTTTTCTATTTAAAAGTCCATTTTCTAATGCATGTGATAATGAAATATCTGGCTCTAAGTCTATACCGAATTGCCTGTGGATCTTGTTAAACTTAAATATCTCGTCATGGACAAATAACGGTTTCCAAAATCCAAACAATGACACTAAGGTTTGTGCTTTTCCCAAGGAATATCCCATAAGTATTACAGGCACTCCTCTATCATATAGTTCGGACAAAATAGAATTAACTTGATGGACAACTTTTTGCAATGGTGGAAAAATATATTCTCTTTTTCCAAATGTGGATTCTATGATTAAGGTATCTACTTTAGGGATTTTTGTTTTTTTTAAGAATCCTCGATCGCGCATCGCAATATCACCAGTATAAAATATTTCATTTTCGATGAGTAGTCCTCGTGACCCCAAAATATGACCCGTATTAATGAACTGAAGTTCAGGATGACCTGCAATAGTTTCTCCCAAATTGTGGCCTCGTACTTTAGCTATTTCATTAGTTTCAGCTGAGCAAATTACCCGATTTTCAATGGTCAATTTCTTCAGACTGCTCTTGCTAATCAAGTGATCACTATGAGCATGTGAAACAAAAGCTATGCTTTTTGAATCTAAATATTTTGGATCTAATAATACTTTGATTTGACTCGCTTTAATGAATATTTGATTCCTACTGTCAAGAGAAACTTGATACCGCAATGTCCTAATCTGAGATAAATTACTATTTATTTCCTGGGATTTGAATTATCATAGACATTAGGAATAAATTTGATGAATAAAAAAAAATAATGTTGAACAAGCCTAAGATAGTGTACATATTACTAGACGGGATTGGGGATTTGCCTCACCCAGATTTAGATGGATTGACCCCGCTCGAGGCTGCATATACACCTTTTATAGACAAAATTTCTAATGAGGGGGTCTCAGGTCAAGTTATAAGCGTCGGTGATGGTATCGCCCCTCAATCTGATATAGCGGTTTTTAATATGTTAGGTTACAATTTTCAGGATGTCGAATACTTTGGTCGAGGTGTGGTCGAATGTATTGGCTGCGGAATTGATTTTTTAGAGGGTGATTTAGCCTTGAGGGGTAATTTTGCTACAATCGATCCTACAAGTAAGAAAATAATCGATAGGAGAGCTGGCCGAGTTATTACCAAGGAAGAATCAAAAAAAGTATGCGATCTGATACGCCAAAGCTTGAAGTTACCTGGAATCAAATTTGATGTTGAACCTACAATAGGACACAGAGTAGTTCTCCGGTTTAGGAAAAATGGCGCAAAACTAGGACAAAATATAACAAATACTGATCCAGCATATGACAAGGTAAATGGTATAGGTATAGCATTAGACACAAGTAACAAAGACATTTTTGTCGCACCTTCTCTATATAAAGACGATCTCTCTGAAGAATCCTCAATGATTGTTAACGAATTTTCCAATCAAGTGATTAGCATTCTGGATAACTGTGAAGTTAATATTGAGAGAAAGAACAAAGGACTTTTGCCTATAAATTGCATATTGATGCGGGATTCGGGCAATAGATATCCCAAAGTCAATAATATAAATGAGAAATATGGATTGAATTTTGCCTCCTTAGTTGATATGCCCGTTGAGATAGGGATTTCAAAGATTGTAGGTATGAAGTCTTATGAGGCTGGCAGCCCAAGCAATTACGAATTAAAGGCGAGAAATTTAATCAACATTCTTGAAAATCATGATGTAGTTTATGTTCACATTAAGGGACCCGACGAGTTTGGGCATGACGGAGATGCTAAGGGAAAGAAAAAGAATATTGAAGAAATTGATTATCATTTTTTCAGGAAATTATATGAAGAATTAGTCTTAAAATCAGTGGGCTATAATGTAGGGTTTGTGATATCTGGAGATCATTCTACGCCTTGTATAAGAAAGGCTCATACTGATGATCCTGTTCCGTTAGTCGTTTCAGGACTTGATTCACAAAAAGATGGTACATCAAGATTCACAGAAAAGGATGCTTCGAAAGGCTCAATAGGCAAAATTTATGGCTTTCAGGTTATTGAAAAGGCACTAGAAATTTTGAACAAAAATTAGGTAACTATTCTATTAAGACATGGGTTTAAATCTCAAGAGTGCGCCTATCTTTCCAAGACTCTCAATCTGTGCTCCCTCTTCAGTCTTTGAAGAAATGATATCTAACTTAGTTCCAGATAATGAAGCATATTCTTCAAGAAAGTCAATAAAATCTTTTTCGTTAATAGAAAAATCAATTCCATTACAATTTTTGCAAGGAGTTGATAAAATGGATTGTTTCAAGTCTACGAGTTGATCGCGCTCAACAATTCTCTCAAATTTATTGTTGCACTTGTTGCAAGCAACTTCTAAAAAGACTAAATCTACGTTATCTGTTACGATAATGGAGTCAGTAATACCAGATTTCAGGTAATTTACCACATCATTTAAGCCATATACTCCAAGTCCCTTCCCCGAAAAAATCTCACTCATGAATTTTTTTACAATTTTCTTTTCTTCAAGCGACCTAAATTCTGTCATTATACCCTGATCGTTAACCTTTTCTATGATCTCTCTAACCCCTTCATCACCAGAATAAGAGGTATCCAGCGTGGCAATTACATTATTCTGAAGCCTATAGTCGAGATATTCTTCTCGTAAAAAAGTGTCTTTAGTGGGCCCGGGTCCACCAACAATAAGACCCTTTACCGTATACTGATCTATGAAGATTTTTTGAGCGTAGTCAGCAACACGGTGATAGTATTCATTCAGTTCGTTGTCCCGAAGCCTCTCAAATCTCCTTGCAGATTGTCCTCCTTGACGATGCTTTCCTGAAACTCCTGATGTCAATGTCTCAACTGTCTCCCATCTGTCTCCAGTTAAAATGCCTAAACCAGCTTCTTGTGTATCGATTGAAATTATAGCAATTGTTCTATCATCTTTTAGCATTTCTTTAATATGATCAATCCAAAAATGATCGTCACATCTATACAAATTAATTTGAACAGGCTTTGGTGGCACAATCGTATAAATTTCAATTTTTTCTGTGCCTATACCCTTACCGGTTGGAATTGCCCCACAAAAAATTACTAAGCCGTTCTCTGGTGGTTCTTTATAAAGTTTAAGTTGCTCCATCGTCTTGTTAAGTGCGTCCTGAACATGATTCCTAGTTAAATCCGACTTGATATTTGTAGCCGTACCTGCCTCGTTTCTTAACTGTCCCAGCACGTCATGAATGGGTCTTTTTGGGGGAATGTAAACACTAACAAGCTCGGTTCCATGTCCAGAAATTTTTGATAAATCATTAAGCATTTTTGTAAGTTTATACTTTTTTACCGAGTCCCATTTTTCTTCTCCGGAAGCTTGAGGCATAATGGAAGTTCGGGTTTACATAATTTAATTTTTGACCATTCATTTATCGTTTAATAATTCAATGAGCAACAATATCTCTCAATATAATTTACAAAAGCATGATTTTATAGAAATGACCAGTGCTTTTTATAAATTAATTATACTCAGAAATCGAACTTTTGGGAAAAAAGGATACATAATATTTAATTAAAACAAAATACAGAACTTTTTAGATAGAAAAAATGTCGGAGTTACGAAAAGACTATTATGTTCCAGATAAGTATGTTCTCATACCAAATAATATTGATCAATTTGATAAATTTCCTGAAATGGTTCACAAAAAACAACAATCCGATATTGTCTCAGACTCGATCAATTGTCCCTACTGTCCACACTCTTCAAAAGAATGCGATAACTTGGTTCTTTCGTTCGTAGTAAAGGAAGGAATATTGCAGAGATTATATGATACTACGGAAGATGAGAATGAAAACTGGACAATACGTGTATTTGAATGTAAGCATCCAATAGTCTCCTCTACCTCTAGTCATAAATATTCTGATAGACCTTTTTATAGAGAACCTGCATGTGGATATGATCTGATTGTGGTTCCAACTCCAAAGCATGATGTAGCTCTGTCAGAACTGTCTGTCGATGAATGGACAAATCTTTTACTAGTTTTGCAGGATAGAGTAAGATGGCTATATAGCCAAAGAGGTGTGACCTATGTTGCAATTTATGCAAGCAGGGGTTTAGATAATGGTACATCAATAAGGCACCCTCATTTTCATATAACAACTTTTTCTGCTATCCCACCTATAATTGAAAAGGAAGCTAAAACTTTTCACCAATCTATGAATGAAAGTGGAAGCTGTCCGGCATGCGATATGATTGAAAACGAAACGAATGGACCGCGACAGTTGTTTTCCACCAGTGGATTTATAACCCTAGTACCTTGGGCTCCGACTTACAATTATGAATTCTGGATATGTCCTAGAAAACATTCGACATTTTTTTCCAAGGTAACCCAGAAGGAGATTAAAGATCTTGCTTTAGTTGTTTGTTCGTCATTAAGGGGGATGGATAAGACCCTAGGACAGGCAGATTTTAGTATTGCATTCCATATCTCTCCAGAGAAGAAGAATAGTAGGCAACTTCATTGGCATTTGGAAATTTATCCTCTAGTAACTTCTTGGTCCGGGTTAGAAAGAGGGTTTGGTATTTTTGTTAATATGCCGACTCCCGAAGATTCGGCCCGACTATTGGGAGATGCAACTAGAAAGGAACTAGCACGGTTAATTGGCGTTCTTTAAAATTTAACAAAATTAAAATACAGTATTTTTTATCTTTAAATTATAGGGTATGTTAAAGTCTGGAGAATGGCTGTCAATAGCAATTGTTGGTTTGGTGTTTTTATTTGTAGTTACCTCAATTGGATTCTTTAATTTTTTGATTGGGCCAAATGGTTCGGGTCCAAGTACCACTGTTGAACCCTCCAGTGCTTATATACAGGTGATTTTTATATCTCTTGCCCCTGCGGTCGCTCTCTCATTCTTTTTAAGAGTGTTATCTGAAGGATCTAAATTATCCACAATTTTTGTATTGACTTCAGGTATCATTCTAATATTTGGGATGATTTACATTTCTAATTTGATACCAAAGATTAATGAGGTTGAACTACCCTGGTGGATTTATAATTCTCCTTGGATTTTTAGTGGTTTTGGTATTTTGCTTTTAGGTATCGGATACCTTAACTTTAGAAGGGTTTCATCTCGTTCTGTTGATACCCTTCACAAGTAATATACATGCAGGAGAAAATTTTCAAAAATGGATGGTTTTATTGGAAATAAAAAAAACTTGAAAATTCAACACGGGCCCCATCAAACGCCAATTCGAGATGTAGAAAAAATTGTAATTGACCCAAAGTTTCTTCCTATTGAGGTTTATAATAACAATGTGGATACCTTGCTGTCAAGAAATTCAAATTTTAATAAGGTCTTGGCAATTGTCATAGGGACAAAACCAGATTTTTATAAACAAGCTCCAGTCCTTATAG
>NZ_VUYS01000032.1 GCF_008389435.1 Candidatus Nitrosocosmicus agrestis | reverse complement strand
AAACCAACCAAGCTCAACTGACACTATGGTGCCTGTAAACCAACCAAGCTCAACTGACACTACCTCACAACCAAATCCATACAGCTCTTCCACACAACCAAGCTCAACTGACACTGCAAACCAACCAAGCTCAACTGACACTGCAAACCAACCAAGCTCAACTGACACTGCAAACCAACCAAGCTCAACTGACACTGCAAACCAACCAAGCTCAACTGACACTATGGTGCCTGTAAACCAACCAAGCTCAACTGACACTACCTCACAACCAAATCCATACAGCTCTTCCACACAACCAAGCTCAACTGACACTGCAAACCAACCAAGCTCAACTTCTCATGACCAAAAAGACGATACTAGCTCAACTGATGACTCTACTACAAAAGACGATATTAGCTCAACTGATGACTCTACTACAAAAGACGATACTAGCTCAACTGATGACTCTACTACAAAAGACGATACTAGCTCAACTGATGACTCTACTACAAAAGACGATACTAGCTCAACTGATGACTCTACTACAAAAGACGATACTAGCTCAACTGATGACTCTACTACAAAAGACGATACTAGCTCAACTGATGACTCTACTACAAAAGACGATACTAGCTCAACTGATGACTCTACTACAAAAGACGATACTAGCTCAACTGATGACTCTACTACAAAAGACGATATTAGCTCAACTGATGACTCCAGCTCAACTGATGACTCCAGCTCAACTGATGACTCTACTACAAAAGACGATACTAGCTCAACTGATGACTCTAAGTCTATAGCTCCTCAAAGCGACAAGGCATCAACTGATGACTCTACTACAAAAGACGATACTAGCTCAACTGATGACTCCAGCTCAACTGATGACTCTACTACAAAAGACGATACTAGCTCAACTGATGACTCCAGCTCAACTGATGACTCTACTACAAAAGACGATACTAGCTCAACTGATGACTCTAAGTCTATAGCTCCTCAAAGCGACAAGGCATCAACTGATGACTCTACTACAAAAGACGATACTAGCTCAACTGACAAACCATCAACTTCAACCGTCTCAAGTCCGGCTAAAAAACCCGCCGTAACTAAGATAATCTCCCCAAGCAATACTAATCCTGCTGCTAGTAGTTGATATATTATTCAAGAGAGTAGCCAAACCTGCCTCCCTATTTTTTTGAAATCAATCTAAATTTGTAAACTTTTGTTCTGCCATCTATTTAATTAAAAATTCATTCTATTCATTAACATTTTTCTTGACAAATGGATTGAGAAATTGCTATCTTGATGAACTAATTAGGGTAAATCTGTAAAGCACTTGTCATATGCATGCTCTACATGGGTGCAATTTGTATTCTTACACCACGGGTAATATATTAGGTTCAAGGAATTCAGCATCCATGATCCAACATTCAATTACCAAAAAATTGCCCAAAAGACTCCAGAAAATAAATTATCGAATTCAGATTTGACTAGATCTTCGGGGCATTTTACAAATAATCAATTTCCAGACAGGATTGTTATCTGAAACCATGGTGATTTTTGGAACCTAACTTCAAACGGATTGGAGAATGGCAATAATTGCGGTAATTCAGGAAACTTTATATCTAGATTGGGTGCGAATTTTATTTTGACAAAACCTGATAATCTCTATTACATAAACACATATTCAATAATTTCAAATCTGATTCTGTTATGTTTGTTGGTAAGTAGAGTGCAATTACTAGATTTGTGGATATTCATTTAAGTAATGGCAATGAATATAGGCATATGTATTAATTTCAACGATCTGATGATAAAATAGTACTCTGTTGGATGATTGATGTAAATCAAACAAAGGGGACATTTTTCAAACCCAATTGAAGTATTAGGTACACTAATCAGTGGCATCATATTATACCGATTTGGCAACTTGGTTGTTATTATATCTATTAAAATAATTGGTAATAGTCCTGCAAAAAAATTAATTCATACCCAAATATAGTTGGACGTGAATCTGATATTTTTTAAAAAACTCATTTCTAATCTTACTAAATTATAGGAAGACTAGATTTGAGCAAAAAGATCGGCTTGTCCTATTTAATGATTTGATTACCCTTGAAGATGCATGGAAGGATGTTAATTGATAAAAATATTTTTTGTAACACTTAATTAATTCTCTCTTCCAATTATCACTTTTTTAAATTGTGTCACCATAGACAATCTTTGTTCTACATTCTGCTTTATTCACCCCGTTGTCATTTGTGCTTATAGCCCTTAATCCATATTCCATGAACTTGTCAGTCGTTTTACTAATTTCAATACCTTCTTGACTTGAGATGTATTTATTTGGTAATATTCCGAAATTATGAAGGCTCTCTCTACTCATCACATTTTCTTTGTCTTTACTAATATCTTCTAGATATGCGACTATATCCGAATTTTTCATTTTACCTTTAATGACTATTTTATCAGCTACTAAATTGGAGCCTTGTTGTTTATAATAGTTGGTAACTTCTATAGGATATTCTTGAATGAATTTGTCTACTTGTAACTCAGATCCAATATAACTTACCGGAACCATATTTGTGGACTCGCCTATTGCTTTTGTTTGAAGCGCTTTAGTTAAAATTTCATTTTCATATTCTAAATTTTCATAATCCGAAAATGCCGAATCCATAAATTCAAAACACTTGCCATTAATATTGACATTGAGATGCTTTTCTGGATAATAACTATATGCAGCCAAGAATAATATAATTCCTCCAATTAATCCAATCAATATTCCCGGGATGATAATGGATTGCAAGTCAGCCAAGATTATTCGACCTAGTTATATTGGGTATAATACCTGTACCTTCTTTCTACTTCCTTGTTATTACCTGTATTAACCTCTCTTATGGCTTTGTCTAATCCTTTGTAGATATAGTCTTTTAATCCTTCTTTTCTCTCTATTTCAGGATAACTCTCGCGGATCATCTGTCTAAAGTTATTCATAAATTCGATTACCTTACCTCGATAATCTCCAATAGTTGGGTTCTTGACGCCTGATATCTTAAACCAGGTGGTAGCACAAGGTGCGGCTACAGACCTAGCCAAATCCTCAATTACTCTATCTATTTCAAAATAATCCATAAGGTATATTGGATCTAAAATTAGATAATTTGCACGGAAAAAATATTTCACTATAGTCTTCCATTTTGGAAATGGTTTGAATTTATCTGTTATATGTTCTAATTCATTCCCTTCCGTTCCGGAAATAGTTTATAATTCTACATGTCAGCTTTGATCATATGATTGATGAGATAGAAAAGATCATTCTCAGTAGTCTGGGAAAAAATGCTCGGATATCATCAATAGAAATAACTCGATTACTTCATGATCTAGATTATAACATTACTGAACGTGCTGTTAGATACAGAATTAAGAAATTAGAAAGGGATGGTATCATTATGGGGTATTCTACAATATTGAACCCTGCCCACACTAGTGAAAAAATTCAAAAATTAATATTAATTAAGTTTAGAATCATAAAAGACAGTGTAAGTCTGCTTGATAGGCTAATGACATACTTAAATGAGTCTGCATTTTGTATTTATGCTTGCAGAATTCACGGAGATTATGACTTTGTCTGTCATTTCATATTTGATTCAATAGTTCAGTTCGATTTAGAGATTGATAATTTCATTTATCAATTCTCCGATTTGATTGCTGACTTTAGAACTTTTGATTCACGTATCTTTAAATTTAATCCCAACCTGTCGTTTGATGATAGCGACCTTGTGAATAGAAAAATAACAATTCACAAAATATTGAATTCTTTGAACAAGGAAGAAAACATTAGTAAAAAATTTGAATTGGTTGTTGATAGCTTGGTAAAATATTTTGATGCTGCTTTTGCAAGAATTTGGATCCTAAATGATGAGAATGATTATCTGATACTAAAAAGTAGTGCCGGAATTTATACTAATTGTCATGGGGAGTTCTCCAAAGTTTCTATTTATTCTAGTAAGATAGGATATGTATTGAGGAGTAAAAAACCTGCAATTTCAAACGACCTAGTGAATGATCCTAGGATAAAATATCCAAAATGGGCTAAAGAACTAAATCTAAAATCTTTTGCAGGCTTTCCTTTAATTTTTCAGAACAGGTCAATAGGAGTATTAGCCATGTTCAGCAAAAAAAAGTTGAATTCTGTTGAATTTGAGTTGATAGAAATTTTTTGTCACGATGTTTCAAGGCAATTGTCGGTGTTTTTGGAAGGTCAAAAATTCTTGTTTGACAATTAGATTGGATGATGAATTTCGTAATTTTTATGGTTTAAAAAGAATACTTCACTAGGAATTTCATCATTGATATTCATTCTATTCTGTTCCTTCTGATTTGGACTCTGAATCCTTTCTTTGTGTTTCCATGTTTTCTTTATTATCTTTATCTGCTAATCTTAGACCTAACCTAATCAGATAAGGGGCTAGAAAGGTAGAAATCAAAGTAATAGTTCCCACGATTGGGAGTATAAACGAACTTACCACGCCTATATCTATTCCCCCTTTAGCAACAATTATAGACATTTCACCCCCTCTTGAAGATGACAAACTAATTCCAGTTTGTATTGATGTTATCATATTAAATCCCTGATACCTTGCAGTCAAATACACAATTGCGAATTTTACCACTGATGTAATTCCCACAAGAAGTAGTGCTGGTACTATGAAAACAGGTATTAGATTTATGTCCATTAAAGCTCCAACTGATACAAAGAATAATGCAACAAACATGTCTCTAATGGGGGTAGTCAGAATACTTGTTACTGCATGGGATTTAGACTCTGCAATTAGTACCCCTGCAAAAAATGCACCTACTGCCACAGAAATTCCTAGTAAATTTGAAAGGTATGCAAATCCAAAAGCCAATCCAAGTACTGCAACCACAAGTACATCGCTTTGATTAGTTCTTGCCACAAAATCTACTAGACGCGGAATAGTCCTCGATCCTATAATTAGAACTCCTGCAATGAATGCTATCGAAATTGCGATAGGAACAATAATCTCCATTATCGAGATATTCCCTGTTACAGTTGTGGAATGTAGCAGGGCGAATATTGATAAGATTATGATGTCCTCAATTATCAAAATACCCAAAGTAAGGTTTGAGGCTTCGTCTCTTAAGATCTTCAACTCCTCTAACACTTTCATTATTACTACAGTACTAGATACCGAAAGTGCTACTGCCATAAAGATACTGTCATAAAATGAAAAGCCAAGAGCTTGACCAGCATAAAACCCTGCAATCAACGTTCCTATCTGCTCTGCAATTGTTATTACTGTTGCCCTTTTTCCAATCTTTTTTAAATTACGAATTGGGAATTCCATTCCAACGGTAAATAAAAGCAATATGATCCCAATCTCTGCAAACAGGTTCAGCACCTCAATATTGCTGATAAAACTAAATGGGGGGGTATGCGGCCCTATTATTATGCCTGCTCCAATATAGCCAAGAATTAAAGGTTGCTTTAGTTTATATGAAATAATTGTCATAATAGCTGCGATTATCATGATAGTCGCAAAATCTTGTAAAATTTGAGTTATTTCTATGGCCACAATAAAAATAAATATATATATTATATAAATAAATGTAATTGTTTAAGAAATTTCTGATTCGATACGTTAAAGATTCTATTAATTATGTGGACAAATCCAACTGTAACAATATATTTGACTTGTTCCACAGACACTAAAATTTAATCTCTTCATAATAAATTACAAAAAATTATAATAAATTAAAAAATAATATCAGTATCTTGGTTCTATTAGTAAAACCTATACAATGTAATATTTATTACACTTTTTAATAAAAAATGAGTAAAAGAGATTGATTTCTTGGTTAATTGTCCAGAGGATTTTTCAACATTCATATAGATAAGTGCGAATGAGCCTATTTAATGGATATTTTTTTCATTTACTGATATAGGTGAAGAAATTGGTAGATTATTTGGCTTCTTTACTGACCTGGAAACCAACAGATCAAATGAATTAGTCAAAGAATAGCAAAAGATGGAAAAAATGTACAAGAATTTGGCCCTTGCAGTACTAATACTCGTTGTTATTAAGTCATAATCCCAGACCTAAGGTAAGGGAATTTGCAAATGTAAAAACATTTGCAAGGAGAAATCAGCACAAGATGGAAAGAAACACAAAAAAGGCCCAAAATAACTTCAGAAAGAGTCTTTGGCAGTTATTATGACTATCGATAGGGAAGTCAGAATTATTCTAGAACTTCCCGGAGCAAAGAAAGAATACATCAAGATTAACGCTAACGAAAATGTGATTGAAATTAAAACTACTGTTTCAATCCGAAAATATTAAGACTTTAGAATTACCGTCTTATGATGATTTTAATTATGCAGAATTAACTTGTATCAATGGAATACTTGAAGTTGTATTTGCTAAATAAACAGAAACCAAACCAAAAGGTAAGGAAATAAAGATAAAAGGACATATATTTTCAGCCGTTTAAAGTCCGAACCATTTCTTTTGGTTGTTTTTTTAAACCGAAACATTGAGCATATTATAATAAATATTCTTTATTGTAGTATAATTTATGCTGTTTCCATGAGTGAATAATTTCCAGTTTGCGAAGAAATCGTCCTACAACGTGGATCTTAGTCATGATTTAACTACTTAAATATTGGCTTTCATTCTATCAAAATGTGCTTTTTTCTGAAACAGACGAAGACCTTGAGGAAATAATAGGGCAGCATGAAAACGAAGAAAATGAACAAAGAGAGAAGTTAGAGGAAGAGGAATAAACAAAAAGATAATAGTTATGGAATACACATCTCTTAAATTTCATCTTATATGACATCGGCCAAAAGAATATAAATTCTGACCGGGGCGAGTCGAATTGTTATTGAGATTGTTCGAAGTTATTTTTTAATTTTTTTTCTGAATAGTTTACTTTTGGCTCTTTATCTACAGATAGAAAGGGTTATCTATTATATTAAAAATGCACTGATGAATTCCTTTTGAATATATACTTCGTACTGAAATGAAATCAGACTCTTTTATATTGTTATGTCAGACTTTAGATTATTAACAATACTGCTTATAACTTTCTAGGGGGTTTTTTCACCTTCAGCGGTAATTTTATAATGGTCCACGTTATTTGCACTAACAAAAAAATAAAAATCTCTTTCATACCCTGGTTTGAAAGTTGAAGAAGCTGGGGTAATGAACCTGCTTGTTTCGGAGACGGTGGAGTTATTTAAGTCAAATAACTCTACCAGTACCTTTACATCTCTTGTATCGAATGTGGAGTTGTTTATTGCTGTTCCCTTGACGTAAATTAGTCCAGTTGGACTTTCTCCAACTTGGATATCTCTAAGCTGTAAATTGACTATTGTACTTGAAAGGGAATTAATTTTTCCCTGTTCTTGAGCGTAACCTGTCATGTTCCATGACCATTGACTAAAAATCATACAACAAAAGAAAATCGATAAAAAGACTAACATTAATTTGGGAGCCATAGAATTTACTTCTCTATATATGTTTAGCACCAAATATTGATATTACTTTTCTTCTTCATTCTAAAATGGTGTTTTTCCTTTTTTTTGAGTAACTCGTTGAAATCAAGTCCTGTCTTTAAGATTTATTTATAAATCCTACATACTTCGAGTCAAGTGTTTTGATCCTCTTCTACCTCAAATACTTGATCGTCTGGATATTTGACCACTTTGATATTACAATGTTTGCATTCATAATAATTGATGTCATGCCTATGACTAATGGAACCATTTATCCATATCATCAAGTTGCCACATCTTA
Organism: Candidatus Nitrosocosmicus agrestis; assembly: GCF_008389435.1. Classification (GTDB taxonomy): domain Archaea; phylum Thermoproteota; class Nitrososphaeria; order Nitrososphaerales; family Nitrososphaeraceae; genus Nitrosocosmicus; species Nitrosocosmicus agrestis. The sequence continues at coordinate 22,655 of NZ_VUYS01000032.1, read as the reverse complement.
AACAAGACATTGTCATATTGAATTTGAAATAACTGAGGTATTAATCTCTTTTGAATCTGACAATCTTAGATGACATAAATATACATCTTCAGAAATTTATTTTCTCTCGTCTTTATTTTTGGGCGATGGTTTATATAATAAGACCCGTAGGTAAAAATATGAGCAGCTATTCTAAACTTCGGACTGTCAATACCGAAAAATCACCAAAATTAGCAATAGCAGTACTTGCAATAATCGCAATTTTTAGTATTTACATTGTAGGATATGATCAAGGTCAACTTTTTAGCATGGTTCAGGGCAATGACGCATTCGATTCTATGTGGTTGCATGAATTTACTCATGATATTAGACATGCTTCTGGGTTTCCATGTCATTAAATAGCTTGTTAGAAAAATAGGCTATTATTGAGAATTTCATTATTTGTTAAATTAAAATACATTTTCATATCTTTATAACTTTAGTTTGATCACCATATCTTTGAGGACTCATGGCCATCTTTGATAAGTATTGCTTGGTAAAGGACATATGATTTATCTTGATAAGACCAATTATTTGAAACCTTTAACTTTATTGTGCTAGGATTTAACTCTATTTCAATTGACTTTGTAAAATTTATATTAAAATTGTATATGATAGAGATCGTAACCATGGGTAAAAAAATCAATGTCGCAATTGCAGGGGTAGGAAATTGTGCTTCTGCTCTTATTCAAGGAATTCAGTATTACAACTCCAACTCATCTCAAAAGGATTCTATTGGACTTACTTCTTATAATCTTGGAGGATATGAACCAAGTGATATTAACTTTGTTGCTGCCTTTGACATAGCTGAAACAAAAGTAGGTAAAGATTTATCAGAAGCTATTTTTTCTCCTCCAAATAATGCATTGCAAATCACAGATGTACCATCCTTTGATGTTAAAGTACAAAAGGGCAACGTGCTTGATGGCGCTGGAAACCACTTTTCCGAAATAGTTAAAATTGCAGACAGCATTGAGGTAGATGTCCAAAGCGTTCTAAAGGATACCAAAGCCGACATTTTGATTAACTATTTACCTGTTGGAAGTAGAGAGGGAAGTAGATATTATGCTGATAAATGTCTGGAGGCCGGAGTTTGCTTTATTAATGCAATTCCAGTTTTTATCTCTTCGGACTCAAAATGGCAGCAAAAATTTACCAACAAAGGTCTCCCTTGTGCGGGAGATGATGTGATGAGTCAGCTTGGAGCAACTGTTGTGCACAAGACCTTGGCAAAGTTATGGGTAGATAGGGGTGTAGCCATAGACGAAACTTATCAGCTAAATATTGGAGGTGATATGGACTTTTACAACATGCTAGATGAGGATAGACTGGAAGATAAAAGGGTCAGTAAAACTTCTGCAGTTCAAGCGATGGTTCCATATGATGTCCCGATGAGAATAGGTCCTTCGGATTATGTAAATTTTCTTCAGAATGATAAGGTCTGCTATATATATATGAAAGGAAGATTTTTTGGTAAGGTTCCTTTGGAACTTGACTTAAAACTAAGGGTACCTGATGCTTATAATAGTTCGGGGGTAATGATAGATGCAATCAGAGGAGCTAAGGTGGCGTTGGATAGAGGTGTATCGGGTCCACTGGAGAGTATTTCTGCATATTGCTTTAAACACCCTCCTGTTCAAATGTCCTATTCCTCTGCAAAGTCTAATTTCATTGATTTTATTGCCGGCAAAATAGAACGATAGACACATCGTGATGATGAGAATAATACAAAATCTCTTTTAATTTGTCATGCCTTCTTTATTTTAAGATATATGTGGGCTTGGCCAGATCTGAAATGTCTATCCAACATTTAGCTATTTTATCAAGACACGAGATACTGTTTATAAGTGCAATGGAAAACGTTTCATCATTCTGTGCATCGTGATTGGAAGTTATATTTTTCTTCAGTTGGGCAATGGTGTTTTTGAAATCTTCATAATTCTCTATAACCTTGAAGGCCTTATCTCTACTAGTACTTATGAAGGCCTCTACTGAGTAATATTGCATTTCACTCAAAGAATCCCCAATTTTCTTTATCAACATTGCTACTTGTTTAACTTCCTTTAATTCATTTAGATAGGTAACAAGTTCTGCAATCAAGTCACCCGCAGTTTCGAGAAAATTTGCCGCAATTCTGTAGTCTAGCATATCAATGTTGGTTAGATTCATGCTACTAGCAAGTCTCTTGTTCATTATCGCCGTCCTAATTATTCGAACTAGGAGGAAATATTGCCGGTCAATTTCATCATCTCTACTTGCAATCTTTTTTGCTAAATCATTGCTAAGTTCTCCACTAAGAGAATGAATGGTTTCTCTGAACATTCCTTGAATAATTGAATTCATCATTGCAAGAATTTTGCCAATATTTAGAGTTTTGGCGTCCAAAAGAAACTGAAAACAAATATCAAAACTATTTTCATCTACTATCTCCAAACCAATAAGTTTCCGAGTTGCCTTCTTGATGGCTTCGCTGTTTTCGTATGAAATCTGTACTTTTGAATGTACATTGATCCTGTTATAGCCTAAAAGATAAGCTCCAAATATCTTATTCAAAATACTCTTTGTGACTTTGTCATTGTTTTCCTTCGGATCGCTCTCTTTATTTGAATAATTGATTGTATTTGGCTCTTTATCCCATTCGAATACAATCTTAATTTCTTCCTCTTGATAATTGTTGTATATGGAAATTGTGTTATCAATATTAGTCTCTATGATTATACTTTTACCTTTAATGATCGAATTTTTTTTTACCCATTCTATTGGTAATGAAATCAATATACTACTGCCTATCTGTTGTACTATTCTAGTATAAATTGTCATAATTTATTTATATCAATATAAATAAATTATACTATATTTTTATATTTGCATTGTTATGAATTGGAAGTATAGTGGTCATAGTTTCTCAAATTCCCATAGCCGTCTCAAAGGCTTATAGCCCTGGTCATATTACTGGCTTTTATTCAAGTCCTGAAGATTCCCTAGGCCATCAGGATTCAAAATTTCAAGGCTCGTTGGGTGCGGGATTTAGTATAGACCGTGGAATTACTTCTAACGTACGAGTTTTTTCCTCTGCTGAAAAAAAATATGAAATTAAGTTGAATGGCTTTTCAGATTACGATTTGAAAGTATCAAAGTATGTTACAGAATATTACTTGAACATAGTAAGAAAACCTGTATTCTTGTCTGTTGATCATGTTTCGGATCTACCTATCGGGTTCGGGTTAGGATCTAGTGGTTCCGCAGCACTTAGTTTATCCTATGCACTAAATGATGCATTAGGAACACAATTTAGCGAAATACAGGCTGCACAAATAGCCCATGAAGCTGATATTTGCTGTAATACTGGACGAGGAACTGTAATATCAGAATTTGTAGGTGGCCTTGAAATTAGGGTAGACATCGGTGGTCCTGGAATTGGGCGGGTGATAAAGACCGAGTTACCAAAAGATTGGTTTGTTGTAATATTATGCATTGAACCAATTGACACTGCCTTTTACCTCAGTGACAAATTTAGTCTAATAAAAAGAAGATCAATGAACTTTCTAGGAAATCAAATGACAAAAATTTTGGAAAAAAATAATACAGTAAAAAATTTTTTGGAACTATCACATGATTTCGCTTCGGAATTTGGAATAACCACTGAACGATGCCACAAACCGCTAAATCAGCTTAAATCGGAGGGTATAGTTTCAAGTGTCGCTCTATTTGGACATACTTTATTTACCCTTGTAAAGAGTGAATCCCTTAAGACAGTTTGTGAAATTTTAAAAGAACATCCAGGTAAGTTGATGGTTTGTAGGATAGATAATTTGGGAGCGAGATTGTTGGGGGATTCTGTTTAAGATGAATAGGGAATTGGTTATACCTCCATCTCATCCAAGGTATGCGTCATTGATGGGGCGAGAGAAGATTGTAACTGGTTTCAAAGATGGAGTTGTTGCAGCCGAAGGTTTAATCGCACATGGAAGAGGGGAGTGTTTTGATTACTTAATAGGGGAACAGACTCAAGATTTCGCACTCCGTGCTATTGATGCAGCTGCATCCCAGCTATTGATTGCAAGTTATCCTGTGTTTTCTATTAATGGAAATGTTGCTGCTTTGTGCGGTGACATTATCTCTTCCTTAAATTCTGTGATTGAACATTCTGCTGTAGAGATTAATTTATTTTATTATACAAGAGAGCGAGAGCAGAATATAACAAACATGCTTAGAAAGCATGGTTTGACAAAAATGTTAGGGACGGATCCTAGTAATTTGGTTAAAATCCCAGAACTAGAAAGTAATCGTAGATTTGTTGATTCTCGTGGGATTTTCCAAGCTGATACTGTTTTTGTTCCACTTGAGGATGGTGATAGGACCATGGCTCTAAAAAAAATGAATAAAAAAGTCATTACTATAGACTTGAATCCGTTGTCTAGAACTTCACAAGTATCGGATATAACGATTATAGATAACATCGTCAGAGCAATCCCTTTACTACTAGAGAGGATCAAATTTCATAAACAGAATTCAAACTATGATCAATTGCGAGAATTAATCGATGGTTTTGATAACAAACGAGCCTTGTCCCAAGCGTTAGATCTAATGAGAGTTGGTGCTGTATCTAGGTGACAACAAAATTTTTAGATTCAAGAACTGTTCATTTAGAGCAGTATATTAGGTCAAGTGGCTATAATTGATTCCTAATATTAATGAAATACAGCAAAAGAAAAAGAAAAATGAGAAAATAGTGGTTCTCACAGCTTACGATTTGTTTACTGCTAAAATTTGTAATGATTGTCAAATCGATATTGTGTTGGTTGGCGATAGTGCTGGAATGGTTTCATTGGGATATTCGAGTACCATGCCAGTTACTATGGATGAGATGGTGGTTTTCTGTAAAGGTGTGGTTAATGGAGCAAAAAATTGTTTAATAGTAGCTGACATGCCGTTTGGATCATATCAAGTGAATTCTAGCTTGGCATTAACTAATGCTATTAAGTTCATTAAATTAGGCTGTCATGCTGTAAAGATAGAAGGTGGACTAGAAGTAGTACCATTAGTCCGCAAAATGAGTGATTACGGAATACCTGTAATGGGGCATATAGGGTTACAGCCTCAGACAACCGTATTATGGGAAGGATATGGAGTTCAGGGCAAAACTAAAGAGTCTGCCGTAGCCTTGTATGATCAAGCTATCGAATTAGAACGCGCTGGGGTTTTTAGTATTGTGCTTGAGTTAGTTACCAAACAAGTGGCGGAATTGATTAGCAAGTCAATTAATATTCCTACTATAGGTATCGGATCAGGAAGTGGTTGTGATGGTCAGGTTCTTGTTTACTATGATCTGGTTGGGATGTTTGACAAGTTTAAACCCAAATTTGTAAAAAGATATTTAGATGCATATGAACTTAATTTGATCGCGGTCAAGAACTTTAAATCAGATGTAGCTTCAAAAACTTTCCCAAGCGAAGAACATTCTTTTTCAATACCTGATAGTGAACTAAAGAAATTCAGGGAGTTTCTAGAGACAAAAACAAAATCTAACTTGGATAATCAGACACTTTGAGGGTAAAGGTCATGGCGTCTTTACCCTCAGATTCTTCAGATAAAGGCATACTTGCTAATAGATTTCAATCAAATAATCATCCATCAAAGGACATAAAAGGTACGTATGGCTCTGAACTAATCAGAAAAAAAATAGTTATATGTATAACAGCTAGTGTGGCTTGTTTTAAAAGTATTGATCTAATAAGGCTGTTTATCAGACATGGCGCAGAGGTTTTTGTAGTTATTTCCAAGGCAGTTGAAAAATTTATTGGCAAGGAATATTTCGTTTGGGCTAGTGGTAATCCAGTAACTACTCATCTTTCTGGTGAGCTAGAACATGTGAGGCTTGCAAATTACAATAATTCAGACCTTGTAATCGTATATCCTTGTACGGCCAACACCATTGGTAAATTTGCAAATGGAATAGATGATACCTCCGTAACATCTGTGTTGTCCATAGCTTTAGGTTCAAAAATTCCAATTATTATTTCACCTGCCATGCACGAAGCTATGTATTATAATCCAATCATCAAAAGTAATATCAACAAATTAGAGCAAATGGGAGTTATTTTCACTCCTCCTGTTATTAAGGAAGATAAGGCCAAGGTGTCCTCAGTTGAAGAAGTTTTTAGGCATTCAATGGAAAAAGTATTTCACATCCGTCAACCCCAAAATCGGGATACTGGCAAGGTATTTAATTGGAACAAAAATAATCAATTTTTTTGCAAACAGTCACTTGATTCAATAACTGAAATAAATGACATAGAGTTAAGATCGTTCTTTAAGGGTAAGAAAATTTTAATATCTTTAGGCAGCACGATAGAGTATATCGATCCGATAAGATTAATTTCAAATACAAGCTCTGGAAAAATGGGTTTTTCCTTGATTAAGGCTGCTACTCGATTCGGATTGGATGTTACTATCTTAAAAGGGATTACCCAAATAGATCAGTCTATATACAAACATCTGAGAAAGTTTTCACAGCGAATGATAGAAGTAAAGACCACAGATCAAATGGCAGATGCTATGTCCCAGGAACTATATAAATCTAAATATGATGTAGTAATTTTATCTGCTGCCGTTTCAGATTTTAAACCCCAAATAGTTTCTGATACAAAAATTTCAACTGAAAATGAAAACCTTACATTAAAATTGATACCGACTATTAAGATAGTAGACAAAGTAAAACAAATTCAAGATAAAGTATTTCTTGTAGCCTTTAAAGCTGAATATTCTTTAAGTCTTAGACAGTTAATTACTATATCGTACTCAAAACTTCTAAAGTGTCAGGCAGATTTTATTGTTGCCAACGATGTAGGTCCAAAGCACAACGTGATTGGATCTGAAAATAATAAAGTTATTATTATCGATAAAGATAGAAATTTTTATGATTTCCCAACTCAGAAGAAGGAACAAGTTGCGGAAGATATTTTAAAGATGGTATATCTTAATTTAAATAATATTAATGATTAAATGAAAATCAGGGATTGATTGATCTTGATAATGTATTCGTTCTTTACCTTGGATTGCTTCCTCACAACTGCACAAACTGACAAAATATAAAATTATATTAAGAACAAAATTTTAGAATTAGTATTTGTCATTAAATGAAATTCTTAGTAGGCAGGGAGACATCCTTGTAATGCCTGGTGTATATGATGCATTAACAGCAAAAATCGCGGAACATGTGGGGTTTGAAGCTATTTTCCAAACTGGATATGGTACATCTGCATCTATGCTTGCGTTACCAGATTTTGGTTTTTTGAGTATCTCAGAAACATTGGAAACTGCCAGACGCATAACACGTGCAGTTAGTATTCCATTAATAGTTGATGTTGATACTGGGTATGGGAATCCGTTGACTGTTTTTAAGTTGGTCGAGGATTTGCAAAAAATAGGTGTTTCTGGAATTTTTTTGGAAGATCAAGTTTGGCCCAAAAGATGTGGTCACATGTCGGGTAAGGATGTCATAAGCTCAGATGAATATGTTCAAAAACTAAAATCTGCAATTGACGCTAAAGGTGATAATCATGAATTCAAAATAGTGGCGAGGACCGATGCTGCAGCACCATTGGGTCTTGATGAAGCTATTAGACGAGGTAAATTATATAGGGAAATAGGGGCAGATATTGTTTTTGTGGAAGCTCCACGCTCCATTGAAGATATGAAAAAGATTGCAAATCAGATACACGCACCTTTGGTAGCAAACATGATTGAGGAAGGGGTTACTCCAAATTTGCCGGCGGCAGAATTAAAGGAGTTAGGATTTTGCATAGCACTTTTCCCACTTTCTGGTCTCTATTCATCCACTTTTGGTATATATAATACATTTAAGACACTAAAACAATCTGGAACTACTAAAAGCGTGGTTAATACTATGATGCAGTTTAAAGAATTCAATGAATTAGTACAACTTGACAAATATATGAATATGGAAAAGAAATACGCTTAGTTCTTATCTAGGTTGTACGAGCGTTTGGTATGATTGGTAATTGAAAAACTCGATCATCCTCGCTTCAATCATTGTTTTTATCCTTGGATGTTCAGTGAGAGCTTTACCAATTATAATCAATTTTCCTTATCCTATAGGCTACGATTCCATTAATTACTATTTGCCTCTCATCTATCAATTCCATAGCAATGGTTATGATTGGAATACTCTATTTCCTATCTACCTCCTAGTAGTATATTTCCTGTCAAACACTTTTTGGCTTGATCCTTATTTGGCCTTTAATATTATAAACACTTTGATGTACGGAGCCCTGGGTGTTTCCTTCTTATTTTTATTCAGCAAGACGTTTCGAATGCCACCGTACTATAGCATCTGGTCATGTGTTTTCTTGCTATTACAACTAAGTTTGTTGCGCATTTCTTGGGATCTTCACAGAGATATCCTTTCAATTATTCTGTTCAACGTTACCGTTTTAATAATTGGGTATTCTTATAGGAAAAATAGATCAGTAACAAGTAGGGTAAAACTCTATTTCTTGATATTAGTTTTGTCTTTATTATCTGTCTTCACAGATAGGATGTATGCAATACTTTTGATAATTTCTTCATTGATTTTTGCATTAATTAGGAGGTATCGTTATTTATTTATAATTAATCTTTTATTTATAGTTCTTTTTGTTTTCTATGCAATATCAGAAGATAATGTTACATTCCTATCTATGCAATCGGATATTGTTCAGACACTTTTCAATTCTGATTATGGTAAAAACTCTATCCCTGAAATAGATCTTGCTGTTTTATTCGTCACTCTTAATGGTGTTCTGATACCTTTTTTTGTGATAGGGTTTGTCGACCAAGTTAAGAGATTAACATATTTGATAATACCATTACTAATTTCCATATCTTTTTCATTTATTTGGTTGGTGGTTCCTAATTATGAATACTTGGTTCCGGAACGCTGGATTATATTATCCAGCATGTTTATTTCAGTATTTGCAGCATATGGGTTGTATTTGTTGCCTGGATATTTTAGGCATAACCAGAACAGACAACTTTTATACTATGGGTGTATGATTGGGTTCATTCTATATGGGATTGGTTTCTTAGTTGCACCCAATGGAGTTATTACCAATTTGCCTTCATACTTTAACAGTTATACTGGTTTTGTATTTCCTCTTTCAATGTCTATGAATTCCATGGAAATTCCTCAAAATCGTGATGTGATTAACATTATCCAATGGCTTAACGAACAAACTCCAGAAGACTCTTATGTAATTGGAACAATTCATTGGCGTGGATGGTTTCAATTATTCCTGAACCCATCTCATAAATATCTCTATTCAGAAGCTATTTTAGAAAATATTATTCCTAAATCTTCAGACCTAGCAAACCCACCCAATTCAACTAGCTATTTGGAAAACACTCAAAATCTCCTTTGTGTTCGAGATACGCAAAGCCATCTGGCTAAATCTCCAATATACTTGATAGATGTGGATCAACAGCATTTTGAAAAGAATCCAAAAATTGTGTTACACCGTTTTGGTAAATTGAATATCTATAATGCGAGCAACATGATTTGTAATAAATAGTTTGTCTATATCTGAGGTTCTGAAGCCCTATTTGTTTCTGAATCTAAAAAGGGATTTTATTCTTTCCAATTGTTTCTTGCGTAAATAAAGCCTAATGTCGATTGGATACATGCTATCATACCCTGTATTTTTCGGTTTATAGAAAATATAATGGTAGAACATGTAAATTGCTCCTAATCTTCCGATCGGCTTTCCACTAATAAAGTAATTAGCAAAACGTCCTAATGCAAAAATAGGGTGATACCCAAGAGTTCTCATACTGGCTCCAAATTCATAGAAATGGTGATCCTGACCTAATTGTCGTGTATGCTCAAATATCGCATCCCTTACAATTGCGTAATTCATACCATTTTTTTGAGCAGTAATCAAGACAACCGATTCATACCCCATTTTTTCTGGATAGTATTCATGTACCTTCCTAAAAAAGGAATTGCGAACGAATCTGCCGGCCCCATGTGGTTTTTCATATCTGTAATTGCTATAAGAACCCGAGGCTATAGCTAAATCAGGATTGTTATCCATTATGGAAATAATCTTTTTAGCATAATCAGTTTCGTAAATTGTGTCATCAGTAGCAATCATATGATAATCTGTTACATCAAGTTGATTGTCAACCAAAAACCGAAGTGCTTTGTTCCAATTTTTGACTATGCGTGTAACGTCGTATCCCAGATCAGGATTGGTTATTATAAATAAATTTTTGATTTCAGTTTTTAAATGATCTAAAATTCGTGGAGTTTGGTCTGTTGACCCATCATCAATCGTAATTATATATTGAGGTTTTACTGATTGATTATGAAGTGAGTAAATTGCTTTTTCAATGGTCAATTCGGAATTCCTGCAAGTTACGATTGCAAAGTAGGTCCCCATAAAATTAAAAAAAAAAGTTGAAATATAAGTTTTTGTGCATCAAATGCTTTGACTATGTGTATTCTTTGCATCTTGGATTGGTTAATTGTCTTGTTATGCTTTATCATAAGCTTCAAAAATCTTGTTCTCATGTTTCTCCCACACAAGATTTTCATGTGCAAAATGAAATGTCTGTAGTTGTTTTTTGTAGACTATCTCAGGTGCTGTAATTAACTCTTTTATCTTTGGAATCATTGTTTCATAATTGTCAAACCCAACGACATTTTCTTTTAGCTCTTCAAAGATTGGCTGAATGGAATTGGTACAAAAAACGACTAACCCTGCATGTGCATATTCATATGCTTTATTTGGGCTGCAATATGGATGAAATGGATGTTTTTTCCATGGAATGAATCCTAAACTGTTACGGGACATTTCAGTAAACATTTGCTCTCTGTCTAAGTATCCATGATACTTTACAAACTCAGTATCGTTGGAATTCCAACCGATGATATTTAACTGCCCGATTGAATTATTGTTAAATAAATCAATAAATCCGTCTATGTTCTTAATTGGTGTTTCATATCCTCTAAAAGCTGGAGTTCCTGCATAAACAGAAGAGATCTTTTCGTGATAAGGAGGTTCGACTATAGCTTCAAATTCATTCTCTAATGGGAAATTTGGGACAACGTATACGTCTCTTGAAATATTTGATAATTCTAGCCTTATTGAATTCGAAGGTACTAACGTAGGCACGTCCGAAACAATATCTAGCTCCCATTTTATCCACATCTTCCGCTTGCGAGATCTTAATGTATTTCCAAATGTAGTAATATTTCTTTTTATCTTTTCTATATTATTTTTGTCTTTGAAAGTATATTCGCTATTTTCGTATTGATATATGACAAATTTTGACCAATATTCATGGTTGTCATAGACCATCGGATATCCACCTATCTCTTTAGCCATTTTGGCGGAAAATACATTATGGGCATGAATTATATCGGGATTGACCTCTCTGAATACACGTCTCATCTGCTTTTTTAAAGAATGCCATTCATATGGTAACCTGTATCTGGATTTGGGATTCCAATTAAGTGAAAAAGTTCTAAGAAATATATCTCTCTTGTATTTTAAATGTGGTGTTAGTCCTGCAAAGTAAACATCATGACCTGCCTTCTTTGAACTTAAAGCAGCTTTCTCAATCCTCCAGTCGGGCAGAGAACTATCTGATAAATGTAATACCCTCATTTTTCATCAGCAAATTGATTGCTTGTTTAGGTGATTGATCATTACATAACCTCTTCATATATTTTTAAGACTTTATTAGCGGCGTTCATAGGTTCGTTATCAACTGGAAGTTTGGACCACTTCTTCATTTGAAAATCTATAACTTCTAATCCACATGAAAGCGACTCTAACGCAGTCTTGCTGAAATTTTCAAGTAAAGTATTGTTTACGAAACGTACATCCACATAAATATCATACTGATGCAGGAATTTTGGCATTTCGGCATACAGGATAGGATTATTTATCCTGTCTACAATCTCTACGTTATCGATTCCGTTTTTCTTACAAAATTTAATAATCCATTCAATATCCGATGTGGCTTCAGTTTTAAAAGTAAAGTATCGTTTGTTTGAATCGAACCTACCACCTTGTTTTTTACAAAAATGTTCTTGGTCTACAGGATTATTCAACAATATTGGCGTGGCTCCCAGAATTTTACTGAGGAGATCCGGTGTGGATACTAATATACTATCTGCAGTTCGTATTGCCTCCAGATTATTTCTTTTCCTAATCTTATTCGCGGTATATCGCTTAAACATGGCTTTAGGTATTGAAGTTAATTTTAAACTACGATATTTTTGATCAATGCCACGTAAATCAGATCCATGAAAGTGCATTATGACCTTAAAATTGTCGCCTAGTTTTTTTCTAAGATATAGTAAAACGTCAGCTCTACTGTGGATATGTATTATATCAGCATTCTTTGCTCGAGCTAAACACAATTCAAAAAAATCCTTTTCTTCGGCAAACTCAACCAAATTATCATAGAATTTGTAAATACCATAAGGGTCATAATTAGATCTACGCAAAACTACAGATTGATGACCCAACTTAATTTGATATTTAGATAAAATACAGGCAACGCCAGATTGATCCCAGATATGAAGGATATTCAAGTAAGAGTATTCGTAACTAATTACATTCTTAAGAATCTTTATCTTTGGACATGATAGGAAAATAACCTGAGTTAAGAACACTTATAAAATTTCTCACAATAAACTCATTTGATTGGGGTTAAAGATCTTACATTTATCAGATAGTTCTCTGCCCGACTGGAGGATTGAGAAAGCTGCTTTAAGTTCAAAGAAGGCGGGTCATGATGTTTACTTTGCCGGAAGACCGTCCTCTCCATCCAATAGGTCCGTATTTGAAAAAATATATCTAATTGAATGGAATTCCAGAAGTAGAAATAAGTTTCCCCTTTATTGGCATTCTTTAAAAAAGCAGATGAGACGTGTATTCAGAGAGGTCAATCCCGATATAATTCATGCCCATAATGTATTTTCCGCCAAAATGGCTAAAGAGATAGGTGGATATCCGATGGTCTATGACAACCATGAATATTGGTCTGTATACCTTAAAAGACAACTCGAATCTATTAATTCAAACAGCTTAGTAACAGTCGATGAAAAACCGAGTACAAAATCTAAAAGACTAGAGAATAAAATTCGAACTAGATTAAAATCACGTTATGTGAACCTATGGTCACGCCAAGAAGAGTTAATTGTTTCAACAACACCAACTATAACAGTCTCTAATACAATTGTAGAGGATCTAAAAAAGATTGGAAGTAAAGTGTATTTAGTACCCAATTATCCGATATTTGATGAAGTAAATTGGATTAGAGCGCCTATTTATCATGAAGATCTGTCATCTGTTTATGCTGGTGTTGAGCCTACTGGCAATACTCGATCTATACATAGGAATATTGACGGCTTTATAGATCTTTTTGACAAATATTCGATTGGAAAATTGGCCGTGTTAGGATGGAAAAATACATCTACACAGAATGTGGATTTCTTGGGTTATCTTGGAAGAAGGGAAATGTATGAGCAGATGCAAAAACACTCTGTAGGAATCATCCCATTCAAACCTCATTGGTCTCATATTTTTATTAGTCCAAACAAAGCATATGAATATGCACATGCCGGACTGTTTGTTATAACTTCTTCAAGTTTTGTTCCCATTATGGAAACCTTGAGAGAAAATTGTTTGGCTTTCAAAGACTATTTAGATTTGAAGGAGAAGATCCTTGAGCTATCAAATGACGTTGATAGTATGTTTAAAAGACGATTACAAATATATCAATTCGCGAGAGAAAATTTATTATGGGAAAAATACGAAAGCAATATTTTTGAAGCATACAAAAATGCTTAGGGACATTCTGCTAGCATGTTATGACAACCATCCAAATTATAAGTAAAATCCGATGATGACCAATTTCCATATTTTGCAAGCAAAATGAAAATATGTTCACTATTAAAAGCCAAACCTTAATAACTATTTTAAAATAGAACTCATTTTACTACTCAATGACTAATAATAACGCGGGTAGAGATAGTAACACTGATATAAAAGATTACTGGGAAAAAAGACTCAATGAAAACTACGGTCTTCATGGTACTGGGTACATAGGACTAGGAAAAAGTTATAATTCATGGATGTACAAAGTTAGGAAATATATAGTTACTAAAAAATTACGATCTCTTAATAATGAATATGAAACTGCAACAATTCTTGATATCGGATCTGGGAGTGGATTTTATGTGGATATTTGGACGCAACTAGGGGCTAAAGACATTACAGGATGTGATATTACAAGTATATCGGTCAAAAACCTTAGAGACAAATACCCCATGGGAGAGTTCTTGGAAGTGGATATTAGTTCCAATGTCATTCCTATAACCAAACAGTTTGATTTCGTAAGTGCATTTGACGTACTGTTTCACATAGTTGATAACGAAAAATATGAAAAAGCAATAAGTAACATTTATAATTTGCTAAAGCCAAATGGAGTCCTAATATTCTCAGAGAATTTTGTTCACAATAAATCTCAAAAGAGTAGATTTCAATCTACAAGAACACTTTCGGAAATTAAATCTTCTTTTGAAAGAGCGGGATTTGAAATTATAGAACGGACTCCAATGTTTTACCTTATGAATGCTCCTGTAGATTCTGATGGTGTCTTGATAAATAAATTTTGGTACTTGTTAAAAAGAGGAGTAAGTAGAGGTGAGAAATTTGGATCTTTAATAGGGTCGGCTTTATATCCTGTAGAAATTCTTTTAGTTCTCTCACAGAAGGAAAGCCCGTCAACAGAAATGATGATTTGTAAGAAAAACTAACTAATCATTTTAGTATCCTCAGTCTGCCAAGAACTATGTTTTTTATTCTATTTACAGGTCATCATTAGAATACTAGAATTCATTAATTCTACTTGATAGCTGAGCAAGGAATTTAAACGAATCAATCAAACAGCATTCGAATGTGCAATTTGATATGTTGCATGTTAGGTAATCTTGAAAAAATGTTCCCAGTTAGACCATTTGTATGAGATTATGATTTAATTGTCAATAGCCTTTTGTATGCTCTAGATGCTCCTGGAATATGTCGAGCAATTTTTTTAAGCCTTATTTCAATGGGTGGTTTTCCATGTTTTTTGAGAACCTTGATCCTTTCATTAAACAAATCAACTTCTTTTTTGTTAGATGATAACAAACAGATTAGGGATACGTCGTCACTAATAAACGCTGAAAATCCTAGACTTTGGAGTTCTTGCATCGACCAGGCCGATCTGTGAGTTTCATACACGTTACCAAAAGCGTCCTGTTGGGGCGTTGGAATTTTGGGAGTACTTACTAAAATGCAGCCATGATTCTGCAATAAAGTCTTAAGTAACAAAATGCCGTCATTTTTCTCAAAATGTTCCAGTACATCTATCAAAAGTATTAAATCGTAGGAAACATTTAACCTAGGTGCAATGTCAAGAATATTTTCGTTATAGATATTATCATATACATATTTGTGAAGTGGAGTAATGTACTTTTGGAAAACTTCAACACAATCAATTCTTCTTTCAAATTCGTATTTTTGTCTTCCATCCCATAATTCTAAGTATTCTCTACACAAAACACCGAACTTTCCAAAACCACTTCCAATATCCAGAACCGATTTTGGGTCCAATGATATTATCATTTCCATTAGTTTTGAGATATGATAATATTGACTAGACGGCATATTAGTCGTTATTCGAACTGAGGTATCTTTAAAGGTTTATATGATAATCAGCGATTTTTGCACTTATTTTTATCAATTAATGTTTCTCCAATGGCATAGTACAACTAAATAAGAGAAATCAATAGATAGTAGATATTGTCAAGATACCTAAAGATAAACCAACGATTTATCCGTAGAAGATGGTTAGATTTCAGAAATGGTCATAGCATTTATTTAATCTTCGTATTAACTTTTTCTAATTTTATTCTGATAGCATACAATTTTGCAATAAAAGAAAATCCTGTATTTGGCGGTGCTATTTCTCTACCTATTTTTGTAATCTTGTTTGCCTTGGTATATATACCAGTTTCTATGTTGATTGGATACTGGCACAGAAAGCATCAATATTCTGTGGAAAATGAGGCCCTAATAAATCAGAACTGGGTGTGGGCATGGATCATGCAATATCAAATTAGATTGATAAAAAGCAAGACTACAAGGAAAGAGGATGAATTTGTATTGAAATATTTAAATGATATTTTAAAGCGAACCAACAAGACTGAACTAATGGCTAAGGATGATGATTTAATAGGCAGTGCAAAAGATGAAAACAAGGTGGATGATAATAATCTTAAATAAAAAATGCTAAAGCGCGTTAACCAGTCGTCTCATCTTATCAAAGTCTATTTCGAATCCAAATCGTTTTTCATCCTTTTTCATGTTTTTATACATGCTTAAAAGCAAATTGAAGTGTTTAACTGTACTTAATTTACCATCCATTTTGAGCCTCACGATCCTATAGACATCATAGTAATACTGAAATTTCTTTAGAACTTTGTCTCTGTATGCTTTTTCATCAAATTTTGTATCGTTGGAAGTACTTTTATCAAAAACATCTAAGAATATTTCACAGCATAATAGTGAGGGAATAATGCCTTCTCCCAACATTGGAAAAACTGTTCCAATTGATTCTCCAACTCCAATTATATTCTTATCTGAAAATGGTTCCATCATCTTTGGTGGGGATAGTCTAATTGGCCTACCAATTTTCTTGACTATTTTTGCATTTGGATGACTGTCAAAAAACTCTTTTAT
The DNA here is from genome assembly GCF_008389435.1 of Candidatus Nitrosocosmicus agrestis. Taxonomy (GTDB): domain Archaea; phylum Thermoproteota; class Nitrososphaeria; order Nitrososphaerales; family Nitrososphaeraceae; genus Nitrosocosmicus; species Nitrosocosmicus agrestis. The sequence goes on along the minus strand of NZ_VUYS01000032.1, from coordinate 5,835 downwards.
TCCTAAATATTTTCGATCAATATCTCCAGCACCAATAAATCCTGTTCCGTCTTCAAGAGGAAAATACCAGAAGTATCCTCTAGCTCCCCTGTATCCTATCACATGAAATTCGTCAATATCTTTAACGTTTTCTACCATGTATTCATATGCCGGAATAATAAAATCTTCTTTTGGCTTTGGTAAGAAACTTCTGTGAAATCCCGTACAATCTATAATGTAATCATAGTCACCTATTGGAAAAGTTCTCTTGTCACAATTTGCCCCATATACTATGTTGACATCACTGATGAGATCGCTTTCCCATTGCTTTTTGTTATAAGTAACTAGACCTCCTAATTCTAAATATTCTGATTTGTTATTTGGAAGATCCATTTTCAGCCTTTTTCCTACATGAAAAATATAATTATCAAAATCTAGGCCTGCTTTCTTGGAAAAATATTCTAGCATATGTCTTGATGCGCCCCAAGCACACACTGGCCAATGAGATTCCTTTTTGCTGGATTCAAACAAGGTAACTGTATGTCCTGACTTTTGTAACATATTACTAAGGAAACTGCCAGCCACACCGGCCCCTATAACTGCTAGTTTCAACTGAATTCTTTACCATCCGTAATAATATTAATTTTTGTCTGTTAAATCAAAGTTTTACAGGGTATTAATAATATTTAACTGAATCTACATAATGAATTATTGCAAAAAAAGTTCTAATCAATCGACTCATTAATTATTTATATCCGATAGAAATTAATGTTGAATTACGTAAAAACAATAGTTTCCCATATATATTATACAATTGAATCTTTGATCGAATGAATAACAAAATATATCTCATGGCGGCAATAATTGCATTTGCATCTGTTGGTGCTTTGTTAATACAACCAACTGTAGCATCAGCACAAAGCAGCATGATAGACAATATTTTGAACAGTGCAACCCCTTCATCTAATTCTAATGATAATAGTCAATCATCACAAGAAAATGGCAGCAGCAACACAGCAATCCCATTAAGCACAAGCTTATCCTGTGGTCAAGTTATTAAACAAAGTGTCAAATTGACTGCAAATCTTGATTGTAAAACAGACGGTATAATCGTTGGCGCAGACGGTATCACAATCGATTTGAATGGATTCACTTTAAGTGGCCCTGGGGAAAAGAGTTCTAAAGTTGGAATCATGTTTGCAGACAATGACGAAGTAACCGTTCAAGGTCCGGGTATTATCAAAAACTTCCAAGCAGGTGCATTGTTCTCTGGCGGAGAAGACAACAAGATATCACGAGTGACATTCACAGACAATGAAATCGCGGTCTTTGAGACAGGTTCAAAGAATGTCGCAATTGAAGATAACTTGATGTTCGGAAACAGCATTGGTGTAGCAGCTCACTCTTCATCAGGCTCCAAATTGACAACCAACCTATTCAAATCAAATGACTTGGCAGGTGTAACATTGGTAAATTCTGCAAAGAATGAACTCTCCATGAATACAATTCAAGGCTCTGTAAATGGTATCTTCCTTGATGGCCAAAGCACCGATAACAACGTAAATTCAAACAATGTACTGCAAAATCGTGGTGTAGATTTGAACAATGGTAATGGTCTCCCAACCAACATTAACAGCAATGTCTTCTCAGACAACAACTGTAACACATCCGTTCCAGACGGCTTGTGTTTGGGTAGATAATACCACCCCATTTATTTTATAATCTTTTAGTACTTTTAGTATTACTCAATTCAATAATTTCGTGTAAAATATTTCTCAACCATCTAAATTAAGGAGGAATATATCTTTCAGTAATATATTTATCTTATCAAAAGTTATCAAACTCAATGACTATGCTTCTTCCAAAATTAGGATCAAATTATGTTTTTGTATTTTCATTTGTTTTAGTGGGTTGTATATTTTTTTGCGCTGGTAATTTGTTTAATTATGGTTCGATGGCAAGCGGACAGCTAACCAATTCCTCTGCTCCTGGCGATGATGAAATACTTGCAAATATCAACCAAACTTATTTGTCCTTGATACCACTTATGATCCAGGAGGTTCAGAATACTAACGCCAGCGATATTCCGATAAGGCAAATAATAGAAGCAACACCTTCTAACGCTACTCAATTACAAGATATTGTAAAGAATAACTCTTATAATTCCTCAATCCAATCTGAATTAAATTCTACCTATGATAATACTACCTTAACTAACTCAAGCGTCAATAACATGCCCTCAAAACCTCAGGATCTTATTCCTGTTGTTGTTAATATGACTCAGAATACTAACGCCAGCAATATCCCATTTTCAAACGTGTTAAATACTGTTCCTTCTAACGCTACTCAATTACAAGATATTGTAAAGAATAACTCTTATAATTCCTCAATCCAATCTGAATTAAATTCTACCTATGATAATACTACCTTAACTAACTCAAGCGTCAATAACATGCCCTCAAAACCTCAGGATCTTATTCCTGTTGTTGTTAATATGACTCAGAATACTAACGCCAGCAATATCCCATTTTCAAACGTGTTAAATACTGTTCCTTCTAACGCTACTCAATTACAAGATATTGTAAAGAATAACTCTTATAATTCCTCAATCCAATCTGAATTAAATTCTACCTATGATAATACTACCTTAACTAACTCAAGCGTCAATAACATGCCCTCAAAACCTCAGGATCTTATTCCTGTTGTTGTTAATATGACTCAGAATACTAACGCTACTGAATTGGGTTTCATGCGTGTCATTAATTCTACACCAACCATCGAAAGCTTCAATGGCACAAACACAAACTAAGTGAAACTTTGTTATTAAAAAAATAAAAGTCAGAATTAATTTTTTATTCTAGGCTTCTTGGCCATTTTTGTATGCATCTACTACTCTATATCTTATGTATTTGTCATCTAGTGAAAATTTTGGTGGATGAGGATCGTTTGTTGATGAATCACAGTATTGACATTTTTCCTTCAGAGTATATTTCATACAGTTTTTACAAATCCTAATCCTATGTCTCATGTTTTCACTCTGCTAGATATTAGTATGTGTTTTCTTGGATTCTTCTCTTGAAAACTTAAAAGTACCCGAATTTTTCTCTATATTTGTTTTGATTTTTTCAATGGCTTGATTTAGTGCCTTTTCTGCAACCTTGAAGTTCTCTGCTGTTACAGTTATCCTATATTTGGGTGCTCCTACGTAGGTTATTTCAATCTTCGAGTTATTTTTAGGACCATCAACCGATGACAGAATATTCTTAATAATATCAATACCATCACCTTTTCTAACTGCGATTTCCAAAAGGGCTCTTACCTCTATATGTGGAATTTGAATCTTTTTGCTTTCTTGTTCGATAGCTTCTATGACTTCAGGTGCTAATTCTAGACTGGACAATACATCAGGTCCCTTAACCGCAACTGCTTCAAAAGCGTCATATATAAAATCATATTTTTGTGATATTTTATCCTCTAGTTCCTTTATGTGAATTTGATCATACCCAAGCTTCGTTTTGATAATATCCATAAAGTTTGCACCTTTCTCGTCTTTTTTGACTTCGATAACCTTGGATTTCTTCTCTTCTCCAGTAACTTGCTTTAATGAAAGATCTACCTCTGATCTTGTGGGATTGACTCTAATTACCTTTAAAACTGTCTTTTGTTTTGGTTTGACATATCGTTCTATATTTCTAATCCAGCCTGTAGCAATTTCAGAAATGTGTAAAAAGGCTGTAAGATTATCATATTCGTCAAGTGTTACATAAGCACCATGACCAGTAACTTCTTTGACAGTTACTATTACAATTTCTCCTAACTCGGGGAGTTTTTTAGTTTCCGAAATACTCACTATGATTTAACAATTTTTTTAGATTAATTAATTTTGCTTTTCTTTCTTTTTATTAAAAGTCTATTCCTTTTTTGGCTTTTATTTTGTTCTTGTAAGGATGTTTAATCTCTCTCATTTCTGTTACAAGATCTGCAATTTCGAGTATTTCTTCGGTTATATAATTGCCAGTCATAATCACGTTAACCTGATACGGTTTTGCCTTTAGTATTTGGAGAACTTCATCTTCATCAATAAGTTTGAGCTTTAAAGCGTAATTGATCTCATCTAGGATTACTGTATCATAGTTTAAGGAGTTTATTTTTTCTCTTGCCAAACCGAGAGCATTTTTTGAAGCCAATATATGCTCATTTATGTTATGATCGTCGTCCAGTATCCCCACAAATCCCTTCCCTGCGACAATTAATTCGAAATTGGGTTTGAGCAAATTTGAACTATATATTTCTCCGTATTTCCATTCTCCTTTTATAAATTGAATCATACATATTCTAAAATCATATCCAATTCCCCTCAGCGCTGCTCCCAAAGAGGCAGTCGTTTTTCCTTTACCATTGCCATAATAAACAATAATTAATCCTTTTTCCATATCTTTGTTCTTTGACATCAATGTGTAATTATTTCAGATTAGGCTTTCTATCCTTTTCATATTGCCAAACTGTGTATCTTTTTGAATTGATAGGTCAAATTCTGGACAATTTAAAACATATTTTTGCAAACCGTTCCTGTCTTTACTAAATATGCTTTCCATCTGGCTGTAGTAATAAATATAATAATGATAGTGATAATAACAACCCATGTAGCAAACGATGAGGATGCAACCAACAGAGAATTTTTAAATCTTTTTGCAATTCAATTTATTTGTGTCCGTATACTAAGATAATGATGGTACTTTTGTCTCCATCTGAAACACGATTCTTAGCCAGCAATGAATGTTGTAGACTAGCTACATGTTATGAAAATAGACCTCATGTTGTTCCTGTTTCATATCTTTTTTACAAAGATTGCATTTACATTTCCACTGATTATGATACTAAGAAGTTCATAAATATCAAAAAAAACCCCTGTATTTGCTTAGTTGTTAATTATTATTTGCCTGGGAGCAACAAAGGACTAGTATTGAATGGGGAGGCAACAATAGTCGAAAATGGGAAAAAATATTGTGAAATTTACAAATTGTTTTACACCTCTTTCAAATGGGTAAGAGACGATCCGTGGGAGGAAGGAGAAGCACCGTTTTTGGAAATCCGCTTTAATTCAAAAAGTAGTTGGGGACTATAATAAATTGTCAATAAGATATAAGATGGAGATAGTAGCCGGAGCAGTATGCAAAAAACTATTGCCTATTCCAATTTCATCGTTTTCCGGAAAAGGAAAAACGGTTGCAGTATGCACACTTTCTAGTTTGGATTTGTTGCAAGCCATTTCAAAAGATGAGATTATGAATAAGATCTTAATAGTGGGAAGATTGTACTCTGAGAACAAAGGGATAGATGATTTAATTAATTATTGTACTAATTCAAGTACTTTAAAATATTTGGTTTTGTGCGGTCAAGATACGAGAGGTCACTATTCGGGTGATGCATTAATAAAATTAGGCCTATACGGTGTTGATTCAGTAGGGCGCATTATTAATACCAAGGCACCGCGACCTTACCTTACATTAAAACCCGAGGTTATTGAAAAATTTAGGAGCGATATACAGATTATTGATATGAGAGAGGTTTGTAAATTAGAAGAAATAAAATTAAGAATAGATGATCTTGGTTAATTTTTATTCCTGTATAGGATTTGTTCTGCCTCTATTTCATGATTATTTTTTTTGGCTTTGAGTTTTAAAGATCTGTCACTACCGTCTTCTTCTCTTCTTTGCAGATATTCCCTGTAATCCTCATCAATTTCCATGGCAGCTTGAAGTATCTTGCTCTTCATTGTGTTAGATGAATTGATAAACATCTTTGTATCCTTTGGTAGACAGTGTCCACCAATTCCATCTCTTGGTTCAAGGATAT
>NZ_VUYS01000039.1 GCF_008389435.1 Candidatus Nitrosocosmicus agrestis | reverse complement strand
TTCGGATCGACTATACATAACATATTTATGAGTATACACTTATCCACACCTTAACTTTGGAGCAAATGAGCAATGAAAATGCGTTACTAGATCAAAAAAATGTTCAAAAAATGATAAGTATTTTTCTGTTACTCACTTAGATTTTGCCCAATCTCTTAACATATTGTTTGTATGCCTCAAGATATGATTTCTTATCCCCAATGTCCATAAAACTGCCATCTTTGACTACATAAGCTTTGACTTTCTTTTTGTCTCTTATTGAATTTCTAACTGCTTCATCCATTCCAAACGCCATTGAATCCGGTATCATTTTTAGGAATTCTGGTTCAAATACATAACAGCCGATATTTATCAAACCTGAAATTTCAGGTTTTTCCTTCCACTCTGTTACTAAACCATTCTCGGACCCGTTTGTTTCTATAAATCCATACTTTAAATTTGTTCGGTAATTAACAAGAGCCATAGAAATAAATGCCTTATCTTTTTGATGATTTTCTATCATTTCGCGTAATGGAAATTCATAAACAGAATCTCCATAGAGACAAACAAAAGGTTCGTCAATAAATTTGGAAGCAGTCTTTAACTGTCCAGCTGTAGCGAGGGGCCTGTCGGATCTTGAGTATTTAATCTTAATTCCATATCTAGAACCGTCTTCAAAATAATCCTCAATCGATCTATGTAAATAACTTACGCAAATAATTACTTCATCAATTTTTCTGGCTTCTTGTAGCCATTCTATCGAGTATTCCAACAATGGTTTATTTCCAAGTGGAAGCATAGGCTTGGGAATGAAAAATGTATAAGGTTGTAATCTAGTTCCCAAACCTCCAGCTAAAATAACTGCTTTCACAATATAGTGAGCAATTAAAGATTATTTATAATGTTCCGTGCCTAATTTGTAGTGCTTCAAAATGATTTTTAATTTTTTCAATACGGCATTGGGAGTTGGTCCAAACACAAGAATCATGGGCTCCTTACCTATGTCTCCTGAGTGACAAACGATTTCCACTCCGGGTTTAAATTTAAAAGCTTCACTTATACCCCATCCAATACTATATCCCTCAGTATTTTTAATATTGATTGGTTCACATTTTCTATCATACTCTGAACAAATAAACATCTTATTACAAATACGTCGTATTTCTGAAGTATTTCGAATGTTAATCGCCGATCGATACTTACGATTGATATTTCGTGCAGCCAATAATGCTCTAGCTACATGCTTTGAAACCCCAAATTTAACCACACTTGGATAGTAAATATGGTTATTGTCTCCTGATATACGACCTGATACGCCAGCTATGTCATCTATTGAATTAGGATCCAAGGTGCTGTAAACAAAATTGGTTTTTGTTTCGGGTATGAGTTTGACAAAATTAGGCATATCATAAAGATGATTTACAGATTTTTGAAGTTCAGATATAACATCGTACTTTTCCGCTGACTCATAAACATCCTTAAGTGGGTTAGATACCAAAACACCATCTCCAATTTTTGATGCATATTGCAAAGCTTTTTGAACAAATGCATTCGCCATAATAAATGAATCTTTAGGTTCAATACCTTTGGCAATAAATGAAGTAATGGCGGATGAAAAGTTACATCCCGTTCCATGTGTTTCTCCAATATCTCTTTTGGGGTTACTAATCTGAAAACTTTCTCTTCTTTCTTTATCATAATAATAATCTACTATCTTCTTATTATTTGGACTAAAGTGTCCACCCTTTATTATAACTATTTTGGGGCCTATATCACAAATTTTTTGCGATGCTAGTTTAAGATCTTCTTTTGTTTTGATTTTTATTCCGCTCAAATGCTCTGCCTCATAACGATTAGGAGTAATAATGCTTGCTAACGGGACGATTTCATTTTTTAATGTGGGAAATGACTTTTCATCAATCAATCTGGACCCTGTGCCAGAAATCAAAACTGGGTCTACTATGATCGGGGCATCGTATTTTTTGAGATATGCATTGACAATTCTCATTATTGATTTATCAAATAAGACACCAATCTTTATCGCGTCAGGCCGGAGGTCTCTTAATGTTGTTTGTAATTGATCCTCAAAAAACTCTATAGGTACTACAAATAAACTAGAAACGGTCTTGGTGTTTTGGGCTGTTAAGGCGCTTATTACGGTTGCCCCATAGACACCTAATGCAGAAAATGTCTTAAGATCAGCCTGAATGCCAGCTCCACCAGAAGAATCACTACCTGCAATTGAAATTGCTTTATATTGAATCAATTGAATTTGATTAAATAAGAGTCCATGTCATTATTGAATGTCGCGTACCCTTTCAGAATCTTTCTAAACTGATCTATCAAGTGAATCGTGAATACCACCTATGATACGTTTATGTTACTAACTTGACCATTTGACCAGTAATTCAACAAATCAATTTGTAACTTGTGCGGTGTTTGAGACTCTCTTTTAGCAAAAAAATTGTTAAATCATAACTGTTAAATAGGTATCTCATATGAAATTGTCTGATTATTATTGAGTAAACCAATGGACCTTGGTAGTTTAAAAGTTGGTTCTTACATTATCATAGATGGCGAACCATGCCGTATTGTTTCTTATGATCATAGTAAACCAGGTAAACATGGTTCTGCAAAAGCACGTGTCGCAGCAATCGGTGTATTTGATGGTTCTAGGCATAGCTTAGTATCTCCAGTATCCGCTAGTGTAGATGTTCCATTAATTGACAAGAGAAATGGGCAAGTAATTTCAATTGCAGGACAGGTCCTTCAAATTATGGATTTGGAGACCTTTGAGGTTTTTGAAACTTCGGCGGTGGAAGATGAAATTAGGGACAAGATTAACCAAGGTGGAGAGGTAGAATATTGGAAAGTTTTGGACCGTATAAAAATAGTCAGGGTTAAGGGGTAGCATTTTTATCCGACTGTACAGATTTATCATCAGTTCAGTATCAATCTGAAAATTCCATAAGGTTTATTATGATTGTAAAATTTACTACTGTCACGTGAGATAGTTTATCTCAAAATAATTGACTTCTATTTTTCTCTTAATGTCAAATTGAGGATTATTATAACGCTATCAGACTCACTTTTAAATCTATAAAGATTCTATGATGCATTTAAATAAGAAGAATGCTCATAAATCTCAATTGGAACAGCAATCTAAAATAAAGTTTGATCTTCATTTACCCCTTATATTAATTCATACTCCTTATGGGCTTAGATTCTTTGACAAGGTATCAAAGACCAGAGCTGCTAGATTTTATGCAAAATTTAATACTTATCTTATGCCACTCATCACCCTTATGGCTCTATTTTTAATTATTGGTTCCGTAGCAGCTTTATTTTCTAGCGAAACAATTAGAGAGGGAGCTAGAGGTGTGGGGCCACAGGCGAATTTACTAATTCCAGGACTCAATCCTTACTTACCCATATGGGAGGGATGGATAGCCTTAGTGGTCACGATTATTGTTCATGAAGCAGGGCATGGCATAATAGCGAGAGTTTATGGAGTAAAAGTTGAGTCGACTGGAATAGTACTATTTTTAGGAATTCCTATAGGTGCATTTGTTAATATTGAGCGGGACGAGTTGAATCGTATTTCAACCAAACAAAGAAGTTCAATTCTCACAGCAGGCCCGATGACCAATATTATAATAGGTGCACTTTCCTTATTTGTTATACTCCTAATTACCTCCACCCTCGTCATAACAAAACCCATGGATCCAGGTTTATTCGGGGTAGTAATTACTAATGTTAATCCTGGCTCATTGGCCCAATCCATCGGACTTGTTAAAGGTTCGACAATTCAACAGATTCAAGGTGTAGATGTAAGAAATCCTGTAGAATTAAATGATAATCTTAACAGTAATCTGGGTAAAACCATCGACATTGGGATTGTTTCTGAATCTGGCCAAAAATCTGTAAAACAAGCTACCTTGCCTGCGCAGAGAGAACCAGGGAAAGGAATCTTAGGAGTTGCAATCACTCCTGTGGCCGACCCCAAAGAAGTTCTGGATAGGTATAATTCCATGGTTTTCACATCACCATTGGGACTCCTTGCTCCTCCTACATTTGTACAAGGAATGGTACCATACTCTGACTTTATGGCAGATAAATACACATCTCCAATTTTTGGATCTTATTATACAATACCGGCTAATCTGTTCTTTTGGCTATGGTTCATTAACTTTAACGTTGCAATATTCAATGCATTACCTATTGGACCTTTAGACGGAGGTCAGTTATATAACTCATTGATAGACAAAAAAACTGAAAATAGGAAAGGCTGGTCAAGACATGCGTCCAAAATTCTCACATACGGAATGGTAATCATAGTAGTGCTTTCTATTGCCTTACCCTACTTGCTAAAATGATGTAAATATTTTAGCATGTTTATTTATATTTTAGAGACTTTGCATTTATAATTTTTTATGACTAAAACTACCTGCTTCGTTTAAAATTTGGATAACCCCCCAGGGTCGAGAGAACAGCATTGATAAATTATTATGGCATTTACTACCATCTTATTAAGATTTTGGTTAAATCTTTCTTATCATCGCTGTTCATCAATCGCAGTCTACAAATAATATTTTCTATCTCTCTTGTGAAGACTAGAAACAAAGCACACTCTCAGAATATATTTACTATCATTTTTGTATTTGTATCCTCTTAGTATTATCTTTGAG
>NZ_VUYS01000027.1 GCF_008389435.1 Candidatus Nitrosocosmicus agrestis | reverse complement strand
AAACTTTGATGATTATTTTCCGTGCAGGTTAAAGAATTGTAAGTTAAAGCATGTACAGAATTGGCTACGGTTATTTGCCGACTATCATAACAAAAAGATAAAACCTGTTAACTGAACAGAGCCGAATTTTCTCACCATGCCTTTATTATTCATTATTTTAGAGCTTGTAAATGATGTCTAATATATATACTAGTCATTTTACACCATTTAAACAATCTTTACTGTATTCTTCATTTAGATGTCATTTATCAATATCAATATCAAGAACAGATGATTCTTTAATTGGAATTTTAGTATTATTGCGAAAGATATATGGCTTGTGAGTCTTAGCTCAAATATTTTTTAAATTAAGATTTCTATGCTGAAAATAGGCCTAATTGATCAGGCTCTTTAAGTATTTCATATTTTCAGCATCCCCTCTTTCCGAGTCGATTGGAGTTTCCATGATAAATGGAATGTGAATTAGTCTCTTGTTATTGATCAAAGTTTTGAATCCTGTTGGTCCAATTTTTCCTAATCCAATATGATAATGCCTATCTAAGTTAGATCCTAAATCACCCTTAGAATCATTTATATGAAATAATTTCAAATTTCTGAGTCCCAAAACACTATCTATATTATCAATTAATTCTAATGATTTCGACTCATTAGAGAGATCATATCCTGATGCATACAGATGACATGTATCAAGACAGATGCCATAGTTTTGTGGCTCCAACTTTTCCAGGATTTCACTGATCTGTTCAATCTTGCTACCTATACTATTTTTTTGACCTGCACTATTCTCAAGTAATATTTTTACTTTATTTTTTTGAAATCGCCTTTTTTCGTAATTATTTAGCGATTTACTGCATGCATTGATAAGTTGACTTTTACCATGGTCTTCTCCTTTTCCTAAGTGACTTCCAAGATGTATAACCAAGTAAGGGATTCCAAGAAGATTGCATCGAAATATCTCATCTGCTAGAGTCTCTATAGATTTTTGATACATTTCACTTTCAGGGGCAGATAGATTCGGCAGATAGGGCATATGGACGATTACAGATGAAGAATCAATACCACTTTGCTTTAATTTTTCTTTAAATGTTGAAACCTCGGAATCACCTATATCCTTTGCACTCCATTGCCGAGGACTCCTACTAAATATTTGGAATGTGGTGCACCCCAAGTTCACTGCATTTGAAACAGAATTATGAATTCCTCCGCTAATTGAGACGTGAATGCCTAGTTTCTGGATCATCTTAAATAAAATTGTCCTCTAGAAATTTATAAATTAATAATTGAGAAGCTTTTATTAGGAAAGATAATTTGTAGGTAATACAACTAGAATAAAATTGAAAAGGACATTAGTTGAAGATAATTTTACTATAGATTAATCAAAATAAATTAATATTATTTGTTTTCAAACTGCTTATATCGTTTGTTTGATTGCTATCGTTAGACTAAGATGAATGATAAAGATCTAAATATTGTTTGGGTGTGTAATCAATGTAATCAAAACTTTCTATTTTATTCAGATGTTCAAGATCACAAGACTTCAACTGGCCATTCCAAAATTTTTAAATTTGATTTATTGTCGGGAAGGATGATTGACAAGATTGAAATGAGTTGATTAAATATCTTTCAGATCAATTTCCAAAAAGTTTTATAAATTATTTCTTCTGATTTCTTGACTGTGTTTTTTTATAGTTACCATATGCTTTTTAATGAAATTTAAACGTGGTTCATATGCGACCCAAATCTAATTAATCAGATATATTTTATCAAATACAGTTTAGGATAAATGAGATTAATACGATCTGAAATAGATCTGTATGATTTCGAATCCATAATAGAAAATGTATATCGCATGTTTGACCAACAAAGACAATCACATTAGACAAAAAAATTCTACATCAGCTATCAATTATTTGACCAATAGCAAAATAATATGTCCAATCTGTTCAGTTTAAGTTTTGATCAACATATCCATGGAAAATATTGGCCTTCGCCGCAGTACATTATTAAACTTCAAAAACTGCAAATCATCGATTTTGTCCAGGAACAAGAATTTCTCAAGTTATTTTTTATTTAATCGCATCAGAATTAATAAAAAAATAGAAAGTTAGTCACATGCTCTTATCAATGAGTATAAAGATGTGTTTATTCTGAAACTGCAGTTATCATATAAAATCACTGTGGATAGGATACAACCTGCGTATGTTTATATTAAGTATTGTCAGACCATGTTTTTTATTATATATATATTCTAATCAATTGTTTTCCTTAATCAAACCTCACAAAAAAATTGCACCTGCATAAGATAGAACTTCCATTTATGCAACATTAATTATTTTAAATAACACAAGGATTGATACTGATTTATATGATGTCAAAAAAATCCTCAGGTTCATTTATCAAAGATAGCAGAGTTTGATTGACATCAATAGAAAATAGAATAACCTACTGTTATCAAGTTTATCTATCAATAAATTAGATATAAATAAAAAGCGGATGATTCAACCAATATCAAATGCCGGGGTCGCCTAGCCTGGAAGGGCGCAAGCCTGGAAATTTAGACTAAAAAGCTTGTGGCCCGTGAGGGCCTCGAGGGTTCAAATCCCTCTCCCGGCGCCTTTTTCCCTCAAAAGTGCAATTTCCTAAGGCATATAGTGTTAGTTTATTACTGAATTCCATAGATTCAGTGTTATTTTGCTGAATTGAAGAAAAATCTAGATCGTTGAGACACTCACACATCATAAAAACTTCAGCTCTTAGTTTAGATAGACTATGCAGTCCATTACTGAAGTTGGTCTCGCCTTGTCCACTGTTACAATTTTAAACCATCAATGTTTGATTGAAATTTTAGTGCATTGAAAGTAGCAGCAGTGTGACATATCCATCTACAAATTCAGAAAGAATTGACTTGATATTTTCATTAAATTATTTAGACAAAAGTGAAATTTCTTTTTGAGAAAACAATAACTTCCCTTAATCAAACAATTTAAATTTCTTTAACAGAATTTATGAATTTGTTTTTTTCTTTGGTGATATTAGATCTCAGTATTGACAACATAATGCAAGAGATTGTAATACATGTGACGAAAATACTTTTTCTACTTGTCAGATAGTTAAAAGATTAGTCATATCTGAGTTTGATGGTTTTTACTCAAATTCTTTTGACTCATAGTAATAGATTGTTATATAGAACATTGCATACTCTAATTTTATTGGAACTACAAGACAAATCTGACAAAATACAGAATTTGACTTTGACATTTGTCAAAGTATTGATAGAAAGTACCGGTAAAGAATTGAAAGTACCGGTAAAGTTTATTGATATTTATAATGAGGCATGTAGGTTAAGGGGCGGCAACAGAAACAAAGAAGAGTCAAATCTAGAAATAAGGCAATATGTCAGAGACGATTTGCTAAAGAATGGTTACATCTTTGTAGACCCCACAGACGTTGACTCAATTTATCTAACACAAAAGACAATAGATGAATATTCTGATTATTGATAATCTAGTTATACCGCGTATGCCAGTGTAATAGTTGAATCAGGTGGCATTACAATCAGCAGTATGAGATGAGTATACCATCAGACTTACAACTAACTGAAATTGAAAAGTGGATTTGGTACAACCCAAAGAAGGAATTAAAAACTTAAAATGAGAAAAATAGATTTGATTAATTCTCATTTGGTTAAAGAAATACTAATTTTGTAGATGAATACTTGTTTTTCATTCAATACTTTATATTTTCATAAATTATTCTTCAAGAGATCAGATACAGAATTTTTAAATGACAAAGAGGATAGTAACTATTATTCTTTTTTTTAGAATTAACAAAATAACTGTTACTCGTATTTTTCTAGTAGCGTTATCGGCAAATGATATTTCATAAATGATGATAGCGGACTTAGGGACTTTGACAATAAATATCTGTTTTTGCTTTTTTATGCTCCGATCAATATAATAAAAAATAAATTAACAATACAAAGATTACTAAGAATAATATAACCTATATTAAGTCAAACAATAGGAGGAATAAATTAGGAATAGATGCCCTCCAGTCCCATACAACTAGATTTATAATTAATTTACCCGAGATAAATCATTCAAAAATTGTAAGTCGATTCAGCTTTCTTTACCAAATTATAGCGTTAATCATATCCAATGTTGGATATGAAATTAAGTTAAATTATTTATCAAAGTACCAATTCCTCAAATCAATGATTCAGTGTTGCTCTGAAGTATTCAAATCACATTGCATAAAAACAGGGATTAATCGGCACTTGCAACAGCGTCTTTTTCTTCTTTTTGTTCTGTATTTCTGTATTTGTTTAACCCTGTTTTCTTATTTCCAATCGTGTTTTTTAGCAGAATTTTTTTCTTTAGACACAAGTACGCTTATAGATCATGCTATTTAATCCTCAGAGAAACAACTGGATATATTAAAACTGTAATTCACAGAGTTGGAAAGAGTACTTTTAGAATCGATTAGGATTTCAAACTAGAGCATATTTTATTAAGTAACATTGAATATTCATCGTTTCAAATAATGATTTCAAAAAAAAGTATTGATATTTAAAAATTTTTATCTAGTCATACAAAAGAGGACTATTTAATAAGACATTAACAGTGCAATTTGTGATTCTTATATTATCGTCGTCAATAAAGATCAACACTTTCGCAAATAATCATTAACCATCAAATGATAGTTTCGATTTTTAACATATATACCTAAATTATTTAATCAGCTAATTATATCAAATTATTTAATCTAATCATCAAAATGAGCATATTGTCTGAAAAGAAATCTGCTTGGAATGTTTAATTAATACCAGGATCATATCTTAAGGTTCAAAATGGTCGATGTAGTTTATGGCATGGGAACCAAGGAATTAATAATAAAGTTTTTGCCAAATCTTAGAATGTTATTAAAGTATGCCTCAATCTGGCTATTAAAGTCAAAGCCTTATTTATATGGATCAGTAGACATTGTCAATGTCTGTAATTTACATTGTTCTCACTGTTACTGGTGGAAAACTCGTAGAAACGAATTAAATGAATTATCTCTTCAAGGATGGAAAAAAATTATCCAAAGTACTTTTAAAAAGCATAATGTTTATGTTGTCGCAATAGTGGGAGGAGAACCTATGTTACGAAAGGACGTCATAGAGTTATTTTGTAATTGAGTTACCGTATCGTGTATGTGTAGTTACTAATGGCACTATCCCCATCCAAAGATTTGATAAATTATATTTCTACTGGATTTCACTAGATGGAACAGAAAAAATCCATGATCAAATTAGAGGAGACGGCACCTATACAAAAACCAAGCATAACATTTTGAAGTATATAGAAGGTCCTAGTCGAAACGGTAAACCAGCTTGGAAAGATATTTGGATAACAATGACTATTAATTCAATTAATTACTCAACCATAGAAGATTTAGTAATTGAGTGGAAGGGAATAATAAACAAGATTGGATTTCAGTTTCATACGCCCTTCACAGAAAACGATCCACTTTGGTTACAGTATGGCCAGGTACGCAATGAAATTATTTTAAAAATAATCAATTTAAAAAAAAATATCCGAATGTAATAATGAATACTTTCAAACAATTAGAACTGATGAAAGGTCCTTGGGGTGGAAAATGCAATACACCCATTGATTGCCCATCATGGGCAATTCTATCATAAGATCACAAAGGTGAAATAAAACATCCTTGCTGTATTGGTAGTTCAGATCCAAAATCAATGAAACCCATTTAGGAAAAATGCGGTATTGGTTGCTACTCGGTTTTGGTAGGTCAAGGAATAAAAAATTAATGGATTTCTTTGCGAAGATGAGTTAAATCCAACCAACTTTACCAAAACGAAATATTCCTGGCCAGCTGTGCTAATCCTTATTTGAAAAAAAATCAAATATATTTTGATGTCTAAGGTTCGTTTAAAATAGCTTTGTCCTTTCATTGCATTATTATTAATGGATGGAAACGATTTTACAAAAATTAGAAATAATATTATCTCATTTTTATTTAACTGAAGTATGTACTTTTCTGGCAAGGTTTTTTTCAAATTTTAAAAATATAAAGGCAGTAAATAATCCCAACAATGCACCTATTATTATAGTAGCAGGTAACACAAAATACAGTGAATTCATAAACAAAGGAACAATGTCATCAAGTGTGGTAAACCCAACCGCTTCCAAATCTATAGGTGTCAAGTAATTGCCTAAAGCCAAAGGCAACCACGGGTATCCAATAATATAAAATAAAGAAGCAGATATTGTACCTGCTATAATTAATTTAGTATTTTGATCAACTGCAACACGTGACGAGAGAGACTTCTTGTATAAAAATACGTCCACGATAAAGAAAGGCAATGCAGATAAGAGATAGTATGGCATAAACGCAGTAGTTACTACAGATGGTAAAATATTTGTTAATAGAGTCATCAAGAAAACCCCGGTTCCAATCAAACTCAAATATCCAAATTTTTTTGTTGTCTTTATAATTGAAATTGCAACCAGCGAGTTAACTATCGGTAAAAATATAATTGCAATCAAGGATTCAATTAGTGGATTTAAATTAAAATTAAATAATTCCCCGTTAGATATAGGTAATGCGAAAATGTAAATGAATGATATAAGGTTCAGCCAAAGAGCAATAAAAGCAAAAATAAGAAAAATTCGACACAATTTAGAAACAAAGAGATTCTGGATTGCGGGCATAATTCTCACCAATCCAATCGCGCTTCCAAATGAATTGATAAGCATGCCAGTAATCAATAGCAAATGGGTAGGGCTCAAAAAACCATCGACACCAAATAATTGATGCCAAAAATAATCTCCAGGGCCGGCGATTAATGAAAGAGAAGAACCCAAGATCAGTAATCTTAAGGGCAGGTAGATAGAATTCTGGCGAAGATCTTTATGGCGCAGTATCAGAGTTATACATAGTATTGCTGATACAATTAAAACAAATATTCCAGCATAAAGAATTGCATGTGATGGTGTAAAAAAAGTTTCAGGTTTAAACAGCAAATGAGAGGTAACATCCCAATTTCCACCGCCGATCTGCAATATCGAACCGGTGCCTGCAAGTATAAATACTAGTGCGATCAGTCTGGATAAATTACGATTGGTCGGCAAATTCGGATCCATGAAATCAATAAAACATAAGATCTTATAAATATTACTGACTGGTCAGTCAGATAAATTTTGAGAGTGTTTGAGTAGAATTCAACCTAAAAAAAAGAAATAGATTTTGATATACATTATCGTTCAGATGTTAATATATCTGCTTAAAATAGATTATTCCTACTTGATGGTAATGAAACTGGACTTTACTCGCAAATACGATGAATTTATTAAATTAAAATAATAAAATCAATTCTAGATATCGTAAGACAAAATATTTATCTCAAAGACGCTAAATTTCATAGTCGCGCCTAAAAGAAGGAACGAAGTCAATAATGTTATCATACTTTCTTACAAATTCGTTTCCTTTAGGTGTGGCTATGAACCTCTGTAGTTTTTCATCAAAAGAGAGTAAGTCAAGTCGGATCAGATCGGCTAAATAATCGTTTAGACGCTTATATGAACTATAATAGCTTAACTTATTCTTGGATTGATAATGTCCTATACAGCTTTTGACAATCAAGTAGTAGATTTGACATTTATCCCGATACTTGGTTTTAATTCGTTCTTTCCCTTTGACTAGCAACTAGGTTCTGATCTTATTTTAATCATGTGCAGATTAAATGAAGTATAAAAAAAAATGTACTCATTAGTAAAAATTAACGATACAAAGTAAGTTAATATCCCATATACAAAATCTTGTATTCTTTTTAGAATAATAGTAAATCTAGGCCCAATAAGCATTATAGTAAAAACATTGAACTTAACATTGTAAAATATCAATTGTATTTGAACTAATTAATTAATATGTTACAGTTAGGTTGAGAATCCTCATCAGAATTTGTTTTCGAAATACTCTTATCTTTAAGTAATTAAATCTTTTATTTCTCTTTCTCTTTCTCTTTCTTTCCCATTCTTTTATCTTTAACTAGCCAATAGGTTATTAATAAAAGTCCAAAAATGGGGAACGCAGAAATAAAAACATAAGGAAAAATAGCTAACAGAGTAGAAGGCTCAAAAATATTCAATAATCTAAAATTAATTTCCTTCTATTTATTTGATGGTTATAAATTAATAAACTAATTTTTATCAAGACAATTCAAGAGCCATCAGATTTGCGTCTTCGCCGTCTCTATAATAGGATTTTAATACTGATTTAATCTGAAAACCAAGTTTTTGATATAATGAAATAGCTGCCTGATTACTTGTTCGGACTTCTAAATAGATTTCATCACCTTTTCTTGCAGATATTCCGTTAATACCCTCGATCATCAATGCCTCACCTATCTTTTTGCCTCTGTGCTCATTTAGGATTGCAATCGATACAACATGGCCTTTTTTAACGAAGCCCAATTTCCTAAAGTTAGAAAATCCAAATTCCAGTTTGCACATAATGTATCCCACCACCAAGTTATCTATTTCTGCAATAATAAATGCCTCCGGGATTTCACGCAATAACGATTCAAAGAAATATTCGGTATAATGTTCTGGAAGAGTTTTGAGATTAATATCAATTACCGAACCTAAATCTTCATAAGTACATCTACGAATATCATATCCATTTACCCGCCGTAATGCTATCTGCAAACAATATATAATATTTGTACAAAATATTTAAATTTATCAACAAGCTGCCATGAAAGATACTTTTGGAACCATTCTTAAGTTAAAATACTAGAAAATTCTAATAAAATAAATTTCATGCAATATGATTTGGGAAAGAAGGCATTACTGGTTACTTATCCAAACAAATTCTCAATTTTAGAGGCAAGAAGTCTGGCAGAAACAGCAGGTTATCACATAGTCGGTGAAGAATTTCAAAAAAATCTGACCCGATCAAGATTCGGCGTAGGAAAAGGAAAAGCAGAGACTATTAAAGAAGCAGTTGCTCAGAGAAATGCAGATATCATTCTTTTTGACGAGGTTTTAAAGCCCAGTCAACAATACAACTTGGCAAGGCTATGTAAGGTGGACGTTATAGATAGAGAAAAAATGATACTTGAAATATTTACCACTCATGCTGTCACGAATGAATCCAGAATTCAAGTAAAATTAGCCCAACTCAAATATGATATCGTAAGAGTAAAGGAAAAAACCCGTTCCGCCAAGTTGGGAGAACAGCCAGGGTTTTATGGCCTTGGAAAATATGATGCAGATATTCACATACTAGACATCAAAAGACGGACTTCTATTTTGTTAAAAAAGTTAAAACAGGAAGAAAAAAAGAGAGAACTTCATAGAATACAAAGACTAGTCCAGGATACCCCTTTAATCGCTTTGACTGGATATACTTCAGCAGGAAAAACTACACTATTTAACCTTCTGGTAGAAGAGAAAAAAGACACTAGTCCAAATGTCTTTACAACCCTCACGACTTATACTAGATCTTTACATATTAAAGAAAAAAAATTCCTGCTAACAGATACTATCGGCTTTATTAGTAAATTGCCTCCTTATATGATACAGGCATTCAGATCAACTCTTTCAGAGCTTAATTACGCCAACCTAATCTTACTAATCCTCGATTTTAGTGAAGATGTTCAAGGAATAAGGAAGAAATTGATAAGTTCAATTAAAATATTGTCAGCCCTTCAAATCCCTATTAGCAAGTGTATTCTTGTTTTAAATAAGGTAGACATGGTTCTGAATACTGAAATAGAAGACAAGTTAAGTCAGTTGCGAAGCTTTGTAAGTATCAATCACATGGTGCCAATATCTGCTTCAAACAATTACAATGTACAGTCATTGAAGAATTTGATACTTGATGAGTCATTTTCAAACTAAGTAAGAAGACATTAAAACAAAATATTCATACACATTCAAGGGATAAAATTAAAGACAGGTTTGTTTTAAGTTAATGAAAAGTTGAACAGAGATATTGAAATATTTGAATTTGAATGGTATCTGAGAGACTTTTTTTTCAGAAGCACATCACATATAAACGATTACAAAGTATCTTTTAAGTATAATAAATCAGATATTGCTGAAAACATCAAAAATAAATATCTTAGATATAGGGATTGGGAATTAACTAAGATTGAAGAGTTTTTGATGGTCACACTTGTAGACATGGGGACAAAGGGTGTGGTTGACTTTAATATACAGGCAGGAAAAGCAGAATTGATTTCTCTATTTGAACGCAAACAATGTTCAGATTGCTTTTACGTGAACATCCTATCACTGATTGAGCCTAAAAGCTGCGTGCGCTGTAATTCAAAAAAGTTGTTAGAATTTCCAATCAAGAGATTTCCCAGAAAAACAGATTCAGTCTGAAACCATGAAATGATTAAATACAGAGTACTTGCGAATTAAATCAGATACCTGGATTTAAAATATGTCTCTTTCAAACGATATCAAAGGAATAGACCTGATAAAAAACAAAGGCCTAGTATGGATATATGTAGATCAGCCAACTAGGGAAAAATTAGACACCCTTTCTAGGGAATATCCATTACATGAACTAAATATTGAAGACTGTTTATCCAAGAATCAGTTACCAAAAATTGATCGTTACGATGACCATGTATTCATTATTTTACAATTCCCCACCATAAAAAAGGAAAAAACAATACCCAGGTTTAGTCAGCTTTCATTGTTTATAGGCAAAGATTTTTTGATTTCCATTCACCAAGGTAATTTAAAACCACTGACTGATTTATTTTTAGCTTGCAAGTTCCAAAACGTTAAAAACATAAAAGCAATTATGGGTAATTCTCCGGGTTATTTGCTTCACTCTATTTTAGATGCACTGGTGGACGATTTACTCCATTTATTGATGAAGGTAATAGGAAATTTAGACGATATTGAAGATGCAGTTTTTGACGATAAGGTGGCAATTGCAAAGGATATTTCTATTCTAAGGAGAGAAATAACAACTCTACGTCGAATAGTGGTTCCGCTCAAAAGAATCATGGTAGAAGTCATATCAAGAGATGTAAGAAAATTCTCTACCGATGTTGAAGAAGAAGATTTGATCTCTTACTTTAACGATATCAATGATCACGTGTCAAAAGTACTCGAAGCACTAGATGAATCTAAAGAAACAATTGAAATTTACAAAGATACTGATCATATGTTAAGTAGCGAAAAAACAAATAAAATACTGAGTTTTTTAACAATTCTATTCACACTTTCCATCCCAGTATCAATTATAGGAACCTTTTACGGAATGAATATCTTAATTCCAGGCAGTGTAAATTATAGTGAAAATATGTTTGATTATATTCCATTTATGCTCACAACTGGGCTCTCAGTAGGGGCCTTGATAGTAATGTTATACTACTTCAGAAAATTAGGTTGGCTTAACAATCTCACAAAATAAACTGCCAGATTTACCTTTACTATATATTTTTTTATCAATTTGACACTAATAGTCATTTACATTGTTCTAATACAGGATTTACCCACTATCTAATGACAAAAAATTATTAAACTATAAAGATATTTGGTGTAACAGTCCCACTTTCAGGCTTTAAATATACAAATATTTTTGCTCAGTATGCAACCTCATCATTTGCAATTGATTGAGTTTTTACAAAAATTTGATGAATAAAGATAAAAAGGATGAATTACTAGATAATAATATTATCCTGAGTAACCAGTAAACAACATAGGCAATAGTCTCTCAATTCATAAATTTAAGAGCAATTAAATATTCCTTCTTTTTTTATGTTCAATCATAACAAACCTGTCTATTTGGTTTGAGAAATGATTTCTCGAACCTTTTTTGAGACGATGCTAACTTTTTCTGCCACTGACATCTTATCCTCAGATTTTAAATCTTGTGCAATAATATCAAAAGCCCACTTCGTTTGAGATTTCCTACTCTTATTGGAAGGAGAGGCATCGGAAGATACATACAATTTTCTGATCGCAACGTGTG
Source organism: Candidatus Nitrosocosmicus agrestis (assembly GCF_008389435.1). Classification (GTDB taxonomy): domain Archaea; phylum Thermoproteota; class Nitrososphaeria; order Nitrososphaerales; family Nitrososphaeraceae; genus Nitrosocosmicus; species Nitrosocosmicus agrestis. Next base: position 21,628 of record NZ_VUYS01000027.1, on the reverse strand, counting down.
AAAAATTCTGTCCAGATATAGCACCATGGAAATGCAAAATATGAGGAGGTATAATTACAATTTCGCCAACTTTAAGTTTTTTGAATTGATAATCTTCCCATTGAAGTTCGATCAAATTGGTAGAGGACCTTAAATTAAATTGGCCCACAACTCCATTTCCATATAAAGGTATCAATATTTGTTCCGTTTCATGATAATGCACTGTGGTAAGAGCGCCATCAGAAAATTCTACAAAATATACCTCTTGATCGGAGCTGTTGTTTTCGTTAAATATTTCACGGATTTTTACCTTGCCATCAAAATATAACGGGTTTATAGTCGTTTCTTGCGAATAATAAAGGTCCTTTGAAATCATATTCAGAATTAAGTTGTCATAAATATTTATTCTATTACGATAATAACTAGTGACACAAATAAATATCCATAACAAAACTATAGAGAAATAATTACGAAAATAATCAGGTCTATATAAAAATGCTTAATTGTGTAAATTCTTAATAAAATATATCTACCAGAAATTACCTTTGTCAGAGCAAGTTAATTCAGATCCACATTTTAAACATCTAAGGTGACATACGGTAATTTCACTCATGATCGTACCGCAACGAATACACTCGATAGCTTGTTTATTTCTATCTTTTTGTTTATTATTATTCAAATCTTCTTGCTCCACTTTAGGTTGCCAGTCCCTTATAGCGAAAACATTATTGCACTCGCTATTTATAGATAAATTGTAATCAAAGTCACACCAAATATCAAATTTTTTTTAATTCCAGGGTTACCAAAAATATCGTGGGTTCACATATCTGGCATATTGTTACAATTTGTCTCGAGGAGATATCTAATGTTCAAGCAATTAAAGACGCCATTTGACATCTTAAAAATCACCTATTTAGCAAACCATATTCTTTGGAGGATAAGAAGAACAAGCATATACATATAGTAGCTTATTTATTTAATTTTATTTCATTTTTGTGTTAAAACTGCATTCTCTGCATACATCTTTCGAATCCAAAATCACATTCGGCTTTTCATAATAATATCTGACTCGTTTTTCAATAACCCGTTCGCATATGTCGCACTTAACTTTGGTGTATTGCTCGTCAATTTCGATAGCCATTTAATAAATAAACAAGTACTGGGATTTGAACTTAATATCTCGGAATCCCCAATTAAATGTAAATTTAACAATTAGGGTTTGCACCATTTCGTTCGACATAGTATCCAGAATATTTTAAAATTTAATCGAGATTGGTTGAGTCTCAGAGAGACAGGGAGACAAAAGCAATAACAAACTTGTCAGAAAAACCCCAATATATGCATGTCATTGGATAAACTGCAATCCAGCCTTTCACTTAATTCTAATTACACCAAATTGTTCCTTATTTAACAGTGTATAAAGAGACACTTGTTGATAAAGAATATGGCAATCTGTTTTTTCGGTAGTTTTAGGACCCACAAAGTTCTCAAGAGATGAGGCATAGTGCTATCAAATCAATATAGCTGCATTTATCAAATACATATTCTGAAATAACAATTTTTCAGAAGGCACCTCTAACTTGGGTCAGCTTGAGATAATAATTAGATAATTACAAATGAAACGAGGGCGTAGGAAGTGATACAAACAATTCTGAACAAATAGCTTAATTATTCTTTCAAAGTAATTGATTTGTTTCAATAGAATGGGCTAATAACCTAATGATTACGGTTTACAAATGTATTGTTTAACAGATAAAGGAAAATATCTCCCCTCATAGTATAGTATAATGACTGAGCCTCTGGCAAGTTTAAAGTAGGCAGGGAAAAAAGAAAATATCACATTTAAGTTTATCCCTGTCTTAATCTAATGAAAAGATAAATTTTTAGTTCTATACATGCTCTTCATAAGCGTACCCCTTCTCAATCAGAAACTCCTTAAATTCCTTAGATTCCGTTATCATTAGATCGATACTTCTCAATAGTATCGCATAAAAAAACTCCATTGATTCGTGACTCCTCTGGCAATTTGGACAAATGTTTGTATCTTTTGTTGGTAAGAATTGATTAAGTTCTTTTTTAGAAGAAAATTTTTCATAAATATCATTAAACGTTTCCATTATAGGCTGTCGCAGATCATTTGCAATTTTTTCTATGATTCCATTTACCTTTATTACAGCATCAAATCCCTCATCAATTCCATATTTACCCCAAGTGCCTCTTTCACAAACAAATCTTTTCTTCCGCTCACCTTTTTCCTTTTTTTGTCTCGGATACAAGAATACATATTCTAATCTGTAAAGTTCTTTCAGAGTTGTATAAACAACACTCGCAGGGATCTGTTCTTGTTGTGTTATCTCTTCAGCAGTTATACCTTTTGCACCTGCTTGTCTTAACAAGTCCATTATTCGCCAAGTAGATTCCTTCGACAAAATATCAGCTTCAATGTATGATTTGACAGGAAAATGGGTCAAATACGTTTTTAGTTTCTTAGGTCTCTGTTTCAATAGTTTTATTTATTCATCTCAATTCTTAAATTTTGTTAAAATCATAATTTCAATAATAATAAAAAAGTGATAATTTTGATATTTTCGATATTATAAGAATAAGCAATTGACTGGAAGAAATTTTTTTTCTTCATGTATGTTGGTGACCTCCTGTAAATAATATGCAAGTAGATGTTAAATTCAATTTTTGCAAAACTCAGAAATTCAATATTTCAGAAATACATAACAAATAAATTATAATGGATAGGTACAAATTTTGAAGGTTCCAAGGATGGCCAAATTTGAGGTTTTAGACAATATTCATGATTTCTTTGCTTGAAAACGCGATACCGTTATTTAGTATAGTAATAATATCTTACATCTTTGGAGGTTTATTCTCACTGCTGTTTAGAAAGTACGGAAATGGAAAACCATTTTTCATCCCTAGCATAATTGGATCCATATTCTTAATAACACTCTCTTTAAATATAATAATTGACGGAGGTTCGGTCCATATCGAATTGAACCCCGGAACTGTTTTTTCAATTAATGAATTTCTTATAGATGGGATAGCCGCATTTTTTCTACTCCTTATTGGTATAGTATCATTATCAGTATCGACATACTCTTTAAGTTACATTAGAGAATATATCGACAATAAACATGTAGCCGTATTTGGATTTTTTTTCAATACTTTTATCCTTTCCATGGTATTTTTAATCTCATCAAATGATGTATTTTCTTTTATTGTTTTTTGGGAGTTAATGTCCATAACATCGTTCTTTCTAGTTATCTACAATCATGAGAGTGACCACAACTTGAAAGCCGGTATAATATATTTAATTATGACTAATATGGGAACTGCATTAATATTAGCTTCCCTTCTATTACTTTCATCTCACGTTGGAAGTTTTAGTTTTGAGTCCTTTAGATTGTCCTCGGATTCTTTTTCTACTTCTCTAAAAAATATTGTCTTTATTTTAGCATTTATTGGTTTTGGTACCAAGGCTGGTATTGTACCCCTACACATTTGGCTTCCTTACGCACATCCATCTGCTCCAAGTAACGTGTCTGCATTAATGTCTGCCATAATGATCAAAACTGCCATTTATGGTCTGATACGAATTATTTATGATTTTAGCGGAATTGGATCTAGTGCTATAAATAATTCTGATTTTGTTTGGTGGGGATTATTGTTCGTAACCATTGGTGCGATATCATCGGTAGTAGGAGTTTTACACGGCGTGGTTGAAAAAGATATCAAACGTGCTTTGGCTTACAGTAGTATAGAAAACATAGGGATTATCTTTATCGGTCTGGGGTTGTCCCTCGTATTTCTGTCATTTAATTTGGTCTATTTGTCTGCATTTGCAATGTTAGCTGCAATGTATCATTTGTTAAATCATGCTATTTTTAAAAGCCTCTTATTTATGGGAGCGGGAGCCATAATTTTTAGAACTCATACGGCAAATATGGAAAAGTTGGGAGGATTGATAAAGAAGATGCCATGGACTGCCCTTCTTTTTTTGGTGGGTGTACTTTCAATTTCGGGTTTGCCTTTTTTCAATGGGTTTGTAAGTGAATATCTCTTGATGATCTCTTTTATATCGTCGTCCCAAGTTCCCAATATTATTATAACAGTTTCCATCGGTTTTGCAAGTGTCGCCTTTGCACTTACTTTGGGAATTGTCCTAGCCACTTTTGTAAAAATTTTTGGTATTTCTTTTCTCTCAAAGCCTCGAACCGATATAGTTTACAAAATAAAAGAAGTTCCTCGTACAATGCTTGTTGGAATGGGGATTGTTGCTCTTGCATGTATAATCCTGGGATTGTTTCCAACAATTGGAATGAGTATGATAAGTCATGCACTTAATTTACAGCTATCTTTGAATCAAACTTTATTTTCCTTTAGTTCGATTTTGCCAGAATCTGGATTAGATAATGGTTCGTCGGGGCTTTCACTACCAGTTGTTTTGTTGATCTTTGTGTCTATTCTGGTTGCAACTATAGGGTTTCTTTATGGAGTTGGTGGCAGAACAGAACAAAAAATTTCTGAAACTTGGAGTTGTGGACTCGGGAATATTAATGAAAGAATGCAGTATACACCCTCTTCCCTGTCGCATCCTATATTACATGTATTTAGAAACTTCTATAGACCATCTTTGGTCATTCAGAGTATTCCCCATTATTCTTCTAATCCTTACTTTAAAAAATCAGTTAAGATTCAATTTTCTGACAAAAATATTATCGAGGATTTCATGTATAAACCCATTCTTAGTAACGTATTTAAAACTTGTGAAAGAATGAAAAAATTTCGCACAGGAAAGGTTAATTTGTATTTACTTAATGTTCTAATCACAATCATGTTGCTTCTGACGTATGTGAGGTTATCTCCATAATGTCGACTGAAATTTCTGCATATCCGTCAAGTGTTCTTGTCGGGTTCATCCAATTTCTTATCATAATAGTCCTTGCTCCATTGCTAACGGGAATAATGCGAAGAATAAAGGCAATTACTCAAAAAAGAATAGGTTCAAGCATTTTTCAGACTTATTTTGATTTACTGAAATTGATAAGAAAAGATGAGGTAATATCGGAGGAATCATCTTGGATATTTAGATACTCTCCGTGGATCATTTTTTCTGCAACTCTGGTTGTTGCTTTCTTTATTCCTATTCTCATCCCATATCCTCCATTTGGTCTCGGATTTGACATTATATTATTGCTCGGCCTTTTTGGTCTTTGCCGTTTTTTCTTGATGCTGGCTGGACTTGATGTTTCCAGTGCCTTTGGTGGTATTGGTGTTAGCAGGGAAATGATGACTTCATCTTTATTAGAACCTGCGCTATTTTTAGTTCTGTTTACCTTAGCAGTAACCTATGGTTCAACAAACATTTACACAATTGTATCTCATGCGGCAGAAGGATCAATGATGATCTCGGCAAGCATACTATTTTCTCTATTTGGTTTTTTTATTATCGTTATGGCCGAAACCGGAAAATTACCTTTTGATAACCCGGCTACACATCTAGAACTCACAATGGTTCATGAAGCAATGGTCTTAGAGTATTCAGGTAAAAGACTCGCCGTTATAGAACTATCCCAATCCATAAAACAATTGGTATTGATGATATTATTTATTAATTTTTTCATCCCATGGGGTCTGTCCACAAACTTCTCCCCCGCTACAATGATAGGAGGATTAGGGATTTTTCTTACAAAAATAATTACTTTAGGTGTGCTGATTTCATATATCGAATCTAAGGTTGCTAAATGGAGATTATTTAGAATTCCTGATTTGATATTTCTATGTATGGCTAGTGGTCTGATGGGTATGATATTTTTATATATTTGAGGATTGTGAGTAGAAATGGTTTATAACAATTTATTAATATTCTTGTCAGGTACGTTACTGATTTCCACTATTGTTCTTGTTATTAAAAGAGAATTTTCTGGTTGGATTCAGGCTTATAGATATCAAACAATAGTCCTCACCATAATAACTGTGGTTATTGGATACATTACCAATAATTGGGAGATATATGTGGCTGCAACAATCACCTTTTCGCTAAAGGCATTGATAGTTCCTAGGCTTTTAATAAAGGTTACAGAAAATATAAGTTACGACTTCAAAAATGAAACAAAACCATACCTCAGTATACGTACATTACTTGTAGGTTCAGCTATACTTGTGGCACTTTCTTACTTCTCTACACAACAAATTAGACTAGGCGATGATGTTATAGCAATGAGTTTCCTACCAGTCTCTATTTCGTTGTTACTTATTGGCCTTTTGGTAATGGTCGGTAGAAAGGTTACTTTAAATCAGATAGTGGGTCTTTTGATATTAGAAAATGGGTTATTCCTGTTTGTGCTCTCACTCACTCATGGAATTTCCCTCATCATAGAAATTGGAATATTTATAGATATATTAGTAGGAATTGTAATATCATCAATCTTGATCCACAGAATTGGTTACACATTTGATGATATAAATGACGTAAACCAGTCACACGAGAACCTAGAGTATACAGAGGAGTTAGATTAGAAAGGTGATAATAGGTATGGTTAATTCTTTAATTAAAATATTACCCGAATCGTCAGTAATTATGTGCATTGTCTTGACTCCACTTTTGGGTTGTTGCCTTGTTACTCTGTTGCAAAAGAAAAGACTTTTAGAAATCATCAGTGTGGTATCCAGCACTTTTATCCTTTTTCTAACTTTCATTCTGTTTCTATACGTGGTTGAATTCAAGAAAATCACTCTATTCAATGAATTTTTTTACATAGACTCGCTTAGTATGATCGTACTTTTGTTAATATCTTTTGTTAGTTTCGTTTCCTCAATTTATTCAATTAATTATATGGGAAAGCAATTTGAAGATGGAATAGTAGATGACAGACATTTGGTGCGATATTACCAGGGGTTTAATATATTCATTTTTACGATGCTTCTAGTTCCAACAATAAATAATACGGGATTGATGTGGGTTGCAGTAGAAGCAACCACTCTGATATCTGTTTTATTAATCATGATTTATGTAAAAGAGGATGCAATAAGATCGGCCTGGAAGTATCTTATAATTGCAACAGTTGGTTTATCATTTGCCTTAATTGGAACTGTTTTCTTTTACTATGCTAATATTTCTGATCAAATGGAACCTGCTCAATCGGTGGAGGATAAGATTAACTGGACAAGTATGCTTGAAAACTCCAGGGCTTTCGATCCTATTATTGTAAAAATAGCATTTATTTTTATAATTATTGGGTATGGAACAAAGGCAGGTATAGCTCCAATGCACACGTGGTTACCGGATGCCCATAGTGAGTCTCCCACACCAATAAGTGCCATGTTATCAGGTGTCCTTTTAAATTGTGCCCTGTATGGAATACTTCGATTCTATCTAATTAGCAGTGGTTCAATTGGTGCAGAATTTTCTGATAACTTACTTATCATATTTGGCTTGATGTCAGTAGGCATTGCGTCATTTTCCATTCTATTTCAAAAGGATATGAAGAGAATGTTGGCATATTCTAGTGTCGAGCACATAGGGATAGTTACTTTGGCATTTGGATTTGGAGGACTCATAGGAATATATGGTGCGATTTTGCACATGATAAATCACGCTCTAGTAAAACCCTTAATGTTTTTTGCGAGTGGAAAGATAAGCCAGAAATATGAAACTAAAGCAATGATAAAAATAAGGGGAATAGTGACGAATATGCCCATTACAGGGATTGTGTTTCTTATAGGAGGATTAGCAATAGTAGGTTTACCTCCGTTTAATATCTTCTTAAGTAAATTCATGATATTGTATTCTGGATTCAGTAGCGATAATATACTAGCCAGCATGGTTTTGATAATCCTATTAGCAATTGTTTTTATCGGTTTTATAAGAAATTTGATTATGATGTCATTTGGTAAACCAAAGACACCAATAAAGAATGGAGAACTTGGCATTCTATCCGTAGTCGCAATGGTAATGCTAGTTGCTTTTGTAGTGATACTAGGAATATACATACCCGAACCTTTGGACATTTTGATCAATGACGCTGCGAATATATTCAAACAGGTGTGAGGATCGAGAGTGAAACACGTAATGAAAATAGGGCAAAGGATGATGGAGAACGGTGCACGACATTCAGACATTTTGAGGAGCAAGGGTTGATCACATAGTGAGCGATAATTTATTTGGCAAAAAAATCTTTGAGTACGAGTCAATTATACATGAAAAATTCAGTGAGAGAATACAGAATATTTATTGTAAGAATTTCAACGAGATCCATATTTTGACGATTAGTCCAGAAGATAGTAATGAGGTTAGTTATTTTATACACGATAAGTTAAGATGTGGGCTTGTAACCGTGATATGTACCGATGAAAGGAATATTGAAAATACGATTGACTGGAAAGATAAATCAGTCAATTCTAAACAGACAATCAATTTCAATAAAAATTGGCAATACGGATTCAGTCTTAGACTCATTTTCTCCAGCGAAACCGATGATATTTTTTTCATAGTTACTACATTTCTACCCAATGTAGATAACCCCGCGTATCCAAGCAACGTAGTACGTATTCCATCTGCAATCTATTATGAAAAAGAAATATTCGACATGTTTGGTATTATTGCTCAAGGGAACCCAGATACTAGAAAACTTGTTTTGCACGAACGATGGCCTGACAATCAATTTCCGCTTCGAAGGGATTTTAACATTAAGACAAAGAACAAAATTCGTCTAAATAAACCATACAAATTTTTAAAAGTCGAGGGGGAAGGTATTTGTGAGATACCGGTAGGTCCAGTTCACGCAGGAATCATTGAACCAGGGCATTTTAGATTCAGTATTTATGGGGAGAACATCCTTAACTTAGAAACGCGTTTATACTATACCCATAAAGGGATTGAAAAGCTAGCTGAAACCATGACTCTAGATGAAGCATTACTTTTGTCCGAACGCATATCCGGCGATGAATCAGTGGCAAATTCTATGGCATACTGCCAAGCAATAGAGAGGATGGCATCAATACAAATTCCCAAGAAAGCCGCACAGATTAGAACTATTTGTGCAGAGCTAGAACGAATTTGGAATCATCTTGGGACGGTGGCAGGTATGTGTACTGACGTGGGGTTTGCATATGGGAGTTCAAGAATAAATATACTAAAAGAGAAAATAATGAGAATAAATGAAAAATTAAGTGGAAGTCGGCTTCTTTTTGGAGTAAATAAGATAGGAGGAGTGAAAATTGATTTTAAGCCAGAAACACTAGGTTTGATTCTTGCAGATCTATCACAAATACTACAAGACTTTGATAATCTAGTAAAATCATTACATAACACGTCGTCTTTTATGGACCGCCTTAAGGGAACAGGAATTATTTCAAGTCAGGATGTGCAAGCATTAGGAGCTAACGGGGTAATCGCAAGATGTGTTGGCATAGACATTGATACGCGAAAAAACCATCCTTATGCGTATTACCAGTACATAGACCTTGAAAATATTCAAGGTATAGTAGATAAGATTGCCTACGAAGTCGAGTTAAAGAAGAGAAAAGGTGATGTTCTTTCCAGATTTGAGGTCCGTGTTGTTGAAATAACACATTCAGTACATATTATCAAAAAAATTGCGACCGATATTTTGGATAAGAGTACTAAACAAGAATTACACAATACCCCACAAACCCAAAATGATGAGGGTTTGGTTATTGACAATTTGAAAAATCATCTTCAACCTTACGACAGTGCTTTAGGATACAGTGAATCCCACAGGGGTCAGACAATACATTGGGTCATGCTTGGAAAGGACAGTAATAAAATATTTAGATACAAAATAAGAACGGCTTCATTTTGTAATTGGCCTTTGATAGAATTGGCTGTTCAGAATAATATTATTCCGGATTTTCCATTGATTAACAAAAGCTTTGATCTCTCTTATTCAGGAAACGATCTATAATGAATGAAAAAAATGTGTTTGGCAAAGGTTCAAAGAAGAATAGGATTGATTATAAAGGAATACTGGGGCCCAATCCAAAGAACAGAAATAAAAATGAGGAAATTCTAAGCCATAAACGTGTAACGATACCTAATCCTCTCAAAGAACTTCATACTACGTCTGAAAATTATAAAGGAAAGATCAACATTATTCCTTCTAAGGATTTCTGTGATTATGAAGCATCCGGAAAGGGAAACGAGATAGAAAATATTTGTTTATCAAATGCAATTAGAGTGAGAAATATAGAGAATAACAGCACACAGGTAACTTTGGATAATGCAAAATGTTTTCTCTGTGGTAGATGTGAAGAAGCATATTCAAGTTTATTTAGAATGGAAAAGAACCTAAACCCTCCTGCAAAGAATAAAAAACAACTGATAGATTCGGTTGAATTGGAACCCCAACATCCAAACACTGGATCAAAAAACCTATCTTTAAATGAGAAAAATTCAAAGGTTTTGGATTATGAACAAATTGGAAATGAATTAAAAGAAAGGATCAACAGTTTATTTGGAAGATCTTTGGCAATCCGACAAGTTGATGGCGGTTCATGTAATGGTTGTGAGATAGAAATAACAGCACTGAATAATCCTATTTATGATATCGAACGATTTGGTGTTCATTTTGTGTCTTCTCCCAGACACGCAGATGTATTGTTAGTTACAGGTCCAGTATCGCGAAATATGGTTGTCGCACTAAAAAAGACATACCAGGCGACTCCTAATCCTAAAATAGTAATCGCCGTTGGTGCATGTGCCTGCAGCGGTGGAATTTTTGGTGATACATACGCCACCTCTGGTGGGGTTGATACAATACTACCTGTTGATATGTATATTCCAGGTTGTCCACCACGACCAGAGGCTCTGATATACGGGCTTTTATCTACAATGAATAAAATTCATCATTGATTTTTTTAGGTATGGATGACATTCAGAAAGCATATTCAAGTCATCTCGAAAGTTATTTTATGGTGCCATAGAACTAAACCATTTGACAACTCCAAAATGGAAGCAAACCATTAGATAGATAGAATTCCATTCACTGATTTTATTAAAGCAGTAACAAATGATTTTAATAGAAAGTTTGTAATTGGATTGGATGTTGCTAACAGATCTATTATTCAAGAAAAAATAGAGGTCTATTTCCAAGATAACTACTTTTCTTAATTAGTAAAAAGAATAATCGTTTCAGACAAGGTTTGAATCTAATCTTTGCAATAAACTGGATGAGACTCTACCATATCAATAATTAGCAATGGAAAGGTATCTGTTCACATGAAGGGCAGTCGTAAGATTAGACTTTAAGAAATAAAAAAATTAGTATGGAGGAATCCCATAAGTGGAAATCAAATTTTTGTAAATCAAGGATACATCTTTTTTTCTCCTCTTTCTAATAATTCTTCAAGAGATTGATTTTGCTTTTGCAAAAGGGTGTTGACAAATGTTAGATGAAAAGTCGAGTTTTATTAATTTTAAATGTAATTACTGTCTCTTGGTGAATTAAATTCTGTTGAAATGAAATACAAGATACAACAACTTGGGTTTTCTGTTGCAAAACTTACAGGAGTGTTGGTTTTCGCATTTATAACTAATTGTTATTTCATGATATGGAAGAAAAATCAAAAGCTTTCTCGAAAGGAAAGGTACGGGTAGACAGCAAAAAGAATCATCGCTTATTCAACTTCTTCTTTCTTACTATTACTCCATTTACCTTCCCTACTTTGCTTCAAACCCCAAGAGGCCCAGGTGGCCGCCATTACAGCGATAAATGCTAAGAAGATAATAACAACTATAGCAATATTCTGATAGATAGTGTAATTTTCGGCATAAAAGAATAGCCAAATAATGATACCTATAATGGAACCAAAGAAGGTTATAATTGATGTGGTGACCCTCCAGCCCATGCCGTCAGCAAGTGAATTTGCCATCTTTATTTTAACTTGTATACGTACTTGCCAAAATTAATAAGGTTTTCACATTACTAAAGTAGCCAAATTTACAAAATATGGAAAAATTAGCAATATTGTACTGCATTAGCTCCTAATATATGCTTGACACTTGTGACTAATTTATGAAATGAAAAAATATTTGAACAACAATTATGTCACTCGATGACTTTCAATGGCAGGTAATCCTTGTTTATAACTTATAGTAATATTATCTCCCTTCTGGTAAGGACAATTGTTTATACTACGAGGTATTCCATCAGATGCTTCCACAACACAGGTATTACCTTCTTTAAGGTGAACTAAAACGCTTTCTTGTATACCGGAACTAAATAGCTGAGTCAAAGATCCTCCCATCAACATAAAAACAACCACTACACCTCCAACGGCAAATAGTAGTGCCAACCACTTGGGTGATAATTCAAAATCCATACCACTATTATGATGACATAGCCTATATAACAATCACCGTGTTTATATTACAAATTTCGCATTTTATTTGACTTATACTTTTTTTATAATAATAGTCATATAATTATCTAGCCAGACATGCTAATTGATCTTAATCAAATAGAAAGATTAGTGTAATAAATCGGACCCTTGTTAAAATATCGTTGGTTTAAATAGTAGTTAAGAAATTACGGTAAAATACAAGAAGAATTACAACAATTTCTATTCTGACCACCTTATTTTGAGCATTTTAAATATTATAAAGCATATAACTTTCCTAAATGCCTACTGAAGAATCAAGGAAAAGTTTTATCAACTGGTTTAAAAAACATCATCCTCGGGAGTATTACTTCTTTAGTGCGATAGAATCGAACATTAAGAAGATCCACTCGTCAAATCATTTTGGTCTTCATGAAGGAGAGTATGCGCCAATTTCTCTAAATATTAAAAAATTGGAAGGAAACAAATATCATTTAGCAGCGGATCCGGTCGCCGCACTATTTCTAGGAACAATCTGCAAAACAATCATAGATGAGAATTCAAACAACACGGAAGCAATAATTTCTGATCGAATTCAACAAGAATTTGAAAACAGGCTAAGTATGAAATGTAATGATTGTGATGCTATGAACATGACAAATGCAAAATATTGCAATCAATGTGGAAAGAATCTTGAAATCAACTAAAAGTAAACAAAGAGTTTGGGATCATAATTATATCGACCTCTTTTGTTTGAATTCCTCACCCAAGATAAAGAAGATCATTTCATTCTAGTAGACTACACTTTTAGTATTTGTGTCAATTTTTTTGTTTTTATTATAAATAATCATAAAATCTTTTTGTCATCTCCATTGTCTAAAACTGTCAAGTATCTCAATTATCCAAAACCTGGAATTGATATGTTACTTGCGTTTTTTACAGATAAATTAGTATGACTCATTTAAGCAAGGATGTATGGGCCAATTGTCATTAATTTTTTTTCCAATTTGATAGTTTACCCCACTGTTATTCTGATGAAACCAATTGGGTCAATAAAATCATAATAGCAACATTCTGCAATTGTTAAAATTATTATAATATTGAGAATTATTTTGTCACAGGACTCCAAATTCATAATTCTAATATCTATAAGACTTTTTAATTAAAAAAAGCAAACGTGGATTGATTACATTAGAATAAATTTAAGACATTTTATAAAGATCGGCCTTAGAATGCAAAGAAAAAGGAATTAGAAAATATGACTTCTAACCATTCCAATCAAATGACAATCTAAAGTATTTTGGAGTTCCATCCATATCACCTTCTGCGACAAAACTGTCAAATGATGAAGTATGTCCAGGTTCAATATCAGAAGGTTCGGCATAGCAGCATGTTGTAATACCTATTGGACTGTTGTTTTTGTCATAAAAGTGGGCTGTAACCTTTACATATTCCAAAGTATGAGAACCGATGTTTTTAATTAAACCCTTTACGTGATAGTAATCAACACTATCCTTTGTAGCTTTTGCAAATTCTATGTCTAATACATTTTTATCATCATGAGGAAAATCGGTGGATCTAGAGACTAGTTGTTCGATCCCCTTGTTAAAGTTGTCATTGTTGTTGTTTATGTTTTCAGTATCGCGGTTGTCCCGCCCATCTCCATGTGACAAACAGGCATCAAATCCATCATCGTAACCATTCATAAATGCCTTGGTGTGAAAAGAAGGCCCTTTTTCAGGTTGGTTTATGTATCTATTATCTGAATTAGATATTTTAGCGTCATCACATCCATGATCAAAACCTGAATCATGGGCACTTATAGCATGTACCGAACTTGTCGACCAACCATCAAATATTGTCAACAAAGTCCCGATTACAAAGATTAGAGCCAGGATTGATGTAAATGACTGAATACTTTTCAACAGAAAACTGTTGCTTGACAATTATTTATCTTTTTTTTAAGTTTCTGATCTGAAATTTTCCATGTTAATACTTCCTATTAAAAGAGGGGAACCATTAGCCCTACCTTATTAAATATTAACTTATTCTCGCGGTGCATACATCAATCTTAGAAAATCGTTTGCTAGTTGAGGACTGAATCCTGCATAATTGTTGTTAAAAGTTACAATAACATCTTTAATGTCATTGTTTTGCATCGCATCTTGTATGTGTACTACATATTCCTTCAGTTCGTCTTCTTTATCTTGAACATATATTCCAAATCTTCTCTGATCAGCATTTCGATTTCCAATAAATCTTAGGTAAATAGTGTCGGTTGTTACGAAGGAGGGTGTCTTTAGATCTTGTTTCACCCTCCACACTATTGTAATGTCGTTTTCATTCAAAAAATCGTAAATGTCAGCATTAAACCATGAGGATTCATGTACTTCTAATGCATATCTATATCTATGATCCAATTTATCCAAAAATTGAATTAGTGGATGTAAACCCGCCTTTACAGAAAAATATGACGGCAGTTGAATCAAAAGCATCAAAGTTTTGTCCAACAAAGGTTCTAATGCATAATAAAAGTACGAGAGATATTTTGAAACTTTTTCAAGTTTATTGACATGCGTTATTACTTGTGGAAATTTGAATGTAAATTTAAAATCATCAGGGGTTTTATTCTTCCATCCAGTTATTACGTTTCTTGAAGGTATATAATAAAATGTAGAATCGATTTCAATAAACTCAAAAAACCTAGAATAATATGATAGTCTCTGCCAATTCTCAAGGTTGATAGGGTAAAATGCTCCTTTCCATCCTGTGTATGTCCAACCAGAACATCCAACATACAGATTCAATATAAAATTTATTAATTAACTAATTTTAAAAGAATTTAGTTCCGTTTGTACTCCTAATTATATGAAATATATTCTGTTTAGATAGAAGTTAGTGTAGTAACTTGATATCATAAAAAAATTATTGGTTTACCCATCGACACAGCTGTTGGATTTGATTTATCCTTGTCTTGTTGCTCAAATTTGATGAGCAAGAACCATTTGAATTGCCAAAGAATGGTCGGATAGTACATGCTTATTTAATAATTTGACGAAGTAGTCCATAATAATATGACAACAACAAATATCATAAATAATGTCAACCTCGATAAAATACAAAAAACTATTGAAGGTGGACAAAAAGACAAACAGTCCTTAAGAAAACCAGTGCGATTGGAAGGTGAATGGAATTTTTATAATCAGAAGGGATACCAATTTAGGACCGAGATGGCATTTGAGAACGGAAAACAAGTAATCGAAATAGATTCACCTTCATTTTTAGGCGGAGGGGGAAACAGATTGGGCCCAATGGGATACTGTGTTGCTGGAATTACTTCGTGTTTTATAACGACATTTATGACTATGTTAGCAAAACAAGGTATTAGGCTTGAGAAACTACACATAAATGCAGAATGTAGGATAAATTTTGCAAAAACATTTGATATTTCTGATGAACCCATAACTGAAGGTATAAATTTTGAAATTGACGTTGGTGATGTTCGTGATAGTAATAAAACTGTAGATAGACAACAACTAAGTCAAGTTGTAAGTATGGCTGAAGAAAAATGTCCGGCCATTTACAGTATAAGCCACATAATTAAAGTAAATGCAAAACTAAAATGAGAAAGAGATAATGGAAAAGTATCATCTGAATATTTAGATAACGACTAAATTTATAATTCTAAAAGCTAATGGTAACGGAATTATCGGTGATAATTGATTGGTAATTTACAACAAATACATTTTGCATCTCCTCTTTTGTTGTACTATAACACACAAATCCATATGCTAAGCGAGGTACATTGAGATTTGCCAAAATGATTTGAATCTCCTTCGACACCAGATATCTCTGGTGACTAATAATCATTTTAATTTGTGATGCTATGACCTAGAATTAGGAAGACTGCAGGGATGAATCTTTACCACTAACTGGTACAACAAATTTCGCATTAGTACTCCAGTTTTCATTTTCCAATTCTATAGCGATTTGTCTTGACTGTATTGCCCAAGTTGAGCTTCAACAGTTTGATCTCATTGTGTGTAAAAGGAAAAGAATTAAAGAAAAAGACAAAAGCAAGGCTATGTAAAGCAAGGCTATGTAAATTTCATGTTTTTCTAATCTATTAAAGAGTATAAAGGATTTATTTCAAAAAAATCCAATAACTTAACTATAGGGCAAATCTGCAGAAAGATCACTTAATGAAGAGAGTGTTTCTGTCACATCTTTGTTTGCGGTAGTCCATACAATCAAGGTTTGGGTGTCTCCAGTTCCTTTCTGTCCTCCCCTTAAATCCTTAAAGTCATAGGTATTATCTACGGTAATTCCAGCAGAAGTTATCTGTTGAATATAACTATCAATGTCTTGGGTGGGAACCATCAATACCCCCACAGTATCAATATTATTTGAGTTTGATTTTGTCAGCGTAGCGGAAAGATCAGAAGAAATAACTGGTGATTCTATATTTTTAACTGTAATAGTACCAGTCATGGTTACGCCAGGATCACCTTCCGCTTCATATTCGAAATTTCCAGGATTGCTAAAGGTAAACGACTGAGAAGGCTGGCTGTCAGTTATTTCACCCGTATTAAATACTGACTTGCCATTCGCATCTTTAACATCAATTGTTCTTTCATGACCCGCATCTCCATTAAACCATAAGACAGTAGTCCCGGTATTAATAACAGCATTTTCTGGTACAAAGTGTTGATCCAGAAAGCGAGCCTCCTTGTCTTCACCCGCAGAATGATGACCTTCATTAGGAATGAGAACGACTAAAGTTTTTACATTATTGCCTAACGTCATCGTTTTAGTATTAAACATGCTTTCAGCATTAATGTTTGGTTGTATGCCACCAGCAGTAGAATTAGTAATATTGCCTTGCGAATTCTGTTGGGCTGATGCATTGGTCGTATATGAAGTCATCACTAACAATATTCCCAAAATACCTATTACTATCAAATAAGATAAATGATGATTTGAATACATAATATTTCTAAACAATAATTCTAATAGTTTAATACTCCAAATAAAAGATTTGACTATTCTCAGTCAATGAGAATAATAAGTACAGATATAAAATGTCCTCGAAATGGCTGTAAAAAGTATTATATACATATTATTTTGCAAAAAATCCTCTCCATAGAAGATAGTTCTAACACGGAGGATTCTAGCAGGAAAGGCACCGATGTTTGCAAATCCTTAAGACTAATGGATTGGTATAATAATTGCATCATTTAGGCCTGATGCTTACATCCAGAGAAGCAAACTAACGCTTTTCTGGATGCAATATGGTTTTGTTATTTTCAACATGATTCAATTTTATGGTTAAGCTACAAATCTAGATAAAAAATGCATGTGGACCCATGACCAAATATATACTGTAGTTTGAATCGAGGGAAATACAATTCTTAAGACAATATTGTTGGACAAGACGGCATATACTACCTTTTTACATGAGTATTTCCCAATAATCCTACAAAGAAAGATCGATTTACTTTTTTAGTATAACATTTAAATCATGATCTTCATTTTCCATCTATCAGGTAAAGCCATGGAAGTAATGAATCTAATAATATTGATTCACATAATATTGGGATTTATACTAGTCTATTTTGCCGTTCGAGCTTATAAAAGAAGTAAATATATTCCAATGATATTTCTTGCAATTGGTTTTACTCTGATAACAATAGGTGATACGATAATTGGAGACTCTTTGGCCCTAGAGGATGAATATTTCAAAGAAATGGTTGAAGAAATAACAGAAATATCGGGTTTTGTATTAGTAATAATAGCCGTGTTGAAGAGTTGAATGATCGTCAACCACCACCACCATCCTCGTCATCATCATCACCTTCACCGGATCCTGAAAATATTTTAGCCATTTTATCAGATAAACCCAGTCTTGCCATTTTGAAACTACTTGATAGAAAAGAATACAGTATTCAGCAAATAGCATCTAACTTAAATTTACCTGTATCCTCAACATATAGAAAGGTAAACAAGTTAGAACATTTGCATATACTAAAAAAAGCAAAAATTGTTCGCAAAGATGATGGAACAGATGAATCATTCTATACCTCTCGGATTGACGAAATTCAAATATCATTTAAGAATAATAAAATGACCTGTAGGGTTAAAAACAAAGAATATTCTCCTGATAGGATAGTAAGATTATGGCAGGGGTTCAAATAAAATGATAATTCCAAATCTGCTACTAATTTAAAAGTTTCATGACCATTCTCACTTAGTGGGAATGATAGGTAGTTTATTATTACTATAAATCAGATTACTCGTAAATGATAAACAAACTACAAAACTATCGTAAAGTTGTATTGTTATCAATTGTAGCCATTGTACCGCTGCTTTTAATTTCAAACAGCGTTACATCCCATGGACAAACAAATAATATGACAAACGCTACAAACCAGACAAGTGCTTCTGCTAATGGTCCAAATAGCGAGATAGTAAAATTGATTGATTCGGGCATTTCTATGATAAATAGTGGTGATAATAACGGTGCTAAAAAATCGTTATTGCAAGCTGAATCAGGATTAGAAGACAAACCGGATTTAAGTGGTGCTGAAAAACATATTGAAGCTTCATTGAAAGCATTAAAAGAGAATGACAAAAATGGAGCATTAATGCATGCTGAAGAAGCAAAGAAAGGTTTAGCCTAATCTAATTTTTTTATTATTTGGTCCTCATAATCAGAAATTGGTGATTAAAATGAATAAAAATTTAACAATAGTTTATATTTTATGTGGGATTTTGGCTGTTACTGGAATTGTTTATTTCCTTGTTGCATATGGAGAATACGAAGATTGGGTTGAATTACTAAGTTTTGGTATTCAAGATGAAACTACTGAAAAGCAGGTTGAAATTTCATTATTCATTATATCGGGTTTAATCTATTTTGGGATTGTGATATGGCTAGTTAAAACAAGATTTATTAAAAAATCACCTTACATAGCATCTATACTTGTTTCAGTAGCTTTGATCTTAACGTATATCGCCTCAAGAACAG
Organism: Candidatus Nitrosocosmicus agrestis; assembly: GCF_008389435.1. Classification (GTDB taxonomy): domain Archaea; phylum Thermoproteota; class Nitrososphaeria; order Nitrososphaerales; family Nitrososphaeraceae; genus Nitrosocosmicus; species Nitrosocosmicus agrestis. The sequence continues at coordinate 2,271 of NZ_VUYS01000027.1, read as the reverse complement.
TGGGTGTACCTATAGTAGGAGTAGAATACTATGTAGGAAAACTAGACATGATTTCAAAAATACTGCAAGTTGTTGTTATTGCACTATCCGTTGTAGGATTGTACAAGATTCACAAATCTTTGCATACCCTACAGGCATAGATGAAATACTAAAACAAATGGCAAGAAAGTAATAGGTAAAAAAAATATTTACACCGCCATCAATAATGTTGGGATTCATTTGCTTATTATTACTCATGAAAGAGTGAAAGAATTATCATATAACCATTCTTCAAACGAATTAAATTAAATTAGTAAATCAAAACTATTCTTTGATGTTTTGTGTCTAGCTTCGTATAATCCTTCAATAATTAAGTAATCAAGTGACTATGAAAAAGGATCAATTTAGAACCCAAAATTGGATGAAATAATTCCAAGTAAGGATTTACTAATTTATCTAATTCAGAAAGTGGCTTAGGATATGGTATTATCACATCAAATGAACTTACCGTAAATGCGGTAACGTTCTTATATAGTTATAAAATTATTCGATGCTCACCATTATCTGGAAATATATTAACAATTGAAAAATGACCATAAAGAATAAGAATCAATTTGTTTTCAAATTTAAATAAACCTCCATCATGATCTGTTATGGTAACCTTTGCATTCAATTCACTAATAAGGTTAAAACTACTTAGATTTTTTTACGTCAAATACGAATGTAGTTTTTACGTCAATGAGTAGTATTTAAGGTCGTAAGCCTACTAATACTCAGATTATCCCGTTCACTTATCCAAAAATTGTTTATAACAATTTGGGTTTTATTAGTTAAAGAAAAAACCTGAATAGGATAACAAATTAGTGCAAAGATAAAGATGTAGAATAAAATCACCATCAAGTCAAATGATATTCTCATAGGTGGAACCTACTTCAAAGACTTAGAGTGGTATTATTATTAATGCCTGCTAATAAGTATAGGAGATTTGTAACTAATAAGAGTATATGTATAGCAACATGCTAAAGGTAAAATTTAAAAGAACAAGAGCATATTTTGATTACAATAATATGTTCTTCTTTTAATATTCCTAAATGCCTATTTAATGCAATTTTCGAATTATTACATTTTAACATATTACTCCACTTTTACAATTTGTTTATTCAATGGATAATTATCACTGGACATTTTACCATTTCGGAAACACTTCTAGAAACACTTCCTAGCGTCCTTATTTTTGAAATTCCGCCTAGTCCAACATTACCAATCACTATGAGGTCTATTTGTTCTTTATCTACTACATCAATTATTGTTTTTACAACCGATTCACTTGGTTTAAGCAGTTTGGTTTTTATCAAAAGGTCTTTTGATTCATACTTTTTTGCATAGTCAGATAACTTACACTTCCATTCATCAAGGAATATCTCATTCAATTCATTGATATATTCTGAGAATGATATGACTTCTCCAGTCCTTGATGATCTCATTGGTCGTTCGAATCCAAGAGGCATTGCAAACTGTGGTAACACGTGTAGTATGAATAATTCTGTTGTTTTGTTTAGAGTCTTATCAATATCAACATCATTAAAATCACCTTTTATTGGTGACAATGTTTTAACTGCATATTCTAAAGCCTTTTCTGATTGTTTAGACCCGTCAACGGGTACCAGGATTCTCAATATTGTACATGTAGCAAGCTGAATTATTTATAGTAATTAATTTTACTAATACAAATATCCATGGCGATATGTGTAAAATTAAGCATTAATAAATGTAGGAATGTACTACCATTTTCTCAAAATTTGCTTCCCTATCGTTTCTATGACCATACCTCAGATTTCTCACTATCATACTTCTCGAAATAATCCATAATTTTGATAAAGATTAAGAATCAAATATTTCATAATTATCCTAGTAAAGTACTTTTATACCCACACTACCATTCGAATCTTCTGCCAGTCTTGATCTTGAAATAGAAATTCCCGCTATATTACATCATATTTTTTAAGACAATACAGCTAACGCTTAACTAGTTTATGATATAGTTATTTTTTTGTTTTCTGTATCAATATGTTCGTCAACCAAATTATTAGAAATATGTTAGTATGTGTGTATATTAAACAAAATTAAAGAAAATAAAAGGTAAGAAAGATAAAAAGCGAGAATTGACTACTCTACCTTTATCTCTTTACCTGCTGGTTTCTCATCCTTCTTTTTATCAAAGGATATTTCCAATACACCATTGTTGTAAACAGATCTTGCTGTTTCAAGGTTAGCTTGTTCTGGAAGATCAAT
>NZ_VUYS01000003.1 GCF_008389435.1 Candidatus Nitrosocosmicus agrestis | reverse complement strand
GTGTCCAAGCATAACTTAAGGAAGGTTGAACATCATCTACACCATCGCTAGGAAAGTAGCTTTTGCTTCCGTCTAGTTGAGTCAAAGTCTGACCAGGTACAGTAACGTCCTGACCAGCATCAGCAACTGGAATGCTAACCTCTTCGTCTGGAGGGTTCGTAACGATTTCTTGACCTGTTCGGTCGGAATTACTGGAATCATCTCCATCTAAAGAATCTTCAGATCTTGAAGTATTATTAACGGCATTATCTGAACTCTCATCCTCGTTAACAGTAGTACCGATAACCTCTCTAAAGATATCTGATGAAGATACAGAGGAAGATCTATCCAAATTAATAGGAAAGGTCAAAGTCCCAATAAATAATGTGAAAAATAAAACGATAAGGAAATAAGTACCAGTCAAAGCAATTCGCTATCCCTATTTTTATATTTAGATTAAATATTAGTTATTGATGAAGAATTTAGAGAAGCGGCATATGACGTCTATCGCTATCTAGTGAGCCAGGGAAGGACGCGATGGTACCTTTCTGATCGGTTTCATTTTCTGTAGAGTTTGAAGTAGGTAGTAGTGTAGAGTTTGAAGTAGGTAGTAGTGTAGAGTTTGAAGTAGGTAGTAGTGTAGAGTTTGAAGTAGGTAGTAGTGTAGAGTTTGAAGACAGCAAGCCATTAACCTCGACCGTAATAGACTCCACATAAACAGATAGTAATAGTACATTTATCGCGAACATGATTAAAACATGATTAATTTTTAGTCTAGATGAAGTATTTTTTTTCATAGTGGTAGTTGTCAGTATAAATAGATAAATTTTATTTCAATAATATTATACTCCAAGAGTCTCAAATTCTAAAAGTATAAGAATAATAGAAAATATTTGATATCATGAAGAATTATTTCGAAGGATACTATTGTAGAGACGACCTTCATTTGCAAGTTATTAATAAAGATAGTAACCGAAAAATTCTGAACGCATTGCGGGATGCATATCCCACAGGGTTGTCTGTGGAAGAACTTAGCGAAGTTACCAAATTACCAATTAAAACGGTATATGCACAGAAAGCAGAACTTTACAGGGAATACTACATTAATCATGTTGAAGAGGAAAAAAAGAATCAGCGAGGTAGACCCTCTAAGAAACAAGATCCTTTTATTTTTCGCAAAAGAGCTAGACTAGTAATCGAAGAATTATTTGGAATTCATGATGTCTATTATGGAAATAAACCCGTGCCGCTACCCCCCGGTCATGCGGTGTTTTCAGATGGGTTTGCAGAAACACTCAACAAATTGACACTGGAAGAAGAGAAAAATGAAATTTTTATTACATTGCTTGATTATACAAGAAAAGTTCTTTCAAGAGCATATAACAATGATGAAATCAAGGAAAAATGGGCACCAAGTAACGATGGAAATTATTGTTGTACTCAGTGCGGACTAAATCACGAAGCCAGAGACTTTTTTAGAGCTACGTTATTGAATTTAATTGACGAGTTCGAGCAAAGTAAAGTCTTTATCGATTTCTTAAAAAAACAAAATATGCTATCCCAACAATCATATGAAAAATTAGAGTCAATAGTAAAGTAGCACCCTATGAATAATCTTGGGTCAATTCAGTATTTTATTTTTAGGTGAGTTTTGTTCGATAAGAGTTATTCAAACAAATGAATGTTTCTTGGCTCGCGTCCATCTAACTATTCTTAAGGCACACTGAATGAATTAATGAAGACGATCTCAAAGTTGGCGATCGAAAATACTTACACTGGACCCTAATGAAATTTAGAAAAGGATTTCTGCAATTACCCAGTGCTATTTATCTGGAGTAAAGTTAATGTAGACTTTATTTCGTCTAAGCGCCTAATCAAAAGAACCTTTCTTTGTAGATCTTCCTTATCATTGGCATTGATCTTTACTATAATATCATATACACCATATACACGATATGCTTTTTCTACATATTCTAAATCCTGAATTTGTTGCATGACCTTTGCTTCTGCTCCCAAAGTACAATTTATTAAAACAAAGGCATTATGGTTCATATTCTAATAACTAATCAAGGTCATTAAATAAAACTGTTATCATTAAAGAAATAAAGAAATTATTTTCTTCTTGCAGTAATTGTATGAGTATGATCCACGTACCATCGAATACTATCTTTGAATTTAGACCACCAATCCATGAAGTCATCGCTGCTTTCTGATTCGAATAACAAGAATCCATTATACTCGGTTCCCCATGCATGACTATATTCCCCCATTAATTCAATTCCCTGAGGTAAACTTCTTTTCATTTCTTTCCACTGCTCATTTGCTTTTTTTGCCTCATCAGGCGTCATGGTTTTAAATCTGTAGAAAACTAGAAAGGTAGCACTCATATTTTTTATTAATTAGATCATGTTTTAAGTTTTACTAATTTGACACATTTTTTATTTTCCAATCATTTCGCTATTGAAATACCTTGTCAATTTATCAAATAAAGGATTATAGTTATTTGTAATAAATAATAACCAACCACAAGCTCATAGCATGACTAAACTAGGACTACAAAATCATGATACCTTATACATTATTTTTTCATACTAATAATATTCAAATTCAATGATTGAACCAAGAAGTGAAAAATAAAACGAGAATTCGTCTTTTCATTTTCTTTTTTTCCTCTCCTAAGATCTAATTAATTATCTTATAAAGTAGTTTTAGTAGCCAAATCATATTCTGACTATTCACCGTTTGTCCAATAAATTTGCATTAGCCATCTCAATTTGAAGTATTTTTACTTTTCCACCAGTCTTCATACCTCTGCGAACAATAAATTATTTACACTTGTGAAACTTTTTATAGTGGGCTTTAAGTCACTCGCAGGAACTCGATATTTTCAAAATTTCCGGCATACTAACATCCCGTGCAGTATTTAAGAAAACGACATTTTGGGTAATAGTTTTCCGATGTTTATAGATTATTCATAATTATTTGGAGATTCAATGAAAAATATGATGATAATCATTATTGGCAAAGGTCAAATTAACTTTTGTTACACTAACCTATGATTATATTCTCCACTCGTATTTAAAATCATAGATTAACATATGATTAGATTCTCCACATTTGAAAGGTAGAACTTGTTTGCAATGGCAGAAGATATAGACTTCTACTGAAGTTATAAATTTTGAATTTCAAGATTAATTCAAAACGGGTGTAAAGATATAATCTCTTCCATTTGGGTCTAAAATCACAAGTCATCCATGCCAAACTTATGATAGCAAGAATTACATTTAAATTTCTCTTTACCAGGCGAGCTCGAAATCACATCAAGTTGTCCTTTTGTCCTACAATTTGGACATTTACCATATATTGTTTTTTTCGTAAATAACAAAAGGAAATATCCAATATTAAATTTTATTATGGCATCTTATCTCTGTTAACCTAACGAAAAACTATAGATTAAGATGCTCAATTTCAATCATAATTATCAACGGAGAAATAGAACACCTTTCATCGTATGTTGATGAAAGGTGTATTTGTATTTTCTGGGTTTATCAACTAGGTATGTTACCAAACCATGTTATACTTACATAATGTTATGATAAACCATATGGCAATTTGAGAATAGATTCAAAAATGTCATCCATAAAAAAATATCGCCGAAAAGGAGAAATTGAGGATTTCATTGATGATGAAATGTGAGTTTAGGTTGGGCCGAATATAATATGGCTCTTGATAGCAATCAATTGAGCCAGAAACACGTCAAATTCTCTCACAAAATATAACTCACTAAAGAAACTTATTGGTTGCTGAGCGATTTCTGCAGGAGTTGTCAGAGATTCAAAAAACATTCAGTATCCGTTGATGTTGGAGCATGATGTCCCATGATTCGTAACTTCCTCAAACTCGATTACCCTGTTCATTCACCTTTAGAGAAAAACGTGATAAAAAGGACGATACAACATATACCGGATAAAACAGAAACCTTAGATCACTATTTTCCATGTAGACAGAAGAACTGTAAATAAAGCATATAAGTAATTGGTAGAACCAATTTCGTAATTATCATAATGAGGAGATGATGTACGCTGAAGTTAACAGAGATAATATCTTAAATTAATTGTTTATATGAGAGTATCAATATTATTTTGTTGTTAATTTGAATTCAAATACAAATAGACCAATTGGGGTTACAATTTTAGCAATCTTAGCAATACTTGGAGGCATAGCGTTATTGATTGGAGGTTTCTTTTTTATTATATTTGCAGGGTTACTTTCAGGTTCATCAATAGAAGTCAATTCTAATAGTTCAATTGACATTGCCTCGTTAAGCGTCCTGCCATTAATATTGGGAATTATTATGATAATAATAGGAATAGTCTATTTCGCTGTATCTTATGGACTATTAAAGGGTAGAGGATGGGCACGGATTATTACAATTATTGTAACAATAATTTCACTGATCGTTCAGATCGTTTCTGCAATTATAATCGGACTAGCATCAGGATCAATTGAGGTAGCATTAGTATCACACGTAATAGGCATCATCATAAACGGAATAATTATATTCTATTTATATAGACCGCATGTAAGGGATTATTTTAAGAGGTAATCCACCTTTCTTACCCTATTTTCCAAAATTGAACTGACAACTTTCCAGAAATGCAACATATTATTTTAAAAGTCATACCAGAAATTATGAAATTTAAGTTATAGATGCTTATTTTTGACAAGACGAACATCAGATCACATTTGAAATTCTATCATATTGTGAGATGGATTTAAGTCCTCAGAGGATCCCCTGGTAAGAAACAACTCATATCCACCATTTATCACCAATTTTGTTGTCTAAAAAGCCACCATGTATGTTGATTTTGGAGTGACTTGTTTGAAATGCGCCATACTCGCCTTACCCTTTACAGAGTTTAAGCTTAGGAAGAGTTTTGATTATTTGGATTCTCATAATCAATTATTTTAACCTATTTGTATATGGTATCAGAAATATCGCTAAAAACTACAATAAATTCTTTATCGATTGATTCTCACATCCCAACAAATTAGAGGCGGCTTATTTTACTATCGTCTCAGATACAGCTCAACGATTGTGATGATTACCTTTTAATGGATGGTTGTATGAAATATCAACATGAGTTTTTCAGATAAAGAGCTCTATAGAGCTTACAAGTTCTTTAGTTAAGTAAACTGATGCATCCTTGTAGTTATTCATCCAAAGTTATTTTGCTCAGACATACTTGGCATGATTTACAATTTCATTGGATCGGTTGAACACAGCCCTACACTTGGGTTATGAGTAACAATTTACATAAAAACACTTGCACCATTTCTTCCGGCTTTAAGCAAATGTCCACCTCAATCCAGATCGGTATCATCGTGATGTCCACCTATAACCAAAGCACATGATACTTTATCCTTCAAAATATCGAGTTGGGATGTAAGTTTAATCTAGTTTACAATGATTATTGAACATTTAGTATGGATAATTCAAAGAAAAATAATGTGATTCAAATACATAAATGAAACAGTGAAAAATATTATCTTTAAGATAAATCTAAGGTGTGATAAGGCATTGCTTGAAGTCATTATTTTAGATTAAAACTTGAACCTTCATTTTTCCCAAGGTAAAATTGGTCATAAACACCGAGGCTATCCAGAATATTTAATTCATTTCACAATATCAAATAGTGTCACAATTATTTTATAGGTCAGTCTGGTTTCTATATTTATGTCCTTTAATATTGAGGAAATATTGAAAAGAAAGGGATTCTATTTTACGGTAAAGGGCGATAATGTCGCCGTCGATAATTGTGCTTCTATTTTAAAAGCTAAGCAAACAGATTTAACATTTTGCTATTACCAAGACGATAAAGCTGTTGAATATATTTCGAAGTCTGATGCAGGGGCGATTCTTTGCAATGTATCTGTGGAGAATAGGGTGAACGCGAAACCGGGTCAACAGCTGTACTTTACATCAAATCCACGACTAGCGTTTGTGGAAATATTAACTGTTGTGACGGCAGGGCACCGAGTTGAAGCAACAATATCTCCATTCTCTTTTTTAGATCCCTCATCTAAGGTGGGAGACAGTTGTTCTATAGGCGAATTTTCAGTGATTGGAAAAAATTGTGTGATTGGAAAAAATTGTGTGATTGGAAAAAAAGTTAGCTTAAATAATTGCATTATTGGAGATAACTGCAATATACAATCAGGTACTACAATTGGAGAAGACGGATTTGCTTATGAAAGGACAGATTCCAATAATCTCATTCACTTTCCACATCTGGGAAAGGTGATAATTGAAGACTTTGTAGATATTGGAGCAAATTGTTCCATTGCTAGAGGGTCTCTGTCTGACACAATCATAGAAACGGGGACCAAATTGGATGCAATGGTACATATAGCCCATAATGTTTCCATTGGTAAAGACTCAGAACTAACCGCTGGTGCAATTGTAGGTGGTAGTACGATTATAGGCAAGAGCGTTTGGCTAGGTTTGAATTCAACGTTAAAGGATAACATTAGGATCGGTGATAACGTCATAGTCGGTGCGGGTGCAATGGTAATTTCAAATATACCCAATGGAGATATCGTGGCGGGTGTTCCTGCAAAATCAATAAAGCACAAGGTAAACACAAATATGAAATTTCTAATGGCAGGTCAAACAAATGACTTTACTGAGAGCAAAAACAATAATGGGTAATTTGTAGTAAGTGGATTTTCCATCAACTAAACTTATTTGAATAACCGGTGCAAGTAATGTCATAAAGTAAAAATATTATGTTATGTCATGACATTACTTTAGATTAGTATATTTAAATAAGATTGGAAGAGTTATTGCAAATATTTTCAAACAAGATATTTATAGGCTTAATTTTCATCTAGGTTTGTGCGCATATCAAATTACATTCTAACTATTACGTTATCACTCGTTTTTGTTGTTTCATGTTTGTTATTGCCATCAGCTTTGATGAATTCAAATGCTACTAGTCATCAATCCAATAAAACAGCAGATGAAAAAACCAGTACATTTGGTTGTGAAATGCTCGACGATGTTCTTCAATGTTACCCCTTTAGAAGTGAATTTGAAGGTAATACAACCACCTATAATAGTACTAAAATTATGGATATAACAAGGGAGCCCTTTTATGTAGAAGGAAAAAATGGTAAGGCAGTAGAGTTTATTGATAGGTACAGAGAATATGTCGAAATTCCTCAAATTAATCCTTATAATTCCTCCGAAATCACTATTTCCTTTTGGGTAAAAGAAACAAAAGGTATCAAACCACATCCTGATCAACAGGTTCAGGAAAGTCCAAATGCACATATTATTTCTAATGTTAATATAGGCATGAACAATGGATGGTTTTTTGATCATAATTACAATGATCAATCTGTTCATTTTGTTGTATCCGACACTTCGGGAGGTTTGACCTCATCAAAAAGCATACCTATTTCGAATAGCTCATTTACTCATATAGCTGCCACCTTTGATGGATCACAAATTGAAGTTTATAGAAACGGCGAACCCTTCCAAACTCTAAGTTATAACGGGAATTTCACTCCTGCTTCATATCTTCCCATACATCTAGGTTCGGCAGCCCATTGCAATTCGTGTAACGAATTTACGGGTATAATCGACGATATCAAATTATATAATCGTACGATTTCTGAGGATGAAATCAAGCAATTGTACTCTAGTGTCGAAAGCAATTCTACCACAAATATTAGATCAAATCAAGATAAAGGTTTAATCGGACATTGGCCTCTCAATAGCACTTTAGACGATTTATCCATATATAAAAACAAAGGAAAAATGTTTACTTTACTATCAAGTATGGCAGCTGCTCCCGATGATAGAATTTTCATCTCTGAAAAAAATACTGGTGAAATAAAAATAATGAAAGACGGAGTATTATTGGAGAAACCCTTTGCAGTGTTAAAGGATCATTATGTCGGATGGGAACAAGGATTGCTAGGTATTGCGTTAGATCCGGAATTTGATGACAATCATTTTGTATATCTATATTATACATCGACTAATGGCAAAAACAGTTATCCAGTTAACAAAGTAATCAGATTTACGGAGAAAGATAATGTAGCTATCAATAGCACGGTCCTATTGGACAAGATACCAGCAGGTATTGGTTATCATTCTGGCGGTGCGTTAGGATTTGGACCCGATGGTAAACTATACATAACGGTTGGAGATGCAACAGAAGAAGAATATACACAATCCCATAAATCATTATTAGGAAAAATTCTAAGAATAAATAAAGATGGAACTATTCCTTCCGATAATCCATTTCCTGATTCTCCGATATATTCCCTTGGACATCGAAACATGTTTGGCCTCGCATTCGACTATAAAGAAAAAATAGGTATAGTGACTGAAAATGGAGACGAACTTTTTGATGAGATAAATATATTAAAGAAAGGTGGAAATTATGGATATCCAATTTACCAGCTTCCAAATACATCTCCAGAATTATCCAATTCGAGCCTTGATATCAAGCCCATAAGATCTTATTTGTACCCGCAAGGCCCTACCCATGCTTTGTACTATACAGGCGATAAATATCCTTCTTTGAAAAACAATTTCGTATTTGGAACTTACACAGGTGATATTTACGGTTTTCATTTAGACAATGCTTCTAAAACTATCGACTCCGAACTACGCATTCTATTGGATCATTATCCTTTTGAGGCAGTTAATGGCATAACCCAAACTAAAGATGGCTATATTTACTTCGGTGATAATCACATTTACAGACTGGACCCAGATTTCAAGGCAGAAGATATGATGCAAACTTTATACCCTATAACGGTAACTCGACCCAACAGTATTGATGTAGATGGAATGTTTCCAGAAATAGGTACCTCGGTATTGGTAGATCTGCATTCCACATCCAAAGTGTCCAAGATCAATTCTACTCAGTATATTAAATTAAAGATGCCTGTATTCATAGTCGATGATATTAAAAATATAACTTATACTGATTTATCACAAAGCGGTATTCCTGAGAAAGTCATGCCATTTTCAGTGGTCAATCTTGATTCAAAATACAATGAAATTACTATACCCATAGCCTTTGATTTTTCAAACATTAGATTGACAATCAATGGTAACAATGATTCAGTCAATTGCGATGACAAGTCTGAACTCTCTGATTCATACTTTTTTGAATGTCATGTTTTAGAGGGAGAAAGTCTACCAGATCAAGATGTGGAGGATACTCAAGAAATAACTCAAGACAATGCTCTGATTCAATCCGAAAACAATGTTTCAGAAGAGGATGTTGAAAATAATGCAGTCTCATAGAAGTTGAAGGAATACAAAGCAGAATTGTTCTCAGCCCTGAAAATAACCCTAGTAATAAAAATTAAATTTTATTTTCTCTTATTTACTAACCTTTAACCAATTTTACCATGTTACCTATATCCGACTAAAGAAATTATAAATTACATTATGTTCTTTCTCCCATCATGTTATGATTTCCGCAGGAACACATAACTCTCCAAATGCTCTGGCATTGGTCGAAAAATTTAATTCTGATGATTGTATATACTTCCGTAATTAATATTTTTCATGATTCTTCCACAATATATCAGTCATTTCTCACATCATAGAATGCTTTTTTCTGTTTTGATATTGTTATTTGAATAAATAGAATTTTTCTTGGCTTTACTAATATTAGGAATTTTCTTTACAGGCATCGAAATCTTATATTAGCATCATAATCCTGTCAAATGAAACGAGTTTTATTTTTATGATAAATTTGGATTTTATTGTTCGGATTTGGTAAAACTTAATTTAATAATCTCATATGGATTATTTTCAAATGTATTCTCAACTGTTACTTCTTTTTAAAGAATGTGTCTAATCGAGGTATTCACAACCAGATATGTTTAAAATACTTAACTATTTCTATAAACTCCATTTGTCAGTTCTTTGGCTTCTGATTATGGATTATCAACTAGATTCCTTCGCTATAGTTAAAAAATTACGCGACAATCACTACATCATTAAAGTCAATTTGAGGTAACCGATTTAGGAAACTGTTTGTTAAATAAGGAGCGAAGATAGAAAATAGAAAACCATTAAATTTGCATAGGTGTTAAGTTTGGATCTATGTATAACCTGATTGACTCCTTTAGCAATTATAAACATCTACATTGAAATGGCTTATGATTTACAAATTATTTTGAAGATATTTTTATTTCAAAAGATTCGTGAGATAATGCAAAAAAATTTCAAGAGAAATTGAATTTACAAGAAAGATTCAGTGATACTTGTAATAATAACAAATGAGGTAGCATTACTCAAAGATGTATTTGATTTAAGGAATAGCTAATGCATCATTTTATTAGGTAACATCACATTCCTTATTGGTTTTTAATTTGCAATTTTGATCATGTCTCCAACTCCCATTAAAGAAAATCTGTAAATGAAGTGAACTATTTGTATCCTTTTGTAAACGAGTAGCACCGTTCTGAGGATTTGTTTCTGAACTCCTGTTATTAAATGGTTCTAAGAATTTTCTCATAAAAATTTTGTACGATATCGCCCCATAAATATTATTACACCCAGCCAGCCTGTGAGCAGAGTTGAAATAATAATAATAATAATAATAATAACAATACAAGCATGAAACCATTCGACGAGAATATCAAGAGCAGCCTAAAAGAAGCTTTGACGGAACGAGTTTTTTCCAATGTCCCAGTATGTTAAAACATCAGGATGATGCAGATAAATAAAAGCTGATTGAATTTATACTACTATAAAACGTACTATCAAGTTACGCACTTTCCCAGAATCAATTCATTTATCGGATATTCTCAACATGTTAAGATCCGTGATTTTGTAGGATGTTTTTGAATCACCTATTATGCATCATTGACCTAATGAAATGACGAGTTATATAAAACAAGTATCTCTGTCTCAAAATATCACATATTTATTATCAACTTTGTATAATATTTATGACGGTTATCCTGTTTTTTGTTTGTAATCGTGTGACATAACTAGTTATTGGCAGATGCCAAGCATTTTTAGATTCGCATTCTCTTAAAACTATGGTTTAAACGGTGTAATACGTTGGCATGATCATGGGTTTTGGTCAAGATCGTCCCTCTTCAATTTTACAGTATTGGTAGAATTCAGAATATTTTTGATTTATCAATATTTTTCAAATAAATTTATGAAACCTAGCTATTTGTTTTTTTAAGGAATTCGCTTAATAAAGGAATGACCCGTACATCCATTAATAGACATAGAAATTATCTGCAAGGTATATAATTGCTCAAATGCTCAGAATATTTGTAGCTTATGGTCAGGAGACAATTTTTAAATGGTTTATCAATTTTGTTTTTTTCGATGTCGATTCTCACCGCAGAATATTGTGCAGTTCATCCAATATTTGCAATTATCCCCTATGCCTACAGCACTACGCCGGATAATTTCTCCGAAGATAATTCAAAATTTAATGTAAAAATTATCGCTCCGAAAGATGGTGTATATCATGGAGCTAATCCAGGTTTTGGCGGAACGGAGGACCAAGTGACAACAGAAATAATATCTAATTATGATAAAGTAAGCGGGAAAAAAATAGTCTGGGCGTATTTCTCAAATAATTGGGACGACGATATCAAATTCCCAGAAGAAGCTGTACGAACTATAGACAATTTGGACATAGTCCCCTTTATTCGAATGATGCCTCGATCCGATTTCAATCAAGGTGACTCCGATCCTGTTTATACCTTGCAAGCGATCATTGATGGAAATTTTGATGATTCCTTAATAGAATGGGCAAAAGACGCCAAAAGAACCAACATACCCCTAATGATCGAATTTGGAACCGAAGTTAATGGAGATTGGTTTCCATGGAGTGGTATATTCAATGGTGGTGGAGAAACTGATGAATATGGAGATCCAGAAATTGCTGATGGTCCAGAACGATTTCGTGATGCATGCAGACACATCATAGACCTGTTTAGAAATGAAGGCGCCAATAATATAACTTGGGTATTCCACGTCATTCCTTCATTCGAGGCAGATGATACATCGTCGAGTCAGGAGGCATGGAATAACGTAACAAATTATTATCCTGGAGATGATTATATTGATTGGATAGGGACAAGTGTTTACGGTTCTACCGAGCCTGGCAAGGAATGGAAAGCATTTGCAGATATTATGGATACGGCTTATAAAGAACTAGAATCCATTTCAACTACAAAACCTTTTGCAATTTTGGAGTTGGGAATAATAGAAGATCCAGAAATGGGAAACAAAAGTGAATGGCTGGAAAACGCACTTCAACTAGTAAAGGATGAATCTTATCCTCGGATCAAGGCAATAAGTTATTGGAATGAAAAATGGGAGCACAGACACAATACAATTGATTTAACAATAAATTCATCCATGGAGTCAGAGGAAGTATACAAACGATTAATTTCGTCACCATTCTTTAAGTCAACTGCAAACTACGAATTCAAAGAGGTATGATGATAGGTCATGATCAATGACTTTCAGATCTCTTGCGCATTTTATTTAAATGTAATATACTAAAATGAATTTAGACATGGTGTAAAGTCCATCTACAAGAGGGATGATCTGATAAAAGAATATAGTATTTTGCATCACTGACTGGAACTACACAGTCACTACATGAGTTTATAGACAATTTGAAATGTGATTTAGGGAAATAACAAACTAAAAGATAAACTTGCAGAAAAAATTTCATTAAGAAAATTCAATAATCTGACAAGAATTGTAAAACAATAATTGAATGAAATAATGGTAGGTTATGAAATTAATATAGAGAAAAAAAGGATCTCCATAAGGAATAGTCCATGTTACCATAATATATATCTCTAAACAGAAAGGCAGTTTAAAAATAAGAGATCATAGAGGCCCCTTGAAATAATATTTTTCCTCCCCCTTTTTCATTTAGGTAAATGATCTTCTAATTCTTTGTATATTTTAAATTGACGTTCTTTCGCTCTCAAAAAAGATCAATATATTCAGACTCAATAAATCCATTTCGTAGGTGTTCAGAATAGTGTTTTTGCAAAGTGTCATACAGACACTCAATTGACAAATTTTCCAAGTGTTTCTAGTGCGAATTCATTCTCCTTTCAGAAAAACATCATCATAGTTATATATGAAAAATATTGTAAGGCAAATGTGGGAAAACCACATAATTGTTATAATAACACTACTTCTAGGGAATGTGTAAAGGTAGTCATACTCATTATCCCACTGCTGATTCTTTTTATTACATCCTTTATTATTTTTCAGTCGAGTAATGGACAAATGGTTAACAGCACTACTACTACTAGCATAGGAAATTCAAAGGAGATATCATCGAGAGATGTTTTAGATTTTCGTTATTCTAACTTGGTAAACTTCACTTCAAAAATCAAACAAATTGATGGACATTTGAATGCATCCCTATTAAACAAATATGATGGAAACGAATCTTTAGCACTTGCTCACGCTGAACATCCTATTGGTGAATTATATCCATTTGTCGGACCTCAAATCGCAATCACCAATCAATCACTGAATCAATCACTTTATTCGATATTAATGGATATTCCAGAATATTCCAAAAACTCTACGAATGAAGAATATCTAAGTGTTATTCAGTCAACCCAAAATCTTTTAAAAGATATAATAAATGAGGTAATTCCTAAGAATTTGCAAAATGACAAATTATTTAATTCATTCGTTGTAGTCAATCTCTTGGATCTTGCAGGTCATGAGTACCAAGCAGGTGTCACTAATGACACTATAACAGCTATATTTGAATACCAAGATAGCAAGGCGTTCATACAACAGGCCGAAAAATTGATGTCTACCTTCTATTCTGATTCAGAAGCTTCAATTGACTCTTCTGGTTTGTGGCCTCTTGTAAACTCTCTTAATGCCGCAATAGAAAAGGTGTCAACTCCTGAAGAAATATATTTATCAATTGATAGCATATTTTCAAAAATTTCTTTACTCGTTAATACGGATAAGCTTACACTATTAAGTAAGCTAGGGGTTTCAGCGGATTAGTGATTTTGTCATTTAACCTATTAGTTATTGGTGAACTCGATAATGTAGGAATTGATAAAAGTTTTATCCAAATTTAACTGCAGTTGGAATTAATTTTGTACCCGAATGTACAGTTATTAAATAAGTTACGGCGTTCATCCCAAATACACAATAGAATTACAGAATCCACATATAACAAAAATTTATTTCTGTTGACCGATTTCATAATGGACGAATATTATAAATTTTAAAGATGAATTATGTATTTATTGGTTTTTGGCTCTTTTTCAAGTTAAGAATTCAGAAATTAGGTAAGGTTATTGTATATATGATGATCTCGGTACCTGGATCCGACACCCCTATTTCCAATTTTATGACTACCTCATATGCCTATATGCCAGCCCGCTATCTCCAAATAATTCAACATTATGTTTTTTTCACCATATCAAAAATTATACAATTCCTCACAGAATTATTCAACTTATATCATTGAAATATAAAATTTTTTTGGATAGGATCCAATTTAATAATAATAAACTCAAAGTAAGTAACAACTATAATTGTGCACCAAGCGCTTCTATTGGATGATTCATTCTTATTCACAGAGGATCGGATTCTTATTAGGTATCACCCTAAGAACATTTCCATATTCGGATCCTGAAATACGTAACGGATGTTTGCTATGAATTGTAAGAGGTACAAATGATATCTTATTGAGTATCGTTACGTATAGCCGTATTAAGGAGACAATATAATTTATTATAGAGTTAAAGAATGAAATTTTTTATTTGCATTAATAATTATGGATAAAAATACAGAATGGATTGATTTGTTCTATCATAAATTAATTTAAATTATAAAAGGTTTTAAAAGGCATAGGTAAATAAAGGAAAATTAGATTACCGTAAAAGATATTTTGCTTATTTAAAAAGACTTCATCCTACACCAAAGGTATATACCCATGTGAAGATATCAAGAGCAATTATCTTTGAAGAACGAAATTACCATTGTGTAGGAATGAATATTAAAAATTTGACCTTTATTTCAAGGTGCCATTAAGTGACAAGGGTATAATTTCGTTGTTAAGGAAGTTTACAAATTCATTATTTTGTGCCAACATGTGCCCCCATAATCCCATATGAATGATACGACCTTTACCGTAATCCATTTCATAAGTTGCCACAATGGCGCCCAAATATTGACCCGAGTATCTAGGGACACCTGTGAGCCCGTAATCAATTAGTATCTTGGCATTTGGGTTAGCAACATAATTTTCCTCTGAATGCGTATAATTAAATGGATTATTGTTAAAGCGCAAAGGATAATTTGCAGGAATATCCAAGAAATTGCTTCCTACCCACTCTCTAGTTTCATCCAACCATCTTTCTGCAGGACCTTTCCAAGCGGTCCGGTTCTGATCAAAATTCCAATTATGTCCGCGGACAAGTGATATAGTATTATTGTTTTCATGATATTCGACTTCTGCGTATAATACATTTCCATCACCGAACACAATCGTTCCACCATTAGTAACAAATTTTTTTAAATTGTCATATTCTGCTTGTGTGACATACTCATTATGGAACAAAAACAAAATATCGTATGCGTTGGTACCATCAGGATTAAAAATTTTGCCTTGATCTACATCCCCATCGGTTATGTTAACGGGATTAATACCATGGTTTCTGTAAAGGTCTTTGGCAAGATTTATATAATTAATATATGGGATGTATGGCTCTTCCTCAAGATCTGAATAATATACAAATGGTCCTTGAGGAATAGGTCTATCCTGTAACAAATAGGTGTTATTTGTGATTGAAATATTAACTTCCCTATTGGCAAATTGGATATAACTATACAATGAATAGAAATTATAGAATGAATCATTTTGATAGGCTGCCCAGGTAAAAGATGGTAATACAAGTGCCACTTTCTTATTGGCTGAACTGGCTAATGTATCATTATTTACATAACTGGCTGAACTTCCTAAAGCAATACAGTTTAATGATGATATGAAAAACAAAATCCCGACTATGACAAAAAGAGCAAATAACGGCAATATTCTTTTAGGAAAAGTAATTCCAGAGACAATAATTTTAAAATTTTTTACATAATCAATTGGATATCCCACATCAAGCATCATCAAAACGAATCTATGAGAGTCTAATAAGTTTTACTAGTATTCTCATATAGCAGAATTTGCCAGTGCCACATTAAAGTCGATCAGGATTTATAAGTTATGAACTGTATAATAAGAATCTCTGAAGTGGTCCAATATTCAACACACAGACAACAAAATTCCACAGATATTCTTACAACACGCAATTTGAACTAACAATGACATTCAACAAAATGAAATTAAATGAATGTTCCCTGCAAGGGATCATCACTATAATTAAATTGATAAATTTTTGAACCAAGGCAGGATCATGTGCGTATCATTACAATATCAAAATCATGATACCCTCAATATTGAGGCATAATTACAAGTTTAAAAGTAATATACGACTTATTCCACACAAAATTATCAAATTGATGAAATTTGCCAATATCTGAAAAAGAATCCCGATATTATGTATAGATCTAACCTTTGAATATTTCCCTCAGATGTCGACGCGATATCATCAATAAATTTACAATTATGTTTGCGTAAAACCATAATCATCAAGTGACCTGCTTTGAAGAACAGGAATTCAAATGAATTTATCAATTAAATTATGCAGGCTATATTTCATCGAGAATTTTGTCAAATGGAAATATTGTAATGATTACCGACCAAAATTCCCTACAAGTTGAATGAGTTAAGGTCAATTGTATGACTTATGTAAAAGTTTTTGGTAACCAGAAAAAAAGGATTTAATCGTAACAGAAGTAATGAATATAATGTATACTGTCGTTACAGATTCAAGTGACAGATTTGTTTACATTAAAAAATAAATATCATTCCAATCATTAGGAAATTTCAAAAGCACATGAAAGGATTATAGATACTTAATAATCACTATTTTCTATATGAAATCATAAAATATTTAGAATTATAGTAGCAATATAAAAAAATAACTTCTCGAGAAATGGAAATCAAAGACATTTACCATTTGATTTAATCGATTTAACGATTACTTCATTAATGGCGAGGTCATTTTGGGGAAACAAATTACTAATGTGTATGCACAGATATATAACAGATTTTATGACTGAGGTGAAAATTTGATATCACCTGCTAACCTCTATGAAATATATTCTATTTTGATGTAAATCCATGAGTTGTTTTAGTGGCACCCCATGATTTTACTGTCCATGCTCTTACGAAAGCCACAAAAACATACAAAACAAATGAATTGTAAACAGGTATTAAGATGGCATATTTTAGCCCCATTTTACCATATTCTTTCGTCAATACAGATATTTGCACTATCCAAATAAAGCCTGTAAGCAAAAGCCATTGATTAATTGTTATTGCGGCATAGTTAAAAGGAAAGTAACCAAATAATAAATTAAATATCATCCCAAATCCAATAGTTAAAAAGAATCCAAGAGCACCTAGTATAACTAAAGGGCTGAGCCAAAAAATAATGCCTAGTATATCGCTCGGTTCACAGACCCGGTTTCTCAATAGATCGATAAATCCCCTTGCCCACCTGGCTCGTTGTTTTAACAAAATTTCTACAGATGGCGGCTTTTCATCATAATTAATACAATGAGGAGCAAAGACTATTCTATATCCTTTTCTCAGCAATCTAGTAGTAAGTTCGTAATCATCTACCAAATGATTTGTAAAACCTCCAACGTTTTGAAGAACTTCTTTTTTTAGGATATAACCGGTTCCACCAAGCCCACCCCTTTGATCTAATATGGTTCTGGTGGTCATGTATGGCGTTGACCATAAATCACCTTCAATTGACAGCAATCGAGTAATGAAGCTGTAATTCCTATTGCTTGGTACATATCTTCCCTGTACCGCTGCATACTTCTCTAACAACGGAAGTCCTTTCTCTATAAAATCAGTACTGAGTAGTCCATCTGCATCAAGAACTAATATATATTGTCCCTGAGATTTTAGGACACCAAAATTCAATGCTACTCCTTTTCCAGATGCACTAGTTTTATAATCAAAAGGCTTTGCCCTGGGATCGTCGATAGAAGATTCTTTAAATGTATTGTCGGTACAGTTATGGCACACAATGATAATTTCAATGTTATCATAGGTTTGTTTCAATAACTCTGTTACTGTCTTTCTTATCACTGGTTCTTCATTATGTGCTGCTATTATTATTGAGCATAAACTATTTCTTTTGAGAACGCTTTCATGAAAGCTCTCATATGCTTTTTCTTGTAATGACCTTACCTTTTTGTCCGTAAACAGATATGTGAGCAGTATAAAACATGTTAATCCTGTATATAATAAAATAATAATCAATGGCGGCAAAGTTATGTAATAAAGATTTACATCGGTATCAATCAGAATTTCGTTTCCGGTGTATAAATAATAAATAGTACTACAAATTACCGTAACCCATATAAGCAACAATATAGAGTACATAAATTTCCATCTTTTATCTTTCAATTTTTCACCCCAAACAAAGATGCCGCATTTTTCCAAAATGGATTGTTTGTAATGGATGACATGACCATGTCAAACCAATTTTCTACCTTGATTTGCTGGACTACTCTAGCTGCGTTATCGTTTACATCCACTGCTTTTACCTGTACTTCTGTAAATGGAGGAATAGCTTTAACAAGTGCTATATATTCTTGGTTCTGTTCTTTTGCCAAATATGTCTCTATACTTTTATTACCTTGTGTGAAATTTATTCCTCTAATTTTTAATGGAGACTCGTCTTCAATTTTTAACTTTAAAACATTATTGCCTTCATACAATAAATTAGAAGTTATTGTTATTTTCGGAGGAGTAGTATCATTTTTTACATTACTATAACAACAATCTTGTGTTGGCGGACCTGGAAGAGGCAGAGGTTGAAGTATCCATTGAGCATAAGCTGAACGAGCATTATATATAAAAGCTAATAAATAAATGCAAATACAAAAAGCTATAATAATATAATAATTCTCCAGCAATATTTCATCCGACTAAGGAAATGAGAGAGTCATATATTTAGGTAACTTTTCTAAATAGAAACCTCAAAAATTTGGAAAAGAATTACCATCGCAATATCTTTACTGACATTCCTTTCATAAATACCATATAATGTAACTTTTTTTATTAGATTTTTTTGTATGAAATATTGAATGATGAGGATTTTGGAGGTTTTTCAACATATTTCATGATCCTGACGACTGTTCCCCCGATAAAATAAAAAAGCGTCTAAGATGTTCTACTCTATGGAACTAAAAATACAAAAGAAAGTAATTGATATTAAACAAATAGGAAGGCAAAATCTTTAAGAATATAAAAAAATGTAACGTCGTTGATTTACAACATTTCTATGAGAGCCAGTCCTTGTGTACGGCCGACTATCAATCTTGAAGATAATAAATCAGATGCTTCAAGTGTTTCTGGTAACCTCATTCGGTCCTATGATCGGGGATTTTGAGAATCGACAACTAACTGAGTGTCATTAAATCGTTGTTCACTATCGTCTGATACAGATTTGGTCAAATTAGCCATATTTAAAGCACCCTTAATAAAACTATTATTCAACTTAGTCACATTCTGACCAAGAGCCAACGGAATCAGAACTCGATCCATATAATCTATAAATAAAGGATTATCCTTCACCATGTGACCCCATAATCCCAAATGAACTATTTTCCCTTTTCCGTATTGCATTTCATAAGTTGCTACCGTTGCGTTAGAATACTCTTCAGGTAAATTGTATGCTTCATAATTTAATAGTATTTTTGCCTTAGAATTTGTGAGATGCTGCTCCTCCGTATGAGTATAATTAAACGGGTTAAATTTAAAGGGAAAAGGTTTTCCCGAAGGAACATTTAGAAAATTGCTGCCCATCCAATCACGATTTTCATCGAGCCATCTTTCTGCCACACTGTTCACAGCTGCAGTTCCATTAAATTTCCAGTTATGACCATCAACTAGCGTTATTGTCTCATTTACTGGATCGTAATCAATCTCGGCATATAATACATTGCCCTCGGTGAATAAAATTGTACCTCCGTTTTCGACAAACCTTTTCAAGTTGTTGTACTCTGACTGGCTAACATATTCATTATGAAACAATATCAACACATCGTATGCGTTTTCTCCATTTTCTCGAAATATTTTGCCTTGATCTACATCCATGTCAGTCAAATTTTCAACAATAGTGTTATTTCTTTTTGCCAAATCATGGATCAAATAGTAATATTGAATGTATGGTTCATCTTTATACGCTGGATGTAAGTAGAAAGGGAACTCTCCCTCTGGTATAGATCTAGCGGTCAATAAATTAAGATTATTTGTTATGGTCGTATTAAGATCATCATCGAGTCTATCAAACATTCCAGGACTATACATGCCATAAAAATTGTAAAATGACCCATTCTGATAAGCTGCATAAGTAAATTTATTTTTTATTAATGCAATTTTCTGTATAGCCTCATCTGCAACAGAACTAGTGTCATTTGATCCCTCAATGGCTTGTAATGTGTTTATGTCATTTGTGGCAATAGCACTATTAAAAGAATATGTTGGAACAACATACAAACTAATAGTAAAGATAAAGATAATAGCAGAGTACAAACAAAATTTGATACTCATATAATGATTTTTCATATCACTAGAGCTCTTTTTAATGCCATTATAAAGTTGATGTGGCAGAAATAAATTTGTCAATAACTTTTCAAATTTGTAGATAAAAAAGAGCAATGACTTGAATTTTAAAAAAAGACATATTAAAAATTATCGCTTTTTCTCCGGATTGAAAACGGATCCTATAAATGACGGTAAGAAAAATAATCCCATAGGTAATATCTTATCTTATTACTAATTATTACTTTAATACTGCATCATAGTATATGGCTAAGATCGCTGACTTACCAGAAAAACCTAAAGATTTTACAAACCCGTTCTAACTCAAGTAAGCCCGTAGTCCGAAGGTCCAAATGATTAATCTGAAACAATATAGAATTTCCCACACTTGATGTTGTGGTTAAATATAATTTATAAAAGTATTTCAAATACCTAAAAGATGTCAACAAGAGGGTAAAAAATAGAAGAATAAAGATAAAAACACGTTAGAAACTATCATGAAGAGTACAAAGACCGTTTTTTTAGATTTTCAAATTAATAGAGTTTATTTGTTCTCGAATCAATTAATTGCAATTACCAGATATCTAAAAAAATATAACATGTTATAAAAGAAAATATTCAAGAAAAGTTTGATTTAATTTCATTTTAAAATAGCAAGATGCCTAATTAATTTATTAAATGAATATTGGATGAGTGTACATTTTATTAGATCAGGGTGAAGCCAAATTCTTTCATAACAGGTATCTGACTCAAATATCTGATGCCAAAAAATTCTAAACTTTTATATTAACTACTTATTTGAAGTACCATTAATTATACCTACTTTTGGTAATATAATAGATTGGTTATCGAGAACTAATTTGTTACTCTTTAATCCATCTAGAACGCCTGTCTTAACAGTTATTGTAGCATTTGTGATATCATAATTTGGACTAGTGGTAATTGGTTTTAATACTGTAGAAGTATTTGTTAGAATGAAATCTTTAGATGTAAATTTATATTCTTGAATTTGCTTTTCACCAGAAGAAGGAATTGTTATATATGAAGAGTTTTGTACCTGGAAAGTTTTGGACAATGAGAAACTTTGAGAATAACCTACATCAACTGGAGACTTGACAAATAACAATGAAATTAATATGATGCATGCCACAAATACAAATCCTTTATCGACTGATCCATACCTGATTTTGGTCATGTCGGATTAATCCATTCTAACAATTTTAGTGCCTTTGACATCAATGTAATGTATACTGCCAGCAGAGTCAACCTCAATATCAAATGGCTTTTCAGGTAATTTCCATTCAGTAATTTGACTAGAAAAAGGGCCGAGTCTGCCAATTGTATTTGAATTACTTTCCAAGAAATATACGTTACCTGTAGCCCGATCAAATTTCACTGAAGTTGGGAAACTGTTAGCGGTAGGTATATCCCATTCAGTAACAAGATTAGTAGCGGGTGCAATTCTGCCGATCTTATTTGAATCACTATCTACATAATAAATTTCCTCATTCCCAGCGAAGCCCAAAGCCATAGATTTTATATTGGTGGAGTTAGATTGTATGGTCCATTCAGTAATTGTATTGGTTTCTGGAACGAGTCTGCCGATCTTATTTGAATTACCTTCTATAAAATATACATTTCCGGTTGAAGAATCTACAGCCAATGCAGCGGATTGGGTAGTGTTGTTTCCTATGCCTGAATTATTGCCCGCAGACAAACCAGAAGAAGAATTTGATTGTATGGTCCATTCAGTAATTGTATTGGTTTCTGGAACGAGTCTGCCGATCTTATTTGAATTACCTTCTATAAAATATACATTTCCGGTTGAAGAATCTACAGCCAATGCAGCGGATTGGGTAGTGTTGTTTCCTATGCCTGAATTATTGCCCGCAGACAAACCAGAAGAAGAATTTGATTGTATGGTCCATTCAGTAATTGTATTGGTTTCTGGAACGAGTCTGCCGATCTTATTTGAATTACCTTCTATAAAATATACATTTCCAGAGGGATGATATGCTATTGAAATTGGGAAACTGTTAGCGGTAGGTATATCCCATTCAGTAATTGTATTGGTTTCTGGAACGAGTCTGCCGATCTTATTTGAATCACTATCTACATAATAAATTTCATTACCACTGAAAGAACTAGTAAGAGCAAAACTACTATTCTGATTGCTAGTCATTGGGATAGCCCAACTTTTAATCAAAACAGCAACCTGATCAGCAGGGATGGCTACTGCCTCAATTGGATTAAGATAAAAAAAGAGAACAAACACAAGCAAGCCATAAATTAACAACGTTTTCAATTGTCAAGACAATGACAAATTATTTTATATATTTGTATACTTTAATTTCTAAATACATTAGAAAAACTGACTAATGAATTGCCCATTCCATTTTGAAATGGAGGTTTTGTTTATGCATGGACGAGTCATATTCTGTTCCAAAAATTTCAGAGCAATTAATCATTTAAATTGAAGTTGTAGAGTTTTTGATTTTCATTAATTTCATTGTCTAACGCAACTTTTAGTTGCGATAAACAAATATGTTGTCTCAAGGCAATAATTGTAATTTATTATATTCCAAATTCCCATAATATCTGTCCATACAAGGTCAACTTTACGACAAATCAGATGCTTTATGGTCACCTAAAGAATGCTACAAACAAGATGAAAAGGTTTCTGCAAAACGAAGATCTATCTTGATTCTACGTTATCCAAATATTATAATTCACTACTTGAAATTCTGTACTTTAAATTTTTTATTTGCGATAAGAAAAATATTTCTCATGTTATTCGTTTTATGTTTGATATACTCTGTTAACCATTCCAATGGATTTTCCAAAACCGAGAATTTATGTTTTGTTTCACGTTTAGTAACTCACAGATCCCAGGCTATTCTGTAGACTATGTTTTACCCCCCTGTGCAAGCTAAACATTTAACAAGTATATCACTAGTGTAGTAACTATCCTAGATAGAGCACTCTTTGTCCACAAATGAACTCACTTATTGAGTATTTTACCTAGTCTTTAACATATTAACGATAGAATTTAAAACATTACTCTTGTTCCCAAAAAGGCAGTGAACACGACAAATGTACGAATTATTTATAATTTATTTATCGATAATGATATCATAGTATGGTCAACGAATGGATGTATGGACAACAAGACGTGTCAAAACATAGGTAATCTAGCCACATCAAAAACATGTGCATCATATTACATGATTTTTGGCAGCGTTCATTTAATATCAAAAATAAAAAAAAAGGATTTAGTTATATTATTTTAATTCATTTTTTAAAACTTCAATGATTTTGTCCGCTACATTTTCACCATATGGATTTTTAAATACCTTTTTGTCAATCATCTTCATAATTACGTCGTCAAGTGAATCTTCTCTATCGGGTGGGAATAGTATATTGGATCCCAAGAGTATTGTTTCCCATCGAGCAGATGTATGACGCAACGTTATGCATGGTTTCTTTATGGTTATTGATTCTTCCTGAATGCCCCCCGAATCTGTCAAGATTAGATTGGACTTGAGCATGAGAGACAAGAATTCAAGATATCCGAGGGGGTCGATTAAATGAACATTTGGCGGAACCTTTATCCCATACTTTTGAAGATTCTTTTTTGTCCTAGGATGAACTGGAAATACGATATTTCTAACAGTTGAACGCATATGATTCATCAACAGTTCAAGATTGCGTGGATTGTCAACATTTTCTGGCCGATGCAAGGTCAATAACAGAAATTCATTTGGGATTGATTGCGGCAATGGTTTATCTGACGCAATCTTTGACAAATTCTTGCATACATCGACCACCAAATTGCCAGAAGTAAATACCTTGCCTTTAATATTTTCATATGATAAAACAGTAGTGCAAAAACTCGAAGGTGAAAAGAGATATTCTGACATTTCATCTATACGAATCCGGAGGGGTTCTTCCGGAACATGTGAATCGAAATCTCTTACCCCAGCCTCGACATGAATTATTTTACTGCCAATTTCACTTGCAGCTAAGGCCGCAGCCATGCTTGAGTTCGTGTCTCCATAGACTACTACCCAATTTGGTTGCAATTGCTTCAGAATAGGCAACATCTTTTCTTTAATGACATCTATATCAGAGGTATTTGATTGAAGGTCATAATCAGGTTGAATTTTTAGTTCATCAATAAAAATATCACTCATATTTGGCGAGTAATGTTGTCCAGTATAAACAAATTTGTGGTCAAAATTATTATTTAAAAGTGGAACTAGATTGGCCAATTTGATAATCTCTGGCCTAGTCCCTGCTACAGTAACTAATTTCATTTTTCTAGATGGAATTAAGTTTTATAAAAATTTATCTTTATTAGAATTCAACTACCTTATCGAGGTTTTTAATGGAATTTAAATCCAATTCCAATAAGAGAAATAGCGTATCTATTCTTACTTTTTTTAAAAAATTTGATTAGATGTATTCCCTTTTAAAACACAAAAAAATGTGCCTATTTATTAATAAAAACGTAAACAAAATAATTTTTTCCACATAAAAGACTACTCAAAGAAATAACAGCAATCTTAGTTAATATCCACTTTTGTAATAAATACGGTTAAGCGTTGTTATGATTTTTGAAAAGGTATGGATAAGAAATATAAAAGACTTTTACATCAAAAATGGCAAAATATTTTAAAAAATTTATAAATTATCGGAGCCCGAGCTTTGACCATATTTTCGATTGATGCACAAGGTCATTACATTAACACCTGAAGAGTTTCTCTCACCACGATTTGAATGATGATAATAGAGTTTGGTTTGAACTAAGTGGACACAGCTAATTATAAACATTAATTTTAGCTATAACATTATGCATACATCAAAGTAAAAATGTGTCTTAAACTCTATCATACGGTAATGACAAATTTCGCAAATTCTATTGGTTCTAAAAAGCCCATTTTATCGATGATATTATTAATGACTATAATATTCAGTTTTTCAAACCCGTTAAATGTTTTTGCTATACATATTTCAAAACCTATACCATACTTGAAAAAAACGGAGTTTCTGTCCAACGAAACGATAGATTTGCAAGGCTGGATCAAGTATGACAGGGAACACGCCTCAGATGTGTGGGTGCAGGTGTCGCTTGAAAAGCAACTCAATACATTGACATCAAAGAATGTTACAAGTAATGCAAATGGAAACTTTTCTGCGACTTTATCCATCCCCGATGGGACAGAGGACGGCAACTATACTGTCAGTGTCTTAAGCCCTTGTCAGAAGATCCACGATAATATATGCATTAATCAATTGGAAGAAATTCCAATTACCATCAAAAACAGCGAATAGACAATACCCTGTACATTCCACCCAAATTTTCTTTAATCCAAATTTTTAACATTCCAAGCATAATTGGTAACTGTATTTTATTATTATCATGGACAATTCAGATTGATAAAAAAAGATTGAGTTAATCCTTATCATTTTAAATATCTATATTGAGGAGGGTTTCTTAATTGGACATAATCAAAGTGCAAAAGATCATGAGCATAGAAAAGTAGAAACACTAAAGGTAAGCAATACAAGTGACACTATTTTTACCTCTATAAATCTGACATCTTCCACTCCTCAATAAAATTTTGGAAGCACAGATTTAGCTATTGATCAATTAGTATCTCACTGTATTAACATTGTCAAATTTAATGTGACATATGCGACTGATGCTCTAGATATAGAGATAAATGAAAATAAGCATTAGCTCCAAAAGCTAATTCCCATATGCTTGACAGACTCATCCCGCGCCTAGCACTTTCTCTGAATAACCACGCATTCGGCTGTTTTGCAAAGATTCTGGTAATATTCAAAGATCAAATAGCAATTTTCCAATAGTAAAACATTGACTAAATCCTCCATATGTCACAAGGACTTGAACTCAAACTGCATTAGATTGGATGCCAAGCAATCTTTCCTGAAGGTAGGTCTCAATACTGCATCACCGGTGATGTTTATTAACCTCCTGACTTTCAAAAACAGAATACTGTAATGCAATAACAGGATATTATCCAACAAAGCTCAAAACAGCCTTATTTGATGAACAAAGTCCAAAAGAAAGCCTTGGGCGAGAATTGAACTTGCGAACTTTGCCCTAGCAAGGCTTTTTCTTGCCTGGTATATAGGAAAGGCAATTATATTGATTTCTGTATGTTTCCCTAAGTAAAATGACAAATGTAGACTTCATAATTCCTAACATCTAATAATGGATCATAGGAATTAATAATTTATTTTCATTTATTCAAATAAGACTTAAATATTGGAATTGCAATTTAATATTTAATTACATTTGAATTGATTCAAATGTAATTAGTAGGTATTTCATCCCTTCGAGAAGTTAGGTTTATTTAACTTCTCGAAGTTTGTCTTCCATTTATTGAAGTTGACAATCAATTATTATTTAGGACTAATATGTAACACATTGACAGAATAAAATTAATAATAATATCATAATGGTCCCAATTAAGTAATACAGTTAGTTGGAGTGACCCATTACAGTATTGTCTTTCATTTCTACACAACAGGGACACTTTTGTTTTACGCACAAATCCGTGGCTTCATGTTTGCATATAGGGCATAGACATTTTTGAAGTGAAAGAGTTTTTGCTTTCTTTTTCCTATCCGTTTTTAAAATAAGATACACCCAAAAGACAAACAGAAACAAACCGACTCCAAAGAAAACAAGAGATACCCTTGGATTAACCCTCACAGCCACCAGCAATATGCCAAATAGTGCAAACCCAATACCACTCCAAAAGGGCCAAAATGGATAATTCTTACTCAAAGTGTATTATTTTGTAATTGAGTCTTTTATTTTTTCGTATTCACATCTTATTGGTACATTAATAAAGACTGAATGCTAAAAAATAAAAAAAAATAACCAAAATTCATGCTTTAATAAATCTAAATAATACAGCAGTTTATAAATTGTATAATGAAACTTTTAGGTATCACTATTTCGATTCTATTTTTGATACAAGCCTCCGTCATCTTTAGTCAAGATTTTGCTACCTCTACCTTTGGACAGGGTGGTCCATCTAACGATGACAAGTATAACAACGTCTCAAAGAACATTTCGGGTATTACATGTGACAAAACTGAACATTTGGTTTATCACAATCATACTATGTTGGTGCTCAAAAATAATAATCAAAATGTTACAATTCCAGCCGGCATCGGCATTATTCCTAACAATTGCATATTTTGGTTACACACTCATGATGATTCAGGCATAATTCATGTAGAGTCCCCTTCTCAAACATCCTTTACTTTAGGACAATTTTTACAAGTGTGGGATAATTTCTATAATTCTCCCATTACTGAAGCACTTTTAAAAAATAACACAAATGATACCATATCCATATTATTTGCAAATGGATCAAATGTAAATACTGCAGAAAACGCCAAAGACATTACACTTCAGAACAATGCAATAATAAGTATTAATGTGACCAATCAAACCACAAAATAAATTTTTTTCAATTAAAAAAAATGGTCTTTCTTTAAATTATTACCAGTGATTAAATCTCACTGATCCTTGACATATTTTATCGTTTCATTTTCATCTTCTTCCGATCTCTTTAGCTTTATAACAACCGTACCACTTACTTTATTGAAGATTCTTTGACGCCTCTTACTTGCAAAGATTAATCCCAGAATAATATCTACAGGCAAAAGAAATGACTTGCCAAATACTTCAATTGCAATATTGACAATATTTGCCCGTTCTCCAAATAAATTAGTGGTTTTGATATGTACCACTCGCTTGCCAATGGTTTGTCCGGTGAGAAATTCCAAGACTATCCAATATACAAAAAATATCGAACTTGCAAGGATATATTCGACTGGCTCCTTGATGCCAATACCCCTTTCGCCGTCAAAATAGACTCCCCAAAAAGGAAAAGAATAGTGTGCAGAGAAAATGTAGAAAATTATGTTGGTTATGATGGATATGATTACAAAATCTATTAGCCAAGCAACAAACCTATCTTCCCATTTAGCTAGCAACAATTCCCTTGTAAACCCCTTACTGGACTTGGAGTCATTCTTAGCCCCATCTTTATTATCACTCATAGATTCAAGAACTATCAATAAATTATAAAAAGTTATATATTTGTGTCTGGATTGCGTCAAACTGTGTCCAAATTAAAATTAACTTTACCTGGGTACATTTTTAAGGATAAGAGTTATTTGGAAATATCTGAATAAACTCGTTTAATTTGAAATTAATAAACTATAAAGTTATGTTAATTTACAAACATTTGACAAAAATATACTAGGACAATTATGCTTGTAAAATAAATTATTAAAATTAAATGCGTTTTGCCCTACTTTGTAATGAAGTATGACCAAATTTCAAGGGTTCAAATTCACTCTCGCCTTTCCTGCATATGAAAACTTGAAGCTAAAGAAAATGAAAATAAACCAATGTGTCGACATCGACTAACTTAAATTAAGTATCCCTAATCAAAATCTAATACAGGATCTAGAGTTTACTCATAAATCATGAGACTCTCCTACATTAAAAGTGAATATTTTTCCTTTGATATGTTCATCTTTTTTTAAAGCATCAATGATAACTTCTGCTTTAGCATCATCAACAATAGTTTCAATCCTTGTACGTCTGGCAAATTCGGGAGTATATTTTTCTCCGGTTTTATAACCTTGTACAATTCTCTCAGTTGCTTCCCTGTCCAAAGGTCCTTGTCCCATAATATCAAAATGTGTGATTCCACCCACCTGATTGTCGATTAGAATTTGTTTAACTGCATTAAAATTATTTTCCTTAACGTAAATGATCAAACCTTTCAATACTATGTTTTTGATTCAGATTTATTTAAGCATAAATAAATCTAAATGATTAATTTGCAAAGCAAGTATTTAGGATAATTAAACTGCTAGGAACTATTTAGCCACTGTTCTTACCAAAAATAAATATCCTTCGTCAGGTAACTAATATAGTGTCATCAAAAATCAATAGCAAATATTAAAAAAGCATCAAAAAAAATTCAACCCTTAATCAACAGGATTTATAAAGACCGTTTGATCTTCACATAGATTCCAAATCTATAGAGGTCAATACTTTATTTCAGATTCTAAACAAAATGAATAAAAAATTAAACTCATTTGGAAAGGAAGTTAGAAAATTCACCAACTAATTTTCCAAAGTCTTGCTCCAACTGATCCAACAATTTACTTGAATTGGTATCGTTTTTGATGAAATTCTTTGCCTGGCTTATGAAATCCATGGATGTGTTCTTGGCTTGGTTGTAAGCACCTTTCAAGGCATCTGGCGCTTGATTAGCAATGCTCATGGATGTGTTCTTGGCTTGGTTGTAAGCACCTTTCAAGGCATCTGGCGCTTGATTAGCANTAGCAATGCTCATGGATGTGTTCTTGGCTTGGTTGTAAGCACCTTTCAAGGCATCTGGCGCTTGATTAGCAATGCTCATGGATGTGTTCTTGGCTTGGTTGTAAGCACCTTTCAAGGCATCTGGCGCTTGATTAGCAATGCTCATGGATGTGTTCTTGGCTTGGTTGTAAGCACCTTTCAAGGCATCTGGCGCTTGATTAGCAATGCTCATGGATGTGTTCTTGGCTTGGTTGTAGACACTATTACCCGTAGTCGCATTAATAATATTCTGAGCATGAGCAACAGGGCTTTGTATTAAGACGGCAGTAAGTATCGTTGACAATACCAAGACGGCCAGAAAACAAGGATTAACTAATGAGTATTTCAATTGTAATACTCTATTAGCAATTCGATCATAAAAGTTATTGATAACTATACTCAGATATTATTTTTTTTAATCAAATAACCATTCTGATTGTTTATTGTCTGTTAAAATTTACACTTATTTTTTTCATTTACTGCACCAAACTTAATTAACATTTTCAGAACTTGCAATTTCTTTGGGATATTAATAAAGTTGCTACTTGACAAAATCCAGAATTTTAACCTACCCAGACACTCATTCTCCAAGATTTTTGAATATCTAGTGAACATCTTTACAGTATAATTGCATAAGTATAAAATAACATAAGATAATTATCATACTATGCTTTCACGAGAGGTCAGTAGACAGTTATACGGTCACTTAAAGGACATTCGCACACAAATAATTAAAGATCTAATGGAAAAGCCAAATTCAGTCAAAGAAGATGTCCATATTTCCAAAATCATTGGAATCATGTCCAAAGAAAATTCTCACGAAGTATTTGTTCAAATGGCTGATAAGAGCATAATTTGTGTCAACACACGAGATACACTAGTCGCCAAGGATATAAGCATGATGAAATCATCCCATATAGGGAAAAGAATACCAACCCTTACTGAAAACGATTCCATAGGTGATGCTGCTCGAATTATGAGTTTACATCGCCTTCGTTCTTTACCTATTGTCAGTTCAAATACTCATGAAATAGTAGGCCAACTTTCTTCCAAAAAAATTTTGCAGCACATTCTTACAACTTTTGTTGGCAAGAAAATTAACTTTGACAAAAAACTAATTGCCTCAGATCTGATGACTCCTGAATTAATAACATTGGAGCCAAAAGATAAAGTAGCAACCGCAAGAAATATCATGGTAAAAGACATGATAGATCATCTCCCCATCATAGAGCATAGGCAAGAAGGAAAAGATATGGTGATAGGGATTATTACATCAATTGATGTCATGCAAACCTTAATTCCATCAGACAGGATAGCAAGAGATGCCATTATTTCTGATCATGAGAAACATAGATTGGAATTAGATGTTATTGGTATCTCGGAAAAAAATCTAATAACAATTGATCCAGATGAAACGATGATTTCAGTTATAGATCTAATGCTAAAATCAAATTCAACTTATGTCCTTGTAAAATCTTTAGACAGTATTTTGGGTATTATTACCTTTAGAGATATCATTACTCTGCTAGGAGAGCAAGTGGAAACTGAAATACCAGCATATATAATTGGCTTACCGGAAGATCCTTTCGAGTCAGAATTAGTAAAATCAAAATTTACAAATACAATAAAGCTTATGCATAAAATATCTCCAGACATTGTTGAAGCAAGATGTAAAATAAAGATAAAAGACGTAACAGGTGAAAGAAAAAGATATGAAATTTCAGCCAGTATAATATCACCCTATAAGAGATATTCATATACTTCTACTAACGAGTACGATATTGCGAAGATTTTTGATGAAATGAGTGATAGCTTAAAGAATCAAATTTCCCGAAGAAAGTCTACGGACAAACAAAAAGATTCTGTAAGATACTCACCCAAAGAATAAGAATATACTTTACATATTTTTTATACATACCTACACTTTTTTTTATTTTTGCTGTTCCTCGATGACATAACTCTTATAGACACATATTTGCACTAAAAAGCATTTACAAATAGACAACCAGAGAATCTTTTCAGGCAGTTTTCAGGCAGCCGGACTAATCGATCCTGCTTCACACTTCATTATCATGAATTTCAGAAATTTAAAAATGAAATAATATTGTTGGATTTTATATTTGATAATTGTATTTGTACAAGTGTTACTAGGAAAAATAATAAAATAGAGTATTTGGACTCAAAGGCTAGGCGAAATATTTAGACAAGGTAGCAACTAATTGGGCTTTTGAAGCTGCCCCCATTATCCCATCTACCGCATTCCCGTTCTTGAATATTATTAATGTAGGGATGCTCTGTATTCCAAAAATGTTTGCAACTGTTGGATTCTCATCCACATTTACTTTACCAAATACAATCTTTCCACTAAATTCACGAGCTAACTGATCTATGATTGGTGATACCATTTTGCACGGACCACACCATGGAGCCCAAAAATCAACAACTAGATTATTATATTTTTTGGACATTTCGTCAAAGTTGTAATCAGTCATTGTTATAGGAGTATTTAAAGTAGGCTCCATACGATTATTACCAAAAGTATTTTTTATGTCAGCCATGTTTTGATATTGTTTAAGTTTTTTCTCCATTATTTTACTGAGGTCCTCATCCCAATTTTGCATACTATATCTTTTCTAACACAATTGAGGATAATAAATATTGGCAAGAAAAGTGGACTTTAATTCAGTATTTCAACTTTCAAATTATATGATTTCAAAATAAATTTAATTTATGATTAAACAACTGTTCATATGAATGTACCCAAAAAAAGACATCAAAATGCGAAATTCACCGTTTGGTGCTTGCTTTCTAGTAATAGCGATCTACAACCATTCATATACCAATAATATAATCTACAAGATCTTGATCATAGCTTCTATGGGAAAGTGATCACTATATCCTGTTAATATAGAACGTCCCGCAGAGACTTCTTCAAATTCACCGTTTGGTTTTAAGCGTTGATACTCAAATCTCATAGGGGTGTGTCTTAAAGACGGATGTATCTTGCTTTTATCCCTAGCATCAAAATTGTAATCTGAAATATTATTATCTAATTGGATTTTCTTGTTTACTCTTACAGATTCTAAATTTATTTTCAACCGTTGTTCTCCGTTTAATAAACCTCTAGATACAATAAATTGATCGAAAAGATCAAAACCATCATTATAATATATCGTCCCATCGGGTATAATTGGCCACATGCAGTTAAACAAATACCCTTGATAGAAAAGATAATTATGTTTGTCTGTTTGTTTATTCATTGGCCATCTTTTAGTACTTGGATGATCAAATATCTCATCCCAGTTTAATAGCTTGTTCCTATCAGGTGTAGCGTGTAAATAGTTTAAGACACTTTTATCATAAGGATTGTCGTTAAAGTCGCCCATCAATAATATATTTCTATTCCATTTACAATTGATCCTATTAAGTACTTTGTTATTATTTTTAATATCAATTGGCAATTTTTCCAAATCTTCGCCGCTAAATTTTAACAAATCCTCAACCGCCCTTGCACAGTTTTCAGCCACAGCTATTCTCAGAGGCTCAGTTTCATATCGCCCTCCCGCTCGAGATGGCCAGTGATTTACCAGGACATTCAGCTCTGCTCCGTTATCTATCACGGTAAAATTAGCAGAGTATATGTCCCTTGTAGGATAACGTATATTAATCCCAAAAGATTTTACCTCATTTAATCGTAATCTCTTTTTAGAATATATTAGCGCTGTATCAATCCCCCTTATATCTGGGCCACTCAAATACTTGGCCACAGCGTATTCCTTTTTTGGCAAAAGTCTCTTGACTAAATCAGAAAGAAGTTCCTCAGTCTCTACCTCGGCGACACCCAACAAATCAGGACCCTCATTATTATGTAACGAATTTATCAAGGATGCTAAATTTTCAATTTTCTTATTTTTTACAGCATTACTCCAACCCCGAGATGGAGTAAATTCAATATCAGAACCAAAGTTTGAAAGATTAGTATCAAATAAATTATTTACATTCCAGAAACTTACCTTCAGTGGTTGCACAATAGGCAGAAGCGATCTTTCATTTTAATAGTTTTGGCATAATCTCAAGCATGGTATCCCTAATAGTTAGTTCTTATGAATACTCGACTTTGGATTAATAACATTCCAGTGGTCAAATTATTATATATATATATATTTATAATAAATAGATGGGCACTGTTAACTTAAGCATATCATATCTTCATTGTGACGATTAACAAATAGATTTAACCAG
Source organism: Candidatus Nitrosocosmicus agrestis (assembly GCF_008389435.1). GTDB lineage: Archaea > Thermoproteota > Nitrososphaeria > Nitrososphaerales > Nitrososphaeraceae > Nitrosocosmicus > Nitrosocosmicus agrestis. The sequence continues at coordinate 151,053 of NZ_VUYS01000003.1, read as the reverse complement.
TTCAATACATGTTTTAGTTTACAACCTATCTTTTTACATGGAAAGTAGTCGTCAAAGATTTCTGTCCTGTCCTTGATATACTGCATAGTTCTTTCAATCAGACTTTTCTCGTATGAGGAATGGATATGGTGTTTTAGTTTTAGGAATTTACATGCCATCGGGTACCATGTACCACCATCAGTAGAAACGGTATGTTTCCCATGAATCTTGACTATCCTTGATATGAATCTCTCTGCGATAAGCATATTCCTTTCTCTGGATACAGTTACTGCGAGAATTTGCCTGTTTTCTGGCTCTATTGCAACCCATAGCCACAAATATTCCGAACCAACCTTAAGCAATGTCTCGTCAACTATGTATTCTGAAATCCTTTTTCTTTTTGAGAATACCTTTCTTGGATGGTATTTCTGAATCCACTTCCATACTGCAACATGACTTCTCTTTACCTTGCGTAGACAAAATATTGCTTTAGAAACACTTCTAGTTGATAAACCAAGAAAGTACAAATACAAAGCATGGTCAATATCTAAAGAAGGTGTTCTGTTTCTTTTATCCAACATAATCGAGATAGAACATCTTCAAGCTATAACATTTTCTTAAGTTAACAGAGCCAAATAGATAATCATCACCTTTATACTCGCCCCTATTCCATATTTTTCGCAATGCTGTTTGTCGCACATGATAATTATTTTTTTTAAATAATGATGTCATTCCTAGTTGTTTTTAAACCAATGATTAGAGTGTTTTGTCATATTAGCCTGTTACTCATAAATGCATCATAACATTATCAGTACTAAAAAAAATCTCAAGGTAATTAATCATCCGTAATGATTAATCAAAATAGTAAATATTAGAATAATTAATTGATTTATTGATTGATTGATTGATGAATTAATCATGAATGTTAAGTTAAGTTATACGGGTTCAGCATGCACAATTACCCGAGAGGCGCTAGTGTTTTCCAATAACAAATTCTGAACACGGGTTGAAATCGCATGAGCTTTTTCAACTGAAAATCCAACAGACTCGTCTTGCTTAGAATCACCCTCTAAACCATTTTTAATTTCGTTATCTTGAGATAAACTATCCGGGTTTATTTTTATAGTTAAAGTAATGTGTAGTTCTGACTTCACGTATACGAGCGATATATCGTTGCAGTCAGAAACACCTTTAATTGATAAAGCCATTTCTTTAATTCTATCTAAGAATACCTGATCTGCAAATTCTTCATGGCCCACTGCAGACTCTGAGTCGAGATCAGTTTCGATGTGAGTTGTAATACGCACTATGTTTTTGATTTGTTCTTTAATTTTTGCTTCAAATTCATCTACAACACCGTGAGCTATTTTAAAATCTAATTTATCATCCATCTGGACATCCAGGTATAAATGCAATAACTGAAAATGTCTGACATTTATAGACTGATCTTGTAATTTGTTCTTTACATCAGAGGCACCTATATTTGAAAAATAAATAGAGTGGATATTCTTGATTGAAGGAAAGTCTTCAGAGATCAACCTTATCTTATCTTTAATGGTTTCGGTCATCTCATCCTCAATCGCATCTACGTGAACAACAACGTCTGACTCTGGAAGTATTTCATTTCTTATCTTGTTTTCCACATTAGTTGCGATTCTATGAGCCTTATCATGAGTGTACATTCTTGGAACTTCAATATGTAGATCCACAAAAGTGTTTTTTCCCACCTTGCGTACTCTGATGCTGTGTGCCTTTCTAATTCCTTCAAATCCAGTTATAGACTCATGAATTTGTCCCTGTATACCTTTGGGAGCTTTATCCAATAATACGTCTAGAGTTCTCCTACCTAAACCAAGAGAAGTGTAAACAATAAGTCCAGCGACAGCAATTGCAGCGAATGAATCAGCATTTGGCACATTGCCAAAATATACTATTGCTAATCCAATAAAAACTACAGAAGATGTAAGCATGTCCACTCTGAAATGCAAGGCATCGGCTTCAATAGCCTGACTTCCGTATTTGTTAGCAACGCGATAGAGTGCGCGTGACCTTCCGAAATCAACAAGGATTGATACAGCAAGGACCCCAAATGAAACCCATGTGACTTCTGGAGCCTCATGTGTGAATAGAATTCTCTCCAATCCCTCGTAAAAAATCCAGCCAGCAACAATAAACAATAATAATACCGCACCTAAGCTCGTAAGACTTTCGAACTTTGCATATCCATAGGTATGCTCGGGGTCTGGAGGTTTCCTAGACATCCTTACTGCATATAAAGTCATTAAGGCGGCAAACACATCTAAACCAGAATGCATGCCCTCTGAGAGCAAACCCAAGCTGTTTGTCAAAAAGGCTATAACAAACTTTGAAACAGTCAAACCCAGCGAGGCAATTATGGAGGTTATTGCAATCCCAATTTTCTCCCTATAGGCCTCACTGTGAATTGATGTTGAGCTTAATGAATCACCTCGCTCATCGGTAAGGTGGCTATTCTTAAAATCATCTTTCTCAGATCTAAAGTAAGAATCATCGGTGCCTTTTTTACTTCTTACCACAAATAAGTGATTTTAATCAAAGTGATATATAATAGATATGAAATTATAAAAAAAAGAAGTACGATCCAGAGATAAAATTTCAAAAAAAATTGTATTGTGTCTTTTCTAAATTCCCATTTAGAATTAGAACCTAAAGAATGATTAACCTTTATTTACCATGGTCATTGGTATTTGTCCACGTAATATTCTTTCAAAATTCATAAACATTATATCAGTTATTGAATCAATTGCCTCGTAGGTCCAACCTGCCAAATGTGGAGTAAGAACAAAATTTTCAAGTTTTAACAATGGGTCATCAGTGTCTGCGGGTTCTTCCCAAAAAACATCAAACGCAGCGCCAGCTATATTTTTATTCACAAGTGATCCTAGCAGAGCCTCCCTAGATACTATTGGGGCTCTTGCCACGTTAACAAGATATGCGCTTTTTTTCATCAAATCCAGCTCTTTTTTGCCTATCATATTTTCGGTCTCTTGATTGAGTGGTGTATGTATAGATACAATGTCAGCTTTTGGGAGAACATCGACTAATTTATCGATTCCATACAAGTAATCTACAAAATACTTTTTATCACCGCCTACAGTTTTAGTAAATGGATGTTTTGTTATAGCAGTGACTTTCATTCCAAATGCTTTAGCTCTTTTGGCAACTTCAATCCCAGTTACCCCAAGCCCAATTATTAATAGATTCTTACCTTGAAGTTCAAATCCAATCTTATCAGGTTCTCTCCTAACAAATCTTCCGGTGCTTGAAACAGATTGAAGAGGATCTAATTTAATATTCTTACATAGATAAAGCATCAACAGAAATGTATGTTCGGCTACAGAAATTGCATTTGCCAGAGGAACATTTGCAACATAAATATCCTTCTCGGTGCAATAATCGATGTCAATGCCGTCAACTCCAATCCCAGACTGCTGTACTAATTTCAGCTTGGGACAAGAATCAATCAAGTTTCTGTCAATCTTGTTAAAACTGTTTATTATGATCTCAGCATCCATTATTTGAGGAATTAGTGGTTCGTCATTTTTTATAAAATCAATGAAAATATTGGTTTTTCTCATTTTTTCTTCGATACGCTGTTTAAATTCAACATTCTGAACTAGGGCGGCTATCTTCAAGATCTCTTACTTGTATTTACTTATGTTTTTATTTATCTCTAAATCAGATCCTTTGAGGAAATACTTTTACCAAATAATAGTATTACCTTTAGAGATATCGATGTGTGTAAAATAAATGGGTATATTAACTGCACGTTATGAGAACCTTAAAGTAATTGGCATTTCCAGAGGATAGTTCTGTGTATTTAATATTTTTTAAAGTTCCACATGTTAGTGAACCCAAATCAAAAGAAGTTCCACTCAGCTGAAGGCCAGGGAAATGACACAAAGTATTTTTGGTATCCAAATTGCCTTTAAAGGAGTAGGTAACTCCACTATTTTTACCGCTTATAATATGGCCACTTTTTTCGCCAGTTGACCCTTTAATAGAAATGATCCCATGCCACTTTCCGTTTTTCTTGTCGGCACTCATTTTAAAACTCCCGGGATTAATAATTACACCTTTTTGACCTGTGGCACAATTATAAATAGATTGTTGAGTGTTTTTTGCCTGTACGTGACTGTGCGAACCTTTAGCTGCGGATTTCATAATAGAGTTTGAAGTATCTGATGATGAAGTATCGGAATTAACGTTATCTCCAGAATTGTTGCTATCAGTATTTGAGCTATCAATCGAGTCATCACCCGCGGAAATAACTGTTCCTTGGACTATATCATATGAAAGAATTAAAGGAGTTAAAAATACTCCAATAATAAGAGAAACAAGAATAAAGAAACTTTTTGATTTTGTTATACCCATTCATAATAATTCACTTTCCAGTAATACTTAAGGGAGTCGCTAATTCTTTTTTTAGGTATGTTTTGTCTAGAATTAACTTGTTTTTTATATTTTTGATTCAGCTAGCCTTGACGACCCGAGGGATCAAATGGTTGCCTATATCATATCCTCTCTGCCTAAAATATTTTAAAATGAGTTTGTAAACAATTTCATCATGATTTGCGATTTTTAATATCTGATTCCAGGTTATTTCTTGACCCGGTTCTGTCTCATTTGCTAACTTTTCAACTAATAATTGAGCTTCTGTTCTACATTGATCAAAGGTTTTACCATTCTTGTAAGCCCTTGTTCGAGGATCGCAGCTAGGTTTATCTGTCAAGATAATATGTAATATATTCTCATTCCATTAAATATATGTATTATATTAATACAAAATATCCTTCTCTCTGAATTTAATTGGTTGGTTGGTTAGTATCTAAGACCTTCTGGCTACTTGTGGTCCCTGGCATAGGACGACATTTTGATTATCAGTAAGAATTGGCTCAAAAGCGATGAAAAACTACAAAATTCTAGTAAAGGTTTAAATATATTTTATTTTATAGAGCAGAGTATTTTAGCTAATTTTAGCGTCGCAGGTTGACCTTTTTATATAGTGTAATTTTATCAAGCTTCACATACAAACGGGATATAATGCTCAATAGGTATTCTATTTGATCACTATTTCTATAAAATTCCATAATGTTTAATTCAAGCAAAGAAAAAGAATCAAAATAATTTAAGGAATCAGGGCGTTTTAATTGTCAATTTGTATCAAAATGTAAACGGCCATGCTATAAGATATGATGAATACGGAACTGATAATAAGGATCATGTATTATTTATACACGGATTAGGAACTTCCGCAATAGCATGGAGAGATATCCCAGAAGCATTGTCAAGCAAGTATCACACAATTGTTGTAGATTTGATAGGATTTGGAGGAAGCGACAAACCAGAATATGATTATACAATCAGTTTTTTTAGTCAATTTTTGAGCGATTTCTTGGACAAAGTTGGCATAAACAAGGACGATAAAATCATTTTGGTAGGCCATTCATTGGGTGGTTACATATCAATAGATTTCGCAATTAAGAATAAGAATAGGGTAAAAAAAATGATTTTGTTTGATTCATCTGGATTGTTAAATGAACCGACGCCTTTGCTTAATGATTATATGAATGCAGTTAAAATTGCTGAACCTCAATCAAGAAGAGAAAAACTTGTACAAGTGTTTGGGTCACTACTTGCAAATCCAACCAGGTTGCTATTGGTTGTTGTAGACATTTTTGTTTCAGTGATAGAAATCAAAGGAGCAAAAGAAGCATTTGAATCTGCATTTAAAAACAGCACTTCTAGCACTATCAACGCTGCAGAGGCAGCAAAATTAGCAAAAATACCTACGCTTATTGTTTGGGGCGAAAGTGATAAGCTAATTCCTCCTTCCTACCTAGACAAATTCAAAAAGATATTGCCCCATGCTCAAATAATTACCATTAGGGATTCAGGTCATTCACCTTTTGTAGAAAAACCCGCTATTGTTTATCAAAAATTATTAGATTTTCTTTCCTAATTTCACAGGGTTTAATTTGATTGATCAATTGTAGAAACAAAAACAATTAGCGTTGTTTAAAAGTAGGCGTTGCCTGCTATCTAATTCCGCTTGCTCACCCTTTTCTCGTTAATGCTAAAATCCTTTTTGAAATTCTTCCATATATATGAAGACAAAATATTCATATTATCTACAATTTCAATTATGTGCCCACAAACATCCATTCGATTCAGCTCATATAATAAACAAAAGAGATAATTATTACATAAGAAATTACTATAAGATAAAACTATTACAATTTTTTACCTAAAAATATGTTAAATACTACAACAACTATGTTATAGTATAGTATGAAGGGTTCTCTGAATCTACCATTTGTATTATTTTTCGCATTTATTCTTATTGTGTCAGTGGGCTACACAAATTCAATGGTTGCAAGAGGTGATGATGATGATGATGATGATGATTTTTCTGACAAAGATATAATACAGATCTGTTGTACTTGGGGATACGAACTAGCAGATGGAGTATTGACCTTTGCCTTTGATGATGATGATGATGATGATGATCTTAAGGATGCTGTAAGAAGTGCAGTTTCTTCTTGGAATGATGATTTGACAGGTATTAGGATGGTGGAAACCGACGATGGCAACGAGGACATTAAAATATCTTTTAAAAACGATGGAAAAAAAATTGCAGGAAAAACAGTTAACTATTTTGATGGATACGGTTTTATCAGACAGTCTCACATCACGGTATCTGAGGAATCATACGACAGAGATTTTAGTTCTTCACAGATAGAACAGATTGCCTTGCATGAACTAGGTCACGTTTTGGGTTTGGATCATGCAAATTTTAGAGGTAATTTGATGACAGAAAGAGTAGATATAGGCAGTCCCACTATTTCCTCTTGTGAGATCGAAGGCGTAAATATTGCAAATGCCTGGAAGGTAAATGGAGGAAATACAATGTATTTGCCTGAAAAACAATACATCGAATGCTAACTGGTTTCAAATTAGAAACATTTTTCATATTATTAATTCAGCGAAACGTACACTTTAGAAATTGCTAGGTTAGACTAAAGCTATTTTTATTACATTTAAAAACAGCTTGGGTTATGCAAAGAAAAAATTTAAAATAATTATACCTGTGTTTACAAAATTATCAAAGTATTTTGTAAAAAAATTATAATAAACAATATTTTGGGAAAGATATCAATGAATTTAATAATATCTTAAAATTAGTTATTTTGTGAATATACTCCAGAAAAAATTCAAATGTGAAAAGGATGGCATAAAGTTTGATAAATATGACGAGTTCATAGAACATAGTAGAAAGGTTCATCACAGTGTAGTATTGAAATGCAACAAGTGTAGAAAATTATTTATCAGTGAAAAAGAAAGGCTCCATCATGTGAGAGAACAATGTAAAAAACCAGTTACCTACTAGTTCTTTTTATTTAGCTACAATTATTAACAAACACCATCAGTTTTATCACTGTAATGTTTATCAATAATTAGTGCACAAGTTTTATGTAAATAGATTATAACCCTTAAAATTTTTCTAAAATTTAATTAAACAAACTAAAATATAAAAAGTGGAGGTAAAAACCGTTTGTTTACTCTACAACACTGTTGTTTTGGTCTTGGTTATTGTTTCCCTCACCATTCTTATCATCATCTTCGTCATCGTCATCGTCATCGTCATGGTGATTATTATTGTTGTGGTTATTGTTGTTGCCGCTCGGTTCGTTGCTATTGCTGTTCTTTACATCTTGGTCATCATCTCCTTCTTCATCATCATCACCTGAACCTTGTGTTTGTGCTAAGTTTTGGGCACCTGTATTTTCAGTGCTATCACCATTTCCTTCGCTACTTTGTGCTGCTAGGTTGTCACCTTCGTTATTTTGGTTTTGTAAGTTCAGATTATTTCCAGATAGGAAGGAGTCTCCTGCTGAGAATACGCTGCTTCTTTGGCTAGAGTCTTGAGATTGTCCGATACCTTGAGCTGCGGAATTACCACTACCTTCGCTGTTGCCACCATGTCTTGCTCCCCCTTGGTTGCCATTATTATCAAGGCCAAATTGTGCCAAGGCGTTGCTTCCACTATTTACTTGGTTTTGGAATTCTACATTGTTGCATGATACTATTGCATCCTCACCAGAGACACATTGTGCGTTCTGGCTTGAAGATTGTGATTGGCCGATACCTTGAGCTGCGGAATTACCACTACCTTTGCTATTGCCACCACTTTGTGCTGCTGCGTTACTTCCAGTATTTACTTGGTTTTGGAAGCTAAGGTTATTGCAAGAATTATCTAAGGAGCCACCTGCAACACATTGGCTTCTTTGGCTTGAAGATTGTGATTGGCCGATACCTTGAGCTGCGGAATTACCACTACCTTTGCCATTGCCACCGTCTTGGGCCAAAGCATTGCTACCGGTGTTGATTTGGTTCTGAATGTTCAAGTTATTGCAAGAATCACTAACATCGCCACCAGAGACACATTGGCTTCTTTGGCTTGAAGATTGTGATTGGCCGATACCTTGAGCTGCGGAATTACCACTACCTTTGCCATTGCCACCACTTTGTGCTGCTGCGTTACTTCCAGTATTTACTTGGTTTTGGAAGCTAAGGTTATTGCAAGAATTATCTAAGGAGCCACCTGCAACACATTGGCTTCTTTGGCTTGAAGATTGTGATTGGCCGATACCTTGAGCTGCGGAATTACCACTACCTTTGCCATTGCCACCGTCTTGGGCCAAAGCATTGCTACCGGTGTTGATTTGGTTCTGAATGTTCAAGTTGTTACATGATTGGCTGACATCGCCACCAGAGACACAGCCAGCGCTTTGGCTTGAAGATTGTGATTGGCCGATACCTTGAGCTGCGGAATTACCACTACCTTTGCTATTGCCACCGTCTTGGGCCAAAGCATTGCTACCGGTGTTGATTTGGTTTTGTACATTTAGATTATTTCCAGAAAGGTCTATGTCACCGCCAGAAAGGACTAATGCACGTTGAGAAGATGATTGCTCTTGACCAATTGCTTGGACTGCAGAGTTACCACTGTACTTGCCATTGCCACCGTTTTGTAACGCGAGATTGCTACCGGTGTTGATTTGGTTTTGTAAGTTTAGGTTGTTACAAGAGAGAAAAGTACCTTCAGCACTTATACAAACTGCAACTTGATCAGATGATTGCTCTTGACCAATTGCTTGGACTGCAGAGTTACCACTGTACTTGCCATTGCCACCATCTTGGGCCAAAGCATTATCACCGGTGTTGATTTGGTTTTGTAAGTTCAGATTATTACAAGAAATAAAAGTATCAATTCCCGATAAACAAATACCGAGTTGAGTTGCCCCCTGTATTTGACTTATTGACTGTATTGCTTTATTTTGAGCATATGCATTATTTGGCACAGCCATTAAAGCCGGAGCCAAAGTTAACATAATGAATATTGGTAAAATAGCTATTAGGTATTTCATTATTGTGGTTTTCTATATTTATTTTCATTATTTAAACTTTGTTCAAATAATTCGCAAAAATATTCAAGAACATTCGTAGTTAAAAATTTTATTATAATTTGTTCGCATATTCTCGGAAAACAATTATTATCGTTATTTAGGGAAAATTGCATTCGCATACCATTACTTTCAATCAGAATATTGTTTTAAAATTAATTGAAACTTTTGCCTTATTAATTTCAGCCTTATCATTACCACAAATAACAAAATATCTTAATAAGGTAACAATACGATAAATTCATTTATCAATATAGTTTGATCTGACTAACAGATTGTATCAAAATTATGTAAGGCAATGTTTTTTTATTACATCCAATTTGAAATAACCAAATAAGCAAAATTTTAACGAAAGAAGATAAAGCCATGGCAATTTTAGTCTAGGGAGGATGGAAGCATATATTATCTCTAGGCGAAAATTTAAAAACATCTCTGATAAAGATATACAAAACCAATGAATAAAATCAATCTAAAATTTTATGCTGTCGCTATTGTTATAGCCGCAACCACTGGGCTTGCATACATGTCCATTGGTCCCACATTCGTGGCTGCCCAAACAGATCCACAGATAAATATCGGCAATAATTCTGGAATGGCAAGTGACGAGTTCTTCCAACTCGACGATTCGATTCTAAAAATGAAATCACTCGTTAATGAAACACAGAACTCTTTGGAAAACAACAATACAGCAGAAGCAGAAAATAATCTGAATCAGATTTATAATGAGCTAGTACAGATATCTAACAACTCAAATTCATTGATCTGGGACGAATCAAACGAAGGAAATTAGATATAAGATTTGGAAAAGTCTGAATCTTTATTTCATTTTAATTAACTAAAATTTTTTTTATTTTAGAAATGAACGCAGGTAAATTAATGCTAAAAATATAAAATAATATACAAAAGAAAAATGACTTGTAATATTGACATTGATACACAACCATTGTGTGCATTAATCATGACTACGACAAGAATAAAAGAAAGATTAAGTAATAAGGTAACAAGAAAATAGTTCGGCTTAAAACTAGAACATGACTATGGTCATAACATACTATCAATTTCAATTAATTATTGAATTGCAATAAGATATCCATATCATTCTTATTTTCATAAATATTTACATAGGATAGTTGTCTTATAGTATAGAGTATGGCATTATTTGCATGTCCTAAATGTGGTGAATCATTTACCTCAAAACCTCCCGATTCCACCCATAAAAGGTCGGTAAGATATCCAGATAGAGACACCATACCGGAAACGATAGAATGCAAGATGTGTGGCAATTTAAATACCATTTATTGGAAAGCAGTTTAGGAAAATTTATTTTGCAAAAGTCTGTCGGAATTGGGCAGTGATGGATTTTAATTTGCATTATTATAGATACGTTTCAACAAATTTCCCAACTGATTGATTAAAGTTTCAAAAACAATCACTTGCTAATCGGGCAGTGGCAAAGCGAAGCCAAAGGTAGCTCCACTTTTTCCTTCATTGTTTTCCGCCCAAATATTGCCACCATGTGCTTCGATTATATTCCGACTGATATATAACCCAAGACCAGTACCTGAAGGTGATCCAGTAATAAATTTGTCAAATAATCTTGGCAAAATCTCTTGATCAATTCCAGGGCCGGAATCAATCACTTTGATCAATAAATATTTCATATCTTTCGTAATAGTAACACAAATTTCCCCACTTTTAGTAAATTTTATAGAGTTGATCAAAATATTTGATAATACCTGAACTATTCTATTTTTATCTGCGTTTACAAATTGAGTAATTTCATGCCCTTTAAATTTATGAATCATATCAATCTCATTGCCTTCGAAAATAAGGCGTAATTTAACGCGATCAGGGTACAACTGATTAGCATAGTCAAAAATTATTCCCCGGATTACAGATATAATATCAAAACGTTCGGTGTTTAAGGTAAGAGAATGACTTTCTATTCGAGCCGCATCGAGAATCTCCTCAGATAATTTTTGAAGTCTTTTCGAATTCTTTATTATGATTTCAATATGTTCTCTGTACTCTTTAATAGGACCGTTCTTGTTGTATAAGAAAATAGAAAGAGCTAATATGGGTTGGATCGGGGTACGTAGTTCATGTGCAGCTATATTGATAAATTCGTCTTTAAGTTTTTCTGATGCTTTTATTTTTTCATACTGGGTTTGAATTAATTTATTCCTGTCTCTGAGATTCATAGTATATCTAATGCCTGAAATTGCAAGAGCAATTATATTAACGAAATATCCCACATCTTTAAGTACGTGTGCCATATTGTGTGCAGTATCAAAGGACTGAGAAGAGTAAGACATTATGATTTGAGAAAATATATCCACTATCAAATAGATTAAAATCCCTTTGTATATGACGTCATTTTTAAGATACAATTTTTTTTTGTAGAAGAATAATAATGCTAAAGAGAACAATATTAACGGCGGGATTTCATATGGTCTGTGTATGGTATAGTCATCTAACACACTAGCAGGAAAAACAATAAAAAATGATCCAATTGCAATTCCACAAGCAGCTCCGCCTAGGACTATCAAATATACAATAAGATTTCTCTGAACCTTTATCCCAATTTTCTTTTTCTGAATACTTTTATCCAATTCAGATACTGCATTCGGCCGATATGGATAATCACTTTCATTTTTTGTAACCTGCGAGGTATTTTCACCCGGAAAAAAATGAGAATATTTTGCAATTGCAATTAACAGCATGCTACTGAGAAAAATCCTTCCCGCAAACCATGTCTGTGGGATAAAATATTTAAGAAAATCCATGTTCTCCATTAAACCGAATGAAACTATAACATGGAGAAGATCAATACATGCGCTTACTGAAAATCCGAGTCCAATAAAGAGACTAAAACGATCATTAAGATTTCTAGCATGTAGAATATAATAGAAAGCTATGACTCCTGAGAGGATCACAGCGATTAATTCAATATAAAAATGATGAAGTTCTGAGCCAGTCCAAAGGAAAGGATCGATTGATACTATAACTAGAAAGATCAGTGGAATACAAGGAATGAGAGTATATTTTACAAAAATCTTGTTGGTAAAAAATTCAAGTAAATTACATATAACATCTAATGAAGTCTGCGAATGATTCGAGATCATTTTATTGATCCTTCACCAATAATTCTTTGGAAACATTATGATATATTAGAAACGTTAAAAATTTTTTTATATTTATTTTATAATAGACGCAACAAAATAATCTCTTCACCTCAACACAAGTGAACATACATGCCATTCGAAATAAATTGCGAAGTTCATTTCGCTTAATTTCGATAATCAGGTTATTCACCTACTCCTTTATTATTTTGTACTTGGAAGAATCATTTTTATGCTTGAAAGTAAATGCTCTGGTTCGACTGGCTTTCTAATGATATCATTATGTTCGATTTCGGGAAATATGCTCAAGACTTCATCCAAAGCATTCAAAGCAGATAGGAATATTACTTTAGTATCTGGGGTTAATACACGCAAGTGAGAATACAATTTAATTCCATTTATTTCAGGCATTCTAATATCCATGATTATAAGATGGTAGAAATGAGTATTCTTTTCTAAAATGTCTGCCAGAGCATATGTTGCATTTGAGAAGACAGTAACATTATATCCTTCACTAGAGAGAATTGAATTGAATGCAAAGAGTATGTCTTCGTCATCGTCTATTAGTAATATATTGTATGAAGATTTGGGTATGTTAAATACTGCATCCTTGGCATCACCATGGTTTTTATGCTTACTAATATTTGGACCCTTTGATTCTACACCACTGTTATTAGAACGGCTAACTACATATGTCTTGAATTCAGGTCCACTTTTGGTATTTAAGTCATTATATTTTGAGGTATCGATATTCTTAAATTCATAACGATCAGCATAACCAGGAATTTCCTCGATTTTTGCAAAGAGATTTTCATGAATAATAAGGCGATTTGATTGTGCCAAATGATTGATTTTGGAACAGATATTAACCGTTGGTCCGAAAAGATCAACATTTTGTGAATCTAGAGATATAGCCAATTCAACTTTACCATAATTAGCACTGACTCTATAATTGACTGGCGAAATTCCCTTGCTTCGGAAATTCAAATTCAATGAATCATATGTATCAATCATTGCCAAACCACATTCAACAACATCTGCGAATGCGGAGAAATCATCTGGATCCTTAGTTCTTGGAAAGTAATATAACAATCCATCCCCAGAATTTTTTATAACTCGCCCTCTATGAAGTTTAATTATTCGAGACATGGTATTTAAGAAAACCGAATAAAAACCTTGAATTTTGTCAGGGCTAATCATGTCATTAATATTTTTGGTAGAGTCAACCATATCTACGAAACAAACACAATAGTCATGACTTTGATTGATAAAGGTAATTTGATTCGAATTTAGTCTGTCGGTATTTTTGTCAGCAGAAAGAATCTCATTTCTCCTGACGATATTTTTATAATAAATAGGTGAGTCAAAATTTGGTCTATTCAATCAAGAGTCCTCCTTTATAATAGAATTGTGTATTAGAAATGGCGATAGTAATGCGACAAAAATACCTGATACAATGATAAGTCGTAAAGTGCATCGATATTGTATTGGCTATGTATTCTTCATCCCTATCACACAATATCATGATATTGTTTGACATTGGCAATACTATACAATTAACATATTTAACTCTTTCTAACAATTCTTTAAAAATCTAATCTCTTCTTTAACTATAGAGATAAGTTTTATCTAACCACTTTTTTTCGAATATTTTTCATTTAAATGGTCAAAAAGAATTTTTTTTCAAATTTGTAGTCTATAATGCAAACTTCACGTAAATATTTATTAAAACGATTTCAAAAATATTTGCTTCTTTTATCTGAGGAGAATGTACAAATATGTACGGATTCAAAGGATAGCTATAAAGAGATATACTAAATTTACATGAAAATATTATGAATTTTCTTGATTCTTTCTTTTGGTTAAGCGAGAAACTGCACAAATATTGATTAAACTAGTAGTCTTGTTTTCCAAAAAGTTCAGATTTGTAAAAGAAGGATTCAAAAAATGAGAAGGAAATTCCAGATGATTCTCGAGCAAATTTGAACACATGATCGTATAATTTACTCATTTATGACGTTACCTAAATGTAGTTCAGTGATATTGCGCAGAGCATCTTCGACATCTTCATCCACAGGGAACCCCATTTCCTTGCCTAATGAATCTATAGCTTTTTCCCAATTTTTGCCTCCGTTGTCGTCTCCTTTGTCTTTATCCTTTTGCAGAGCCTGTGCCAGTTTTTCTATTGCAGAGTCTTTACTTGCTGTATTTTTGCTGTCATCTGGGGTTTCATTTCCTGAAAGAGGTGATGCAAATGTAGTTTGAGACGAAATAGAAATTATTAAAATTGAAATAACAAAAGTAATGGATATAGATTGTAAAGATTCCTTCATATGTACCTACGGTGTTATTTGTATTATATAAATCAAATATGTAAATAAATTCCACCATTAGTTAAACAAGTTGAATCAATTAAATTAATGAAATTTTATTTTGCTTTTTTTGCCTATCTAGATAGAATTATCCAAATTTTTCCATGAATGATAGGAGATCCCCGGCGAAAAAAATCTCGTCAAAAAATCCACATTGTAAAATAAAAGAAGAGACTATAAAACAACTAAACTGACTTTACCTTTTTAATGTTAGATTGAATGCAAGTTGTAAATAAGGATGAATCTTTGTGTGTACTATTTTCATTATGTCGACAGGTGAAGTGATATTTCCTACTGCGTTATTCAATTCCAACAAGGAAGTCCCTAGATTCGTTAGAGTCATATCGCTTGAATTGGATTTGGGCCCTATCAACTCCCTGTGGTAAATCTCTACCATCCGTTCAGAGATTGCTTTTGCCTTATTATGATCGACTAGTTTCATATTAGAGTAATCAAGATTGTTGGGGCTTAAACTAGTCTTATCCTCAGTTAAAGAAGAATTCTGAATGACGGATTGATTGACATTGTGCATTGAATGGTTAATTACATTTCCAAAATCCATACTGAGCATAATGTTAGATGGAACACCATGAGCAGATCCATAACTTCGTAGTATTTCATCTGCCAAATTTGCAACCACAGTAGCCATTATAGTATTATTATAAAACTGGTCGCTATCGACAATAAAAGAATCCTCGCTAATTGTAATTTCATCAATTAAATCAAGGATATTATTTACTGATAGTTCTGAATTAGTCAAGTTGAAATGTGGGCCATTGATGCTATTATTTAGCAATCTAGTTTCTATTAAAATTTGATTTATCAATGTCAAAAAAGTGGAATTATCATCAGTGTCGAAATTATGCGAATGACCCTGCTTAACGTCAAGGTTACAAACAAATGACATTATCAAAATTATGATGGTCCCTAAATACTGAAATTTAATGCTATTACCCACTTTCAATAAAGTGTTCAGGATCAAAATAGCCATTCCTAGAATCTCATCAATGGGCTTAAAAGTGTATGTCTTGGTTATGATTCATCTAGGTCACATCTTTAGAAAGAATATTGTATTAAATATTATTGCAATATTCACACCACTCTACCTCTAACATGCAGGGGTGTGGACCATTGCACTGATCGTCAAATCTAGCATTAGACATTCATAATATTCATTAAGTCCATAAAATTTTAATTTAAAAAATGTTCAAATGATGATATTCATAACAGTTTTTGATTCTATGTACCTCTTTCCTATGTTTTTTGTTAGCCGAAGACCTTAGATGTCAAAAAGCCAAGGCGGTCGCCAAATCCTGTAAGAATTTAGAAAATAAATGTAGCACCTCAGACATAATTGCAAGGATTAATTGCACTTGGATTTTTTTTAAGAAAAAATATAGGACAAATTAGCAAGACAGTATTTGACAAAATAATTAATGCTTACATATACCATTTATAATAAATTATCGAAATTATGAAATGTATCCAAAAAAAAGATATATAAATTAATGAAAGGCTAAAGTAACCAACCATCGAATCATAACAAAATAATTAAACTTTCAAATCCTATCCATTAGTGACACATATTTTAGGACACCGATTGCAATAGCGTTAGAAGTTCAAGATTACAGGTGCAACCAATCCATCCAAATCGAAATTGATTTCTTAAGATTAATAATGTGTTACATTAACCGGCTCAAAAAAGATGTATACTAAGCGACTAAAGCACAATCAAGATATCACTTTAGATTTTAAATATTCCAGATTTGAAACATATTTCAGCATTTCTAATCAAAAGAACTGCGTTGTTGGAGTTTCCAAAAAATTTTTCTTAAATGCAAAGAGACCTGATTCTAATGCCCAATAATTGTGCTAAGTAAATTCATAGCCTCAAAAAAGGGCTGTTTGAATTAAAACATTAAAATTAATTAACCCCAACCTAAAATATAAAGACAATTGATCAAATTAGTAGGTATTTTAACTGCAATATTTTTGTTAATCAATACAGTGTCTATCGGAGCTTATGGTCAAATGAGCATGGAATCGTATGCCCAAATTAATTCTACCAATGAATCCGATAGGAAGTCGGTTAATTCGACTGATACAAAAGAATCTACAGCAAGATTAAATGTGACAAAGACTGTACTATGTGATTCTTCTTTGGGCATTCCTTCTGATGAATCTGTTTGTAAATTTGTCTTAGATAATGTTGATGCCAATCAGTTCGACTTGATAGTTACGGATAATCAATCACAAACAAATTCATTCCAAGGATCTTCAAATGGTACTATCATTAGTTTAAATAAAGGAAACTATACGGTGAAAGAAAATTCCTTTAACACAATGGATATTGAAAATCAATTAGGTGAAACCGCAATTGTTACAATTGACACTGATGCAAATGGAGATTGCGTAGGACAGTTCAACCAGGTTGATGATTTTGAAACAGCAACGGGTTCAATAGAGCAAGGTCAAACTCAAGTGTGTGAAATCATAAATACACTAAGTGTTACTGAGGGATCTTCACCAGAAGAACCATAAATCATTTTTTTCAACTTACTGGCCCGTTTAAACCTATTAAAAAAAAGATGAATCTTCCCATACTATAATCATATTTATATTGCATTTTGATAACGACCAATTATTATTAAATGACTATATCACATGGTTTGAATTCAATGAGAAGTGATCCATTCAAGTTTTGGACAATGCAGTGAAAAAAGAGTTAACTAATCTTCGCAGTGTATGGCAATACAAAATCAAAAATAAGAACGAATTGTACTAACTATACCAAAAAAAACAGATAAGTTCTATCTGTTCTCGTATTCCTCTATACCTGACTCTGTGATCTTAATTTCGTCAACCCCTATTCTCGAGACTAGGTTTTGAATTATCAAGTTATTTAGTGCTTCCTCATATAGACTTGATTCTGAAAAACTTTTGAGAATACTTTTTAATTCTTCTGTATTTGTCAAAGCAATATCCTGAGAATACCTTTCGAACAATGTTGCAAGTATTTGTTTTTCAATTTCTTTTTGATCATCATTATTGGTACCAGAAGACGATAATCTACCCATGTATGATATGTAATAGACTCATTGTATTTATAAGTCTCAATTAAAACTACCTTCTAATAAGAAAGAGATGAAAATACTTTTCATAGCGTCGACTTTCTATGATCCAATTTTATTCAAAAAGTTTTTTTATTCCAATCGATTGAACTTTTTTCCCTGTTTATATGGTATTTAGTTAAAAAGCCATAGAGCAAATTTTGATTTACAATTTAAACGCATTTCCAGAAAAATCTTGTAATGGTAAAATATTATGATAAGTTGTAGTACAACCAATATTAGTAATTATTTGTAATAAATATTCATACAAAGCAAAGGTGAAAATCCAGAACTAAAAAAATATGTCATTTTGGGCATAATTACATTGTTCTTGGCATTAGATGGTATTTTGATAGATGACAACAACCAGTTTGAACTATCAAATGATTATTACAAGGTATGCAACAACAATGAGTCAAATTATCATATATCAGATTATTTGAACTACATTTATAATAGCATTAACAATCCGACCCATTTTGCAAACGATTTAAATCATAGATATCCATCTGATTGTGTCCCTATCTCCATAGCAAACGCTCTTGGGACATATTTTGCTTCGAGCAATAATCTAGTAGCTTCAGATATTTATCAAGAATCATTGTATTTGGTTTCAAATATATTCAAATCTCACTTAACTATAACATCAACAACTTTCCTTTTTGTTATTACAGTATTTGGACCAATCGCAGCAATTCTTGAGAAAAAATTTTGGAAGATCAAAAACCAAAGAAAGAGTTTCACACAATTAACTAGAAAACGCATTTTAACAAAGCAGAAAAACAGATGTGCGCATTGTAATAGAATTCTTGTGGTAGTAGATTTTGATCACAAGAATGGAAATAGGGCAGACAACAGGCAAGTCAATTGTCAAGCGCTATGCCCAAACTGTCATGCCATCAAGACTCGACAAAGAACAATTGAAAGCAAGATTTGAAGGTCAAAGATTGTTCAATTCAAATACAAGGGTTCAGATATGTGGCAATTTTTCTATCTGTAAAAACAGGGCTTTAAACTAGCCAATCAATTTACTTTGGTTTCTGATCTGGTCTTTATTGAAACTCTACTTATCAGATCTTTTACGAGGTCAGACTTTTCTTTAACAGATCCTTCGCCTACAGGATATAAATTGAATTGATTGTTTAATAATTCCCTGCATCGATTTAAATCTTTATCATAAACAAAAAGTACACTTCTAAGAACAGCAATATGGGGTAGGCTATTTGGATCTGAATTTTCCATCAGTTTGCCTATCTGCTGAATATAATAGTCCTTTGTTTTATTAAGTGATTTATCAAGTCTATCGAAAAAATCAATGATTACAAAATTATTGTTATTTTCGCGTTCGTGTTTGACTTCTTTTCTAATCCTATCCCTATAATATTCAAAGGCACAATGTAAAATGTCAGTATATTTTAGATATTTATTATTTGGACTATCAAAAACCACAGATTTTATTTATTTTAATAAATCATATATTGTTTTTTTTATGTGCAAAGAATTGAAAATAATGACGAACTTTAGATTAATGTGACGGACTAAAGACTGCGATGTACAGGAACTAATCAAACTACATCGAATCAAATTTTATTTAACTTAATTTAAGAAAAGGAACTTGTTTATAAATATAAAAATCACAAGCCTATATTTGATGCTGTATCTTAAAAAATAAGACACATGATTCCAGGGGTATTTAATATCGATGAAATTGATTTTTCTATTGGCACGGGTTTGTCCCTATTGGCAGGCTTTCTGATAGGAGCAGAGAGAGAATCCAAAGGCAAAGCTGCTGGAATAGGTACACATTGTTTTGTCATTGGAGGCTCCATGATTTTTACTTATATTTCAGCTTTGGTTGATCCTAATTCAACATCAAGAATAGCTGCTCAAATTGTTACTGGAATCGGATTTCTTGGAGCAGGAATAATCCTAAAAGGCGAGTTATTTGATAATAAGGAATCAAATGATCCGACGAAAAAAAAGGTAGTCAATCTCACTACTGCGGCCAGTATCTGGTTTTCAGGGTCTATTGGGATGGCAATAGGGTTTAATTTGTATTTTATTGCAATAATATCAATAATATTTGCATTGGTTGTACCGCGTATTCCAAAGGTCGGGAAAAGGCGTCAAGAAGACTCTTATGAGTAAACGTTTTCAAATTATAAATATTATACATTTCTAAAAGTTGGCATACAATAACTGTACCCTAAACAAAGGAAAATCCCTTTCAAACTGCATTGTGATAAAATAGAAACTTAGATATGGTTGGATTTCCCACTTTGATGACAATGTATTGCACGGAAAACCTAATTTGTCAAATCATGATTCACTTGTCCTGCCATCAAGGATAATTTCTCTTTATTTGCCGTGATTTTTTTCTTTATTGACCTAGCAGGAACACCTGCGACAATATCTTCGTCATCGATATTATAAATCACTGAACTTCCAGAGCCTACAATCACGTTATTGCCTATATGGAGCTTGTTTTTTACAGTACTATTTAGTCCTAACCAACAGTTCTCGCCAATATTGGTGCTTCCACCTATTATTGTTCCAGCAGTGAGTTCGGTATTTTTTCCTACGTGTACGTTGTGTGCCACATGACAGAGAGCATCTATTTTTGTTCCTTGTTCTATTACTGTATCGCTTAAAGAGCCCCTTGCTATTGAACAATTCGAACATATCTCAACATCATTTTCTATGATTACCTTGCCAAAGTGTGGAAATTTTTCTAATTTCAGATTTTCATTTTCGCGCTCATATGCGAATCCATCAGAGCCAATGACGACGTTTGGTTGAATGATACAGTTATCCCCTATTTTACAATTCTGCAAATTTACTTTAGAATCAATGAATGTATTGTCACCAATTTTGCAATCGTCTCCGATAACAACAAAGTCTCCAATGTAGCAATCCCTACCTAATTTTGCTGATTCAGAAATTACGGATTTTGAAGATATTCCCACTTTAGGAGGTATTACTTTGATCTTCTTTGCAATCCGGGTAAATTCGAGGCGAGGATTTTCGACAAAGATTAAATATTGATCTTTCTTTTGATTTGGGTAAACCTGTCCTTCCAGGCTTTTCTTACAAAGTATTACACCTGCATTAGAATGTGAAATTGAAAATAGGCCTTTATATTCATCGGCCGAACAGAATGAAATATCAGATTCCATAGCAGAATTTAATGAAGATATATCACTTATCGATTTAGACTTTGTTTTAGATTGGTGACCCTCAACTACATAGTCTGAATCATTTAAGAATCTCAATATGGATTCAATAGTCCATTGAACCACATCAATTTTAGATTTCATTTTAATATAACTGTTTTTTTATCAGAATTTATTTGAGAATATACGCAGTTTCAACTGGTTATATTGTAGATGACAGAAAATTTCAATTCAATATGAACTGCTTATATGGATTCTACAAAAATCAATTGCAAAAATGGATGTATGTACCACTGATCTAGTGACTTTTTATTAGTTCTCAGTTATCCTGCCACAAATGGTTGTAAATACTGAACACGATTAATGTTGCATTATGATAAATTTTGAGAAAATCCAGAAATTTACAGCGTTATTCCATCAGTTTAATAGTTACAGGACCACCACTTAGGGATTTTTGCTCTAACCTTATTATGGATCTTTTTCCGCGGTACATAACTAAACTTTCAAACTCTCTTTCAGCATATTCAAATTTTACTTTTTTATTTAACCATTCCCTTGGAACCACTGCGGTTAAGCCTAAACCTGGTACTTGCCTAAAATGTGTCTTGTATGTATAATTATTGTTATCAGACACATTAAATATAAAGCCAATGATGTAAAAAAACTTATTCGACAATTGTTACGGAAGTTTTTTGATGAAGTTTTGATCATATTGGATCAAATCTAACTCTATTGGGAAAATAATTCATTTTATTACAAATACGAATTGTATCTGCTCTCGATTTACTGCACCAGCATTGACTAAACGGACCAGACTGAAATGCTGGTTAAGAAAGATAAAAATAATTTAATCGATTTATGTAAAGTCGACATAGATAAATACTGTGAAGTCTAAGTTGCATTGTAATCACCTATTAGAATCACTACCGTTAAAACGAACATGTCAAATTCATTGCATGGTAATACATACCATTTTATACCAATGTTTATATAAGGCGATGGTTAACTATGGATAATGTCTAAACAAGATAAAAAAGAAAATTTAACCAAAGAAAGTTTCGATCAGGTAGTTAATAACAATAACCAGTTATTCAATAAAGCCATTCAAGAAACCACACAAGCATTAAACCAGGTATTCAACGAATCAAAGAAAAATATTGAAAAGAACATAACAGAAGCAAGAAGTCAAATTCCTCGATACACCCAAACCATAAATGAAGTTCAAGAGCAAGCAGTTCAAGCAACAAGAGATATCGCAGAAAACTATCTAGAATATCAAAAACAGGCAATCGATTCATTCCAATCTGCTTTTAGACCATATGTGGAAAATGCAAACAACCAACTGTGGAACAATCAAGATTTGTACAGAAAATTGCCTGAAATCTATTCAAAATTTGCCAATAACTATGCTGAAAATAGCGTAGCTGTAAGTAGAATAATAAACAATATTGCATTCTCAAATGTAGAATTGTTCAAAAACGTAATTAGCAACACAAAAGAACAATCAAAACAACTTGCAGAAATTGGAAAAAGAAGTGTCAGTATCTATGATTCAGTAGATACAGACAACAAATCCACAGCTTAATTTTTTTTAACCCCAAGATTATTTTAAATACTTACTGTTTTAGCACTTTATTTATTGTATCAGCATATATTATCGTTATTAACTTTGTAAGGCAACTTACACTATGAATCAAGCTAGAAAAACAATCTCTGAAATTATAGCTTCAATTGCAATAATATTACTTGTCATATATATCATAGACGTTCTTACAGCCATTGTATTAGGTCAATCAAGTTTATTACCACTCTCCTCAAAAGATAGGGGATGGATTTTTGGCGGTGCATCTATTTCACTTTTCTTAATATCGTTTGTTGTAGCCATACGCATGCCTTCAAAGGTCTTATCCACATTACTCATAATAGGGGGAGCGGTTATTGGAACAGCAGTTTTGTTTTCAACTTTCATAAGCCCCCAATTACTAAATAGTTATGAAGGAGTAAAGGTGGTAACCCCTCCTTTACCACAA
This sequence comes from Candidatus Nitrosocosmicus agrestis, assembly GCF_008389435.1. GTDB lineage: Archaea > Thermoproteota > Nitrososphaeria > Nitrososphaerales > Nitrososphaeraceae > Nitrosocosmicus > Nitrosocosmicus agrestis. The sequence goes on along the minus strand of NZ_VUYS01000003.1, from coordinate 127,761 downwards.
TTCATCGCTATTGTTGTAATAGGTTATGTCATAATGGGTCTTGGGATCTTTAAAATGAGAAAAGGAATTTAATAATATAATTTTGTAGAAAAAATTTCCTTGAACTCACGTTTGTAATTTATGCATTTTTTTTCTTTCATCAGCGAAATAAATCAGTTTAATTGGACTAAATTAAAGCGAAAGCAAAATGATATCAAAATTATACAGGTTTGGCAATAATTTTGCAGGAAGATAGAATGATTGCTTGTATATAAAAATAAATGCACAAATAGTACGACCACTTTTTTTGATAAAATTATAACTAATCTTTTCGCAGTCAAGAAGAAATCTTCTGGCAACATTTTTAGGAAAAATACATGGATTCACATAAGAATTCAATTTTGGCTCAATTATGATGTTTTTCATTCTTTATTGCGGTTAGTGATTGATTTGTCTTTAATTTAAGACGTTTAATTCATTTCTCTCTTTATTTCTGAAGAAATGGATATTTTGTTGTTTTCAGGGATTCTTTAGCAAGTTGAAAGTTATAACATTTTTAGATATTCTTAATACTGAAACCTATGATTGAAGTGATTAAATTTCTTGATCGCTGATAATGTAAATACACTAAAAAAGATATAGAAATTAAGGTTTGTTGACTTACTGCTGTGCTAAGGCGTTATTTCCTGTATTTACTTGGTTTTGGAAACTAAAGTTGTTACCTGAACCAATGCTGTCGCCACCTGATACTACTTGACTATTTTGACTCGATGATTGTGACTGTCCAATTCCTTGAGATGCTCTGTTGCCATCATCGTCATCATCGTCATCTTGTGCTAAGGCGTTATTTCCTGTATTTACTTGGTTTTGGAAACTAAAGTTGTTACCTGAACCAATGCTGTCGCCACCTGATACTACTTGACTATTTTGACTCGATGATTGTGACTGTCCAATTCCTTGAGATGCTCTGTTGCCATCATCATCATAGTCATCATCGTTATCATGGTGATGCTTAAAGTATTTTTTACACCAGTTCTTGCTGTGATCATCTCTGCAATCATCCCAGTCATCATACTTTTGTTTTGCGAGAACTTCTCCAATATTGTTTATTATTGGACCCATTACTATAGCGGTTGCAATCGCAGCTGCTAATATTACTGCAGCATTTTTGGTGTTATTATACTTGTACATTTTTGTCTTATTTTTTATAATATGGAAATACGTTATAACAATTTATCAAGATAATTAGCATATTTAGTTCTACTACTTAATTTCAGAATAATTTTTTAAAAAATTTTTTAACATGAAAGAAAAATTTAGTCAGACAGTGTTACCCAATTAGGTTTAATAGGATATTTTTGAATATGAAAACACAACAATATCAAGCATCTTTTGCCTAAAACATGGATTAATCAAGGCTTCAAAATTTCTTCTTGTTTTTAGATTACTAAAGCTGGATTATTTAATGATATCAATCACATGTTAAAGTTGGAAATACAAATAATTATAAAATTAAGGTTAGACAGAACACATATCAACAGTAAGGCAATTATTATACAAAATTATAACAACGTCCGATTAATTAGCGGCTCTGTAAAGTTAATCTCTAATGTTATTGTTATGATGCCAAGCGAATACCGTAATCCATTGTTTGATATGTTCTAGTTTGCAGTTTTGTTTTCTACAGGGAAAGTAATCATCAAAGCTTTCGGTTCGGTCCTTGACGTATTGAATTGTTCTTTCTATCAGGCTTTTTTCCAGAGAAGAATGAATATGGTGTTTGAGTTTAAGGAATTCACAACCTTGTGGATACCATGTACCACCATCAGTGGATACCGGATGTTTCCCATAGTCTTTAATCAAGCCTGACAAGAATCTCTCTGTTATCAGCATGTTTCTTTCTCTGGATACGGTTACTGCGAGAATTTGCCTAGTTTCAGGCTCTATTGCAATCCATAGCCACACATATTCTGATCCTACCTTTATCAGAGTTTCATCGACAATGAATTCTGCAATCTTTTTGCTTTTTGATAATAATCGCTGTGGTTTGTACTTTTCTATCCAATCCCTTATTGCTGTGGTATGGCTTCTGCTGACGAATCTGGACAATGCTTTGGAAGTTTTTCTTAAGGACAAACCGTCAAAATATAGATTAACAGCAAATACGATATCTTCCATAGAAGTTCTATGTCTTATTTGGTAAATCATGAATAGTAAGTGCAAATCAAAGCTATGGATTTTTCGTTAACTTTACAGAGCCTAATTAGCCAATTGAATATAATTATAATTCTAACACATCAATAACGATTCACATTCATACATGGGTCGAATCTAAAAACAAACAGTATTGTCTTAAGGTGAATATATAACTTGGGTGAAATAAAAAATGATTTTAATTACTGGTAGTTTTATAATTTCTTGTAGGTGTTGCCAGTAATTCCTCTATTTCATTATTCATCTTTAAGAATACCAATCCTTTTTGAGTAGTCTTGTATTCTGAACCTTCTATATATTCTATCAAATCGTTTTCAATCAACACCGAAAGGTATTCCTTGAGTTGTGCGTAGCTAAGGAAAGCCTTGTACATAATCTTGGTTTTTGTAGCTCCACCATTAGCTGCATCCAAAATCATGGCTACAATTTCGGTCCGACTTCTATACTTCATATTATTAATATATAGTTACTAGTATATAACCGCTACATTGTATAGGATAAATCCCCATCTTATTTCGTAGTAGGGATTGTTGGTTGTATTCATTCTATGAGACTTGATGTGTCTGTACTACAGTAGGTTAAGTAAAGAAAAAACAGTATAAGAGCAAGTAAGGGAATAAAAGTATAGTTGAACCCTAAGAACAATCGGATGGTGGAGAACCAAAATGAAAAAGAAGGGACTTCAATAAAACCACGAGTCAAGATATTGAATTGTCCAATAAGAACTACTTTAGGAGTGCTTGGTAAAAAATGGACAATGCTTATAATAAGAGATATTGGATTTCTTAAAATTAACAGGTTTAATAGAATATTAGAATCTATACCCGGATTAACACCTAGAGTTTTATCAATGCGTCTAAGGGAACTTGAAAAAGAGGGCATGATTAAATGCAAGCAAATCAAAGGCGACCAGTTGATGGTTATTTGGAGTCTGACCGAAAAAGGAAAAGACATTTTACCAATTCTACTAATGTTAACGGCTTTTGGATCAAAGTGGTACGCCCACTATGTATTTGAAGATAAAAAGCCAAGGAAACTGGATGAGATGTTTTCTGAGGGTGAGGCCGAGGCAATGATTTGTGAGTATGGAAACAGGCTAGATTTTGGTAACGCTACTTTAGAGTATAAAAACCATAACAAATTAAATAACAGGATCAAGTTTACTAATTATGATCCTAAAAATAACTCTGAAAAAGAATAACAGTAACAAGTATCCAAACTTTGATATGATTAATTTCGATAATACATAATGATTATAATGAGTTACATAACAAAGAACTATAAGGTTGGGATAGTTGCAATTTTTGTTGCAGCTGCACTCGTCGGATCGATTGTCTCATTTGGAGATAACATGGCATTTGCCACAGGCAAACACAATGATGCAGAACAAGAAATTGAACAGGGACAAGGTAATGAACAAAACGGCCAATGTGTTTCTGGAGAATTTACTGCATTATGTGGAAATAACTTTAACTTGCAATTGCAAGAACAATTAGGCAATTTGGCATTAGGCCAACAATAAACTTTTTTTAGTAAAGTCATCACTTTTGAACATTTTATTAATTTCTTATGCTTGACTCAATGTTAGGAGCCTGTGTAAATAAAAGTAATCCAAGTTTATTTGAATCATTTATGAAATGTAGTTTTCTTACAAATCATTTCCTCAAAATTTTCCCCATATTACAGGCACAACCTCTTAGGCCATAATTCCTTTGTTCCTACAGCAGAAGAATGCAACTACAAAAATAAAATTATTAATTAAATATTAAGATTTGCAAGAACGAATGGATTGAAAAGAGAAATTTGACACAAAAAAAGTTTATTGTTGGCCTAATGCCAAATTGCCAATGTTGTCGTTAAAGAATAAGCCAACGTTATTTCCGGATCCAATTGAATCTCCGCCGGATACGACTTGACTACTTTGAACTGAAAATTGCCCTTGAGATATACTTTGTTCTGCTTCATTAGATTTACTATTGTCGTCATCGTGATCATGGTCGTCATCATCATCATCGTGATCATGATTATGACATGAATGTGCGAATGCAAAATAGGAATCAGAGGTGACGATTGCAGGGATAATTGCTACCACTAGTGATGCAATAGCAATTGTTACCATTATTGATGTATTCCTTTTCTCAGATAACATTTATTTCATTGAAAATATGGAGTATAAATATATTAGAATTTGTTAAGTTCTAACTATAATATTTTTCTGCGCCATAATTAAGTATTAATATTCCTCCATAAGAGAACTAATTCTAAAAGTAACTATATATTGGCATTATTATTTCAAACAAATAAATTAATAGTATAAAAACTATACACATTAATCCTATGACTCACGAGGAGAATATCATTATCATAAAGTCTATAAGTAAAAAACTACAAAATAAGAATCAAAAATTACAGCGACATGTTTTTGCACATTCTAAACACATCAAAGAAGGTTATAATAACATTAATCCTATTTGAATTCAAGTTACTTTCACTATTTGAAAGTATCACAAAGAAAATACGCTATACCATCTTCTTTTGATAATTATGATTTAATTAAAGAATAACAACATTTCATTTAACTAAGCAAAATACTTTAAAGATGTCAGGAGCAAACAGGCATACGATTAGAATATAGTATGTGTAAAAAAAATAATGGTTTTTGAAATAGCAATGAAGTAACAGAGCAAATACTTTAAGATTAGGATAAAAAAGTTGATTGTATTATTGCCCTAACAGATTAAGTCCAGTATTTTGGCTTGTCGAGAGATCACCTGAATTGCAAGAATTGATTATCGTTGCATTAGGAGGGGCATAACAATATGAACCTTGAGAAGAACTTTGTGTGCTGGTGATTGAGCGGTCTTGGCTAGTATCACTTCCACCTAAATTGAAACCCATAAACCCATACGACATACCGTTTGCGGAAAGTGCAACAGTAATCAAAAGGAGCATTGCTATTGAATATCCTATAGTAGGTTTTTTTAGAGACTTACTGAACATTAATTATCAAATTGCAGTATGTTATATCGAGATTATGTTACTATTGCACAAAAATATCTGAGAAGATTTTGTTCGAGTAATATGTTATGTCGAATTATTAAATTTATTGAATTAATTTCGTTATATAAATTTCCAAAGGATATATGTAATCCATAATTATAGATTAGAAGATAAAAATAAAATCAATATATGTTAGACATCACTACAATTAATCAAGAGCAAAGTAATGTAAATGTAATATCGAGAGACAAATCATAATCAACAATTATATATAAAAGACAAAGAAGAACTCACTAAATATCAAATTGGGGCCGGTGGTCTAGCCTGGTTAAGATACCGCCTTGACATGGACAATGGTAACGATCTTAATATAATTGATAAAGAATTTGATAAACAAACATTACCAGCAAATCAAATATCTACAGAAAACAAAGAATCTAAAAAGTCCCAAGAAAATGAAGTGAAATGGGACAGCTACAAGAAATATTTGTTATCAAGAGTCAGCAAGACTACTGCTTCCAATCTATTCAGATATGCTAAGCAATATCATTACATTTTAGAGACAAAAAATGCATCTGATCTTCAACTACTAACTCAGGAAAAAAGTATTCATGTAATGAAAGCTTTATCATCATTATCCAAGTTTCATGGAACTCACGACGAATGGAAAAAACTAATTGAGAAGTTTGACCTAAAATGGACCAACAGCAACTACACAAATAACACTTTCTTTAAGATCTTTAACCCTGAAGCGGCAGACATGAATAAAATGATTCACTGGTTAAAAGACACGATTAGACAGTTACCCAATAAGTATAGCAATATTCTATTGTTTGCTACATTAACCGGATTAAGACCTTCTGAATGCTGGCATAGTATAAGATTAATTCAGAATAATAAAGACCATTATGTTAGCAAGGACAAGCTCCTTCACTATCAATATCCAGACACCTTCCTAAGAAGAACTAAAAAGGTTTTCATCAGTTTGGTCTCAGAACAGATTATTGTAATTGCAGAGAGAGCAGATATTAAAAAGCCGTATCCTCAATTGTGTAAAATTTTTAGAGCTATGAATCTTTCGATGAATATGTATTACTGCAGAAAAATTTTTGCTACTTACTTAAGAGACAAGGGAATCGAGCCTGAAATAATAGATTTGTCACAGGGAAGAATTCCAAAATCCATGTTTCTCAGACATTATTACAGGCCAGACATAAACGAAATAATTACAAAGAGGATAAGGCCACTATTGGATGAGTTGATGAAAGAGTTAATAGACTAATTGAAAAATCACTATCTGTATTACCCAACTTAGGTCTAATCATACTTATCTGGAAGGTTGCGCATAAAGTTTTCAAATGACTTTCTTATATCGACTTTCTCGTCAATTGATAATAAGTTCTTTTTTCTTAATTGCTCTATCTGTTTTACCATCTCATCAATATCAAACTCGGACTTGATTATTCTAATCTGTCCATTACTTGTCTCAATATATGTTAGGAAATCTCCTTCCTTAACTCGTAATTTTTCTCGCACTTTAACTGGAATTGTAACCATGCCTCTCTTTAAAATCCTGGAGTCTCCTATTACTTTGCCTCTAATCATAACAGATAATAAAAGAAGGCAGAAAAATATGAAGTTAATCAAGATTCACGACACAGTATCACAAACTAATAAATTTTTTACGGCCAGTCAAAAACAAAGAAGCATTTATTAAGGCGCTTAATTCTAATAATGTTAGAATTAGCTATATATATTTAATTTGTAGTGGTAACTATATTAATACTACTTTATAGTATTAGTAACGATTATTTTAGTTAGCCAACATGATAAAACTAATGACGAGTAGCATTATTTTATCCTGCGCTAAGGGCAGGAATAATTGGATCCATACTGGTAGCAACAACTTTGCAACTTCTTGTATCGTATCTAAAACATCGGTAAGCATTAGAAAGAACATGGTAATAGCAAATGCAGTTGAGGAGAGTGCAATCTCCTCAGCTGTGACGAATTAGGAGTTGAACGATTTTAACTACTAATATTGTAATTAACACAAAGTTCACTAATAACCATTTCGATGTATACATTACCTTTGGACCAAACGGAGGCCATGAATAAAGATGTCAATAAAAAAATCTTTTGACGAACTATTTGAGGGATTGACCATAGAAGCCAGTTCACCTGATAATGAACTTATCAACCATGATATTGAATATATACCACCTAGTGTAATATTATGGCTTCCTATTCCAAGGTCCAGTCTAGATATAATTTTTTCCGTGGATATAACAAACCGATTTGATACTATTATTGAGACTAGAAGACATGGAATAATCAAATCCAGAATTCAATATAAGGATAAAAATGGGGAAATAGAGATCGACTGGAGTATTTTAGAAAGAGAAATAGATTCACAGATAAAAGACCGAACATCGGAAGAAGCAAGGCTAATTAAACAAACCTTATTCTCAATCCTATATTCAAATGAAGATAGAATGCGGATTTTCATAAACGGTATATCTAATAATTATGCTCTGGACTCTATCAAAGAATTTTTAAAAAATGAGTATGATTCTAACGGACCTCACGTTCTTGAACCAGGAATAACGAAACAGTCTATGACTTTGAAATCGAATTCTATTACTAATACAGGAAGTAAACTGAGTAAGAGCGATGTAAATTCATATTCGGAAAATGTGTTTAACGGAGAAGATTTAGATAAACAAGTAATCTTTGAAAAAATAGCTGGCAAGAACTTGGTAGAATATGTAAATAAAATAGCCAAAAAAACAATAAAGCAAGAGCATTCACTTGTCAATCTATTACTTTATACAGGATTAAGCACCTATACAAAAAACCCACTCAACTTAGGAATAATTGCTCCGACAAGCGAAGGCAAAACCTATCCAGTAACGGAGATGACAAAGTTTCTCCCAACAAAAGATGTCTGGATGATTGGAAGCATGTCTCCCAAGGTAATAATACGAGATAGAGGAATCCTGGTAGATGAAAATAATAAACCAATTGAGCAGAAAGTGCAAGATTTGACAGAACAGTTAAAGAAATCACAAAAAAATAGTAACAAAGATGAAGAAAGCAATTTAACTCAGCAGCTCAAAGAAATACATAAAAATTCCAAAGTTTTGATAGATTTGTCAGGAAAAGTCTTAGTTTTTCTTGAACCTCCACATAAAGAAACTTGGGATATTTTAAAACCAATACTTTCACACTATACATATGAAATCGAACATCCATACGTATACAAAACAGAAACTAAGGGAATGGAGGTAAAACACATTGTAACAAGAGGATGGCCTGCCTGTATCTTTTGCAGTGCTAAAGATGAGTCCAATTGGCCGATGTGGCCTGAGATTCAAAGTAGGTTTCTTATAACTCCTCCTAACATGATAAAGCAAAAATATCTTGAATCTACCATCCTGATTGGACAGAGATCTGGGTTACCTTCATTGGTGCAGGAACAGCTCATAGTTTCCCAAGATGAGACGCAGATTGCCAAAGATTGCATAAGTATAATTAAAGATGAACTGTTAGCAAGCTATGAAAATGGGGTATGGATACCATATCAGAAGATACTCACTCATTCTTTGCCATCAGAGAAAGGAACTGATGTTAGGATAGCAAACAGGATATTTTCCTTATTGAATATAGTCACAAAGAGTAACTCCTTTAACCGTTTTAAATTAAAATTCGGAAATGAAATAATGTCTATATCCTCACTAGAAGATTTAAGAGAGGTCTTGAAACTAACTCAAAATATCACTGGAATCCCCTCTTACAAATTAGATTTCTTTAGGGAAGTGTTTGTCCCTCTGTTTCAATCAAAAGAGGGTCCAGAAGAAAAGGAAGATGGTACAACTAGAGAGGACAGGGTGGCAGTATATACTAATGAACTGGCCGATTCATTCAAAGAATGAAAGGGAAAATCAATAACAGTTGATGCAATTAAAAAGACGTACTTGGAAGAATTACGAAATAACGGATTAATAGATGAATTTGAATCTAAAATTGATAGACGTAAAAAAGCATACTACCCTATTGTGGATGTTTCTTTATTCCAACAGACTAAATACAAAAATTACACGAATACAGAAGAAAATGATAATAATTTACATTTCATTAAGCTGAATTTACCAAAAAAATTCAAGTTAATTGCTGAAGAATGGTTAAAAGTTGAAATTTTAGAGCTGTTAAAATACGGGATTGGAGAAACAAAAGTATTCCAATTAATAGACTATGAGGCAGATGATGAGGATAGTAAGATCTGTATATGCAAATTCATAAAGAGGTATGAAAGCAATACAAAGCTAGGGAGCCTTTTTCAGTTTACTGAAGAGCAGGAAAAAAATAAGATATTTAGTGACATGATTCCTCTATCAAACGATATCATCTTTCCAACTACCTGTTCTAATCCACAAACTGTTTTAAACACTTGAAAATATGGATTAGAACAGTAGTAACCAAAATAATAGTTAAAAATCAATCAAAATTAAACTTTTAATATTTAAATGTACATTCTCCGTTGTTATCTATTCTATCCTTACATAGACCCGATGCACCTAAATCAAAGCAATCTTCCTTGGTTAGATCACATGAGCATGTATGGGTTTTACTATCACATTGAAAGTTAGAAGAACCTCCTTCGCCTTCTCCTCCTTGTTTAGTTGGATTTTGGTTAACACCTCCCAAGTCTGAACCACCTCTTTCTAGCTTAGTTGGATTTTGGTTAACACCTCCCAAGTCTGAAACGCTTTTTAATGCAAATGCATGCGACGTTGTAATCCCTGAAATAAGAACAAATGACAAAAATGCTATCAAGGTCACATAAAATACTTGATTGTAAACTTGTTTGTTTTTATACTTTTTATTATTTGGATTGGTTAATAATTTCATGAAAAGTTAACTTCGCAGTTTCATATAACTATATTGATAAGAGCAAGAAGAAAAAGAGATAATGTAGATAAGTTGCAAATATTTCAAAATGAAATACAATTTTACATATTATTTATATTACAAATTTAATTGTGAATTATAATATGTCAAATTCATCTCATTTTTCTATGAATCATGTCAGACATTCCAAGAGCCTATCCTAAAATACGATTGGGTTTTACCTACTTTTCTTTCCTTGTAGACGGTATCTGCATTCAGAAGGAAGAAAGAAGTGGAAGCAATAAATATCGCTCATCCTGCCATTACAAGGATTCCAGAAAGGTTAGGAGATGAGTTTAAGAGGATAATGTCTAAAGAAAAGCCTCCAAAGACTGTTGGTCGACCAGTTTAACAATACAGAAGGCCTCTTGACGGTATCATCTACATCCTGAGAACAGGATGCTAGTGGAGACGGCTTCCAAAAGAATGCTGTTCTGGATCTACTCGTCATAGGAGATTCCAGGCATGGAATAAACTGGATGTCTTTGAAAAGATGTGGAGCAGACCATTGAAAATCTATGATGCTACAAATGGTATCAACTGGTCATAGAATCAATAGATTCTATATCAATAAAATCACCTTTAGGCCGAGAAAAGACCGCAGGAAATAATCCCACTGCAGATAGGAGCAAACAAGGCTGAACAAAAAGACATATTTTAACCAATAAGCATGGTATCCTCTTTTCTGTTGTATTATTACCAGCTAGCACCCATGACACCAAATGCGTAACAGAGGTAGTTGATAATACAGTCATCAAAAGGCCGAAATCGTTATCCAGATCTAGACGACGAGGATGATTGCAACATCTATGTCTTGATAAATGATATAATTCTGCAGAAGCAGAACAGGAATTAATCAAACGAGACTACATCTTACACGTACCAATCAAGAAGAAGAAAAAGAAGAAAGGCGATGATAGTGAAGAAATTGCAGTACCAAATCGTAAGATACACTTCCCTAAAAAATGGGTTGTGGAAAGGACAAACTCATGGCATAACAGGTTTACGAAACTCCGCAAGATATGAAAAGAAGGATGAAAACTATCTTAGTCCGATACAGTTCTCATGTTGTATAATAATCTATAGAAAGTTAATTTTAGGATAGGCTTTAAGATAAAAAGCAAATACAAGTTGGATTGCATAATGAATTTCTCCATCTATCAAATTCGCTATGACTCATTCTGTATTTCGATAATTCTATATATGAAAAAATTAAATAATTTATATTAAACTTATCTACAAACAGAAATATTTTATTATCATGTCAATTTACAATTGAATATATAATACTCTTACCTTCTATTCGTGTAATTTTTGTATTTTTAAAAAGAATTTGAATTCAATATGAAAAAAATCAAGATAATAAATTAATCTGTCATAAATATCGGACATGTTTCATTTGGGAGGAACTGCGATGACTATCTAAGATGATTTAGGTATCTTCAAATTAAAAAAACCAAAAAGAGTCTCATACGGGAGGTAGATGTCTCTCCTTTTTTATTAACCATTTCTCATTTTTTAATAACATTCTTTTGGACAAAAACTGAGTATAGTTAAACTATTACTTCATATAAGTAACATTTAAATATCATCGATGTATTAATTATGTTATGAGAATAGGTAACAAAAGATACAAACAAATTCTGATTGACTCTGACAACTACGAGATATTAAAAGAAATGGGTAAAACTGGTGATACGTTTAATTTGATAATTGGTAAACTGGTAAAGAACTTTAAAGATGGAGGAAACCAGTAATGTCCGAATTAGACAATATTATAGTAAGCGATTCAGGTAAATCTTTTAGACTACGAATTAACGGTTACCTGAGAAGCAGAGGAATCTCACAAATAACAGGAACAAAAACTTATTTAGAAATTGATTTTATAAGAGGAGAGATTAGTGTTAGAATTCCTTATCCTAGAAAAATAGAAGAACTTCCAAACGCAATTGAAAAGGCCTTACTACTAGAAACTGAACTATCTCCAAAACAAATTGATAATATCAAATTTTATGTCAAGGATTATGTTGACAAGATTGAAGAAGCAATTGGTGAATCAAAAAATTTAAGATAAGTGGTAGTCTTTTTAGTGCGTCGATGAGTATAATATCTTAAGCAGTACTTATTTGATATTCCATTTCTTATCTTAGTATCGTACTAGATCCAATGCTATCCTTAATTTAGTTATTTCATCCTTGAGAAGCTGCATTTCTTCCTCGTCCTTTGAATACTTTAATAACCTCTCACATGCTTGAATTTCGGCCAAGATTAATTCCCCCTTTTCTAAACAAAGACCATGAGCAGATTCGATAAAATGATATGAGACACTTTTGCCTTTTTCCTTACATCCACATGTTCTGGCTTCAACCAAATAAGGACTTTCACTTTCAATCATGTTCATTATTCAATCATCATTGAACATAGTTTAAAAGCGACTATATTCATTCTAAAAACATCGATTGCTATTAAACTAACTCGGCACAATCCAAGTTTACAGATACCAACAACAAGTAGGTTAATGATAAGTTGCTAATAAAAAAATGGTCACAGGTCGGTCAGGTAGTTTGCGATTTAATGGCCAGGAAAGGATGGTATGTACTGCATCTAACTTTCAATAATTATTGGATTGTTTCCAGAGAATTACAATAGATTCGAGCCTTGCATGAGCGGCGTGGGAGAATAAGAAAATGCAAGGCCCGACTTAAACTATGGGTTTGAACATAAATATCTTGGTAGGTTTAAAAACATTATATATCTCCAGCCTAGATTTACTCCAGTGACAATCTAATTTTGGACATCAACTAAGTTGAAAGCAAACATATCGTCTATTTATGGCACCAATAAATACTCCAGATATATAACCATCTAGTAAATTCCAGGTGACATAGACAATAGTACCTTTTTTTAATAATAAAGATCCACGCGGTCATCATCATTTGGTTGTCTATCCTAGTCATCAAATAGCGAGGGTCTTGCTAGACCCGAGCGGTGATAATCCAAATTAGGAGTTTAATTTTTAAGAACAAAAGTATGAAATTATTTATAATAAGACAATACCTGAAATATTTTTCACAAAGATATAACAGTAACAACAATCCAAACTATATTATTTCAAATTTCACTTGTATATTTCGACTAAAATGAGTACTAAAACAAATAAAATCGGAATGATTGCGGTGATGTTCATTGCAGCAGCTCTCATAGGTTCAGTAGTAACATTTGGTGACAACAACATGGCATTTGCCACAGGTAAACACAATGATGCAGAACAAGAAATTGAACAAGGACAAGATAGTGAACAAAACGGCCAATGTGTTTCTGGAGAATTTACCGCATTATGTGGAAATAACTTTAACTTGCAATTACAAGAACAATTGGGCAATTTGGCATTAGGCCAACAATAAACTATTTTTTGTCGTTAAAATCCCCAGTCCAACAGATCAATGTAATGCTATAATTCATCACTTTGATGTTTGGCTTCTGTTACAGGCTTTTTAACATATTCTTCTAATCCAAAAAATTCAACTTCTTCATGGTAAAAAATATATCAAGACCTGTGAGTATATTATAAACCAAAATAAGAAAGAAAATTTAATTTTGTAGGCAACAAACCATTCTCTTTTGGTAAATCTGTTTCCTAGCCTATTGGATTATCACAAAGACAGACAAACCTTACAGTCAATCCTCCTCATAGGAGGACATTTTTCTCATATAATCCTAAATAACTATTATAAAAAACTGCTAAATGAATTAGAATTTCTACTTTAACTATGAATAAACTATTTACAGGAATTCTTACTGCTTTCTTGGTAACAGGAGTTTTGGGCTTGTATAACCCAAATGCACTTGCAACAATTGCTGCTCCTGAACCTACTTTGGAAACGTGTAGCGGAAATATCGCAGCAGGTCAACAACCTAGCAGTGAAGCCGAACAAGGAGCAGAACAAGACCAAGCCTCAGAAACAAACGGACAAGCAGTTGCACCAGAATTTAATGCATTAAACGCCAATAACTTGAATTTAGGTTTCCAACAGAATGGTGAATGTATCCCAACGGTAGAGCAACCTCCATCCGACTTTACAACAACCAGATAAAATCAAACAATAATCAAGACCGTAATCACCTTTTTTTGACTGTATTGAACATACTAATTTTGCAATCAAATAAGATCATATAATAAATCAATAATAAATTTGTCCTTTATACTGTCTATTGATGGACTAATAATCAAAATTTCAATAGGCATTAGGACAGAATGAAAATAGAATAGACAGAAAATATTATTTTTTGCTCCATTTTTTCTTATTATATTATCTTCCCTTGTTTGCAGGCATGTAATTAAAAGAAAAAATTCAACAAATAGATTTCTATTTGATGCTATGCGATAATTTCTTAATTAATCAACGGAACGTGTAGTCTATTAAGTCTGAGTATATTCAGATACTCCTAGTTATTTGAATTGCTAATCCTTATTAATTTCGAATAATTCCTAAAATATTATGCCACTTCTCTCTAAAGCTGAGTTTCAGTTTTTACAAGGTCAGAAAGTTGTATCCAAGTCATACGAGTACAAACTCAAGTCAGTGGTAAAGAAGAAGATTTCTAACCTCTTAGATAAGGATCTACCTCTCCTTTTATCATTATTTCCAAATCTAGATCTTACTAAATTTGGTAAGAATCACAACATGGAAGAAACTTCAATTAATCTTACTAAATTCAGTAAGAATTCTATACGTATTAAAAAGCAATTAGAAAGAGAAAATGCTACTGCGGTTCTGGAATCCATCAAGAACCAAACTAAACCCATAGAATCCACTGACGGAGAATATAATCAACAATTATATATAAAAGACAAAGAAGAACTCACTAAATATCAAATTGGGGCCGGTGGTCTAGCCTGGTTAAGATACCGCCTTGACATGGCGGGGGTCGTTGGTTCGAATCCGACCCGGCCCATATTGTACGTTTTCCATTGTTTCGGAGGTTTTGTTAGGATTATTTGAGTAAACTGAATTATTAGTTATGATATCTGGGTCTGCTTTAGAGATTTGTATTTTGTATAAGGAATTAGATACTGTAAACAGTTTTTTTCTAAATCGTAGTGGATAGCACACTTATCACAGTAGGAGTCCATCTTCTTAAGAGCACCGTTAGAACCCGTTCTAATATAGGTCGAGTTGAAGCCTTTGTGACAAATCAAACAGCTCGTCAACTACCTTAAGGATTTAAAATCCAGAATAAAAGGATTGATCTGGGCCATGTCAATACGAATTAGTGGAAGTGCGGGATTTAAACCCGCTTCTGTTGATTCCAGTCGACATTATTTTTAGTAATATAATCCATCAAGATCAAAGTTAAAGATAAAAATTCATGTTTGTATAATAGATTATTCTTTATTCAACAATTTAATAGAGATTAACCATAACTATTATAATATGAAATATAATTGTAGAAATAAGAATCGGTCTTGTTCACAAAGTCTATTAAATATACGTATAACCAGATAATATGCATACAAGCAACAAGGTTACTATGTTATCACTTTTAGTATTAACTGCATTTATGAGTTCTATGGGTCTAATCTCATTTGAACAATCTTTTGCTCAGAGTGTATATACAGTGTTTGGACCGAAAGCAGGAATTTTTTCTGGTCTAGTATCGTCTACTGCTACATGTGAAACAGTCGATATAGTCATGGGCGGAGGATATAGCATTCAATTGAGCACAGGAGAAATAGACGGACTAGAGATCTTAGAGAGCGCCCCGGCGGGCGATCACGCATGGTGGACATTTGCACGTTTCGACAACTTAGACGTTGATGGATTCTTGCAGGGTTTCGCCAGGTGTCTAGACATAACACCATGAAACTGAGAGTATATACTTCAACTCTTGGTTAACTAATCTTATAGTATAAGGGATACGAGCCCCCCAGTGACACATATTATCCTTTTTAGATTTACAATTTAGCAGTAAAATTTTACTGACGCCTTATGGGATTCTAATAGTGATCATAATTGTGGTTAGTTCAACCGGTGACATTGAGTATTTACCTGATGGTTCACACAAATTTAAACATAGGATCATTGTAAAGAGAGATTCAGTAGATCTTCGCAAAGTGTTATCTGCATATCCTGTAATACATAATGAAACTAAAGAACTAGTTGCTTTTGTAGACCTAAAATGGGAAAAAGATGATAATACTAGGAAAAAGTTATAGATCTAAAATTATTTAACATTAAACTCTGATACTCCTAACGGTCATCTATTTCATTGACTTACATTGAATTACCCTAAAAACGATTTGTAACAGGAACCTGAAAATAATAATGGTAGCGTGGATGGTAGTTTTTCTTTATACAATTTAAAATTGTGTTTGACGAATAATCCAATTATGATTCTTTAACGAGACGGGCTAGGTTTGCAGAAATTGGTGTGATTATGTAAGTGCATTCCATTTATCCGGCTTACTATCGGATGAAAGTTATTGGGTTGTATTTTCTGATATTCTATAAAGTGCTCCTTGCCCCCCATCGGCCCTGCTATAGGTTAATATATACAGATTTCCATCAGGACCTGTTTCTACATCTGTTATACCTTTGAAACCAGTTCCTAAAGTAATTGAAGAAATTTCTTCTTCACTTGATGCAATATGGTCATTTGCTATATTTGGTTCATTATCAAACTGCAATCCATTTCTGTTTTCATTTACCTGCAAGAAGAATAAATTCCCTCTAGTTATATCCCCTACGAATATGTTATTTGCATATTTTTGGCCCAAATTGTCTGATTTAAAGAATTCAAGGTCAGTAATCCCTCTGGATTGTTCCCAACTTAAAAGTGGATCAGAATAATGTGAACCCTGAAAGTTAACTAGATCATTTTCTGTTATGGCTTCTGACTTAGAAAATGGTCCCATAATCAATTTCCATCCACTATTAAACCCTGATTCTACTATGTTTATTTCATCATAGAGATTCTCACCATTTTCTGTATCCCATAACTTTCCTGTGATGGGATCAAAATCAAACCCAAAACTATTTCTTATTCCGTATGCATAGTATTTAGCCAATAGATTATTATTTCCACCTTTGTCGCCGTTATTTGCTTCTATGAAAGGATTATTATTTGACGGCGAGCCATCCACCGGATTTACCCTGAATATAACACCACTGTCATCAGGCTCTGGCCCTTCTCTAAAATTTTGTAACTGTCCCTCTCTCTGTAATTCTCCAATTACCACGTAGAGTTGATTATCAGGACCAATTTTGATTTTTCCACCTTGGTGGTTTGTTCCAGGACCTGCTGGCAGGTCTAAAATAATCTTTGGATTTGAAAGTCTTTGTTCTACCTCATCCCATTCATATTTGTAAACCCTATTTCTCAAATCATCATTACTTGCAGTATCCTGCGTCTCCTGATCCAATTGAGTTCTAGTCTCGGTAACATAAAGAAAAATGCTAGATTCTCCACTTTTGTTATTGTCAATTGTGATTCCTAAAAGTCCCCTTTCATTTTTGCTATTGACATTGCTTAACTCCAATATGGGTTCTATATTGGTAGGATTGTTAAGATCTAGCATTGATAGGGTTCCTTCCTTTTGCGCTATCAAAAGCGAATTGTTCGTCAGAAATGCCATGCTAGTTGGAGATTGTAATCCATCGGCCACACGATCTATTTTCAAAGAAGGATCATTTACATTTGGTAGTTGTTGTTGAGAAAAAGTAAAAGGAATATGGTTATTGCCAAAATAGATGATCATTATGATAATTAAAGAACCAAGAAAATATTTTGATTGTGAAAATATATTTATATAATTTTTAAAAATGCTATCAACTAACTTCATCATATCAGTTTAGTTTTTGTATTATTAAAATATTATAATCCTATGAAAAATTTTAATAATGGTAAAAAATAATTGAAACGTTTTTTTCTATTCTACAACAATAGTGTATATCGATAATTTAGATTAGATCTTGTGACTTTATTCCAAGTTCATAAAAACCATCTAATATTAAATTTGGTCCAAAGTTGGGCCCGCAATATATCTATTACGAAATCTCAAAGCATTCTTTCTCTAGTTTTAAAGCATTTAACTTGTTCCTCCATGTGACTTCGTTATCGACATCCTTATTGTAAATATTCCAACGTTCATTCAGTACTGTTTTGATGCCTTCGATAGTTGTTTGATACAAAAATGGCATCTTTCCTTGACCAAGGAATTAAGACTATCACTGGATTCCTTCTCCAGGAAATGTATATATCTACTAATAGTAACAGAATCTAACCACCAAATCATTTGCAAACTGAAATCCTTTGAGTCCTTTTGTTAGTAATGCAATTACTCTTTCCCTTCTATGTGATATTGTTTTAATATACGAACTAGATTGATTCATTTTGATTGCAGTTATTGCATATATTCAATCTTAAAATATTAAAGGTATTGCATATTATTTTGTACTATTGCATCAATAAACCCGACTTACCACATGATCTACACTTTAACTGATAAACCTATTTGTGAAGAATCGCTAAATCCATTTTATCTGACCGTCTCAAAACTAATTTGAATGAAGACCATGAACCAGAGGGCCATAATATATGTAAACTCAAATATAATAAATTTAGGTCTTTCATTATCTAACCCAAAGATTATATCGTTAACAATATAAATCCGACCCGGTCCACTCAGAAATTAAACAATCGGTAGTTGATTTACTGAAATTTTTAGTATGATACAATTCCATTGCTGAAATATTTACAAGTTTTGAATAAGAATCATCCATATTGTTGAAATTACTAAATTCAGTAGCGGATGCTAGATTTCCATTACTAAATTTTGTAGCACCATTGATATTGTGCTGGCCAAGCAACCTCAATGAATTGAGTAAGCCTTCATGCATGTCGCCTTTTCCGTTAAATAGATGGAATTGGTCATTGTATGGATTACTAAATTCAGTAGCGGCCTTTCCATAGTTAGAATATTGAGTATTGTCATCGTTTTTCTCCTGCTTCACGGAGTGGGGCGCCACTGCCTTCCCGTGTAGAATTTCAGAAAATACGGATTTGATATTTTCCCCAAACATACTTGTTAAGAGTGGCAGTTCCGTTTCTAAAACTTCAACCTTTTTTGATTAAACATATTAACTTCCTTTCATAAGTTTTGGAAGCTAGTTTATGACCTTGAAGGTATTGGATTTCAGCTTTTGATAACATGGAGATAGAATTTGTAGGTCTATAGAAGAATTAAGCTTTTTCCAAATAGTAAGTAATAGTAGGAATAGTTTTGGTTGGGATTTCTTCTTTTCAGATATTTCTGTCGGCTCATAGCAATACAGTGTTATAAGTAACTTTGTGTAGATCAATATGATTGGAATCACAAGACAAATCTGATAAGATTGAGAGTTTGACTTTAACTTTTGTCAAGGTTTTGATTGAGAGTACAAGCGGCGAATTGAAAGTACCAGTAAAGTTTGTTGATATTTATAATGAAGCCTGCCTGGAAAGAGGGGGCAACAGAAACAAAGAAGAATCAAACCTAGAGATTAGACAACACGTTAGAAACGATCTAATTAACAATGGTTTTATCTTTGTAGATCCTACAAATGTGAATTCGATCTATCTAACACAAAAGACAATAGATGAATATTCCGATTACTAATTATAGAATTACACTGCGTATAACTGCGTAATGGTTAAATCCATCGACTTTGTAATGTCTATGTGGGCCGCAGTATACCATCGTTTCGACAACTCATGGAAATAGAAAAGATAGTTTGGTCTGAATTTAAAAAGGAACTAAAGACCAAGGATGCCAAAAAGACTTTTGATTCTCTATTTGATAATGCTAAACTTTATACATCTTATATTTCTTCTGCAGACAGGCCGATACCTATAGAACCAATCATGATGGGAATGATATTGCATCATTACAAGACACTTGTAGATATTGAGAACAGGAATACAAGCAATGAGTCCATAGTTAAAGAAATAGTTACATCGCAAATATACAAACCACATAGTAAAGAATTGTTTGATAAAACCTATGATAAGTGGCATAGACTAATCAACGCACTTCATCAAGGTGATCGAGAAGTTTTGCATAATATGCTAATTAACTGTTGTAATGGTTTAAGTGAAGGTGCTGCCAAGACTGTAATTGAAAAAGATTCAAAGAATTCATTATCACTTTACCTCTTTTTTTGTCTTATAATCCAGAATCAAAGACTGATTGATAGACTGAAACTTACAGTTTAGAAAAAAGATAACATCAAGGGTTGATGGTACTCTATTAGATTCAAATGTCTGAAAAATGAGCTTGGGACACGGTTAAACAAAAGAGTTACTGCTACTACATATAATGCGATAATGTATTGAAATATTTGTTTAGTAGGCACATGCTTCTGATCAAGAAATCTATATTGTGACGACTCGATATTTAAATTAAGTAATTTGTAAATACTGTTATTATTCTAGATGTGCTATACAATATGAATCTTTACACTGAAGGTATCTTTTTCATGTATCCCTTTAGTAACATGATACACAAGTCAAAAGATTATACATTTTGTTTTAGCTTGCGGAGACTAAAATCCGTATTCTTTGTATGAGGATTAAAAATGTTCCAAAAGTTCAATAAAAATTGATATAACATACGTACAACAATAGTAATGAAATAATAAATTGTTTGAAAATCCAAGTAAGAAAATGCATATGATTGTAATTTCCAGTATTATAATAATAATATTTTTGAGTTCATTCAATATAGTATCTGCTCAAACATCAAATGAAAAACCACTAAGACTTTCAGTAGGAATATGGCCTCCAAATTTTTTGGCTTATGTTGCTCAAGAAAAGGGATATTTTGAAAAAAATAATGTTGACGTAAACCTAACATTAGCTCAAGATTATGCTGGTACGCTTACAGATTATGCTAATGGAGAATATGATGGGATGTTTGTAGTATATTCTGATGCAATAATACAGAACTCTGAAGGAATCGATACTAAAGTAGTATTCAATACCGATATAGCAAAAGATGCAGATCCAATTATAGGCAATGTAGACAACCTCACGGAATTAAAGGGTAAAAAAGTGGGTGTCGATGGGATCAACAGTTTTTCACATTATTATATATTAGAATCACTAAAAAAAGTTGGTCTTGATGAAGGCGATGTTGAATTCGCGAGCATTCCTGTTCAAAATATGTCAGATGCATTAAAGAAAGGCGAGATCGATGCAGGGCATTTCTATAATCCATACTCATTAGATGCGTTAAAGAGTGAATTCAAAATTCTCTCCACAGGTGCTATTGTACCCGGTGTTTTGACTACCGTATTGGCATTTCATTCAGATGTAGTCGAACAAAGACCCAATGATATTAAAAATATCATAAAATCTCTGGTAGAAGCAAAGGAAGATTATGAGAAGAATAAAGAGCAAGATATAAAAATAATGTCCGTAAAAACGGGTGTAAACAAAACGGACATTATCAAAGGGTTGGATGATGCCGAAGTTATGGACTTGGAACATAACAGCCAAATTTCAATGAATAAGGAATTAAATACTTCAGCTTCGCTGTACACCTCTGGAAACTCGATTGCCGATTTTTTTGCCGAAAGAGGTGTAATAAGTAAATATCCCAATTTTCAATACATTATTGAACCAAAATTTGTCAATGAATTATTAATTGAAAAAAAATAATCTGAGAAAGCACTTTGGGTCCTTTTGCAAAAGGCCATATAAAAATGGATATAATAGCGAATCAAACAAAAACAGAGATAAAATAGCCTTTGCAGTTTTCCCATTTTATCAATTGTTACTGATTTTCCTACAAATCCAAACTAAATTTTTCATTTGGTGAAGATGAGAAATAAGATTTATAGTAATAATAAATTTGTCAGGCTAACTCATTATTTCTTCCACATTGGTTATGGCTAATTGGAAAGTGAGACCAGTTTGGACATTACCTCTAGTACTGTAAAAGACGGATTAAAGATGTTGAATCACTTAATTCAACGGGGTTTAATCTAGCCGGATTCACAAATATGTCAATGAAGAACCGTTTGATAAGCTATTACTTCCATTAAGGGGGACAGTTTCGCCGGATCACTGTTTGGTCAGATCCAGCATTTGATGTTGGAGGAACAATACTATTATGATTACGGCAATAGATACATGATCAGACTTGCTTTTCATATCTTGTCCATGTGTTATCATTAATGGAAACATAAGGCTTTGTTGTATATTTAAAAACGGTGTTGTAAGATAAGTTAAGTTCTATTACCTTTGGATGCTTAAAGCCACTCAAGGGTCACTGATCTGGTCCCAAGTATAGGTCAAAATATACAATATGGATTAGTAGTCTACAAGATCACAAAGGAGACAAAAGAAACAGAATACAATCTATTGGCGAATTATTCATCACATTTTATTTTCCAGATAAAACCATTGTTTATTGAAACAAGAAATATAATCAGTAATGAGAAATACCGTTTTAATATTATACTAACACTTCGCTATCTAACTATAAACATTTACTCATCATCAGAAAAGGATTATTTTCTGACCAGAAATCATAATTCCAAATTATCGAATAAATATTTAATTAGAAAAAGCAATTTACTGACACTTGTAAAAACTTAATTTTTTCCTTTCTGTAAGTCAAAACTGCATCAAGCACTTCTTTTAGCCTCCTCCATATGTACTTGCAGATTAGCTTCGTCCACTTTGATCGAATTAGTAGGACATACGGTAACACACGCCATACACCAAATGCACGCACTTTCTCTTATTGGATCGGGCTTATCAGTGTAATCTCTCCTTCCTTCTCTATTATGATCATCACCTATCCCTTCACTTACTGCATTTACCATTTCGATAGCGGGAACGTCTTGTTCTGATCTGTACCACTGATAAACTTGAACAGGACAGGCTTCAATACACGCACCATCAGAAATACAAGAATCCCAATCTACTGCCACAAAAGTTCCATGTACCCCCAAAGGAAGGTACTCCTCACCTCTTGCTTTGTATGCGTCTTGAACTTCTTTGTTGGTTGAAGACTCTGCATCAGACCTTCCCGGGCCCCATACAAAATGAGAGTATGAACCATCGGAAGTAGAATGTTTACCTATCACATTGTGATTTTTCGGAAACTCTGGATCTATAGGCATATCACAATTCTCTAAACATACTACTATTTAACCAACTGACATTTAATTGCAAACGAATGTGAGTATTTTAATCTTATTTTGCATTTTTCATAAACTGTTTATCACATATCAATCAAAAAATTAGATGTTACTATTGCTTAAGTATTGCATTAAACCTCATACCCGTTTCGATATGAATGGTCCTGCTTTCTTTTAGAAGTTTATTTTCATAGGGCGTTTTCTTCTTCTTCTTTGCATTTCCCTCATTGTTTTGTACTAAATAGCAATCATAAACAAGAGATGAGTAACCTGCCAATTCTAATAATTCTGGTGGCTTTATAGATTCTTTATCAAGGATTATCGCATTATCATTTACATATACCTTATTCTCTCTTTCTACTTCGGTTAAGTCTATCACATAGTCTACTAATGAATATAATTTATAATTGTAGTATTTAGCATATTTCTCAACAATTTTAAAATTGAAATCCAATTATGATATCATAAGAGAAAACAAAATGTCATTTTTAGCCCTTCTATGACCACAAATATCGCCAGCATTTAGAGTTTAAAAATTGTTGAAAGTAAGCCTTTTTTCATATTTCTTTCCAGTATGTTTTGCTTTCTAGTCGATATAGTCATCCAAACATACTGAATAATTTCGTATGATAAGCAACAAAATTGCCTCTTTAATTCAAATATATACTTGGATCATAATCAGGCATCTAAATCCCTTTTAATAACTATTCTTAAATATAGGATTTTGTATCAGTGATATCATCAATCAATAAAGCGACATAATTTTCCTCATATGGAGAGACAGATTGGTATGGTAGTTTCGCTTACAACATCCATTTTCCTGCATCTTTTTATCCAAGAATACATATTGTAGAAGCATGGAAATTTATTTACGAAATTCGCTTGACGAACAGATTCTACTTTGTTCTTGCACTGTTAATCTAAAACATTGGAGTATGGATTTTTGATGGAAATGAAACTCGAATTAGTAGCAATTCCAGTAACAGATGTGGATCGTTCACGTGATTTTTATAAAGATAAGGTGGGATTCAACTTAGACCATGACCACACCGTTAATGAGAAATTACGTTTTGTTCAGATGACACCTCCAGGTTCCGCTTGTTCAATTTGTTTTGGTGTTGGCATCACTGACAACATGAAACCAGGTTCCATCAAAGGATTACAAATGGTTGTGAAGGATGCACAAGCAGCCCACGATGAACTTAAAAAAAAAGGAGTCGAAGTCACCGAAGTTGATACTCAAATGTGGGGCAAGTTCGTTTATTTTAATGATCCAGATGGCAATGGCTGGGCACTCCAGGAATTGCCACCACGGGGCCAGTTTAAAACACAGTAATTGCAGAATTCTCAAGTTTCATCCAGATCATTGTACGTCTGAACTTGGCCGATAAAATAAACAAAAATTCTTTATCCTATCAGCCAAAGGCCTGGTCTTTGGGTTTTTTCGCTTCTTTGGTCAGGAGATTATCTCAAAACATAATCTACTCACCACTAATTGCAAGTGGTTTTGGTTAGTGTCACTTTCTTGCGACTTTGTTAATCAATAAAAATATAGCCACATACATAGTAATGCAAAAGTAATGGTCAAATAATTTTTTTTCTTTTTATTTAGCAATCTAACTTAGTTACTTCAATGGAAATTAACCATTAGGCGTCCAATCCAATACTATCATAATTATGTATAACTGTCATAATAATTTAGTGTCATATAATTTTAGGAATGGGGAAACCCATTTTATGCCAAAAGTATAGGGCTTGTGTTTATATTAAATACTATTTTGCGCATTACAATCCATGAGCATCGACGAAAATGTAAGAATAGAGGAGGATGTGCAAGATAAAATAGTAGAAAAAATCCATAAAGAGGAAGAATTAGACGATGATGAAAACAGTTATAATGTTAGTGACTCTCAAAGCGATAGCAATGAACAAGATGCTGAAAGGGACAATAAGGAATCTTGACAAGTATTGCATCAAACAGATAATTTAGTAGTCCGTTTGCCCTGTCCCACGGTATTAGCGACTTTTAAATAGGATTTGCAAATGAAGATTACTTGTAACCGACTACACCATTTTACATTTCTGGAAATTTGTGAAAATATACTCAAACTCCATGCATTCTAAATATAGACTAGATAATGATACCTGTCTACTAATGCATGACAAATAAACTATGTAAAGGTCCATAACCTTAATAATATGGGACAAATTCGAACTCTGAAATCTTACACTTGTCGGCCATCAGCTCATATATCCCTTTTTTCAATTATGTAATCTTGTGCTTTGGTTGGTTGAAATTGTTAAAAAGATGCAATTAAAATGTACATTTAACAAAGTTAAAGTAATGAATTAGACTGTCGTAAAGATTCTCTTTTGTGGTAGTCGATTCCGTGAAATATTTTTGATGAGACAAACATTTTGACATAAACATTTGTAAAGCATTCATAAAATTACCGATAGATTGATAAAGCAAAGAATAATCCGAATGGACTTTTAATACGACATAGTCAGTGTTTGATAAGTGCAACCAAATTTTAGGTCCCAAGTCGCGACCATGGTGATCGATTGTGCCACTAAAAAGATGTTTTAATATTTGCTACAAAACAATCAGGCAAAGTACAAGTTTCAATCACAAGATTTCAGAAATATTACATTTTAAAATATTAGAAACTTCCATACTTTGGATCAAGATAAAACGATCAAAAAAAATCTCATTAAATCTAACATCAAGGAACAAAAAAATTCAAAATAAAAAGATTAGGCAGGCGACCATAACACATGAAAAAGATACATAAAATCAAATTATATCTGTATTCAACTACCTATCTATCCATAGTAATAATTTTCTTAAAGTGTTAGAATATTCTAGCCAAACAATTTGTAAGCCATAATGAGCTTTGGTTAGCGCTCAACTGAGTAGATTGAGAATTTCTATAATATACAATCATTTAACTCAAAAATATATCATTGTAAAAGAAGGTCTTTAATTGAGTTTGAATTACAATAGCAAAGTTAATAATTATGTGTCCAATATTAACATCCATAACAAAAGAATCCAATTCCAGACATCAATCATCATTTTGCTCAAATTGCAAAAGAAATTATGAGACAAAGAAATCCAGATATGACTTAAAAATACATGGATTTGTTTGTCCCTATTGTGGAAAATAAATTTTCATCTAACGGAGAGATAGATTAAATACAAAAATAACAAACTTTTTTGTTACCTACAACATCCTACTTTAGTTCAAATTGGGTAGTAATAGAGACAAAATTAAGAATTAAATAATTAAACCGAGGTTTATGTAATGTGCAAAAGACGGTAGTAGCGACAACATTTTTGTGTTTTATAGTAGTATTAGTTACTTCAGCAATCTATTTTCCGTTAGGTGTAGGAAAAACTCATTCACCTCAAGATCAAATTAGTCAAGTTCGAAATTCTTTTCAAAATTATAAATATTCAAATCTGACCAATGAGTGGTTGATCTACAAAAATCCTGACTATCACATTAAAATAAACTATCCATCTTTTCTAAATGCCGATGAGACCAATTTACATGCTAACCAAGTGGTAAAGTTTACCATTCCTTCAAATAACATTCATCAATTGCCTGATGTTGAAATTAGTATCTATGTCCGCTCTGGACTATCCACAAATGCAACAATTTCTGATTTTGTACACGATTACCATTCATTGATCTATCAAAGTACAGTAAATGGAATAATAAGACCTGTTAGTTATAATATTTCACATATTAACGGAAATGAAGTCATTGATCAGGTATATTATGATTATAGTAATGATAGAACAATGAAACTAAACACCATTAATATCATCAAAGACGGAGAATTGTTTAGTCTTTTTTATATAGCTCAGCCAGGCTCGTTTAACCAATACATCAATGATTTTAGGAATATGGTTGATTCATTTGTAATCTTGCCTGAAAAAAATACCAGCTTAATTTCTATATTAAATAATATTGACAAATACTCACATTTTTTCGCCTCAATAACTGAACAGGCAGCGAAATTGACCGGCGAGTATCAAAAAAAGATTGGAGAGTTCCAAGAAGGAAAAATTACAAATACCTCAATGTCAGAGCTGACATCAATATACTTAAAAAACTTTACAAATCAACTAGAGAAATTTGAACAAATAGAGGCACCTAAAGAATTCAAACCCACCAAGGCTAATATGTCAAATTCGTTTAAAAATGAAATAAAAAGTTATCAATTATTTAAAGACTATCTCCTCACAGGTAATGAAACAAAGAATCAAATCTCAACAGAATTTTTATCCAGATCGCTTGAGGACGAATTGGATGCATTTAGATCGTATAAAGATGTAGTAAATAGAACTTTTTCTGAATCGATAGATGGTTTGTCATCTTCGATTATGGGTGCAAAACCATCCTATCTATAGGCGGATAAAAGCATAACATATTTTTATTGCAGTATTTAAAAATCTGCCTCATTAGAGTTATTCGATGTTCATTCCCTTTATCAACAGGATTTTTTAACTTCAGTGGGTTGTAACAAGATCTTAGCAATAGTGCTTTCCTCTTTATCGACTGATCTAAAATTTATTTAATTAGTATATATTCAACCCCACTGTGATTTTCATTATTTACTACTTCCAAAATCAATATTCAATTAATCTTATTTCAAGGAACAATTTAGAAAGCTCCAATATCATTTCAGAATGAACAATTGTTTTTAAATATGCATTAAAGTGAATTACCCAAGTTTTGATTCTTGCAATATTATTACATAAATTGATGAATTTCAAAAAAAACCAAGTAGCATATCGACCACAAAGATAATGACAAGACAGTATTCAAAGCTTTTATTGCAAGCTGATTAATTTGTTAGCAATTTAATGTAATGAAAATAGATATGAATGATACATAAGTTTCGCAAAATTTATTGAACCAATAAAATAAGAAACAGTCAAGGATTTCTATATACTCCGATAATAGGAAGTCACTCATCAGATTCATTCATATATTTATTTTTAACCACAAGAATTGACCATGGTTAAGCAAGACGATAGATACATAGAGTTTTTAAACTCACCTGATAATAATCTGTTAACTTCCATAGTATTTTCAAAAGGGCTTGCATTAGTCACAAATGTTGCTGACGCAAATGCCTTTTTGAAAACAATTTTTGTTTCAATTTGAAATTAATTGAATAACTCATATAATGAACTTTTATTTATTATGAACATAATTTTCCATGCATTCACTTACAGATCTGTTTATGGTTATTATAATATAGAATGGGTTCAGAAATTAGGTAAAATTAAAATTATTTTAATGTGTATTGCAAAGTCATGCATGTTAAGTTCTAGCCCATAGTAATAAATTAACCTAAATAATGTGTTATTATTGATTACTAGTCTTAACAGACTATGATCTATTCTATCCAAAGAAAATAAAAGAGAAACATGATTTTTGTAGAGTTAGTATTGCCAATAAACACAAACAGCCCCCCTAGTTAATCAATCCAACCAATGGTATATTCTTAAATTCATTAGTCCAGTTATTCTGATTTTCAAAGTTGATCACTAAAATCCTACCGCTTAAGATAGAAATAGACACGTTGAGGTTATCGTATGTATTAGTTTGGTTGGCAGAGTTAGACGAAATATTCTTCTCTGTGACGTCGATTGTGCCTTTGTATGTAGTATCATAGTTTTGCTGCATTATGGCATTAACTCTGAAATTTGATAAATTATATGCCTTTATATCCCCCACAGCAGAATGACTTTGGACTGGTAGAGACGAATTATTTGTACTACTGTTAATTTGGTGAGTAGGTAATAATGACTGATTTGTTAAATCAATTCTAAATGGTTCCTTATTGAAAAACGCTGAAAAATTAATTCGTTCTCCAGTATCAGATTTCAATGACCAATTTCCATATATACTACTCACAATCTTTCCGGATTGGGTATCATATTCTGCACTAGTTATTTGACCGGTAAGATTGTTCTTAATAGGCATATTCATGGTGATTAATGGAAATTTATGGTTGTCAAAGCAACCATTATTGGCATAAATGTCATTGCTCTCATTACTATGTGTCTGAGATTGGAAAGATATGTTGTAGGTACAATTTGTAACGTTATCAGCGATCTTATGAATTGATTGGATCTCTTTGTTAATAGATGATTCCAAGGATTCTTGGAATTGTTTTATTGACTGACCTAGTGTGGGAATTGCAACAGCATTGTGGACATTTAGAAGGCTATTGAAAAAGAAAATAGCAGAAGAAAACAGAATAACTAAGAACATTGATTTTAACTTTTTTTGGTGATACCTTGATGAGGTATTGGCAGGGATTCCCACTGTATTCCTAAAAGAAAATTTTTTATTTTCTTCCATATAATATTCAAAAATCATTATAACATGACTTTTATATAGAACATATAGGAACATTGTTAAAAACTAATAGAACATAGTTACTTTATTTAAACTGTCAAGATATATTTTAGCCCATTAACCAAAGAAGTCAGACATCATTTTGTACATGTTGTCATAAGTAAAGTTTTAGCTCTATGTCCATCAACATAATGTATAGTTGGGTAAAACCCATATGGAGCTACAAGTATAGTATAGTCATCCATATAAAATGCAAATACCATGGCATTCCAATATTTAAAATTAAATTGAGATGCACTTTGATAAACGATAATTAGATCAAATCATAAAGTTCTCTACATGACAGAACTTTTTCAAATTATTTTCGTTTAGCATAAATTTTAATTTTTGGGTTTTATGAGTTGGAAATTGATTAATAAGTTGTTAGATTGTTCTATATCCATAACCGTAGTGTTATCCATTATCTTAATACCTTCCCCTATTGTTGTCTTTCCCTCATCTTTTACTCAAAATATATGAATAGATGAGATTAATTAGCAACATAGGCGTTTTGATCGGAAGTATGAGTTAATTATTTTATCACACAATCTGATGAAAATATCAACAATACAGAAAAAAACTGAAACCTCTTGGTTTTTTTAAACGAATGAACCCTTTTACAGTGGATTTATCTCTTCTGATACCGCCCAGAATCAATTTTGACTAGATATTAATGACATGACGGTATTCCTTACTGTTAGAAGGTGTCAGAAAAGTTATTGAAAAACTAGAAAAGGAGGGTCAATAGTACCACAATTATCTATTCCTACAATAAAGATTATAATACAATAACTATGATATAACAAATTTAATAACTCAACATTCTGATTTACCGAAAGAAAAAAAGGTTTGAATCTAAATAGTTAAACCCCATGAAAATGGGATGGATATTTTTACTTATTAATATACAATAAAATCGAATTAAATAAATAGAATAATTTAATAACCATCTTTTAAACATTGAATAACCAAACTATAAAATATGTTCATTTAATTAGCCCTGAACGAATCTCAAAACACAAGTATAGTCGTTTGTTTAAACTAGCAAATTTATTAAATATTTGAATGAAATAGACAAAGTTTCACAGATTTCAAGATCACATATAATCTATGAACTATCATGGATTCACACCTCATAATTCAATATTGACCCTTTTTGAGGACAAGAATTTTATAGTAATATTTGAAATAACAGCCATCAACGAAAACAAACTTTTAAGCCAATAAAAGAACATTTTTGAATAGATAAAAAGATGATCAGAATTAAAGATGAATATATCCTTATTGTTGCCCTTGCACTGGTCATAGTTACACTATCCGCTATAGAAACGAGTAAAGTTCGTGCAGAAGAGACTATTGCGTATGTGTCAAATGGTGATGACGGTAGTATTTCTATATTGAAGCTAGATAAAGAAACAGGTGAGTTAGCTATGTTGGATAGAGTTCCTGCAGGTCCAAAGGTAATGCACATGGCGTTGAGCCCAGACCAGAATTATTTATATGCTTCAATTCGTTCAGAGCCCTACTCAGTTATTTCTTATTCTATAAATCCCGAGTCAGGTAATCTAACTCAAATAGGTAAAACATCGCTCCCGGACAATATGGTATTTATTTCTGTAGACAAATCAGGCAGATTTTTATTATCGGTGTCAAACGGCGGTGGAAAGATTGTTGTAAATTCAATTGATATAAATGGAACTGTAAAATCTAAACCAATTCAAACCGTCCTGTCAGGAGATAATCCTCATTCAATCCGAACTGATCTGACCAATCAATTTATTTACGTACCACATCTAGGAAATGATAGAGTTAATCAATACTTGTTTAACAATGCTTCGGGAAATCTCACTCCAAACAATCCTCCCGAGGTATACACTAAATCAGGATCGGGTCCTAGGCACTTTGATTTTTCACCTGACGACAACTTCTTATTTGTATCTAATGAGAAAGATGGAACGATTTATTCATTTAAAATAGATAAACAAACCGGTGTTTTGGAAGAAATCCAAAGGCTACCGGTTTTACTTTCAAACAATGGAATGGAAAATTCTTTGGAGACAAACAAAGATACTAATTCAAATACAAACAAAGAAGGAGAAGGAGAAGGAGAAGGAGAAGAATTTGCAAATGCAGGAGTGGCAGATATTCACGTCGCCCCTAATGGAAAATGGGTGTATGTTAGCGAGAGAGTCAAAAATACAATTTCACTTTTTTCGATAGATAAGACGGGTAATATCACCTACAGCGGTAACTATAAAACAGAAAACACTCCTAGAGGCTTTAACATAGATCCTACAGGTAGATATCTATTAGCCGCTGGACAAAAATCAGGTTACGTATCCGTGTATGAAATAGATCAACAGAATGGTGCATTAGTATTTAAGGACAGGGTTGAATCAGGTAAGGATCCAAATTGGATAGAATCCATTAATGTAGGAAGAAAATAAATAGTCAGAACCGCATTATTGTCAAATAAATCAATTTTGTATCATTATCATAAGATATGCGATAGTTTTTTATCATTTTTTTATTTCAAAGTCTATTCGAATCCAATTGGGATTTTAACACTACAGTGTAATTCTCAAAATACTGACAATTCAAGTTGATGATGCAATATTGAACTATGCAAGTGTAATAAACAAATAATTTAACATAAAAGAGTAGATCACATACTTGGTAATACTTTACAAAATTTTTAAAATAGATTTCGAATTTTTTTTAATAATATTTATTGGTTAATCAATACATTAAATTATAGATAATTACTTTTAGATAACCCTTTTCGAAAATTCAACCATTTTAGAATTAAGTTGTACTATCAAAATAAGGTCATCATACCTAATGGGGTTCAAATATTCTGATCTTTAATATTAAATAGTTTAATAGAAACGACATTATGAATAATAAACCAGACATTTCAACTATTATGAAGTAAATAATATAAAACTGCTTTGATAAACTTTTGATCCATACTCTTTTTTTATATTTGATTTGAGACAGAAAATTATGAATAGTTCATCAAATGAAAACAAGCAGACAGAAATTTAAAAGCAAATAATTTTTCCATATCTAACCTTCACACAGAAATATGGCGCAATTGATCAGTAATTGGACAATCGATAAATTTCTTCAGATAACACAACATGTTAAATTAAATATTTTTACTCAGCATTAAAAAAACACCATGGACTTCAAATCTTTCCAAGACGATTTATGTCGTCGATAACTAAGAGGTGTGGATAGAAGTTCAGACTTGTAGAGACTTGCAATATATTAATGAGATCATCTAGAATATAAAGAATAACAAAAGTATCGAATTTCGTCATTAAGAGTTCAAAGGATGAATACGCAAAGTTATATCATTTAATTTGAAAGTTTTAGCAAACTAGAACAAGTATCTTTGTAAAATGAATCAATCTTTTAAACATTCAAGTAGACTTGTCCTATATTTTATATTTTAAACTACTGTGACAAAGAAATATTTAGAGGTACAAAGCAGTGTAAGAGTATTAGTGTTACCAAAACTATATAATCAAATCAAGAGTCATTACTAGTCTAAAAAGCGGGCAGGAAAGAATAATTTTTTGCTACTACTATGCATTATTGTGCATAGATATAAATCGGTATGAAAGGTTGACTATGAGCACTCAATAACAACTATCCTCAGATCCAAAGACCTACAAACCAAAACTAACCAGTTATTTGTAATAGAAATTCTTAAACAATAATTTGTTTTTTATATCAAGATATAAAAAAAGAATGAATATATAATAATTATATAAAAAGTATTCAAAATATACCCCTGAATGTTAATTTATTCGAAAAAAAAATGAAAACTATTTAAAATAGTTAAGTAGATACTTTGTAGTATAATGGACTCCAAAGTAGAAAAGCCTCATAAAAATGGAATTGCGGCACTATAGTCCATCTTTTTGCTATTAACTCCTCTAACCCCGAAAAGGATTATTGGACCGTTGAAGAAATTTATGAGGATCTTTATCCGAGCGAAAATAAAGAAAAAGCAAAAACCATGTCATTATTACGAAACCATCTAAAATGGATTAAATCTAAGAAAGCAATTGAATTTAAAAACTCTACTACCATAAGACCAATAAGATGCAGATTGAGTACACTAATCGAAGAAATATATTACTCAGGTCACTAAAGAGGGTTTGGTTGATCTAAAATACGTAAGAGAGAAACAGTGGTAGTTTAAGGTAAATTCTCCAAGAATTTGATCTTTAATACGATCCTTTTTTAATATATATTAAAATAACAAAATAATGTATCAGAATTGTGAAATAATCTAGCCTGTTCAGATATAGGTAAAGGTTGAATCAGAAATATACTTTACCAAAAATCGGGGTTTCACAAAGGATTTGCATTAGTTTTAATATTTCTCACTCATATACATTTGTGACGATACAACATTAAATCACAATACCGCATCTCGATGAATTGAGTGCAATGTGACGATTTAAGTGCAAAGCATTTTATTACATCTCCTTGGTTTTATTTCTAACAGCCGTAAATTTTTTGAGAGTAATCTATCTGAAAAGTCAAGAATTAATTGTTTTATATATAATTCAAAAGCACTCAATTCCACCATTGATCCTTTTGCGTCTTCATAAATATCATCAAGTAGTACTAGCGGCTCTACTATTAGAAAATGGAAGAATATGTTTTAGAATATTATCTTACACCTAAAACCAACCAAATGAAGTAGTTATTCTACTCTAGCAGAGACAAGGACAAAGCCCAAGTGTCCAGACAAATAATAGAGGCATCATTAGAAAATAAAAAGTATACATCCTCGATAATCAAGCAACATACAGAACCATTTTTTAACGTTGGCTCTTTTGCATTTGCGTGAAACACCTTAGCATTCCACAATCTTCAAAAAAAGCCATTTGTGGTTACATATACTTTAAAAGGTGAAATTAAAGTTATCACAAATTAGTAAATAAAGTGCCTAAATATTTATAGAAATGATATCCAGGCTACTAATGTTTAAAGAGATGCTTTGAATATGAAATCCCCCAAGGTGGACAACCTTTATCCGCAATAATTTTTTATCCGAAATTCCTGGTGTTTTGTATGTATATCAGTATTGTAAAAAAATCTTTAAAGTTTACCAAAAAAGAACAATAGATTTTTTAGATGCATCAATTACATCCTATATCACTTTTAATTGTTGATGTCAAGTCGTTGACGATAATCTGTTACTAAATACTATAACTGAATAAGCGTATTGATGGTTATATTTAGCCTCGACTTATTGATATTTGGACCTACTTTTTGCTAGGTTTAAAATTTAGTTTCAAGTCTTCAAAAAGTATGAATTTATCTTAAATTTAAAAAAGATGAAAAATGTAAGCATAGTTTTCAGCCTTTATACTCATTGGTAGCATACTGGTTGTTACCATATCTGTTATCATTCTTGCCTTCCTCATAATATTATCTCTGGAATTACTAATATCACAGTAGTTATCGGAAATAAAACCACCTCCATTGTCATCGTCGTCAACGTCATATGTATAAGAATCCCCATTACTGGCTGGACCATTCTCATTATCCTGGTTTTCTTGTTTCCCCCTTTTAGATTTTTTACATCTAGATAAACTACCATCAAAGGAATAGGCACATTGTTATGATGCAATTTTTAAATGAGAATTGCCTTTGTAATCAGTCAAACTCCTTCTATTCCGATCATCATTGTGATTATTGTCTTTATTATTGTTGATATTGTTACTCATCCTCGATTTGACCCTTAACTTTTCAGATATGGAGCTACATTCAACACAAGGTTAGGTTTATTTGAGTTTTTTTCAAATTGTGTAGGAATTTCGCGAAATTCCTCTTTTTGAAAGAAAAGTTTAGTCGGAAGATACAGATCTGTTACAAGCCCTATTGACAGTCACGAGTATTAATTGTTTGATACAATTTACAAAGTAAAAGGTACTGATATTATCGTTTTCAAACATAAATTATTTTTATCTATACTCGCTTACTTATAAAAAAAGTTTTTATGTAAGCAACTCCTCCGCTAATTACACCTAAACTAAGTATACTTATTGAAATGGCTATCGGAGTTATGAAAGATGTCATAATGTTCACGTCCTCAGGACCTATATCCCCCCCAGAGAAAACTGATAATATTCCAGAACCAGCTAACCCTGCAAATATCATTAAAATGGTAGCAAGGGGCCCTCCTATATTCATTCCAAAGAGGTGAATCCACACTAAAGCATTTATGAATTTAGACAATTTTCTTTGGAGATTTATTTCCAATTGGATATAAAAAATGGCAGTTACAGCTATTGCAACAATAAAGATCAAGTAAAAAATGATCCCTAGAAAAAACCATTTGGCTGGACCATCAAAGGAAAGTGATAGAAATTGAATCATATCTAATTTATTTGAGAAAATAAACTGTGAGACTATAAAAAAAATTGCAAAGGACGTCAAAATTCCACCTTGGGCTATGGCAGATATAATGAATCTACTTCCCCATCTGGCCCTTTGAATATCGGATGTCATATTGATACTATAAGAATTACTAATCCCAGTATTATTCTATACGGCGCTCGTCAAGTAAGCAAAACATTGTGTACACATTTTTTATGGATATGTAAATAAAATATCCGAGCAATATCTTAACGAATTAGAAGATACAGTAAGACAAACAATTTCTATGATATGTCACCGTAGATTTGCTCATTCTATGACATAAGATGTCATTTTAATGATAAACTGCGTAGTTTGATTAATTTAAACTATCACTATGATACGATAGTTGTTGGAGGACAAATATCAAGGTATACACATATGAAGTAATATAAACGCAATTATGAACATTTAAAGATAAAATCATCCGGTAAAAAAAGAATAAAAAAATAAATATTTATCTTCTATTTTGATATTTCATTTTTAAGATTAAGTTTAAAGAAATGGTCCAAGGTATGATATACATACAGGTAGAAAATTAAATACGTACAATTCAAAGAAGCAAACATAATGCTTGTTGGTAGTTGAACCTTATATAAGATTAGAAAACCGATATCAACTTTTGGTAATTTCGACTAAGTTAGAAAAAAAGGCAATTAACCAATATTTGGTTTGTGCAATCATCAAAGTAAACGGAAAAATTGGCGAGATCGAGAATTGTAAAATATCAAGATATTCCGGGCATCCTTGGCCAAAATTAATTCACCCGATTTTTGAAATAAAAATATTCCAAACAATAGAATAATCAACTTTGATAGTTTTCCCACTCAGAAGTAGGTCTACAAGTTTATTCAATTTTAGCAGGAGGAAAAAAGCATATATATAGTTATTAAAAAAATTCAAATTTTTTTTTAAAGACGTTTAACATCAATAAGTTGATTTTACCCAATTAGAGAGAAACAAACATCTCAAACGATGAATCAGGCACTTTGCTCAACAAAGATGTTTGAAGAAACTTGGAGATTAATTCAGAATGTAGAACGATAATAATAGCATCCACTACAGATATTTGATCCAGTATTTTTTCTGGTCTTGACCTAGAAAACGAAATCTTTTCTTAGACTAAAAGCTTTGGGATATAATATTAACATAATATTTCTCAGATAGTGTGTTGACATTGCATGCAATTAGTCATTATTGAAAGGGTCCTGAGGCTGGAAGCAAAATTTATTATGTAAAGCATAGAGAATCCTCGCACAGGAACAATGTATTTTGTATTTTATTTTGAATCAATAGAATCAACTGAAAAAGAGAAGTAGGCAGGGAATAGTAAAAATTGTATACGGTTGTAACATCATGAAATACTAGGCGTATATAACATCCATCACTGCTGGACTCCAAACTAAAATATAATGCATAAGAATGCTTTTGAGTTATAAGACAGGCTTTGATGATCGATAATCATTCATAATTTATGATTACCATAATCAAATAGAATTTTATTCATGAAATTTTATAAGGACCATATACACAAATAGGGTACATAAAAATATAAAAATTTACCTTTTTTTCAGAAACTGTTATTTTTTCTTGAATCTCGAAAGGTAAAATTATATTAAATTTCAATTACCGTGTGAATACCATGTTCACATAAGAAGACTTAAAATAGACACATATTTTGCAAAAATAAAGAATAATAATCAAAACAATCTGAAATTGAATCAAGTTATGGTTAATTATAAAATAATGTCCAAAATTTTGAGTGGGCAAAACTTACATATCTTTAAGCCCTGCAAAATTCATAGAATTGAATAAACCCATAGTTCATGTTGTTCCTCATAGTCATTATGATGCGATATGGATATTCAGTAAGGAGGAAAATTTTGACATTAATTGTAATTATATAATCAAAAAGGCAATCGAAATTCTAAAAACAGAAAAGGATTTCAAATTTATAATTGAACAAACATACCTTTTAGAAAATATAGAAATCAATTATCCAGAATTATTTTCTGAAATAAAGCAATTCATTCAAGAAGGTCGAATTGAAATTGCCGGGGGCGAATATTTAATGTCCGACGTTATGCTACCCTCTGGTGAAGTATTAATACGTG
Organism: Candidatus Nitrosocosmicus agrestis; assembly: GCF_008389435.1. Classification (GTDB taxonomy): domain Archaea; phylum Thermoproteota; class Nitrososphaeria; order Nitrososphaerales; family Nitrososphaeraceae; genus Nitrosocosmicus; species Nitrosocosmicus agrestis. Next base: position 89,442 of record NZ_VUYS01000003.1, on the reverse strand, counting down.
AAATTCTTGAGGGAAAAAATTATGTAAAAGAAAAATTTGGAAAGGATGTAATAGTAGCATGGGGAGCAGATGAATTTGGATATAATGCCCAGTGGCCTCAGATTTTAAAAGAAAGTGGCTACAAATACTTCGCCTTTAGAAGAGGAGTAGCCGAACCCTTGATTTCAGAATTTTATTGGAAGGGACTGGATGGCACGGAAATCCTATCGCACTGGATGCCGTTAGGATATAGAGCAGGATTGGATCTCAATTTACTACCCGAAACATTTGAACAGCTTCGGAGGCTATCTACAACAAGGCATGTTTTGATGCCCTCTGGAAGTGGATCAACACCGCCGCAACCGGAACTATGTAACACATTATTAAATTATAATGAATCAACTAAAAACTCGATCGAGAGTCCATTAATGAAGGTATCAACCCCAACAGAGTTTTTCAGAGATCTTGAGCAAGAAATTAAGGAAAAGAACATCAGAATTTCTACGAAAACTGGAGAAATGTATTCTGGAAAAGCTTCCTTTGTATTTCCAGACAGCACGTCCACAAGATCATGGATAAAGCAAGGTTTCAAAGAATATGAAAATAATTTACTTATGCTTGAGCGCTGGAATACAATATTGAATCTGGTTTCTTCTAATAATGATTTTGGCGATGATCTGAAAAAGTATTGGAAACAGGCACTGTTTTTTGCTATGCATGATTCCTTACCAGGCACGGGTATAGATTCAGTATACGATGAAATGAGATCAGCTTTTGACAAAATGGACAATACCATTAAAAAAACCCTCAACGAATGTTTGACAAAGGTAATCAAGGCTACATTTAATCAAAATGACAAAGAACATTGTCTAATAGTGTTCAACTCTGTTTCATGGGAGATAAAGGAATGGGTTGAAGCAACCATCAGATTTGACATAGATGAAGCCTTTGAAATAATGGAGTTAAGATCCTTAAGTAGTAACGAAATTATAGATGTTGAAATATTGGACATTCAGCTTCATGAAAAAGATCGGGGAATTAAAAGTGTCCAAATAGGGTTTATAGCAAGATTGCCAGCACTAGGTTACGCGATTTACCAAGTTATTTATCGTAAGAAAGAAAAGGGGAAAAACGGGGGAATGGAACGAATTCCATTACTAGCATATCCGAGATCCTATGAAACAAAATTCAACTTTGATGATTATACATTAGAAATAGACGCAGAAACAGGAATTTTTTCTTTAATGAAATCCGACCGGTTATACTTTATTGGCAATGAGGTTAGAATAGAGGAAGAATTAGGGGATCTTTATTATCATAAAGATGTAACAGGCATCATCAAATCAGAGAGCGGAGAAGGTATTCCTTTTGGAGTATTTAAAAAAGAAAAATATAGCGTGGAAAATGGTAAAATCAGGACCAAAATAGTTTTTCAAAATAAATACTACGCAATTAGATGGCCATATAGGCTAAATGAAAAATTACCAACTGTTTTGTATCAACATAGCTTTTTGACTATACGAAAAGAGGTTTTAATATACAAGGGATTATCTAGAATTGATTGCAGAACTTTTATTGAAAATAATCATCCACATGTTAGAATACGAGTCAAATTTGATGTTCCTTTTAAAGGTTATACCTATTGGACAGGGACTCAATTCGGAGCAATACAAAGACCAACCAATTTATACTATCTCAACAAAGATCCAGAGGTAACTAAGAAATGGAAAGAGGTTCCTAGCGGTACGTTTCCATCGATAGAATGGCTTGATTATTCAAACAAACAACAAGACATCGGTGTTACCTTCACCCATTTTGGTATTCCATCCCATGAAGTTAGGGACAATAGCATTTACTTTACACTACTCAGAGGTGTCGAAACATTGTCAGCAGATGGTACCAAAGGTCCGTGCATTGCAACTCCAGATGCTGCTGAAAAAAGACCATACATGTTCAAATATTCACTAGTGCCCCATCAAGGGAATTGGTGTGACGGATCCAGTTATAGAGAAGGAATCGCTTTTAATATGAAACCTATCGCTATTCATCTAGCGAACTGGGAAAAAGAGGATAAAAGGTCATCAGACAATTTAGAGAAAGAAAACAAGTATCCCATAGGAAATGGGATTTCATTCATGTCAGTATCACCAAAGAACGTTATTGTTAGTACATTAAAATTACCGCAGATAAAGGAAGACGAAAAATCCGGCAAAACCATCATCTTGAGAATTTATGAAACAGAAGGCAAAACAGTTAACGCAAGAATATCATTTTATTTTCCAATAATATCTGCAACTTTCGTAGATTTATTGGAAAAAGCTCATGTTGAGGCAAAGAAAGAAATCACGGTCTTTGGCGAAAAAAACAATTCACTCAACTTAGCATTAAAACCGTTTAAGATATACACAATAAGAGTAAAATTGGATATAGATTTATAAAAATATCTTTGACGTTGGCAATTGGTAATATCCAAAGCCATTCTTGTAATTAAGGTAATATTTTTAGATCGAGAATTCAGTACGAACTATTGTGATAACTTATTGGTTAGACGCAAAATTATAGTCGCTTTTGAAGATGATAAAAATACGTAATTATGAGTGCAAAATAGATTCTCATTAGAGAGACAATATATTATGATACTATGGTTAGAATCAGATTTAGAAATCAAAAAAAGCATTCAAACAACCTCAGCACTTTCATAAGGGATCACAGATATATATTCGTGTTATTATTTACCAAATGACCATATATGAAAATTATTTTAGTGTTAGCAATGTTACTTCTAGTTTGTTCAATTAGTCTCACTCAATCCAAAGCATCAGCCCAAGAAGAGCAATTTACTATTACTATTCATCCAGGAGCTACGAATAGTGACAGCCAAAATCCCATTGAGCCTGCTAACGTCACCGTGCCAATTGGAGCAACAGTGATTTGGGAAAATAAGGACTCTGTGTATCATCAGATAGTATCTGGAAATCCTGATCAAGGCCCATCCAACATTTTCTATGGCGACTTTTTTGGACCTAATGAATCATATAATGTCACCTTTGATACACCAGGAACCATTGACTACTATGACCCAATTTGGACTAATATCAAAGGTCAAGTAATTACAACAGAGCCAACTAACGTAGCATCGACAAATAACAACAACTCTACACTCGGTACCGAATTTTCAGATTTGAACGCAAATTCTCAAATTTTTGCCCAAGATGAAGCAAACAATGGATTTAGTTCAGATAATCCGGTACAAACACAACAGTCTCAAACTGGTATTATTGGTGAGAACGCTCCACAGCAAATCCCTATACAACAGCAACAGCAACAGCTACTGGACCAACAGCAACAGCCACTGGACCAACAGCAACAGCCACTGGACCAACAGCAACAGCCACTGGACCAACAGCAACAGCCACTGGACCAACAGCAACAGCAACCAGTTCAAACTGCTCCACAGCAACTTATTATACCCCAACACGGCGATATTGACAGTTTTAAAGCTACAGGGAAGATTCATACAATCATAGTTACAGGTACAAGCACTTGGAATGCTAGTGGAGATTGGACAATGATAGTAGAAGACGGAGAAATGAAAAATTTTGTAACAAATATGGCATGGTTTAATGGTACTTCGGGACACACCCATGACTTCATAAATTTTGACCAAAATGGTGATATTACATTACCTTCAAATAACATGGTTACAATCAAAGGGGACATGGACGTAGCTTCGAACGGAGTTGTGACATGGAAAGGTGTTGATACAACAATAAACATAGGTGGAAGTGGAAAAACGATAACGATTGACGTGGATCATGAAGATACCGATCACCACTTTGCAGGACAACCGGTCTTAGGAACTGTAACTTCTTTGACGCCGTGCTCCGATACTCCTGGACCAAATATGGAAATATTTCCACCCTGTAACTAAGTCTGATTACGATCTAGATCGACCAATTCATTTTTTAAAAAAATTTTTATTTATTAAAAATTTCAACAACCAGCAACCCATGTAAAAAAAATAAGACGATAGGATGAAAGTATTAATATATTTAGAATTTTATTATATCAGTATTTCAAACTAACCGTCCTGACAGCAACATCCGCAGTCGCATAATCTGTGGCCATAGTTTTCACATAATTTATTATATTCCATAAATATACTACGACTGATCTCGTATATAATATTTACGAATATCGGCCTTTTTAACCGGATATAAGATTATATCATAGTTTTAGTACGAAATTCTTCATCTAGTAGCGTTTAGTGCTCTTTTTCGCCATTTTCCCGGCAAATACTATATCTGTTCCTTTTTTATGTAATAATTTAAAAGTATTAAAAAATTTATAAAATATGTAAACTATATGAAATATATTTAAGAAATCATTACAATATTTGCCCATAATTAAAAAGACTAACTGGTTTTTTATATTATAACGACCGTAATAGTAAATGGTGTAAAACCGTTGGAAACCGCAAATCACGATTGGACAAATCAAAATATTATTGGATCAATATGTAATTTCCCTGATTGCAAGAATCAATCTAGCTGTAAATGCATAAAATGCTTCACTATTTACTGCGCCCAGCATTTCCAAGTTCATACTGCGATTTGTAATAACATCAATGGACCCCTACAATTTGACAAAGGATCAGCACCATACTTTCTAAACAGTAACGATGTTCGAGATACAAAAAGTGTTTGTTTAATTTAAAGCGAATGCATAGATCCTCATAGCATATTTGTATCTTCAGCAGTAAAAAAAGCAATAGGCCAATTTAACATATATAGATGGAGAGCCGAACCAGGATTCAAAATAAAGGCCAATAGCAGTAATTATGTACTATTTAAAAAATGAAATAAAAGTGTAAAGATTATCTTTTTTTTATGTATTCGATTTGTCCATTATTAGCTTTGACCAACAATTGTTTGAAATTAGAACTTCCTCCATCTGGAGTTATGAACACAGATGCAAAAGGACCCAAATCGCCTAATTTCTGTACCTGTCCAGTATCAAATTGGACAGTAACGTTACTAATTGAATAGAAATTGTTATTACTCAATTTTATACTAATGGTTTCGACAGGTCCCCCCCTTTGTATTACTTCTGCATTCAATCCTGCAGTGGTAAAATATACGTAAAGTACTACTGCTGCAACTAAAGCAAATCCAACAAAAATAACTCTTTTTATTATTCTATACCAATTTCTTTTTTTGCGATTGCTGTCCCCTCCATTATGATAACCCCCATAAAAGCCATCGCCACTGCCATCATCCCATCGTCCCATTGTAACACAATTGAGTAGCAGGATACAAATAAGTTTTGTACGTCTTTTTTCAATCACTTTCAAATCATTTTGTAAGAAATTTGCTTTATTTCTTAGGATTATAAATTGCTAAACGTATCAAAAGATGGCTATTAAATTGGAAGAAACAACATCAGAAAAAAATTATCTAGTATTAAATTGTAACATAAATTCTTTGTTATTAAATGAATAGTTGCCAAGATCAATCAGCAGCGAATCCATTGATGAAATCATCCTCATGGCTTTATTTGAAGGTGCTAGATAGTCAGCATCGCCATATAATAGTCAACAATAGAGATTTATTTATTCAACAAGAGAATCAAAAGAATTGGAGGTTTTTTTGAACTTGCTTATGGAAGGTAATCGCCTATAAATTAAAAATGCAGTAGAACATATCATTGTAATTTCCAGAAAGAATTACGAACAAAATTGAAAATTTTAAGAATGCACCAACTCAATATGATTTTGCATCGGAAAGCATAGTTATTGAAGCCTTGAGTTAAGGATTGGCAATTTATAGTATAGCAGGATCTAATAACAAGGAAGCTAAAGCCGAATTAGGAATTTCTAACGATCGTGAAGTCATGATGATGATGATGATTATAGTAATAATAGTTGCGGGAGTTAGGACACTCCCAAAAGTCTTTCAGAACCACTGGTGAAAATGGATACTCCAAACCAAAAAAAAACTAATCACAGAACTAATCATAAAAGGCAAGGTTCAGAGAACAAACAACTGACTTCATATTTTTGAAATTATTGGAAGGAAAAACGCAAAAAGTTAGTTTTGGTCAGAAATGGTACCTTGTTTGAATGAGATATAAGCACGAATCTAAAAAGATTATTATTAATTTTTGTAGACAGCCTCACTCTCAAGTAATCAAGAAAAAAGATATCATGATTTAGCTACTATCCAGCGATAACAATATATGTTCCTTCTCAAATTATACTAGAAAGACTTGCATGTTTTTGAGGAGGTATGTGAAATCATTCATTCAATGAATCTCTCGACCCAAATTCGTTCTTAAATCCATATAAATTTGCCAATCTATTGACATCGTTATTAGATATTTTACATGCTTGATGTGCGGCTTTCAAACAGTATGGATATCCTTTTATACTATGGCAATATAATCCGTTTAACAGGTTTTTTATTTCATCAATGGAGTAGTCCAAATTACCTACAATCTCAATTTTGATTAGCGGAACAAAGGAAGCGAGTCTTGCGTAGATCTCGATTATACCCAGTGTTTTTGATACAAAGTTATTATACAAAGGTTTGCTAAAACCAGTTTCAAATCCAAGTTTATTGTAGTAGTAGATATCTGCCGCCTTTGATCCGAATTCCCCAAACTGATTTTTGGAGGAAGAATTCTTTGAAATAAAAATCACACATGTTTTCGACATATTGTTTACAAGATTTTTTACACTTTCTAGGTATGAATTACTTTTATTATGGACTAAATTTGAAACCAAGGAACCATCCAAACATATAATATCTGGTTTCCTATTTATCGAAATATCAGCAACTTCAATTTCCATTCTCATCGCACGTGAACCTAATGAGTCACCGGACATATTTCCAACACCATAATCCCATTGAGAGATGGAATTGGATACATCGTTGTTTGATTCTATTGCAATGCTATCGATTACATAAAAATCAATACCTTGAAACGATTTCTTATTCCAACTACTATCCACACCAACAGTCTTCGAAGTAGTTCCCATAGGACAGTAATCAATCCATCTGCCCTTTGCGATTGCTAGAACCCTTTCAAATCCCTTTCCATGTATATAAGATAATTTATTTTCTTTATTCCTTATAGCATCTAAAAAGAGTTCCTGAAGCATGTTTAAGTAGATAGGGATGACTGACATTTATGATTTTTTTGTAGAGCTGACTGCAATCTAACACGATGAGCTAAAATCGTTTAAACACGATTGCTTAATTTTAGATTCCAACTTTGGGATAAGAATCCCATGTAATGTTCATTAAATATTGCTGTTATTTGACATAAAAAAAGGGAAGGTAAATTCACATTTTAAATATTCTTTAAAGATTCCGGATTTTCAACCAACAGTAGGTCATTCTCTGAAATTTTTTCATTCATGATCCTTTGTCGTATCAATCTACGAAGGATCTTTCCAGACCTATTTTTTGGCAGTTCAAAAACAAAATTAATGCTTTTAGGAAGGAGAAATTTTCCAATCTCAGATATCAAGAGTCTTTGAATATTCTCCCTCACGATAAATAAATTAGGTTCCGAGATATTGTTGTTTCGTAATACACAGTATACATAGATAGATTCGCCAGTAATTTCATCAGGAATGCCTACAGCAGCAGATTCGATCACTTCAGGGAAACGTGTAACAACCTGCTCAATCTCTCCTGGGTCTACTCGGTGTCCAGAGATTTTGATGACGTCATCAACACGACCTGTTATATACCACATATACTTGTCATCTAATGTGACTTTGTCTCCATGGTACCAAACGTTAGGAAACTTCGACCAATAAGTATCGATATATCTTTTATCGTCATTAAGTAATCCTTTAGTCATCCCTGGCCAAGGTTTTTTGACTACCAAATAACCCTCTTTAGCAGAATTACCATAATCATCATAAATATCTGCATCTAAACCTGGTACTGGAACTCCTACAGAACTAGGAACTTTTTTTAAGAATGGAAACATACTGAGGATTGCGCCACCCACCTCTGTCCCTCCGGTCAAATTAATGATTGAACATTTACTGTTTCCTATTTTTTCAAAATACCACTCCCAAGCTTCTTTGTTGAGTCTTTCTCCTGTAGATACAAGTAATCGAAGTGATCTAAAATCATATTTTGAAAAATTAATATCATTGCGCATGAACTGTCTTATGGCGGTTGGAGCCATTCCAAAAACTGTAACTTTTAGTCGTTCAATATATTTTGCCCAGTAATCCACATATGGGAAATCTAGTGTGTCCTCAAACACTACGGTAGTTGCTCCTATTATGGGTGATCCATATACAACCCAAGTTTGGCCAGTTATCCACCCCATATCGGCATACCAAAAAAGTACATCGTCTACTCTCAGATCGATTAGATAAGCAGACTGGTGAGCAGAGAATACTAAAAATCCACCATGAGTTTGGATCGTCCCTTTTGGCTTTCCAGTAGTTCCAGAAGTATAAAGAATAAACAACGGATCACCAGAGTCCATTGACTGGGTACTGAGTGCATCCATGTCATATATTCCAAAGTCATTCAAAGAATTCTCATACATTTTTTTAAATGAAAGTATTTTCCCATCTGTAAAAGTATCAATCACTTTACTATCAAGTAGAATAATTTTCTTTATTCCAGTAGTCTCAAATGTGGAATTCCAATGATCTCTCAGGCTTATAGTTTTTCCTTTCCTCCTCATAGTTTCTGCCGAAATTAGAAACTGTGCCTTAGAATCTATCAATCTCTGTTCTAGGGCTACTTTACCGAATCCCGAAAAAATTGGCACGTGAACCGCACCAAGTAAAGAAATAGAATAAATCGCAATAAATGATCGAATATTCATTGGTGCATAAACACCAACTATATCTCCTTTTTTTACACCTATTTTTTTCAATGCGTTTGCAAAAATTTTTACTCGCAATCCCAAGTCTTTAAATGAGATTTGGGATTGAATTCCGTATTCATTAACGAAGATAAAAGCTGTTTTATTTGGATGGAGATCTATATTTTTTTGTATTACGCTATCAATAATATTGCATTTTCCACCCCTAAACCATTCTGGCCAAGCCAAACCCTTTTGAATATCAAGAACTTTTGTAAACGGTCTCTTCCACCGTAGGTTAAGATCTGTGTTCACAGCGTTCCAATACCATTCGGTATCACCCACTGATTTAGCCAAAAGATCCTTCAAAGTTTCAATGCCATTTTTTTGCATAAAACTAATCAAATTGTTCTTGCCAATATATGCAAAAGAGTCCAGCAAGGTTGAAATAGAAATGTCTGGAACTCGCGGATCGTTAGAGGTCATCGGCGCTTAAAAGGAGTCCACGCAGGCAAATATAACAATTTGTATAAAACAATGAGAAGAAATCAGGAAGTGATTGGATATTGGAAATTAAACGAATTCTCCCTTGCTTGTGTTTCACTACCCCGGTTAAGCGTAAAGAAATATGTACCATTTACATCAAATTGCGTCGCATTAGAAGATCCTCCAATCCAATTTCCTTGAGAATCAAAGAATTTCAGCCCTTCTTCGGTTAAGGGTTCTCTATCTCTTAACACTATTGTTTGATTTCCAATTATCGTATAAACCGATTCAAGAGAATCTACAAAACCCTCTGTCCTAGAACCCAGGTCTCCTGAACTCAATCTTACTCCATCCACAAATACATTATAAGTAACTGTTTCAAGTATTGCTGATCCTTTATTAGGATTATATGCATTAAACGCAACTTCCAATCTTGATTCGTTATTTACTGGTACAATCTTGACGGAATTAATAGCAATGGAAAGGTTCTGATTATTGAGCTGCTGAGGAGTCATTTGGGTATTTCCAGTACCCTGAGAGGGTAAAGAAATAGGTTCAGTAGCATCACCTTCTGTTGTGTTTACAGGAGATGTTAATATATCATCATTATTGGAGTTCTGTCCCAAAAATCCTGAATTAAAGAGAAAGTAAAAAACAATTCCGATGATTATGATACCCGCGCCCACTGCATAAATAACCTTTGTATTCATAAATATATGGACTATTTATCTGAGCCTATAAAATGGTTTACAAAGTGTTCGCAATTTGAAAGGTTTACTTACTTATTAGTCCTATCGACTAGGGAGAAACCAAGTGAAAGAAACTGAACATTGTTATGGATATTGGGATGCCAAGACTTATCACAAAGTTTCAAATGTTCAAGAAACATGGGCTCAAGAGCTTTTATCTTGCAGACAATGGAATGGTGATGAGGTGGTACTTGATGCAGGATGTGGAAGTGGTAGAGTTACAAAAATTCTATCCAATCTTGTTCCAAAAGGCAAATTATATGCTGTTGATTTGGATCAAAATATGATTAACACGGCAAAATCCAATCTAGGTGATGTAAAGAACATCAAGTTCGTTATCTCAGACATCTCCTTTGTAGAACTGGAAGAAAGAGTAGATGTCATTTTTTCCAATGCAGTAATTCATTGGATTGCGGACCACTATAGATTGTTTTCAAATTTTAGAAAAATCCTAAAAGACAATGGAGAGATACTTGTTCAGTGTGGCGGTAAGGGGAATTTGAGAGATACTCACAGATTATTGGAGAAAGTAAGAAAGAAAAATGAATTCAGTAGATATTTTACTGATTGGGTGACACCATGGAATTTTGCCTCAGATGAAGAGACTCGGTTGATTTTAGAAAAAATTGGATTCAGTAACATAAAGACGACGTTGACTAAAAAAATTGCTCATTTTTCCAGGTTGGAAGAATACAAACTGTTTATGCAAACAGTAGTAATGAAACCTTATTTATCTTATTTACCTCTTGATAAAGACTCTAGTATAAGAAATGCTTTTGTAGACGCCTTTTTACAAGAAAAAGCATTACAAACCAAATTCTCCAGCCTCAGTAACAAATGGATCATCGATTACGTTAGATTAAATATTTCAGCTCTGTGTTGATTGAACTCGTGAAAATGTTATAGTATTATGATTGTAACTCAAAACTCATGATATTCAATATACTGCTTAAAGAGAGATTCTAAAAGTAAAAAATCACCATTATTCTCAATATTACGACTGAAAAGTCTTCCTGTAATCATTTTCCAAGTAATTGCGGACTGGTGCTATAATCTTATCCAAGTATATGCTGGTTGACATTTTCAAATCCATGGGATGAATCCGGCCATTTTCGAAATCCACTTTGAGTTCGTCAAATGAGTAATAAGAAATATTTCCACCATATTTTGTAGGTCTTTCCAATATAAACTCCTCAAATTCATGAAAAATAACATAGTTTATGATTTCCAAAATAGGATTATTTTGAGTTATCTTAGATGGACAATACGCCTTCTTAACTTTTGTTGAAATTTCTTCAGCATTATCATGAATCAAAATACTTCCAGACGGATTGCTCTTACTCATTTTTGTAAATATTTTAGCATCCTCAGAATTTCGTTCAATTGATGAATTTGTTGACATATTAGGATCAGTTAATCCAGGCAGTATGTGATGATGAACAGAAACTGGAACCTTCCAACCTAGTTTTGGGAAAACCTCCCTAACCAACATATGAATTTTTCTCTGATCTGTTCCTGCATGCACGATATCTAGATCCATCGCCTTGATATCCACAGACTGCATTGATGGATACAAAAGTTGCGAAAAATCCAATGAATCTTGTTCAGTCCTACCCATTATGGTGAGCGACCTGAGAGCTCTTGAAAGAGTTATTTGCTTAGAAAAAAGAACAAAATTCTTCCAGTAATCTTTGTTTTCTTCATAGAGCTTTGTTCCATGTAGTATGTTCACCCCTGGACAAAAAAAACTAAATGCTTTTTCATAATACTTTGAGACATTGGAGATCAGATCCCAATCATTGTTTAGTTTATTGTTGATATATGTATGCCAATCAGCTAAAAATACATTAGTTCTAAAGCCTGCTTTTATAAAATCGTTTAACTTAAACCCCGTCAATATTAAGCTGCCCAAGTGCAGTTTTCCGGAAATTTCTAAACCTATGTAATGATTGGGAGAGGACTTATTTTTTAACAATGTGATCAATTCCTCCTTGGTGACGACTTCTTCAGTTGGAGGCCTCTGTATTAGTTCAGCCCTAGTGACAACATCCATTTAAAGAGTTTATGCTATAGAATATTATAAATTAACAAACATAATCCGATTCTAAATATTTAAAATTTTTAGTCTCTTCTTAAATTAACCTATTTATCTTGAAACTGGTTAGTTTTCTAGGAAAAGCAAAGGTATTGGATTCCAACAAGGACGATGACTTGCCTTTATTAAACAAATCTGCATATTCACTAGATTTTATAGATACTTCGTTATTCGTCTTCGAAGTATTATTCCCGTTGTTTTCGATCACAAATAGTGGTTCACTATTTATTTCAACAAACTTTTTTCTCTTACGATATTGCTTATCCATTTTAAAATAAAGGTAATGTTCTAAAACTCCTTCCCTCAGACCAGTAGGACAGATTAATAAACTATCGAATTTCATTTTTTCCATCAATATTTTTACCACAAAACTTCCTACTGTGATGGTTTTAGATCTCTGCTTTTCAATTAGTTTTAAATTAGATAACTCATCTAGTGAAAGTTGTCCAAGAAATTTATTCGTAAGGTGCATCATTCTTTTATTTAGAACCATATTTTGATGCGAATAAGAAACAGGAAGTTCAAACATTCGAGAGACGAATTTGTATAGTGTTCTTACTGTCCCCCCAATTGATACCAATTTTAAATCTTTAACACCAGATAAACCTAATTGACTCATGGATGGAATGGTTCTATAAAGAAAAGACTCCAAATTTTCATAATTAATGCGGGAGTTGGATCCATCAACATCGTCACGGCGATTATTGTAAACAACATTATTATCAGATAACCGTAATACACCTAAATCCAAACACAATGTCTTTACTATCTTAAAATCAACAACATGCATCAATTCTAAACTACCACCACCCAAGTCGAAAAAAAAACCGTGTGGTACATGAATATAAGATTGTGCACCCAAATAAGAAAAAAATCCCTCTTCGGGTCCTGATAATATATTAAACGAAATTCCAGTTTGTCTTCTCAACTCTTCCACTACGAATTTTTGATTACTCGCATCCCTCACAGCACTCGTTGCGATAGGTATTAAGCTATCTACACCTTCATTCTTTAACTCTTTTTTAAAAATCTCCACAGCTTTGGCTGTACGCCCAATATTAGATTCTGGAATCTGATTATTGTTTTTGTTTAATTCATGTCCAATTTGTACATATTCCTGTTTTTGAAAGCGTTTCTTATAATGTCCATTTTTGTAAATATCATAAATAGAAACTTTGATAGAATTATACCCAAGGTCAATTATTGCAAGACTTTCTTTAATCTTGGTTTCCAAATAGCCTTGATACAATATATCAGATTTCAAATAACAGTTAATAAATTAATTTTTTTGAAATAGATGAGTTGATTTTTTCCCAAGAATAAAATAAATAAAAAGGTGGAGATTACCTATACTGTGACAAAGTAAGCTTCTCGCCTGGTTTCATATCTCTTTGGGTCTTTATCTTCTTTACAGCATCCTCAAAATGCTTCATAGTAACATGAGCCTCAGAGGCATGTTTTGCTGCATCTTCAGGATTGCTGTATTTTTGAAGGTACTCGTGTAGCACTAATGAGATAGCAGTATTTGCGACTGCGGACATATCAGCACCACTAAAGCCATCAGTGAGTTCTGCAATTCTTTGTAAATTGACGTCACTAGTTAGAGGCTTTTCTTTTGCATAAATTTCGAGTATTTTAAGCCTTGTACTAATATCTGGTTTTGGTACAAACACAATTTTGTCAAACCTTCCAGGTCGAAGTAATGCACTATCAATCATGTCCAGCCTGTTCGTAGCAGCTATTATAACTACACCATTTAATTCTTGAATACCATCCATCTCAGTTAGCAATTGTGAAACCATTCTTTCTGTACCCGCGTTTACTCCTTCCATCCCTCTTATAGGAGCAATAGAATCAATTTCATCAAAGAAAACAACGCATGGTGCTGCTTGTCTTGCTCGCCTAAAAATTTCTCTAATTCCTCTTTCTGATTCACCGATCCATTTTGAAAGCAGCTCAGGTCCCTTTACGCTTATGAAGTTGGCTTCAGACTCTGTAGCAACTGCTTTGGCAAGCATTGTTTTTCCTGTACCTGATGGACCATGCATCAAGATTCCCTTAGGAACAGAGTGACCCAATTTGGTATACAAGTCAGGATATCTTAATGGCCACTCCACTGCTTCTTGGAGTTCTCTTTTTACTTCGTCTAACCCACCAATATCTATCCACTCTACATCGGGGGATTCAAGGTACACTTCTCTCATTGCGGAAGGCATTACTTCCTTTATAGCATTTTCAAAGTCATTCATCGTAACAACTAATTTGTTTAATACATCAGGGTTGATTTTCTCCTCTTCAAGATTTAATTCAGGCAGTAATCTTCTTAGACACTTCATAGCAGCCTCTTTACACAGATATTCTAAATCAGCACCAACAAATCCGTGACTTACTGATGCTATTTTTTCCTGGTTTACATCGGAGTCTAATGGCATGTTTCTTGTATGGATTTGAAGGATTTCTAACCTGCCACGTTTGTCTGGAACCTTGATTTCTATTTCTCTGTCGAATCTACCAGGTCTTCTTAATGCTGGGTCTATGGCATTAGGTCTATTTGTGGCTGCAATAACAATAACTTTACCTCTAGCTTCTAAACCATCCATTAGAGATAATAATTGAGATACTACTCTTCTCTCAACTTCGCCTGTTACTTCTTCACGCTTTGGAGTTATAGAATCAATTTCATCTATAAACATTATAGAAGGAGCCTTTTCCTTTGTTTCTTTAAATATTTCTCGTAATCTTGCTTCTGATTCTCCGTAGAATTTACTCATAATTTCTGGGCCCGAGATACTTACAAAATGAGCATTACTTTCATTGGCAACTGCTTTTGCCAATAATGTTTTACCAGTTCCTGGTGGACCATAAAGCAGCACTCCTTTAGGAGCTTCTATACCTAATTTTTCAAATATTTCAGGATGTCTTAGAGGAAGCTCTATCATTTCTCTAACTTTCTGTGCTTCATCTTTTAGTCCGCCAATGTCTTCATAAGTTACTTGTGGTACTCCACGCAGTGTTTCTCCACGTTCAGCAATGTGAAATACGGTTTTTTGTGTAACTAAAACAGCATCTACACCAGGTCCAGGTGTAACACCTATAACTTGAAAAGTAAGTCTACCACCAAAGTACGGTACCATAACGTTGTCACCTTTGATAAGTGGTACACTTTCAAGAGCATCTGCTAGATATCGTTCATCTATTGGTGGAATAGCTTCTAATGGTGCTACAATTACCTTTTCTGCGGGAACTGCTTTAATTTTTCTAACAATTACTGTATCACCAATCGCTACACCGGCATTATTTCTAACTAAACCATCAACTCTAATAATGCCCTTACCCTCATCTGAAGGATAAAGAGGTAAGCATTTTGCAACTGTCTTGCGCTTCCCCCTAATTTCCACGACATCACCTGTAGATGCGCTTAAAGCATCCATAGAATCATAATCAATTCTGGCAACACCACGACCAACATCTCGTGTGTATGCTTCAAGCACCTTTAAAGAAAGAGTATTACTCTGAGACATGATTACTACTTAATATTTAATAACATACTACTTATACACTTTTGTAAATCAAACTGCACAATTTGGCAACTATTGTATCCTCTGATGATTCAAAAAGATGAAATAAAAGTTAGGCCAGAGAATCACAAAACTTTAAACCAAAATTCCCGCTACTTTACCAAACCTATAACTGGAATATTTTCAAATTCTTTGTAAAGTGGACTAGCGGAATCAAAGTTAACTATTAAGATTCTATTGTCAGCGATTGAAATTGAGACACCAACACCTTTAAAGTTGTTTGTTTCGTTAGAAACGGTGGCGTTAATAGAGCGAGTCTCTTTTATGACATCTATTTTTCCTGAATACGTAACGTCGCTATTCTGTTGTTGGACCGAATTTGCCAAGAAATTAGATAAACTATATGATGTGGTGTTTGTCGATGTTAACCCAGATGTTTCGTTATTCTGAGGTGTATTGCTAGGAGTGATAGTATTAGTTACATTTGTGGCGGTTGTATCAATAGGATGATTAGATTGTTTGATAAAACTTGCATTAAAGTCCTTACTTCCGTTATCTCGAGCATAGAGGGACCAATTTCCATATAAACTATTTATGACAGTACCATTGACCGGGTTAATCTCTGAACTCGATATAGTGCCGTTTAAGTCTTTGTTTAGTGCATTTGATTGACCATTATTGGTGGTCGTACTTGTAGTTGTTTTGTCATCACAAGTACTTCGTGTAGTACTTGTAGTTTTACCATTATCGTTTGTTTGAGATTGAATAGAAATGTTGTTGTTACACTCATTGTTGTCGTTATTATCATTGTTATTGCTATTTTCAATAGTAGATTGAATACTTTTTTGAGTTTGCTTCATAAAATCATCAAAATTTAGTTGGGCATTAGCAAAATTCATATTAATAGAAATATATGAAGAAATCAAAAAAACAGACAAAAGCGTAATAAGAAATAATTGTTTTGCATCATTAATAATAATATTGTTATTCGGTATTCCAAATATTCTATGATCACTTCCTAAGGAATGGATTATTCTTCTAAACATTAATTACTCTTGATTGATATACGCAAAATACGATTTATGTTTTACTGAATAAAAGATATGGTTTTATATTAGCCTAATTTCTTATAGAAAATAATTATCAATGATTTTATCTTTATTCTTTGTATCCTATTTATTTGAATCTGAAAGAACAAGATCCTCATGATCTCAAATCCTTCCCCCTCTATAGACAGGCTTGCAGGAATTAACTTGTATGCTACAAGCAGTCAAGGTATTGGAGGATCAATCAAGAAAAAAAATGAAGACTTTCAGGTCAAGGAATTACTTAGCAGCAAATATCTTGCCAGTATACAGAAAGTTCAAGACGATACCCACATATTTCCATTTTATCAATTAGAAAAAAATGGTATTGATTCTGCACACGCTATATTCCTTATAAGGAGAAGAACAGGCATTATCTTGAAGATTGTGGGCCTAAAAGATGCAAAGGCAACCACTATCCAGTATGCTACATCAAATAGATTCAAAAAAGGTACAAAACAAGCGATTAAAGATTTCACTACTAACCAAATAAAACTGACACTTCTGGGATTTGCAAAAAGACCCATAGGAAAAAACTTTCTAATTGGCAATGCATTTAGAATAAAAATTACTAATCCACTTAAAGCTAATTCAAAGACCCTGAATAATTTTGCTTCAGAAATTGATAAAATAGGGAATTATTATGGATTACAGAGGTTTGGAAGTGAGAGACTAGTGACTCACTTGGTTGGAAAATCTATAATAAAGCGTAGGTTTGATGAAGCAGTAGAGTTATTACTAACCTATACGAGTACTTACGATACTAAATATAGTAAAGAAATTAGGGAAAAACTCAAAGATGTTAAAAATAACCCTTCTTTGTTAGAACAAATCCCTAAGGGAATGGATATTGAAAGAAATCTAGCTCGAGAGATTATAAATGGAAGTGAATCAATTAAGGTACTTAGGACTGTTCCAATTACTATTCGCAGATTATTTGTTCAAGCATATCAGGCTTACTTATTTAATAGAACTTTAAGTACGGCAATTGAAAATGAATTTTCATTGATTATTCCAAAGGATGGTGATCTATGTTTTGATATAAACAAGAATGATCTAGAATTTGGCAAAATTCGCAAGTATTCAGGAAGTAGTTTTGGAAAAGACAAGATTCAAGGTATTCCCGTTATCAGATTACCAGGATATTCATTCCAGCCTGGAAAAAATAGATTCGACAAATTGGTTAGGGAAATAATGCACGAAGAGTCAGTAAATTCAAAAGATTTTTTTGTGAAGGAGATGCAAGAGCTGAGCGAAGCCGGTGGTTTTAGACAAGCAAGTTATTTTTGTAAAGATTTTGCATATTTCGCTGAAGGCGAGCATTTAGTAATTCAGTTTTCTGCCCCTAAAGGGACATATGCTACTTCTCTGTTGAGAGAATTGATGAAACCCCCTGACCCCATTCTTGCAGGCTTTTAGACCTCGATAATGAGTTCTGTGATCTGGATTTACGAATCGACAGGTACATATAGACATAATTATCTGCCATGCAATAATAGATACATCTAGGATGGAGAATTCAAATATCAAAAAAGACAGATTTGCCATTATTTAAAGCATTTATTACAGTAGGGATTTTGGTAATGCTTTTTGGGATAGCATTCATAATGATTGATTGGTTTGTTAATGCATTCACAGCAGGATTTAAAGAAATTGGGATTAGATTTGTTTTGGCAGGTATCATTACAATTGGAATGTCATTCGTTTACAAATACCACATTATTTTAGGATTTTTATTGAAACAATTCAAGAATAAGCTTACCGCTGAGGATAGATTCTCAAAATGGTATAGACCTTGAAATATAAAATTCTTATAATATGTATGCCTTTAATAGATAATAATAAATTAAACTCTTTATCTCTGATATCTTCAAGGGGTAACTAATAACTAACCAAATATAAAAATCGCAAAAGTCAAAGTCAAAAAATTATAAATCAGGTTTTTAAACGATAAAGTACAAGTCTTGGCAATAGAAGTAGTTAATTATGATTTTAGTGATCACCCAGATCAATTTCAACATTACTTCAAAAAGATCATGAAGTTAATAATTATCTCAAAGCTAAATTGCATAGGAACAAATCAATCTTCGGTGGATTATTTTGTAAGATTAGTCAATAGAATATCAGGATGTAATCATCATTATATAAGATATGGGAGGTTAATGCTATTTACCAAATTCATGGGTCACGAATTTAATTATCACACTGTAAACGTATCGTTAAAAATACTCGAAAATAATGTTTTAGAGTTATCAATAGAGTCAATCATTCAAGATTTTGTAAAAATTTTTGACACACTCAGTTCAGATACTAGAGAAATATATTGGAACATTACAGAAAAAATTGTAAACGAGGTATCGTCATCAGAATCAGAATCTCAAAGTTCTGAAAAGCACGAAATAAAAAATAATCAGGTTGAAAACAATCAAACTAAAAGGACAGATTATGAAGCAATTACATTTTCACTATTAGAATCATTTATCAATGCATTATATTTTTTAATGAACTTGTCAATGAAGGATAAAAGCAGTCTTATGAATATTTATGTGGAAATAAAAGACATTTCCCTTACTCGACGAATATTGACTGTTGAAGTAATGGTTGATGACGAGATCGTCATTATCGACCTGAATCCTAAGACAAAAGATAAAGTTTCAATTACTCTTGATGATGACAAATACACAGGAAAGGCCATAAAATCACTAATGATTCAAAACAATTTCAAATAATAATGGAGAGAGACATGGAATCTATTAAAATTGTTACAAACTAAAACCTCTATCTAAGAGCGCTGCCAGAAACAAAATAGAGATGGACAATCCAACCGTAATTCTACCAAGTATTATGATTCGTTTTCTCAGAATTGTAAAATATTCATCTGGCACATCCTTTTCAACTATTTTTTGTTCTACATTTTTGTTTAGAATTTTTATGTGAATTACATATATTGCAAACATGATACTCACCAAGATAATTTTTGTCAGTAGTATATAGCCATAATTTGATTCGAGAAATAGATTTGGTTGACTGAAGAAAGTCCTAGCGTTATATATACCGGTAATTACAAGTATAATTAGAGATGAACCACCTAAGTAATTAAACCTCCTTCCTACTGTAACCATAAAAGATACCCTTTGATTTGCATCAGGTATGGTTTTCTTTAAGAATGGAGCCAAAACAATCCCCAAAAAGACAGCACCGCCAACCCAGATTGATGAAAACAGCAAGTGAATCCATACAATTACAGGGTCAAAAATATTCATCAGCGAATGTATTTAGCATTCTCCATAATATATTACTATAAACAAAGTTTTTTAATACCAATACTTTACAAATAAAATCGATAAGAATTGTTTTTAAGCAGACGTAGATTAGTATTAATAGGTACCGTTATAGTCATAGTAGGAGTCATCGTCTTACTACCGTTAATATTAACAATAACCTTGCCTGATCTGGAGGCCGTGAGCATTATTATCAAAAATGTAGAGCTCAAAGATATTTCTGATGACAACAATACAGCTACTCTAAATGTCGTTTTTAATATCAAGAATCCTACCAGTCAAGCTTTAACAACTTCAAAGATCGATTATGAATTAATTGCCGATGGCAAATCATTAGGGGAGTATTCAAAATCTTTTATAGACATTCCTGTAAATGGAAGACCACAATTACTTTCTAACACTGACACAAACATTAGTTCAATAATTGAAACACCCATTTCGGATCAAGCTTTTAGGATGAATCTTGTACAAAATAATCAAACTATGCAAAACATTGATTGGTCTGTGAACGGTAATGCAATAATTGAATCAGGATTTAGCTCAGCTCCAAAGACATTTAATGCAACATGGTAGTTAATGGTTTTTATTTAATTTATTTTTATTAAAAAAAATAATTTTTATTAATTTAAAAACTGTTTATCGAATGTCAGATATATTCTGGTGAGGAATCATGTTGTTGATTTATCATAAATTTATCAAATGAAGTTACAATCCACTCTTCTATAATCTGGCACTTTGCGGGACTATATGGATTTGATTCATCTTCATTTGAACATAAATGTTGATAAGAACAACAAAGACACGGGGCTCCCTCCACCATGCTGACGTCGATAGGTCGTGGCTCTTCAGATTCCATGGATATAGTTTTTTTTACTACTAATTTGTATGTCCATCTTCCACGATAGAGAGCTTTTTCACGTGTAATCAAAGACTGTTTTTCTAAATTACCCACCAATCTTGATCCATCTCTACTATCTAGTGAAAAAGATTTACACAACTCGGTCTGAAAAACACCCTCTTCACCACTTGTGGTAATTGCTTCAAACACTTTATCAATGAGATCACTTTTAGAACGAGCAGACAATTTTGAACCAATAATTTCAGATGACAAAACATAGTATAAACAACAAAATGATATAAATGTCTTTATGGTAATTTCCATTTATAATTATTATACAGCAACCCCATATTTGTACGATATACGATTAGTTCCACTATGAAGGAAATGCCAGTTAATTCAATCGGTGGAGGTGCGAGAATCCAGACTATTAAATTCAATCAACACAGATTGTAATTGTCATATAGCTATTGGAGTAAGTTTCTCCAAGTATCATATATAACATTTGATGATGCTATCCAAAAGGATGTAAGAAAATAAAAAGATTACACCCATTTAATTTATATACTCTTTCGTCGATCTAGAAAAGTACAGACTGCGTGACTTCAACTTGTTCATAAGTAACAAATTTTGACAGTATTGTTAGGAACATTGATTATAATGTATTAATAGTATTTTCATACGATATTTGACATACTGATGGCATATGAAGACAAGGGAAAATCAGGCTCAACTTATCAATAAAAGGCAGAACACAAATAGATACACAATCAAATTGCTCAAATGAATTGAAAGATTTTTCTGAAAAAATTAAAAAGGCCATACCCTTATGAAACCTCGATTTTTTTACAAAACGTAGAGAATATTCAAAATAGACCGATAAAGGTATTATTGAAAGGGGTTAGAATTTGGATTGCTATCCATAAAGTCAGATCACCTCGGGTGACATCTTATTTGCCTAGTTTTATTATAATACATTCAAAATCGTAAAAGGTGTGGATATAGCCCACTTACCATCATTCACAGATAATAAAAAGTTCCTTATTCTAACTTGACGGTTCAGTCAATCTCGATCTACTCATCCAATTTTTTCTTTTTAGATTCGAGATAATCTCTTGTCAATTCCGAAACTATGGATAAATCATGGCCAAGGGTTTGATCAACCATTTTTTGAAAACTGCTGCGGTCACCATATGTTCCATCAGGGTTTTGTAATTTAATACGCATGGAATCCATCATCTTATTGTTCAACTGCTCGAGTTCAGACAAATTTTTCTTTGGAATAAAATTCAGATCGGCAGAATTTACAGTAAATTTTTGATTCATCCTTTTGAGATTATGGCTAATGAAATCCATACTTGTTATTTCACCTGTGCTAATAAAAGTATTATCTAATTGATAATTTTATACAAAAATACTTGATTAAGATTTTGCTGATGTATCAATAGGCGAAATAGATTTATTGGATTGCACTGACTCGGTGAAGATATTTTCATTAATGTTTTGATAGATCCATTGAACTTATCAAAAAAATTAAAAAACAAATACATTAAAGTACTATTCTTAAAAAAACCAAATCATTTTCCATTTATGATTTTGTTGTAGTAGTTATGATCAACTTTGATCATCTTGCCTTTTATTGCTAAATTAATTAGTTCATTAAAAAATTGGCTAGTTTGATTATATGTTTCACTCCCATGAGCATGGAGCCAAAACCGCCTTCTCATCAATGGATGAATTTTATCCTTCGGATTAATGTACTCCATAATAGGCCCGAATTGAAGTACATATTTTCCATCCCAAAAGCCCAATCCAACGTTATGAACTATTTTTGGATATTTGACAAGTATTGTGTTAATTTCAGAGGAATCAATAAAGAACAGATTTACATTGTTTTCAGAATGCCATTTGATGAAAAGTAAGGAGCTGTTCTGATTGTCTCGTATATCATTATCTAGTTTTTCTTTCTCCATAATAAGGAATCTGAAATTGTTAACTAATTTTGATTGTTTTAGCCTTCTTAATGACTTTTCCTGATGACTTAGCAAGCTAAGGGGCTCACTATTTTGGATTTCCCAATATTCTCCAGGGGGCAAATATGTAGCAGATACATACTCTTGGCCATTCTCAAAAAGAACTTGATATATTAAACCTGTAGATAATAAGCCAATTTCCAATCCTTTAGATGGGTTAGTTAAATCACGAAATTTGCCCAGAATCGTACCAAATCTTGCTTCACAAAAATTTTGAATAGGTGCTACAAATGTGTCATCAAATTTTTGATATAGAATTAGGGGTTTGAGATCTAAACTAAATTCGATATCAGAATTGTTGCCATATTCGCCTTCTTTAAAGAAGGAATAAACATTTTCAAGTTCATTGTGATGCTTTAACATTATTTTACCCTTATCATAAAGGCATAAACCGTATTTGTTTTTGTTAAACAAATAATCATTTTTAACTTTCTGATATGCAAAGTCTGTCAAAAGTATTTGATTTGGTCTTGCAATATCCATTATTCTTCTGGCTAAGACTAGTTCATGTCCCCATGGGGCAAATTCTTTATGAACCCCATCCTGAAATGACAAAAAAGATCCAAAACCAATACCTATTCTTACAAAAATCTTCTCAGGTTCTAAGACCACCAAGTTAAATTCCAAGATATTTTTATGAATAAAAATAGAAAGGTCTAAAGGATATTCGTACCTTAAGAATACAATTAACATACCATCACCTGTAAAGGACTTGTAAATAGCCGGCTCCCCTACTGATTCGAGATATTTCGCTATCAAACCTTTTATTTTGTTGATTTTTTCTAATTGGCAAGTGATAGATAAATTTGGATTGGATGAACCAACAATATCGATAAAAAAATACCACCCATCGTCAATATTCTTGAGAGACGTTTCAACGTTCATGTTTTTAGTTAATGGTATAGTAGCAACAACATACAGTTTATAATTGTTAGAGATTCTCAAAAAGCACTAATAGAAAACCAAAAAATTTTAATTCATAAGAATTGTTTATCCTTAGAAATTGTTTAGATCATATTTTAAACAAATTTACACAGCTCCAGATAAACTATCTGAGTTTGACATATCAGAAATGCGATACAAGAGTTTCGAGAAAAAATATGTATCAAAAAGAAGATTTTTATGATAATATTAAATTTAGAAAGTAAGAGTGTAAACTTGTAAACTTCATTTAACCTTTTTCTCAGGTCATACTACCCATCGGGTTCGAATTTTTTTATAATTTGGAATTCAAACAATAGAAGTTGGAAGCTGAAGAAAAATATGATCTAATAGTAATAGGAATTGGCACTGCGGGAACTACTGTTGCTCAAACGATAAGGTCTAAAGGGTGGAATCTAGCCATAATTGACTCCCTTCCGTTCGGTGGAACCTGTGCATTACGCGAATGTGAGCCTAAAAAAATCCTAGTTGAAGCGGCCAAAGTTGTCGATGCCCATGCCAGGTATCGGAATAAAGGCATCTTTATTCCAGAGTACTTAAAAATACAGTGGTCAAATTTAATTCGGTTCGAGAAAAATTTTACAGAACCTTTTGTAATCCAAAGAGAAAATGATTACATGAAGGACGGTATCCATACATATCACGGCGAAGCAGAGTTTAAAGGTTCAAATGATATAAGAATTATAAGACGCTCGGAAAGAAATTCCGATTCAGAGGTAGAGTGGGAATCAACCATCTATGGGAAAAAAATAGTAATAGCCACTGGGACAAAGCCTGTTGACTTGATGATGAAAGGTTCGGAATTGATTACAACAAGCGATCAATTTCTCGCCTTTGAGCATAAGAAATTGCCAAATAAAATTATTTTTATTGGAGGCGGATTTATATCATTTGAATTCGCTCATATTGCAGCTAGAGCAGGAGTAAAAGAGATAACTATAATACATAGAGGTTAGAGCCCATTGAATCATTTTGATCCGGTTTTAGTGAAACTTCTTTTACAAAAATGCAAGGACGTTGGAATTAACGTGATTATGAACACCACAATAGAAAGTATCCAAAAATCAAAATTAGAGGATAGGAGTGAAGGAATTTTAGCTCGATTGGTTAATTCGAATCCCGAAACCATTGATGGGAAGGAAAAATATCAGTCAATTCAATTCGGCGGATTTGATCGTACATGGTGCTGGAAGAATAGCAAACATTAAAAACTTGAATCTAGAAAAAGGCAATGTCAAATCTTCGTCTAATGGGATATTGGTTAATGATTTCTTACAAAGTGTATCAAATCCAGATGTTTACGTGGCAGGAGATGTTGTCGCAAGTAAAAATCCAAATGCAACTCCCAAGGCAGGGTTTGAGGGAGAACTTGTTGCTAGTAATTTGCTGAGTGGAAACACGGTTAAAGCGAAATATGATGAGATACCAAGAGTGGTATTTACCATTCCAGCGTTAGCATCCGTTGGGAAGAATGAAATGGAACTCAAGAAAGGCGGGTTTAACTTTCGAGTAAATTATCAAGATACTTCTAATGGGTACACTTCGAAACGCATGTGTGAAACTTGTTCCGGATTCAAAGTATTAATTGATAACGAAACAGACAAAATTTTAGGTGCACATTTGATAGGTCCTCATGCAGAAGAAGTAATTAACATATTTTCGCTTGCAATCAAGCTAGGATTGACTACTTCTGACCTTAGAAATAGTACTTTGTATAGTTATCCCACTAGTAGTTCAGATATACCATACATGTTAAACTGACTTGTTTATTTGGTCCAAATAGGACCAAAGTATTTATCTAGTTTAGAAAATTAAATAATGATAGCATTTTTTGGTTCGGTATATTTCCCCCATGACTGAGAATCTCGCCATACAATGCAAAGGGATTTCAAAAATATATGGTTCCCTTAGGGTGATTGATAATTTGGATCTAGTAATAAAGTATGAGAGCATTTTCGGATTACTGGGACCTAATGGTGCAGGCAAGACATCGCTTATAAAGATATTAACGGGTTTAACCAAACCGACCAAAGGGAAGGCGTATGTTGCGGGTCATGATGCAGATACACAATCACTTAAAGTTAGGGAGAACATAGGATGGATTTCCTCAGAAGTGATACTGGACGAGTCATTGACAGTAATGGAGAACATACACATTCAAGCAAGGTTACACAATATAGGTAAAGGGTGGAAGGAAAAAGCTACTAATCTTCTTGAATACTTGGAGTTAAAAGATGTAGACCAAAAAAGAGTTGGGAAATTATCGACGGGAATGAAAAAAAAACTAGAGATCATAATGGCCTTGTTGCATGATCCTAAAATTTTATTTATGGATGAACCTACGATTGGACTAGATGTAAGTACTCGAAAACTATTATGGAGGCTAATTAAAAATATTAACTCTAAGTATGGAGTTACAATTTTTCTTACAACGCATTATATCGAAGAGGCAGATGCGTTATGCGACAACATAGCAATCATAAACAATGGCAAAATCATTGCGAAAGGATCACCTACACAATTGAAATCGCTTTCTATGGGAGACATCATTGAAATATCCTTTTTTAATACATTTGAATTTGACCATTTGCTAAAAATTGAAGGAATATTAGAAATCTCTCAGATTGGATTGCCAAAAGATGCAGAGAGTATCAAACCAGATATAGATAAATCAATGAAACTAAGGTTTAGAGTAAATAGCGCTGAGACTATTTTGTCAGAATTGATTTCAAAAATTACGGTTAACAACAGTAATAATATAGAATCAATTAAGATCGAAAAACCCAATTTAGAGTCAATATTTCTTCAGCTCACCGGAAAGAGATTTGAAGAGATTGAAACTGTACGATAACATAACCAAGAATAAGAAAATGGACAATAAAAAATCGATCTCATTGTTTAAAATCGTTAGGTCTTTTAATCAATTCATTGGTCTTTATGTAAGAGAAATAAAAAATACTTTCAGAAATCCTGCCGTAATCGTACTCAGTATAGTACAGCCACTATTATGGATAGTATTCTTTGGAAGTAGTTTTGCCTTTGCACCCCTCGAATTCCTTCAAGACTTTTTTCATACCGACAATTACATTGCATTTTTGCTTGCCGGTCAACTTTCTACATCTATGCTGTTTGTAGGAATGTTTAGTTCCTTAAGCTTAATCCAAGACAAGAAATCTGGATATGTTCGAAGAATTATGGTCTCTCCGACGAGGAACTATATTATTTTCCTATCAAAAGTATTTGGAGCTACTTCAAGAGGTATGCTTCAAGTACCTATAGTATTTCTAGGAGTGATAATTTTAGGGGTTCAAATCCCAGACGCGTACGGAATCATAATGTTCATGATTTCATTATTGCTGCTGAGTTTGGGTTTATCTTCCATATATCTCATTCTAACGATGACCAGTTCTGACTGGCAGATTCCAACGGTTATATCGAATTTTATAAATTTACCTTTAATGTTCGCAAGCACTGCTTTATTTCCAAATGACAATTTTCCACCTTGGATGCTTTTTATATCTAATCTCAATCCAGTTTCATTTTCATCATCGTTTGGTAGAGAAATAATTATATCCGGAAATCTTTCAGGTGTCAACTGGATCTACTTTTACTATTTGCTAATATTTGCAGGTATTATGACACTAACTGGTCTTGTTGTGGCAAACAAGACCTTGAAGATCGATTAAAACTATTTTTTTTGAAAATTCTGATGGAATCCTAAAAGGCGGAAATGACACCGAAAATATCTGTTAGTATATCAAAATAAAGATATTCGGATAGGGACATATTGTAACAAATCATCCATTATTATATGCAGCCTGTAGATCTGGAATATTGATCTTTTTCATGCGTAACATTGCATGTATAATACTCTGGGATTTCCGTGCGTTGTTGTCTTTCATCATTTGAGATAAAAACCTAGGGATTACTTGCCATGAAAGATTATATCAGTCCTTTAACCAACCGCATTGTTGTGCATTGGTATCTCCTCCATCTGAAAGTTTGGTCCAATAATAATCTATCTCCTCTTGAGTATCACATGCAATTTGAAAGGAAATAGATTCATTAAATTGAAATAATGGACCCCCATTTAATCAGAGGTATTTTTGTCCCTATAGTTGGAATTCTACAGTCATTACTGTTCCTTCTTTCATATGGTGAATTTCAAATCTCTCCTTACCATATCGAGTGACACCCACAATCTTTGAGTCTTTAAAAATTGAAACATAGAAGTTTGCGGCATCCTCGGCCTGTGAATCAAACCACAAGCATGGACAGATTCTTTGATCATGAGGCTGTTGCTCAGTAGTTTTAACAAGATTAGATTCACTCATTTAATAACTCTAAGATAAAGATATAAAAATTGGTAGGAGAGCAAATGTATATCCAAACCTAATCAACATATCAATCTTATCGTGGATCTTAGAGTAGTTTTTTTCCCTCCCAGTATAAGAGAAATTGCAATTTTTTGAAAGTTCTATTAAAGTATGTTTAAAATAAGGCAGAATAAGTAATCAGGGGTATTTCTATGAGATCAAGTAATAAAAAAACTTGAAAATCATCAATAAATAATTTGAATGAAGGGAATTACAACTAATATCGATATACTACTACAACCTCGTTTGTAAATATATTTATGACAATACTTTCAATTCATCATAGACGCCTCATTTAGTTATCTAAAATCTTAACTTCCATATTGTAGTTTAAAATCAAAGTCACATTTTCAATATTTTTAGATTAAGTCACCAATGAACGCTAGATTCAATATCACGAGAGATCATATTACTTTATATGCGGTCACCGGGATTTGAATTCCCGCTTTGTCTGAATTCCGACAAAGTCCCGGGTTACGGGCTTTCTCCACATAAATAATATATATGGAAGGCCAGTGTCCTAACCAAACTAGACGATGACCGCAACATCATTTCCTTTTGATTGATGCTGATATTAACTTTTCTGACTTGTACATCAACATTAACAGGAAGTGGTTATCGCTCTTTTACTTTTTCTTATTTGAAAAAATGTAATTGAGCAAAGAATCAATGGCTTTGTTTTTAACCTTCTGTTTATAATAATTCGAACCTTTCTTTGGTTCTTCCGTCAACTTGTCCCTCTGGATAAGATCATAAGGTCGATGATCTAGAGCACCTTCAAAAACCACCTTTAATTTACCTTTAAAATTTG
The DNA here is from genome assembly GCF_008389435.1 of Candidatus Nitrosocosmicus agrestis. Taxonomy (GTDB): domain Archaea; phylum Thermoproteota; class Nitrososphaeria; order Nitrososphaerales; family Nitrososphaeraceae; genus Nitrosocosmicus; species Nitrosocosmicus agrestis. The sequence goes on along the minus strand of NZ_VUYS01000003.1, from coordinate 60,405 downwards.
AAACTATAATAGAGTCGAAGACCTCCTTTTGCCAAACAGATCCAACAAAATAAATAGCCGGAGGGTTATTAAGCGTATTAATCCGAGCATTTAGATTATTTAACACAGATTCAATACTTTTTGAGGTATTGTCTTGTTCGATATACTGACTCGATACACCATTCTGGTTCAAATAATTAACAATTATTTGGCTAAATTGACTATCGGCTATCAGAATGACTTTAGTATGAAACTTATCAGGCTTAGATTTCATAATTATATCAAATGTATTAATACACAAAGTGATTCGAGCTTTAACGAAATCAGGAAGATCGATATAAGTTAATTGACCACTAGGTCTAAAACTATCTGGTTTTGGGCCTACATTCTCATAGTTAAAGTTAGAATATAATAATATTAAATTACCATAGGTAAAAGCATTATCTGACAAGATGTTATTTGATAAACCACCCAGCAAATTTATAGATAACTAAAAAATATTGGAAACCTATCAAATTCTACTTTACTAGTTGATATTTTGATCGATACCCTCGGGGGTTTATCATCAAATCATTGTAATTATACGAAGATGAATTGCCAATGATAATAGTCGTAATCATACCCATAAGATCAGGATAATCAAGCATTCTTTCTAAATCTGTGATTACAATCGACTGACTTTCACGAAAAGCGCCCTTTATAATTGCAACAGGTGTGTTAGGGCTCCTATGCCTAAGGAAAATATCTCTTGCATCCTTAAGCTGATGTATCCTCTTTTTGCTTGATGGATTATAAACGACTGTAACAAAATCTCCAAGTGCTGCTGCTTCAACTCTTTTAACAATTATTTCCCAGGGAACTAATAGATCGCTCATACTAACGACAGCAAAATCAGTCATCAGCGGTGAGCCAATCAAAGCACTACAAGAATTTAATGAAGAAACTCCCGGAACACATTCTACTTCAATTCCATGATTTTTGGTCCAACCTTTCTCAGCCAAGATTTCATAAATCAAACCAACCATCCCATAGATTCCAGGATCACCCGAAGAAACTAATGAAACTATTTTACCATCCTCTGCAAACTGTATAGCCTGATTTGCTCGATCGACTTCCTGAGTCATAGGATATCTAAAGACTTCTTTACCTTCAATGAGATCTTCAACTAATGTAACATAAGTATCGTAACCTACTATAATCTGACTTTGCTCAATGACTTCTTTTGCACGAAATGTCATGTGATCATGATGGCCGGGACCAACCCCTACGACGTACAACTTTCCAGTACTCAAATCAAAAAAAACTAGAGTCCTTTGTTCATTTATCTTTTTTCTTTATTAGAAAAAAATTCCGATTTTTGTAGCCCTTAGTTTTAAGAATTATCAGAATCCAAATAAGGTGAATCCAGCTATACTGGACGTAGTGGGCAGGTATATTTATGATTAATGATCCAAATCAAACTCTTTGTGCAACGCCCTTACCGCTTTATTGCAATCACTATCGTTTATAACAAAAGCAAGATTTAATTCCGAGGAACCTTGCACTATCATGATTACATTAACATTACTCTTAGCAATGGCAGTAAAGACCCTGCCAGCAATACCTTTTATTCCTCGCATGCCCGAACCAACTACAGTCACAATTGAAACATTCTCCAATACATTGAGATGTTTGATAATTCTTCCCAAAAGTTTTAGTTCCAAAGAAGCAATTGCCTTTCCCAAGTCATCATGTCTTAAGACTATGGAAATACTAGACTCAGAAGGGCCCTGAGATATCATCATAATATTTACCTTATTATTCGCCAGAGTTTCAAATATACTTGCGGCTGTACCGGGGGCACCTACCATACCTCCACCGCCAACATCTAAGAGAGCGGTGTTTCTAATAGCGATTATGGACTTGACAATATTACTCGAAATTTTGAGATTCTTTGTGATGGTTGTTCCAGGATGATCCAAATTAAATGCATTCCTAATTTTTAGAGGAATATTTGAATCTAGTACTGGTTCAAGAGCTCTAGGATGGATGTACTTGGCGCCAAATAAAACCATTTCCGCAGCTTCGTTGTAAGATATCTCTTCTAATACCCTAGCACCATCTACTATTGAAGGATCAGCAGTCATCAATCCATCTACGTTGCTCCACAAATACACTACATCTGCATCAATACATGATGCGATTATTGTAGCGGTATAGTCAGATCCACTTCTGCCCAAAGTAGTGGTATGATTGTACTGGTCACCAGCAATATAACCGGTCACAATAGGGACTATACCCTGAGCTATCATAGGTACAAGTTTTGAACTCACTCTAAATTTAGTGGTATTCATAAGTGGACTAGCTTCGCCGTAATTTGAATCAGTGATAATTCCGATCTCTTTCCCTGTAAAATATTTTGTATCAATTCCTTGATCTCTCAAGCAATAACAAATTATTGGAGCCATTAGACGTTCTCCAAAGGAAAGCATATGATCCAAAGATCTGGGAGTGATTTCCGAAATCAACACTAATCCATCCAATATAGCTTTAAATTCCTGTATAATATCTAAGATAACTTCCCTGGCTTCAGATCTCAAAATTGGATCTTGAATGACTGGATTTAAAATTTCAATATGATTTTGAGTTATTTCAGTAACAAAATTATCAATTGCTTTTTTATCTCCTCTTACTATCTGTTCTGAAAGTAGGATTATCCTGTCTGTAACTCCAGTCATCGCCGAGATAACGCATATCATTTCAGGTTTTTTTTCATTGTCATAGTAGGATTTAATTATTTTTACAATGGTCATAATTTTTGATGGACTATCCAATACTGATCCACCAAATTTCATTACAATTCTCATCTTTATGGATCACTCATTTAACTAAGTGAATTAGAAATAGATAATTCCCTTTGTGCATGGTCAAAACAAACAAAATAAAGTTAAACATCGAATAATAAGATCCTCAATCCTGAACTCGAGGAGCGAGGTAAAAATGAATACGTCCAATATTTGCGATTCTAAATTCAAGTCGTATTGGCATTTTTGTGGAGTACTCTATTGCAGAGGTAACACCGACAGAGCTGACAGATTTCACAATCTTAAGCAAGTAATCCAGACTATAGGTAGCTTTTGATTCCTCTTTCACTTCAATATCTTCCAGTCCCTCGCTGTTAGGCTCCATAGTAACCATTGCTTCGCCGGTGTCGCTTTTTCCCAAGAACTCGATTCGTTCAGGAAATGATTCAATTTCAACATACTCCGATACAACCTCTATGTCTGAGAGGATTTTATCAAAAGCAGACAAAGATAAGACTAGTTTTGAATTAAATGATAATTTTGGCAATGGAGTAGACCCCGAAGAACTTTCGATGAGTCGCATTTTGTATTCTCTTTTGTAACTTCCACTAGTTCTAATCCTTAATACATCTTGATCTGTAATAGAGACTTCTAGCTCATCTTTCTTATCTGTTCTTTTGATCAACTTTGAGAATTCAGAAATACGGACACCAAATTTAAGCTCGGAATCACATTGGTAACTGTCAAAAGCAGTATTAGGCCAAAAAATATCAATCAGAGCAACATGAGATGGGTCCATACCTCTAAAAGAGATACCTTCAGAAGTAGCTTCAAAAGTTGCCTCATCCACTAAAGTAGATATCGCAGAATTAATTATCTTCCATTCCTCAGGCGATTTTGTTTTTGCTGTAAACATCAATTTGATCAACTATTTAGTTGTGGTTTAATACGTCCGATCACTATTAATGAAAAATTAAGAGTAATTTCTCCAGGTGTGACTGCATTTGGTACATCTAAAGAATTGTGTTGTAGCTTCATCTGCCGAACGCGTTTGTAACATCCACCAAAATGCCAAGTTATTCTGACATTTAGGGCACTCAATATTTGTAGTGGGTAAGCCTTCAATAGGTTTTTCAGAGTCCATTATTTTCAGCGTGTTATCAGAGTAATCATAACTTGATACAGTTGTAGCAACACTGTTAACCGGATTAGATATACTTGGTTCATTCTCTCCCACAATAACGTGACCGCATTTTAGGCAAGTCAGAATTTGTTCTTCTTGTCTATTCCTTAATCGGGAGTCGCATTTTGGACAGAACTTCATAGGTTTTTCACCCTCTCAATCAACTCCCAATAGTCAATTTCATAATTCCAGCGAGATCATTAGTATATTTTATTGCAGATTGTACCGATTCTTCCAATGCCTTTTGTGGATCAATCTTGTTGGTCAACATTTTGAGCCGGTATTCACGTATAAGTGGATGTTTTAGTACTACTCCAGCAAATTTGTTGTCGGGATTTTTTTGTAATTCATGTTGAATTATGTATAAAATAGAGATATCTATATCATGTATCTTAAATTCTAATTCCTTGTCTTTAGCATGTGTAACCTCAGCATGCATATATAAAAGACAACTACATATTGAGGATATAAATGATACCTTCTCAGTATCTAAATTGACGGAAAATGCCAATTATATTAGTGACATTAGCCTTTCCAAATCTAATGAAAAAGTATTTGGAGCAAATTCGATTTCGATGTCTCTGGATTTTAGCATCAAAGGTTTAATAAGAGATGTGTTTGTTCAAAAAAATTGGGAAAGGGCCTACAACAAACATGATAATTATTTGAGATTGTCAATAAACCTTGATGTCAAGAACAATGGGAAGGTAGTAGACAAAATAAAATTAATCAGAAAAGGCATATTTTTCTGGACTAGAAATCCTAAGATAAATCATAGAATATGGATCATGATTGTAAAAGATGAAGAACCGTTTTATCCACTTGAAGAAGAGGAGGCTAGACGACAGTTGTTTGACTTTCATAAGGATTTAGAAATCACCGTAGAATCTTTTGGCAAAGGAAAAAATAGTATCTCCGTCATGGCACGTGTATCTTGGGGCAAACACGATTTCATCGAAAAATCACAGATATCCAAAGAATCCAATAGCATAGTCATAGACTTTTAGCGACAAGATAATACATTTTAATTTAATTTAAATATGACTTGTATTTGATTTTTATTATGACAAAATTTGACGGTATAAAGGGGCAAGAATTGCTCGATGTTGAAGAAAGTGAAAACGAATTGACCTTGATTTTCAAGGATAATAGGTTTTTATTTGTTAAAATTGAAAACAATAAACTTGTGAGCGATTCAGTCCCAGAATAGGAGACAGATACTAAAATCAAACCCTACAATGATATGACTTTAGGATATCAGTTTAAATCGATAAAGACCTTTTCATTGTCAATCATGGTTTTATAGATTTTTAAATCATCAGAATATCTCCATCGTTCATTTTGCTCGATCCAAGTATCATCCTTTTTCCAGGACTTCATATTTACTAATTTACCTGTAAAGATATTGTATTCGTACCCATGCATATAACATACTATATTATCACCATTAAGACTACCCTTTGATAATGAAGCCCCTTTGTGAGGACAAACATTATTAAAGGCATACAACATATTATTTTTTAAACCAATTACAATATCCTCCTTTTCGATAGTAATTCTCTTAAATACACCCGAGGACAAATCACTTAATTTCAACCCAGTATCAAAAATCATATTTGACTGTTGCAAATACTTATTTATAAATGATCAAAAATAACAGGATAAAAGAAAAAAATTAAAGGATTGGCTTTGTCATTGTAATAGACTCAGTCATTTGTTTATACAGTGTTAGAAATCGTCTGCCTTTTTCAGTCATTTTGTAAATTTGGGCTCCGTCATCATAAATGATCAGGTCATTCTTCATTAGCTGGGACAGATATTCTTTCATTTGTAGGAAAGAAAGATATACCTTGTACATTATTTTAGCCTGTATTGCACCGTCATCACCTACAGTTTCCAAGATCATGGCTATAATTTCTAGGCGGCTTCTATTTTTCATTTTATCCAAAATAATAAATAATTTAAAAAATAAAAACGGAGCAATACTAAGACCAATAGGTATGTATTAGTGATTTTTTAGCTTTGATGGTATTGAAATTATAATATAGATGATACTAATAATTCAAACAGACAGGTTTATATTATTAACTTTCTTATCAGCAGCATATACAAGCGTATAGATGACCCATTGATTTTTCACACTCATATAATATCATCCTAATCAATGTAAGAATAATCCAAGATATCCCTATGCACATTTATAAACATCGTAATTCGAATATTTTGAAAAGTACTTTGAATTTAAACTATTTTTAAAATCAATCTGCCTCTAAATTAATCCTAGAAACATCTGAAATTATTTTAATAATATTTTTAATGAATATGATTTTAGGGGAGTTGTGGATTTAAGGATATTTCAAAAAGATCATTTTAGACAAGATAAATGCATTAGTTTGAAATTTTTCAACTTTGGAAACGAGTGGAGAGTAAAAATTAAAGTATGAGATAACAATACTGTTTTGCAAAGATAAATAAAATATCTGCAGTTTTTAATGATCATGATAAAAAGAATCCATGACATTAAAAATGATATAACAGTAGACTCGATCGTCTGTATTAGAGGATGGGTACATCGAATTAGGAAGCAAAAGGAAAAATCTTTCATCATAATTAGAGATGATAGAGGAGATGTAATTCAAGCCGTATGTCCGTCCAATCTGGCGAAGAATTTAACCATTGAATCCTCGGTTGAAGTTAAAGGCAGATTGGTAAAGGACCCGCGAGCAATCGAAGGTGGATACGAAATAAAAGTGAACAACTTAATGGTATATAATATAGCGAACATTGATTATCCAATTGGCGAGTATCAGAGTGACGAAATCCTTTTGGATTTTAGGCATTTAACACTAAGAACAAGAAAAATGATTAACGTTGGAAAACTAAGGAGTTCTTTTCTTAGGTATGCCAGAGAATGGTTTCAAAAAGAAAACTGGATGGAGGTAACTCCACCTTTACTTGTGAAAGGTGCAGTAGAAGGAGGATCAACGCTATTTGAGGTGAAATACTTTGATGAAACGGCATATCTTTCACAGAGTTCACAATTATATTTGGAATCAATGATCTACAGTTTAGGCCCCGTATGGTCAATCAGCAATTCTTTTAGAGCCGAAAAATCCAGAACGGTCAGACATTTAGCAGAATTCAGTCATTTAGAGGCGGAAATACCATGGATCGATCTTTCTGATTTGATTACGATTCAAGAAAATTTGATTTATAGTCTTGTCAAAAATTTGATAGAATTGAACCGAAGAGAAATTGAATTTCTGAACAAAGACGTTTTAGGCAAATTAAAATCAATTTCCACACCTTTTGAAAAAATTAAGTATGAGAAGGCTATTGACAGATTGAGATCGTTAGATTGCAAAGTGAGAGACGAAGAAGGATATGAAAGAGCAATCGAGTGGGGCGATGACCTAAACATCGAATCAGAAAGAGAACTAACAAAGAATGCGACCAATCCAATTTTTGTTACAGAATATCCAGTAGGCATTAAACCCTTCTATGTTAAACAGAACCCTTCTGATGAAAATACTGGATTGGCAGTTGATCTTTTGGCCCCCTTCGGCTATGGAGAGATTGCTGGCGGAGGAATTCGTGAAGATGACTTAACTAAATTATCAAATAAAATCAAGAATAGTGATCTTAAAATAGATAGCTATTCTTGGTATCTGGATTTGCGAAAATATGGATCTGTCCCCCATGGAGGTTTTGGCTTAGGCGTAGAGAGATTCTTGCGATGGATTTTGAATTTTGAGGACATAAAGGATGTAGTGCTTTTTCCTAGGACAATGTCAAGAATTCTCCCTTAAAAAATTTACATTGAATGTTTGTTAGTCAAAATTTGTAAGTTTGGAAGTATACTTTGCCAGTCGTTTGAGAGTTTTTTTCCTCTCATCCGAAGATATTTCAGCACTCTCGATTGCAGATTGCAAGAATGAAATAGACTGGTCGTAGCTTTTTCTATCTATTGGATGAGGTACACCATCTTTTCCTCCGAAAGCGAACGTAAAACGGATCGGATCATCCCATGATGCTTTACATCCAAATATCAGTTCAGCTATAAGAGAAATTGCCCTTACAGTGCTAGGGCCTACTCCCTTAATTGATAAGAAGTTTTCATAATTTTTAGGCTGGATTTCATGAATTTGCCTTACCAAATCCCAGTCAACTCGCGCAGGCATCGAATACAGCGCGTTTGAGATTGGTTGCAAAAGATTTAGAGATCCAGTAGTCATCCCCTTATCTATCATCCAAGTATCAAGTTTGATATCTCGAACGAGAAACTAATGGTTTTATTGATAAATAAAGGTCTTTAATATTCTTGTGATCATTTAATACATCTACACAAATTTTTTGATTCTCAAGAGAATTCTTGCTAGTCATATCTAATACCCTATTACTTTGATAAATATCCCCTATCAGCCCGGTATGTGGCTCAATTACAAAACACCTATCCTTTATTCTAGTGGACAGCCAATGATATCGTCTCGAAGTATGATTGTCGATATTCATACCCTGTTGTATAATACACCAATACCCTTCTTCATCAAAAACCAAATTATGATGATATAGATGGTATTCATCTTGGATTGCAGAATTATCAATTTTTGCACTCATTTTACTAGCATATAACAATTCACTTATTATAGAATCACAAAAATTGAAGGAATCCTTACAGATGGTAGATATCTCCTTCAATGTTTCTTTAGATTTTTTTCCTTAGCCTCCAGTAATTGAGATGCCATGGGATTCGGGTAATACAGACTGTTTCAATACACTCATAACTACGGTCGTTACTCCTGAAGAATGCCAATCAAAACCAAGAACATATCCAAATGCTTGGAACCAAAGCGGATCTGACAATCTTTTCAAAAACTCAAGAGTACCGTAACTATCTATCAGAACTTTTGAGATGTAACCAGATAGTTTAATCATCCTCCTCACCAAATATCGTGGAGGAGTCCCTGAATGCAATGGCAAAGTTAGAGCATTTGTGCCAGGAATCATTAGATCATCTGTTGTTACTTTCATGTCAATAGCTTTATATATTTTATAAAATGTTACCTATAATTGGAAGGAAAAATAATATTATATTACAACTTGGTAAGTAAATTAATGCTTCTTACGCATGAAGAAGAAAAGGGCTTATCAGGAGAATACGGCGAAGCAATAGCTTCTGCTTACCGAATACTTGTAGCGATTGGCGAAGCGACTGATGCGGATAAGTTAATTCCAATTCAGTGGGCACATGTATCAGGTGTAAACTATAATACTATCGGTGATAGTGGGTTAGAGTTTCTTAGACAAATTAGTTTGGAGGGTAAGACAAAAGTAAGAACTACCATAAATCCCATGGGATTTGACAGAGAGAATTTACCTGATCTGCCTCCGGAATTTATCGCAAAACAAATACAAATAGCCCAATCTTATGAGAAAATAGGCACTATTCCTACATTTTCATGTATACCATATGAAATAATGTCCTTACCAATTGGTGGGACGCAAGTAAGCTTTGCAGAAAGTAATGCAGCAGTTTTGGCAAATTCACATTTAGACTTAGTAACAAACAAGGAAAGTGCACTAAGCGCTCTAGCCAGCGCCCTCACAGGAAAGTCACCTTATTCAGAGTTACGAATCGAAGAAAATCGAACCCCTCAATTGGAAATCAAAAATGAGCTAGTTTTGAAAGATGAATTAGATTATGGGTTGTTAGGTTACTTCACAGGCAAGAATGCAAAAAAAAATTGTGCTGGTTTATGTAATGTATCTGAGAGATTGGACATGTTGGAATTAAAGTCACTCTCAGCAGGAATAGGTACCTCAGGATCCTGTGGAATGTTTCGGGTAGGGGATAGATCTACTGCAGTAGAAAGAATCGACTTTGGTGAGAAGGAAATGAAAAACACCTATGATGAACTGAGTACAGCCGACGATGGCGAAATTATAACTTTTGGAAGTCCGCAGTTAGGAATGAACGAATTAAACAAAATTCAGACTCTCATGGATGGAAAAAAATTCTCCAAACCATGCAAAATATTTTGTCCAAGGACGGTGTATTGCAGAGGTGAAAAATTAGGAATAACAAAATCCTTGGAAAGATCTGGTGCTAGTTTTGTATGCGATGCATGCACATGTTTGACTCCGCTTATATGTAAAAAAGATTATGACAGCATCATTACAAATAGCGTTAAAGCTTCGTACTACATGAAAACATCAAATAAGGTATCGGTAAAGCTTTCAAGCTTAAAATCAATTGTGGATAACTATACACAGTGAGTTGCTAGAGAATAAATGGAATGATCGTTTGACTTGAACATTAAATGTAAAAGAATAGTAAGTGGCAAGGCGTGGGGCAAATTGTTATTGGTAAGGGAGCCAATAAATTTTCTTGGTATGGTAAACAGCTCTACTGGTGATCTCTCATATGAACATGGCTCAAATGCTAAACAAAATCTCAAAGGTACCATTTTGATTTTTCCCAATTCGAGTGGGAGTAGTGTAGGTGCTTATACCATTTTTGCACTTAAAAAAAACAACGTATCACCTAATGGCATGATTTGTACAAATATAGTGGACATAACTACAGCCTCAGGATGTGCAATTTCAAATATCCCACTAGCTTCTATTGGCAAAAAAGAATTGGAAAAAGTAACTTCATTTTACGAATCACTAACATTCAAACAACAGACTCTGATCACTCTGGATACAAAAAAAGAGATAATTAAACTATCTTAGTAAAAATCTTAATAGAACATTTACCAAATAAGAGTTACCTCGATACATGGTATTCGATGGGCGAACGGACCAATTGTGATGGGATGATGAATAAAATCCATGTGTCGGGGTAAAATTTTATCCTAAAGAATTCAAAACCTTTTTTAATATTCATGAATAATTACGTTATTGGTAAAATTTTGTCCTGAATGTGGAGGAAGTTTAAGTTTTGATTCTACTACAAAGAACTTTATATGCAGAGGTTGTGGTCTTTTCGCATCCAGAGAGAAATTTGAAGAACTACATGAAAGGATAAATACTAGGGAACAAAATAATAAAAGCGAAGATTATTTAGACTGGTGGCAATCCTCCAAAAAAGAGAAAAAAAATAACTTTTAATCATAATAATTTTTTTTATCAAGATCCAGCATCTGGATAGTAGTGCAAACTGAGCAAATTTGATTGGTAGATGTCTCTCCACAAATTAAGCAGGAATTCTTGACGTTGATGTTTTTTTTAAATGTTTTTACTATTTTGGACAATTTATTCATAGAATTAAAGCAATTGTATTTTATGCCTGGTCTTATTTTTTCCAAATTATTAAAGAACTCTCTGAAATCAGTACGAATACTTTCATGCATATAAGGGCATTGATCAGATTGAAATGCGATTCCACTATGAAAAGCATAAAATACAATTTCACTTTCATAAAGCTCTACGAAAGGTTTTATTTTCTTCAATCCATTATGGTATTCGATGGGTTGTGGATACATCCATCCAATTCTATCTACATCGCCAGAAAACAAGTTTATCATAAAAGTTTGTAAATAATCATCCAAGTTATGTGCGGTTGCTAACACACCAGCTCCAATTCTTATACTAGCCAAATCCAACGCCCTTCGTCTGAATGTCCCACAAATTGAACAGGAGGTCGTCTTCTTTGACGGTCTTGTTTCAATTGCTTCATCCATGTTTATACCAAACAATTCGTCATAACTAAAAATGAAATATGGGACGTTGATGTTGTTACAAAATTCTTTAACTATTGATAATGATTCATTTCTGTAACCTTCAATTCCTTCATCTATTGTTATTGCGATTAATTTATAGTTGTTTTGATTTGCTATTTTGTTAAGTATATGGAGTAGTACGAGACTATCTTTTCCTCCCGAAACTCCTACTGCAATCTTTTCACCATATCGAATCATACTGTATTTTGAAATTGTCTGAATGGTTTTTTTTTCAATAGAGTTTAGAAAGCACCTTTTACAGAGGATTTCTCCCGAGTATTGGCGGCTGAACACAGCATTATTTTTATGGCATTTATTACAGCAAGGAATCAATGCGATAGATATCCATTACGTTGTGAGAATTTAAAAATGTTAAATAGAGAAAGACAAATGTCCAATATTTAATAATTAAGCATTATAGAGTGACGAGAGATAATCCTGTGCAGGCTTGTAGAAGCAGAAGAAAAAATAATTGATGGAAAAAAGTTATTTATTTCTGTAAAAGGATCTAGCAAATGATGTCCATGCATTAAATGTGTTAGTGCTATAATCAGTAAATGCATCCAGAGCCTTATTGTATAACTTGACGTTTTCGCGAGTGGTATCTATAGCATCAAAGTTAAACTGGTTTCCAGCAGTAAAAGCTTTTACAAAGTTATCCACATTTTCATTTGTTTTGTTAAATAATTGTTGATAGGTTTCGTTTGGCTGTGCTTGTGACACGTTTACAAATTCTTTAATCAAACCTTTTTGATGGGCAATTGTTTTATTGATGACATCTTTTGATGATTGGATAATTTCTAGTTGAAAATCTGATACAGACTGCAGGAATCTAGGCTGGATCTTTACATATTCATCAATTGATTTTATCAAGTTCTCTTTAATAGTATCCAATGTCTTTTCAACAGATTGTTCTGTTAAGTTTATGTACGACGATACATTCTTTTCGATAGTATTTGATGTAACAGAATTAGTTTGTTTTATTTCATTACTCATAGCATAAACTTAGTAGATCTTTCTTATAAACTTTACCAAAAAAAACCGTCAAATTCCATTTAAAACCTTTATTTGGAAAAAAATAAAAGGTTTAGGCTTTTGTACCACAGCTTCCGCAGAATTTTTGGTTATCACCCAATTGGGTACCACAATTAGTGCAAAACTTACCAGTTGTGTATGATCCACCAGAACCTGCTGAAACGACGGCTTTCTTGCCAGTTTTTCCAGCTGCGAAGAATGCACCTGATATAGCACCCATAATCACAACAATGACAATTATAGTCAAAACAGTGCTATCCAAGTTTGATCCAAACATAGCGGTTCCAGAACCGTATGCACCTTGCTGCTGAGCGTTAGTAATTTTCTCTTTAGCCAATTGAAGCTGCTCTTCTAGAGTTGATGCTCCGGGATTTCCTTGACCACCATACTGTGCAAATGCAATATTTAAAGCTGGTAATAATAGTATAGAACCCATTACCAATGAAAAAGCCGCTACCATTAAGTGTGCCTTGTTCATATTAAAATTTACTCATACAGCAATTATATAACTTTTATGTTAATAAAAATAACAACATTTAAGATATGCACTTTAACATATGAATTCAGAGAATAATGGCAAGGACGCATGCACATACACACGGTAAATCACATTCAGTAAGGCCTACTTCAAAAAATGCTCCAACTTGGACGATCGACGGCCAAGAGATTGTTAAGAAGATAGTAGAATTTGGAAAGGATGGAATGCCAGCAAGTGAGATAGGCTTAAGACTAAGGGATGAATTTGCAGTACCCTTAGTTAAACCAATTATCGGAATGACCATATCTCAAATTTTAGAAGAGAATGATATTAAAAGGTCAATGCCTGAAGACCTTGAAAGGCTTGTGAGAAAAGCACTCGGACTACAAAAACATCTGGGCGTGCACAATAGTGATAAGCGAAACGTCAGGTCTCTTGAACTGATAGAATCAAAGATACATAGATTATCCAGGTATTATAAGAGAGAGGGCATGATATCTAAAGATTGGAAATATAAATCAGTTATTGCCAAATTAGAGTAGAGAATGGGAGAAGTTGATATCAAAGACTCCCAGAGGCTAGCAGCTCAAACAATTTTAGATTCAGTACGAAAAAAAAAAGACATTTTTATTATTTCAAACGAAACTGTTGATGGAATTATTGGTAGTACCATTCTCTTACAGTCAATATCTGATATTATAGGAAATGCGTGCGTTAGATGTATCAACCCCAAAACACTTCTGAATAAAGATGGTCTCAAAGAAGTATTGGAAGAACGACATTATTATTACATATTTCTGGATTTTGAAAACAAAGTATTAAGTTCGCTTGAGACTTTATTACCAGATAACAGGTGTTTGTTTATAAATTCTGAAACGATAGTGGAGGTTAATAACAGAATAATAGAAAAGAATAATTCAAATTTTTTGAAGAATAGTAAAAGTGACAAGGATATTGACAATCAAGATGTAACTACAACATCAAAATGTGTCTACGATATAGTAAATGAATTTGATAGAAATATAAACTTAAAGATATATTTACTCTTAGTTGCGCAAGTCTCTAAACAAGGAGTAAAAAATGACGTTGATTTATTCGATTTGGACAAGGAAATAGTTACTATTGCATCTGATTTGCATTTGATTCAAAGACAAAAGGGTTTTACTTTTGTAAACAAACAGAACAAATCAATTGTTAATGCTCTAGAAAGTAATACATCCTACTTCATTAGAGGATTGACCTGGAATAGAGATAAGATAATAGAAGGTCTCAAAGAAACCAAGGTAAAATTTGTACAGGAAAACAGGATCAAAAGCACCAATGAGCTAGATGATGACGATTATGGAATTATTTTAGATTATCTTCAAAAATGCATAGAAGATAGCAGGACTAAAAACAGAATCACAGGTAAAACTAGCAAGACAATTAAATCTAATTTAATCCAATCATGGAGGAATAACTATCATCTCACGTTTGAGGAGATAAGCAGTATATGTAGCGGGATTTATTCTTTTTCCAGAGTTTTAGAATCTTGCATTTATGCCAAGAAAATTGGAACTGCTTTTTCCCTAGCCCTTGGTGACCGGGAAGAATCTTTGGCAGAGATTAGTGAATTTATGAAAAAGGAAGATGAAACAATCAAAGAGACAGGACTTAGAATTCTTAGTGAAAAATGGAGATTTTATGAAGATCTGACAGTCGTTTTTGTAAATGGAGAAGGGGTATTTGATAACATAGTTGCACCAATGTTCGCAATCATGTTAGGTAAGTCAGGTTCTTATAGCGACAGAATGACCTGTCTGAGATACATTGACATGGAAAATGAGGAGGTTTATAAATATATAATCGTAAAAGGAGCATCGTGTGATATTAATTTTATTGAATTTACTGAAAACCTTAAACAAATGTTAGAGAAAATAGACCCAACATATAGTGGATCATTATTCTTAAATCATTATTTTCGAGCGGGACTGGACATATTAGAAATATTGGTACCAATGAAAGATTTGGAAGTATTTTTGGCAAAAATTAAAGGATTATTAAATAATGCCAGAAAATCCTGATTTATGTGTAGATACTAGCGTTAAAATAAAGTGCGCGAATCGAAAGGAGGCGTCAATGTTATTAGAAACTTTAACAGCCGACAACATAAATTTACCCCCCTACTTGGGTCTGAATATGAATATACATGATGAAGTATTTATCATTGATTTACAATATGAAAAAAAGAATATCATCAAAGAAAATAATATTAACACATTAATAAACACAATTGATGAGATTATGGAACATATTGCGCTAGCAAGGGATGTGATTAAAAATGATTGACTCCAAAATAATCAAAGAGAATCCTGACGCAATTAGAGATATGCTAATCAAAAGAAATGTGGAATTTCAAACTGATAAGCTGTTTGAAACAGATAAAAAAAGACGTTCTCTAATCATAGAACTACAAAAACTTAAACAACAAAAGAATAAAATAGCGAAAGAAATCGCGTTAAAGAAAAAAAATAACAAAGATGTTTCAAACAGTGTTGCAGAGATGGAGCACATTGGATCTACAATCAAAAAGTTCGAGGAAGAATACAAAGATAACGAACAACTTTATCTTACATTAATCAAGAGTATCCCAAACTTTCCACATGAGAGTGTACCCATTGGAAAAGACGAAAATCATAATGTCATTCTTAGTAATTTTAGTGGGAACACTTCGAAAATATACGATACGAGATTACATGCAGATGAGGCAAAAGTAAGTAAAAAAAGTGGCGGATTAGGAGATAAAGGTCACATCGAAATCGCTTATGCCCATGATTTAGTAGATTTAGAGAGAGCAGGGAAAATTTCAGGTGCGCGTTTTTATTTCCTCAAAAATGAACTTGTGAAATTAGGTCTAGCATTATCCACCTTTGCTCTCGACTATTTGTCAAAAGAGGGTTATACAATAATTCAACCACCATATTTGATAAGAAAAGAAGCGATGGAAGGAGCAGTAATTTTGAGCGATTTCGAAGAAACCATATATAAAATAGAAAATGAAGATCTTTATCTTATAGGTACTTCCGAACATCCAATGGCTTCTATGCATATGGATGAAATTTTAGAGGGTAAAAAACTTCCAATTAGATATGCTGCAATTAGCCCATGTTTCAGAAAAGAAGCTGGAGCACACGGTAAAGACATGAAAGGTTTATTTCGAGTCCACCAATTTGACAAGATAGAACAATTCATATTCTGCGATCCACAAGAGTCGTGGAAAGAACACGAGAAACTCTTAAAAGTTACTGAAAGATTCTATCAGATGTTAGATATTCCATATAGGACTATTGTTTTATGTAGTGGAGATCTGGGCAAAGTCTCTGCGAAAACCTATGATATTGAAGCATGGTTTCCAGCTCAGATGGCATTTAGAGAGATTTGTTCATGTTCAAATTGCACCGATTATCAAGCAAGAGGACTTAAGATTAGATATAGAAATAATCCAAATGAAGAGACTAATTTTGTTCATACATTGAACAGCACACTAGTAGCAGTACAGAGAACCTTAGTCGCCATTTTGGAAAACTATCAAACTGAGCACGGCACAATTAGGATACCAGAGGTGCTCCAAAGTTATATGGGAAATTTAAAGGAAATCATATAATTGTCAGATTTTATATTTAGGTATTGCAGAGCGAGGCAAAGACAGCTCAAGATAATGCGAGTTTAGATAAACAAGCAACCAAAATATATATATCTTAGTTGTCAGGCTCATAATATAATGAGCTTGTTAAATGTAGTGTCTCAAGCAGGTAGTATGTTCCAAAACTTTGGCCTACAAATCGGGCCCCAATACGACCCCTTATTCTATGATGTAATGATTTACATAGTTGGAACTATGTTATTTGCAGTGTTCTTACTGAGTGCAATTTCATTTTGGTTAAGGAGAAAAGGTCTTGGGGGTCAAGCTGCAAAGGAGAAATGGACCCAAGAATTAGAGAAATATTTCCAAAAAGAACAGATAGGATTAATGCCAGACGAAAAACACCATTGGTAAGGAGCGAGGCTTTAATAATACTCACATTTTCCTTTTTTTATTAAGTAATTTCGTTAGTTGTATCAAATCATGCTGAATCATTGGGGTCTTTCCCTAGGCGAAATAGAAACCATTAATAGCATATTCAATAATCATGATATAATCGAAACCAATGTCTCGAAAACCCCCGATTTTGCTAGTACTTTAGAAATAGAATTTATCAAAAATAGCGCAGAAGATTTCTTCGGATCCATTCCAATGGAAAAATGGAGCGAACTTGTTGAGATAACAAAAAACATCAAAAAAAGAAGAGGAAATAAAGGTCTAAAGTTAAAGATAACTATTACAGAATACCTTGAGGATACAATAGCACTGTCAACTCAAGGCAATGAGAAAATTATTGAGCAACGACAACTCCAATACGATGAGGTAGAGAAGGAATTATTATTTTGTCGAAAGTTAATTTTTTTACTCGTGGAAAAAAGAGATACAGATTTCATTAAAGGACTAGAAAGGATAGAGATAACCATTGAAAACCTTACTGACGTGTTAAATAAGATCGTAAAATCACCACCCCTAACCGATGAGATCAATTGTGAACCTTTAAACACAGATATCTATGCTAATCAATTAAGCACTTTTAGTCAAATCCATCTTTTCATATTTGTATTTGATCGTGAAAGAAGAGTATGGAAAAATCTTTAATGATATTTTAATTGAAAATTCTAGAAATCTTCATAATCCATAAAAATAAAAAAGACCGTTACAAAAAATCAATATAAATTGGAGAAGATCAGGCCTGCCAACAACAAAGTAAAAGATAAAACCATAACTCTTGAATTTAAAGATACAGTCATAATACCAGATCAAGAAACGACAGGAAATATTTCAATCAACTATGATGGAAGATATGATAGTATTAGCATTAACTCTCAAATTGAAGACTCTTCTGATGTGTTTACATATACAGAGATAGAAGGTAAGAAAAAAAGTTACCCTTATGCAAGAATGTCTATTATGAAAAAGGAATTAAAGGATCCTAAAAATTTTGAATTTAGAATAGTTACAAAACATATACCCAAAAAGGACTTTACAAATGTGAAATTTAGAGTTACGCTAATCCAAGAACATAAAGAAATAGCCTCGGATGTAAAATATATTAAAATAAAAAAATAATTTGATAACTAAGAAAAGCTCTCTGTGACAGACACCTTTCCAGTCATCCACGGGTGAGGTTCACAATGATATAGATAGTCTCCTTCTTGGGTAAAAGTGAAGTCAAAAGTACCCTGTGGAGGAATTAAACCGATTGTAGACAAAGTGTCAAATCTACCATTAGTGGGGTCAACATAATTATCATCCGTTGTTACAGAGTGGGCAGTTACATCATGATTGGTCCAAATCACTTTATTGGATTCACCTAATGTAGCACGAACCTCTTTAGGTGTAAAGAAGATAGGATTTGATGGTTGTGATGACCCTTCCGCGATCGAGATTTCTGTTGAACCAGGAGGATTCAAAACTTCTGCGGCTACCTCAGGTTTTGCATTCATCGCAGGTGTAAAAACGAATTGATAATAAGCCAAACTAATCGTCACAATTACTATAAAGGAAATAATACTAATTCCACCAATCTGAGACTGTTTCTTAGTTCTTTCCAATTGTTAGGTACTCCTCCTAACAATAATAAATATTTTATTTCTCATTTAATATCCAACTTCTACTTTAATCACTGATTCGCAGCATGGGATTATGAATAAATCTCTATCCCTATCTAACAGGAGTAGACTTATCCCCATCTCTAGTGGTTTCAACAAATGCATCATCTCTTTTTTGACCGTCATTTAATTTATCGTATGGAAAACTCCTCACGTTTTGATCCAAATTTGATGTCTGACTCTGTTTATTAATCTTAGTTTTGCTCACACTATTTTCGGGTAAATCAATGTCTGCATTTCTGGTATCAGTAGGACTTGTATCTTTTGAATACATAGGAGATGACTTACCGCCTTTATGTGTCCCAATTTCTGGTACAGGTATGTCCTTCTTTTCAGTTGATGAAAGGAGAGGGTTGTCCTCAGTAGGTCCAATTTTTGATGGATCCATAGAAGTTGATCTGTCCTCCAAAGATTTCCTTTTTGAACCTCCAATGGAAGGGAAGATAAATTTTCGTTTATTTGTAGTAACAATCTCTACATTAGATTTTGATAATCCTCGGCCGTATCTGTACAAATGGAACATACCGGCAAAGACCAGCATTAATATACCAATCAGGAAAAGAGAATAGTTTTTCATACCATCCAAGACCGCATAATAAGCGGCTATATTCAAGTATACTTGAAATCCGATTAAAGCTACAAACAATATGTATAACCACTTCGCCGGCAGCTGGATAGGATTCTTTTCAGATGGTTTTTGTTTCTTCGCATTTGCCTCTGCATTCTTTGCTATCTTGATCATCAAATACGTAAAACCAAATGATAGTGGCACGAGCAGTACCATTACAGTATACAAAAATATTGGATCGATCATCAATCTTTCAAGCAACGACTTGGTCCTATCTGGATCAATATAAAACCCCCAGTAGGTTGTAACAATAATCTGTGCTATACTAGTAATGCCCAATGCACTTATGATTGGCCGATCCTTCCAGGAGAACTTTTTGTATTTGTCGATAAAAGGCATAATCAACAAAGTAAAAATAAAAAGCCCTGGCCACGCTACACCGGTTGTAAATTTGTCAAACGCACTTCTTAAAAATGCATAAAGTCCTGTCAAATACCATTCGGGTACAGTAATACCAGGCGGTACGTTGGGATCGAATTTAAGTCCCAAATCGATTGGAAAGACCCCACCTGTAAGCATGATCGCTCCAGCTACTGCCATGACCATAGGCACATCGAATACCAAGAATCTTGGAAAGTGTACTACCATCAACCCTAACAGTACTATAGGCAAGAAGAACACATGGAAAGCATAGAATCTAAGCACGAAATCATGAAATCCAGACCCAAAGAACGCGTTCATCATATCTGGGCCAAGTATAGGAATCGAATTGGTCAAAGACGCCGCTATAGAAATTGCCAATTCAGCTCTTTCACTAAAGATAATATCGTATCCAGTGAATGCTTCAAGTATAGTTAAAACACCCAAAAGGACACCGGTGACCCAAAGCATTTCATTTCTAATCTTGTATCTACCACTAAAGAATTGATAATACATATGAAGTATAGCAAGCATCACCATAGCATTTGAAGCATGATAGTGGATATTTCTCATATGGAAACCATAAGGAATGGTGTCGTTAATTTTTTCTACACTATCCCAAGCCCTATCCAAAATTGGCTCATACCACAGCATCAAAAAGGCACCGGTAATCCCCAAGATTATGAAAACAACAAAGGTAAGCATCCCCAAAAAGCCCAAAGGACTGACAAACTTGGTAGGAATTGTAAATTTTAATCCCATAAATATAGTTCGATCGAACCCAGCATAGATCCACTTGAACAGCCTTACGAGGCTATTATCTCTACTAAGCGAGGAAACGCCCATATCCTACTACACCATTTCCGGATGGCGACCAATTAGGAGGTTTTATCCATATATTACCTTCGTCATCTACTTCTAAATCCAAACTTGGTAACACGTTTGAGGGAGGAGCTTGTAATGAAGCAGGTCCCGCAAAGGCTTCTCCGGTTAATGGATCATACATTGACCCATGACATGGGCACTCCCCACGTTTCCTTCCATCTTCGGGCCAATATTTCCACAAACACCAAAGATGCAAACAAACCATACTATACATACGAAACGCAGTTGCATCATTCTTTTCACCACCTAACTCTGGTGGAAGACGAATGAATTGCCAGGTCCTAAAGGCCTCCTCATTTAATACAGGATCTTCTGACAGAGGATAAACCACTGCTTCAGCGTGATTAACCTTAAAAGTATTAACATTTGCTTGGCTTCCATCAGGTAAAACAACCTTAGATCTTTCCTCATTCGATTCTCTCGGATTGGGCAGAAATTTTCCCCATTCTACAAATGGTGTAAAAGTCATGACCGTACCTGCAGCAGCAAGCAACTTTAAAAAATCTCTACGGGAAATTTTTCCTCCGTCAACTTTTGGAGGTTGTCGTTGAGACATTATAACCAAAAATGCAGAAAGATATCTTATAAATCTTTATATAAGTTTCTTTTCAATCTTCATATTCCCAGAAAACACTTGATTAATAAAATCTTGTTATCAGATAGGGCGGTCTTCTTACTGCATTATTTACTCCCAATTTCTGAAATTTAGATTATTCTTATCTTTATTATCCCATTTTTGGCTGAAAAATTTGAGACCATATATTTCTTCAAATTCTCGCCTGGGACAATTACGGAGGTAATAATATTTGAGTTTGTATCACGAATATACAATGTTTTCGTGGTTTTATTAAATTCGACCTCTATCTGACCTACATCGCTAATATATTTAGCTTCGAAAATGATGTCTACAAAATTTTCACCAACAATCACCTCCGGATGAGATATATTTTCGTTTGAACTTTCGTGATTAGAGTTGGAATATTTCCGGGTAGAGATAGTATTAAAATTGTGAGATGAAGGTTTAGGTCGATAATTATGTCTTTGATAAAGTGACGTGCCAGATTGTATATTGTGAATGAGCTTCCACAAATAAGCAGACAAGAGACCAATCATGAAACCTCCAATGTGTGCTAGATATGCCACCCCTCCCGATTGACCAATAATGGCAAATACGAGTTGCATAATAAACCAAAACGGAATATAAGCTATTGCCGGTATCCGAACAGTGGTAATAAAGAATGCAAAAATTATAGTATGAATTTTTGCGTGAGGAAAGAATATTAAATATGCCCCGAGTACTCCTGATATAGCTCCCGACGCGCCTATAGCTGGGATATTTCCATCTCCTGTTGAAATTGCATATATACCATGAGCAAATGAAGCCAACACTCCCCAGAAGAGATATAGTATTAAATACCTAAAATGACCAAAACGATCTTCCAGATTATCACCGAAGACATATAAGAAAAACATATTACCCAAGAGATGAGCAATACTTCCATGCATAAACATAGAGCTAAATAACGACCCCAAGTTTTCACCCGATAGTACTAGGTTAGGGATTGAACCATAATTTGAATACAATTCGATTACTGCCAATCTATTGGCAAAATTTGAAGTTAGTATGACCTCATATATGAACACCAGAATGTTTAATCCAATCAAACCGTAGTTAACATACGGCCGCCCATTCATTCTTGGGGTATCATCATGAATAGGAAACATATTCAGTACTGCTTTTGAATCAAATTTAAATCATATTAGAACTAACTTGGGCCAAACGGATTAAAATTGGGCATATCACCATTTTTATCATTATGTGCCTTTCTAGTATGACGCTTTAATCGATCCTCATCATCAAAAACCATATCACAATATTGACACTTCTTTTGATGAGGCTGCATTTCTGCCTTGTTAGTTTTCTCTTTCTTATTCTTTTTTGAGAATAATTTCATAATAAATTAAAAAATAAAGAAATAGATTAAAGTTGCTGTAACAATATTTCACCAGAATTTTTTTATACAAGTCAATTAAAAAAATAATACATAATTATTCCATCACAATCATAGTCAGTGTAGATTTAACACCATTCAGTTTTCGTAGCTTCCAAGTTATAGTTTCTTTGACTTTATCCATGCTTTCACCTTCTACAAGTGCAACTATATCATAAACACCATAAACTTGATAAACATGTTTTACCAAATCTATCCTTTTTAATTCATTAACAATAGATTCCTCACTTCCCAATTCTGCATTCATAAGCACAAAAGCTTCTGGCATATACCAAGTAATATTTGAACATATATAAAAAGGTGATATTTATAAAGGCACTACCATCCTTCATTACATTAAATCTCAGGACCTAGTTTAGATTCGTCAAATAACTTGGCTTTGTCCCACTCATATTCAAAAAAATCTACACACCAATCGTGGAAGGATTCATCCTTGCTATAAAACATTATATTCAAGTCTGGTTCCCCTTTAAGAGTTGGAAACGACAAACATGATTCCTTCTCATTAAATACCGTGACAATATTGACTTTATCGACCATTCGTCGTTCCACTATCCCTTTTGAAACCAAGTTCTTCCACCCCAATTTCTTTAAGATTTCATTTCTACCTCTTGGTATTACGACATCAGACGGAAAAATATATGAAAACTTTACATTATTATTTACACGATCTGCGATTGTTTCGATAAGATCAATTGGAACTTGAGAAATTACTTCCTTTATATATTCGCGAGAGTTGTTGTACACTGCTTTCCATCTCTGGAGCACAGCCATCACACCGATTACGACCTCACAATTATTCAAAGAACCGATTCTTTGAACGAATTTTAATGGTAAATTGCTGAGAGTGTGTTCTTGAAAATAATCTTTATGCCTAAATGGGAAATTGAAATTTGGAATAAGTGATACAATTATCTCACCGTAAGGGGTTAACAACAGTTCTCCCTCACCAGTCTTTTTTACGAGTTTCGAATCGATTAAACGATTGATATTTCTATGTGACTCTTGCATTGTAGCGTCTAGGTCCGCAGCCAGTTGGGATAATCTGTAAGGTTTAACGGATAGTTTTAGCAACATATATATCCTCAGATCGCCTGCTAGTTCAAAAAAAACTGATTGAAAATCATCATCGGCCTGACTGAGCATAAAATAGGTTGAATGTACTTGGATTTAAACTTGAAAAAGTATAAAACATCCAGTTTTTTGGAATAAAATTTAAAAACAAAACGTTTTAATTAGTTTTATAATCAGGAAAAGGTAGTGCCCGGGTAGTATAGAAATGCAAGAAGGCATTGTATAATCCGGTCCAGTATGGGGGACTGTCACTCCCTTGACCCGGGTTCGAATCCCGGCCCGGGCGCTTGTTTATTACAAGAACTTACAATCTTAATCCAACGTGGAAGCCGGTTCGTAGGATTTACATAGCTTTTAAAAGATTGACAGGTATTTTATGATTCTAAATATCAAAATAACATTATTATATTTTACAAACGAATCAAAAAAAACAGGAGATAATTGGATTTTAGCTTGATAAATTTAAGTCGTGAGAGCAGCCTTCTGGGCTTTCTTCATATCCCACCCATAAAGACCCACGATTAAACCGATTATAATTAATCCCATAAACCCAATTTCAAGATTTGCCATCGGGTTATTAAATTCAGTAACATTAGGGGGAGATTGTATATTAAAGTCAGTATCAGGAATAGCAGCGGTAATTACGACTGGTCCCACGATGGCTACTCCAACAAGGCCAATAACTGCCAGAATTGCACCAGCGATTATAACTGGTTTATAACTAACCATTGATTGTGAATATCGTTTTTCACATATAAGTTTTTAAATTAATTAACTTTAGGTTTCGTTAACATACGAGCTCTTTTGAGTTAAAAATACTACAGATATTTCTAATACTAGTAACCATATTTTAATGGTAAAATTTCTGCTTTTACTACTGGGTGAGAGAAGTATAAAAGCTTGTGTCTCTTCTGACCCAATACCTAATCAATTTTGGCCAATATACCAATATCTGCTCAAACTTCTAAATCGGTTTAACTAGGATTGACAACTAACAAACTAGATAGGTTTGTTAAGGTGAAGATGACTCATGTTCTTTTTAAAAGATACCACTTAACTTTTAAAGATAAAGAAAAAAATGCATCAGCATCTGGGGTTTATCTTATTATGGGATTAGAATGGTTCTTTTCTTATAACTGGTTTTGACTTCTTTTGTGATAGTCATAATTAGATTCGATTAGTTCCGCGCTTTATTTAATTTGAAATTTTTTATTCTGCAAGGAAAATAACCATAAGGTTATTAGACCTATTCAATCACACCATTTGGTTACCTCTCTTAAAAATGCTTTTCTTGTAAGAGCAATGAAAGTGATTCTTTAACTGCGGGAGTTTAGGCAGGAGTGAGAGATCTACCTTCAGTAGAAAAAAGATGTTTTACTTAGTCCTTTGTAAATTCAAATAGAAATCTTTGAGCATCAAATATGTTTCCATGTCTATGGATATTATTAACAAAAGTGATCCGAGTACGCTTACTTTCTGGTTCAAAGGTCAGCCACAACTATATTAGTCAAGTCAACTTGGAGTAAAATCTCGCCCATTGAACTCAAATACTCCACTAGATTAGATAAAAGGGATAGTATAAGAACGTGTAGAATCTACCTCCAAACGGCAACCCAGCCCCAATTAACTACATACGGATATAATAACACGATAATGTTTATTTATGGAAAGTCAAGATAGTGCAAATTCAGATGATGGCAAATGTTTGTTAGAACGCATTCTGCAACTTTTGCCCAACTTGATTGAAATTGACATATTCAATGTATAGATGTGTGTTTTCGTTAATAACACCCCATCAGATAAATAAAACTAAAAAAACAAGTTTTTTTCTACTGACCAGATAAGAGTTGAAGAATTTTTTTAATAGAGAACCGCCTTTTAAAGTAATATAATGGATGAAAAATATAATGGAAGTGAATAGCTTATGTTAGTATAATTGAATCTCACTAAATTAGATATCTAAACCACGAACTAGGTAAGGGATTGCTACGGGATTTGAATGTCATAGTACTTCCAACGCGAAAATGAACAAACGGCGTTTATGTGGGCCGTTTCAACTTGGGAGAATATCAATGTTCGAATACCTGTTTTATATCATATAATAGGAATAAGAACAGTTTAAGTTTATTTATAATCGTGTAGTATTTAGAGAAATGGACGACGGTAGGAATAATGAGGACGATTTATCTGAGAATGACAAATTAAAGAAAGAGATGTTAAAACCCATAACTAAAACAAAGTCAGAATTGGATGATGAATTGAAGGAACTGGAAGTGGAAAACTCTGCAGGTGGAAAGGATGGAGGAGGAGGCTGAAATCCTTTATTAGGTCTCACTACCGAAACACTTCATCTAATTGAAATGATTTCCATATAACCATCTGCATTAAACCACTTTTAACTAATCATTGTAAGCTCATTTGCTCAAAATACTTTTTCCAACCAAACCCAGATCTAATATTAGTTCTGATATTTTGAATTTTAAAAGATGGTGCATTTACCATGTATCATAGTGAAGGTATATATACAATCTTAATATACCACATTTTCCTATAAAATTTCTAAATTCTTTATCACGAAAATATTTTTAACAAATCATATTCTGTTTCGCTTGTTAGTTTGCTTATTGACTAATTCGATTGTCAGCTCGTTTAGTTTTGCAAGTTTAAAAGGTTTGATAAGAAGTTTGATGTTCTTAGAAACAAACCTCTTCTCACTATTAAAAGCTTGTTTGACTGAATCATAAGCAGAAATAATAAGAATTGATGCAAGTGGATACTTAGCAAAAATTTCATTCGCGGCTTCCAGTCCATTTTTGCCATCTGGCAGCTTGTAATCAAGAATAACTAAATCCGGTTTAAATTCTTCGTAGTCGCCCATAATGTTTGAAGCAGTGGTATTTGTTACAGAAATGTGATATCCCTTATTGACAAGAAAATCCTTGTAAAGATTCAGTAAATCCTGCTCATCTTCAATAATCATAATGCGGATCACTTCTGCAATGGTATAAACACAAGTAGTATTAATAAACCATAATATTTCAAGGGAAGGATTTGATTTTTTACAAATGAAGAAATAATTATCTTAGGAATTAAATAATTAAAAGTGAGATATATGAAAGGAATTTAATCAAAACCAGTACTCTTGAATCATGTTCTAAATGCACCAGTGCGGTCATTCCGCAATTATTTCGAAAACTAAAATCCTATCACGGTAATCTGGATTAATTAACTACTGCATGTATTTGCTTGCCTCCTGCTCAGAAATATTAAAATGCAAATTGTGACCATCGTAGCAAGAACTCAAAATTTTTGGGATAATGAACTTGTTCTTTTGTGCTAATCCTCGTTCAGTTATTACGTAATCTTCACTTATTTCTTGCACCTCGCCTAAATCAAAGTCGTTTATTCCTCTTGCTTCCTTCTTAATCATATCCGACCACTTGATTTTTGAATTTTCGGACATGAATCATATATATAACAACTTTTATTAAGATCCACAGAATAAAAAATTAAAAAAGGCAAGCAATTTTGGCTTTTGAACTAGGAACTGAAATCTCTTTTGGAATTTCAACAATAGATATAATAACTATATCCCCATATAGTAAATTGGTTGAACACAGAGAAAGAAAGTGATTTTCCTTCGTCTTCTGCTGCTAAATCTGTGGAATATGTTCTTCTAACTGGCATCGTGAATGAATTATGGGAGATTGATTATCAAAATGGAATTGCATTAAATGTAACAGAGATCATTAATCCAGATACAACGGCAAATATCGTCCGATATTCAGGTAAAATTGAAGAATTCCTAATAAATGAAAGAGGGCTTAAAAACCTTCATTTTCATGAATCAGTAAACTTCCCTATCAGAGTTCATTTTGATGTATAAAAATTATTAAAATAGATTTACAATTATTTATAATATTGCTATTTTATTAACCCTTGAAGACTATTGAGAATCGGGAATAGAATTCAGAAATTAATTATACATTACTTTCCGGTTCACTCTAGAAATGGTTGATTTGTTTTCTCAGTGATTTAATTATATGATGATTTTTTTTAAGTAATCGAAGAACGTCAGGTTAAACTTTTAGTTGTAACTTTACAGAATAATCAGTAACATCAATATCAGGTTCTAGATCAACTGTCTGCTTGAGCATAGATTTTAGATACCCATGGAGAAATTTAGATCCATTAGGGCCTAAACGGTGTCTTATTACAATTATTTTCTGTTTGTCGGTTTCTAATTCATCGAAAGTACCAACATATCCATATGTGCATATTATCTTTTCAAGATATTCTAGAACAGACTCGTAAGATACATTTTTTTTCCAAAATAAAATAGTATCATTAGGAATATCCTTACCCATTTCCAACCCAATTGAATATGATTCACTTTCGCTAAGCTGACCCAATAGATTTTTAAAGATTTCTCGACTTATAGTCATCATATCAAGTTTAGCCTGAAATCTAGTAAATTCAGAATACTG
The DNA here is from genome assembly GCF_008389435.1 of Candidatus Nitrosocosmicus agrestis. Taxonomy (GTDB): domain Archaea; phylum Thermoproteota; class Nitrososphaeria; order Nitrososphaerales; family Nitrososphaeraceae; genus Nitrosocosmicus; species Nitrosocosmicus agrestis. The sequence continues at coordinate 32,044 of NZ_VUYS01000003.1, read as the reverse complement.
TTTCAATATAGAATTGATCATCGCATTCACAGAAACACCCATCCTTTCTGCCTCACCGTTTAAAACTTCTGAAAGTGATTCATCGATTCTAAACGATCTTACAGTTGAGGAAGAATTTTTCATATACTATTATAGGAATTCAATATTTAAAACTGTAACTGATTGTAGCTGTGTGTAATTAATATGAAATATGTATTACATTGTAAACATTGTCATGATATACCTTTTCTTACAACCTAAATTCATGTTTAATCAATTAATACTTGACAATTTAGAAAAATTATCATCAGAACATATTCACTCAATTATCTATGATTATGAAAAAGGAGAAAAGTTTTGTAAATTATGTGGAATAATTGTTCAAGACAAGATATATGATGCAGAGCTTGATACTGATTTTTATAAGATCAAGAGCGATACAAACACAGTATTACCACATTCAATCATATTAAATGATAAAGGAATGTCAACTTCCATTGCTAATTATGATACTTCTACTTCTAAAAGATTTTCAAATCGAAGAGAACATAACAAAATCGAATTTCTCAATAAAATAGTAAGCTGTTCGAACAAAAAGAGAAACTTGAAAATAGTAATTGATTTGTTAAATAGAATAAAGGACAAACTTTCTCTTTCTTCAGTATGCATAGAGGAAGCACTTGGATATTACAAAAAGGCCTTAAGCAAGGGATTGATTAAAGGTAGATCAATTAAAGAAATGATTGTATCGTGTGTGTACCTAACATGTAAAAGCAGCAACATACCAAGAACTCTTACAGAAATCTCAACCATTGTTGAGGCAGACGAAATTTTTGCCGCACGATGTTATAGGCTTCTTATGAGAGAACTCAAAATAAAACACGTGCAATTTAAGCCAACCATTTTTATTAGAAAGATAGCCGATGAAGCCGAAATAAGTGAAAGAACAGCAAGGGAATCTATCGATACTCTAATGGCTATACAAAATGAAAACGTATTTTCTGGCAAAAACTCACTTTCTATAGCTGCTGCTATTCTTTATATAACATGCAGGAAGCACAAACAAAAAATATCCCAAGCTAGGATCGCTTCAGCTGCCAATATCAACATAATGACCTTGAGAAAACGGCTATCGGAAGTGAGAAACGTCATAGTAAATGCGTCATTTTTGAATTAATTTAAAATAAATTTTTATCCTCTCGGCCGGCAGTAGTCCTATTCCTAAAGATCAATTTTTAATAAGTATTTAACCAAATAGAACTGTTTGACGCAAAAGGAAGATGCAATTAACCTTCATCGTATGCTGAGAGGAAAAATTGAAATTACAAGTAGAGTTTCTCCCGATAACATATTTGACGACGATGAAGGAAATAATCAAGGAACATTAACCTCGATTTACACTCCAGGCGTGGCATTCGTGTCAGAAGAGATAAAAAAAAATATTGAATTAGCTTACGAGTATACCTCAAAATGGAATAATGTAGCTATAATATGTGACGGAACTAGAGTTTTAGGATTAGGCAATATAGGACCAGAAGCAGCACTACCGGTCATGGAGGGCAAGTCAGTTTTGTTTAAAACGCTAGCAAACGTAAACGCGTATCCACTCTGCATCTCTATGAGTGACAAATCCAAGATAATAGAATTTGTAAAATCAATTCAACCCTCATTTGGAGCCATAAATATAGAAGATATCGAATCACCCAAAGTTTTAGAGATAGTCGAACAGCTTCAAAAAGAATTATCAATACCAGTATTTCATGATGACCGACATGGTACAGCTGTAATTACTTTAGCAGCTTTGATAAATGCATTAAGAATAGTCAAAAAGGAAATCCAAAATGTAAAAGTGGTTATTGCAGGAGCGGGGTCTGCAGGATATGGAATATATAAGATCCTGCATAGGGTGGGAATCAAAGATATACTCGTCCTAGACAGCAGAGGGATTATCAGTAGTAACAGAAGGGACATTGCTTCCAGTTTAAACGATAGATCAAGTCAAAAAAACCAAACTCTTCTAGAACATTCCACTACGAATGAATTTAAAATTGAGATCGCTTCAAATACAAATAAAAGCAACGTAAATGGCGATATCAAAATTGCATTATCAAAATCAGATGTATTTATTGGCACATCTGGAATAGCAGACATGCTGAATGAAAAACTAATACACTCTATGAATGAGAATCCAATAATATTTGCTCTTAGTAATCCACATCCTGAAATCATGCCCGAAGTAGCGAAAAAATCGGGTGCTAGTATTGTGGCAACTGGTAGATCAGACTTCCCAAATCAAATAAATAATGCAGTGGTATTCCCAGCAATATTTAGAGTATTACTAGATCTTCGGATGAAAAATTTGGATGAAGATATTTTGATAACAGTGTCAAAGTCTATAGCAGACTTGGTTGACAACAAACATTTGAATGAATTATATATTATTCCTAAAATAAATGATCCTAGAATACTTCCCATAGTTACTAAATCAGTTAAAGAATATTTAACAAATCAACAACCATTCTAATTGCATAATCTAAAGCACATTTCCACCTTTCCAAGCGTAGCCTCGTTTAGTTAGTCAGACAGATTACATCGGTTAGCTATAGGTAGCTGTGATGTAATAAATAATAAGTAATAAGAAAAAATGTATTAAAAAGTGTCAATGGTTATTCTAATAAAATTATAGATGGTCACGATGTTAACAAGAGATTAGTGTTAGCACTTGTTAAAAAAATAACATCATGTTAATAACAGTCGAAGTGATACGATAGATATGATTTATGGTATTTATTATATTTAAGAAGGTAAATGGTTTGAACGGCTCTGTTCAGTTAACAGATTTTAACTCTTTGTTGTGAAAATCAACAAATAGGTTTAGCCAGTTCCGTATATGATTTAGTTTACAATGCTTTAATCTACAAGGAAAATAATCATAAAAGCATTTGGTTCTATCCTTGATATACTGCATTGTTTTCTCTATCAAACTTTTCTCTAGAGAGGAATGAATATGATGATCAAGATTTAAGAATCTACAAGCTTGAGGATACCATGTTCCACCATCTGTAGAAACTGGATACATGCTTCCCATGAACTTTGATCGAACCATCAAGAAATCTTTCTGCTACAAACATGTTTCTTTCCTTGGAAATGGATAGTGCCAGAATTTGCCTGTTTTCTGGTTCGATGGCAATCCATAACCATATTAACTCTGCTCCTACTTTGAGTAAAGTCTCATCCAATATGAACTCAAATATCCTTCTTTGTTTTGTCTTGATAAGCTTGGGTTGGTACTTTTGAATCCAATTCCAAATTGTGACGTGGTTTCGCTTAATGCAGTATGATAATCTTGCAGATATTCTCCTAAGAGATAAGCCTGAAAAGTACAAATATAGAGCCCAATATACATACTCTGGAGACGTTTTATTTCTAATATGCACACTTGGCGTAAGGCGTCTTCAAGCTATAGGTTTTCCTTAACTGAACAGAGCCGTTTGAACTATTATTATATAGAAGAGTCAATGTAATACCAGTATAAAAACATCCATACAAAGAACTATAAAATACTAAGGCAAAGCACCAGATATAACAAGTGACTGTATTCCAGAAGGATATAAGAATGAGGTAATGCGGTATCCCAACTTGAATCCATATCGAAAATCGATTAGAACATCTCCTCAAACAATAAAGAGCTCATGGAAGGGTAATTGGGCTTTTAAAAACCGGATGTATTGAACTCATTTTAAGGATCGTCTACTAGTGTGAAAATAAACAGGTTTGTCAAGATTCTATAATAAAATATTGTAGCCAGGCATGTATGAGATTGATAATCATTGGAAAAATAATGAACTATATACTAAAGTCGAATATGTTTGTTGTGATAAAAGCAAACAAGCCAAAACACAAACTCCCAGATTTAACTGGAAATAGTAATAAGAATATAAAAATATTTATTTAACACTCCAGAGGGAGAACTGGATAACAATGTATTTATTATTATATAATCAATGATACTCAAAAAAAGATATAGGATATTAACATGTCACCTTCTACTCCAATCGAATCGAAAGTAAAAGAGGTAAAAGTAATCAACTGTTCGATTGTTTTGCTTTCAGTTACGTTATATGAAGACCTTAGATCAGCAGTCCCTCTTATAAGAGAATTGGAAGAGGAAGAAAGTATTCATAATCTCATATTATTGGGGCAGCCTTGTCATCAACAATCGCAATCCAAAAGAGAGCAAAGTGGAAAAGTTTATCCTTAATAATAAAAGTGATTTCAAATTTCACACCAGAATCAGGAGTAAAAACAGTTAAGCAATCGATTAAGATGTACGAAAATACATGCAGTCTAAAATATGAGAGACGATTAACAGTCTAAATAAAAAAGACAAAGATCTACAAATATGCTACAATTGAACAAATAAGATTTTTAAAAATTTTGTATGTTAGAAATTATCTCCAAAATTTCGCATGTTAGCGTCTACTTGGTCCTGAGGACTAAGATTCTCCTTGTGTTTGTGTTCGCCTTTATGGACTCTAGCATCCATCTCCTTCTCATGTTCCTCTCTAACGTGGTGTAATCGATCCTTTTCATGGATAAATTGTCTGCCACATTTGTGGCACTTCAATATCGTTTTGTGGTGAACTGTATGATAATGATCCATTAGGTCATTTTCAGATTCAAATTTTTGTCCATCTATCTCACATGAATACTTCTTATGAAAAAGGTCCACACAGCTTATACCTTAAAGGAGTTATTAAATTCTTTTATCATTATAATAAATTGAGTTTCAGTATTTTAATAAATAGCGAGTTATACACAAACTCCATTCCGATATAAAAGTCGTTTAATCCAAATTATTCTTGACACCAGTTTTTAATAAGTTGGACTTGTTGTTTGCACGTCCGAAGTAAGAATCCTTCAATAAAATAATTTAGTCAGGTAATTTAAGTAAGGAAGTAATCCATCCATACATTTTTTCATTGCCTACTGCAATAAATGACATCCTAGAGTCTACAGAAAGATTACAATTGAGAACATTTCCTGAAATATCAAAAATCAAACCACCTGCTTCCTTTGCTATCAAATAACATGCAGCCATATCGATTGCTCGAATCTTGTCTCGAATATCAATATAGGCATTGATAGATCCCCTAGCAAAATAACATAACTCGAGGGCATTTGCACCCAAGTGTCTAATATGACTTACCGATGAAACCAGTTTAGAAATAGATCCAAAGTGTATTTCAGAAAGGCCAGAAATATTCAAACCGATAACCATATCATTGATTGGTGCAGAATAGTCTTTGGCAACATGAATTCGGATATCGTTCATAAAAGAACCCTGAGATTTAACGGCATAAAACATATCTCCAGTTGCCAAATTAAATACAACAGAATCAGTAACAGAAGCAAGATGTATGTCAGGTGAATAGGCTAGCGAACAACAGTAAAAGGGTAGTCCACTGTTAGCGTTTGTAGTACCATCAATCCCATCCATTATTATAAATCCATTATCATTGCCTTCCACTACGCCACATTCCTCCCCAATAATAGTAGGTTTGAAACCATTTTTCTTTAATGTCTCAAATACAGCACTTTCCGCTTTTAGGTCTATTCTTGTCGATATGTCGCCACCTGCTCCAACGTTGAACTTCTCTTTTCCTTCGATGGTCCCGACAATATCCTTGGTATCATCAAACACAGCAATAGCGCATTCTTTCAAAATATTTAAAATAGACACATCAAATCACAATATTATTATGTTATAGCAAATAAAAACCATGAAATACCTAGCTTTTTAAAGATCTAATTACCCGATCTGATAGGTGTTGATTGTAATAAGAAATTATTTTGAACAAACATGATAAATAAACGATGATGATAGAATATAGTCAAAATTTTGATGTTATTAGGCGAAGATAAAACAATCCTGTCTATATCTCATTAAATCTCTCTATCATATAAGAAAATTATGCATAGAGATGATAATATAAAGAACACTAAGTACTTATCTATTAATTGATGGAATATACCAATGGACTAAAGGTCGGCCAGAAGGAGAATCAATCCAATGAAAATAAGGATAGAGACCTTTTGGGCATAGTTATAGGAGTTACCAAGCCTGGATATATTACATTTGAAGGCAAGGAGCCCATCGGATTGGGAGAATATATAACCATAATTAACAATCAAAATAAATCAATTTTAGGTGTCGTAGAATCTTGTTTTATTAAGAGTGATGCATTAAATGAAATTTCTAATTTTGAAGAGGCAGTAGAAAGCAAAATAGTAGCGGAAATAAATAAGAGAGACAAGAGTTTCAAAGTAAATGTAAAGATTTTAGGGGTTGAAGAACAACTAGTAAAATCAAAAGCTATATTACCTGAAATTCCACCCCTTCCTGGAACAGAGGTATTTAGAGCCGATAGAAAGGTTCTCAGTAAAATTTTTGATTCAGAAGATGGATCATGGATCAAAATCGGAACATTGCTCAGGAATAACAATGTCAACGTGTGTGTAAATACAAACAAGCTTACAGCAAGACACCTTGGTATTTTAGCGATGACAGGTATGGGAAAAAGTAACCTTGTTTCCGTCATAGCTAAATCAGTCGCAAATATTCCAGGGACAATGGTTATTTTCGACTATCACGACGAGTACAGATTTCTAAGTGGAAAGAATGTTAACTTTGTCCAGGCACAGATTAATCCCAGATTGCTTCCAGCAGACAAGTTTGGAGAAGTTATTGAAATAAGAGAAAATGCCGATATACAGAATACAATATTGCTAAAAGCCTTTGAAGATGATGAATTGAAGAAGAAGATAGGTGATCCTTTTTGGGAATATTTAGAAGATAATATTAGACACATAGGAATAAAAGAGAAAAGATTTTCTTCATCCTCAGAGAGAGTTCTAGACAAAATAAAAGATGCGAGAAGACGGTTCGACAACATTCTTGTAGCTGACGCGTTAGATCCAGTTTCACAAATTAGGGAAGGATGTATAAATATAATAAATCTAATAGAATTTACAGAAAAACAGGCCAATGTAGCAATATCTTTCTATTTAGAATCAATTCTATATCAAAGAAAATTGGCCAAAAGTCATGGTATGAAAACAAATGGGGGTACATCTACTCAAATCTTATTTCACGGCCCAGTCATAGTAGTAATAGAAGAGGCTCATGTTTTTATCCCCAAGAGTGAGAACACAGATACAAAATATATTGCATCCAAAGTGGCCAGAGAGGGCAGAAAATTCGGTGTAGGAATGATAATAGTTTCACAGCGACCCAGAACTTTGGATCCAAATGTCTTAAGTCAAATGGGATCTCTGGCTATAATGAAATTAGTGCAACAAGAAGATCAATCACAAATAGAATCTTCAAGTGAATCCATTAACGGAAAGATAATCGAACAATTACCTTCCTTAAATCCTGGTGAGGCATTGTTGGTTGGACAGTGGGTTAATTTACCTTCCTTCATAAAAATTGATGAGGTTGTCGAAAGAACTATGGGAAAAGACCCCGATCCAGTAAATGAATGGAAAGAAATAGATGAAAAAAAGGAAATGGCTATTGAAGACAGCCAGTCTCACATTAGGGAAGAATATATTGAGGAAGAGTTCATAGAATAATATACGGGGAATAAAAATACAAATTAATATCCACATTCCAAAATTAAGATCATGAAAATTGCACTCATAACAAGGTATATTCAAGAAATTTCCCTGATTTTATATGACGAAAATTTGTTAAAACTTAATGAAGAATCATTTAAAGACTTGTATTCATTAAATTTCTATCTTCAGACAATTCCTAAAAAATTTGGGGAAGAAAAAACTTTATTAATATATAATGACTTGGAAAAAATTTGTAATCAAGAAAATAAACCAAACAATCATAGCGAACCCTTACCGAATGGTAACAACTTACAGTTGATAGTTGCTCAGAAAGAAAACTCATATTTCATTGGAGAATGAAAAAAGAAAGCAAAATACTTGCAGGTTGTGATAATGTAATTTTAGTTCTATATAGAATTAGATTCACATCTCAGGATTATTGAATTTATAATATTTTCGAGCAACTGAAACCTTACTGATGGTATGGCATATCGGACATTCTGCCCAATTCTTACCTCCAGAATAACGCCAACAGTAATTGCATCTATGATATGTACACTGAATCCATAGTGATTTTGATGGATATTTAGTCCAATTTTCTTGCTTGGGTTTCCGAGTTCTACGTGCCTCTCGTGGCAATCTGGTTAGCTTCATTGCTGATATGTAAGTCTATATGAGCAAGTAGTGTATTAATATTTTCTGCTCAAAACAAATTAATGTTTAGTTTACCTAAATGCCTTTAACAGAGGATCCTCTTTCAGTCATCTCGAATTTATATACTTGCTCAATTTCAGAATTTTCAAATATTTCTTCATCATGAGTAATAATGATCAATTGATTTAATGGACTGGTCCCTTTATTAAAAACATCTGAAATAATCTTTACAAACGTCTTTCTCCTTTCTTCATCCAAGTTAGCAGTTGGTTCATCCAATATGATGAAATCGGTTTTAGAAGATCCCATTAAAAACGAAATACCAAGTCTGATGGCCAATGAGACTGCAACTTTTTCACCCCCGCTTAAGGAAACAGTATCTACTTTCCCCCTTTTACCATAACACACGATCTTGATTTCACGTGGTTTTTCGATCAATGAAATCCTTGATAGACCCACATTGAATATCTGAATGTATTCTGAAGCCTTTAAAGAAATAAGATTCATGGCAAAAGTCCTTAAACTAGAGCTCACAATACCGTCTCTATTAAATACCCTTGATCTAATTTTTTCTAGATCATCAATAAACCGTGACACACTTTCTATCTTTGAAATTAAAGAATCTGTAAGTGAAGTCTCCTTTTCTAGATCAATAATTGTTTTTTCCAATACTGCTCGATCCTTATGCAATTCAATCAGATCATTTGATACCTTGTTTTTGGTTATCTTCTTTTGCTGAAATAGATTTGAATCCACATCAACCACATCATCTCTTAAATTCGCTATTTTATCTATCAAGTCAGAAGAATATTCATCCACTTTGTATGCCGACAATTCAACTTTATCAAGGCTCTCAGGAACAAGATCATGAACAGTCTGAAAATCCTTCTCTAATTTATACAACTTGTCCTTTAAAGAGTTAATTTGTACGGAAGGATTATAGTCATAGTTTTGTATTGTTCTCTCTGCAGCTACTATTGCTCTTTCTTTCTTCTTGAGATCAAGTTCTTCCCTATTAAGGTTACTCAATTCAGAACTCATTTTAGATTTTAGATGAATCTTTTGTTTAAGCTCTGTTGCGATATGTCCGACATCAAACATTTGATTAAGAAAGAGTATATTTGAGTTACACACAGGGCATTTTCCGTCTTTAATCTGGAGCTTACTTGCACATTCGGTCAATCCCTCTAACTTTCCAATTTCTCCAGAGATATCGGTTAACTTTTTATTTACATCATCCTTTTCAGAGGAAACCATTTGTATCGTTATCAAGACTTCGTCTTTATTTTCCAAAACATCTAAAGCATTCTCCACCTCGTTTATCATTCTACCTAGTTTGTCAATTTCAACCTTCAAAGACCTTGATCTCTCCTTGAAATAGTTCGCTAGCAAATTTTCCAAGGACTTTAGCTCGGAGAGTTTGATTATTTTAGGTTCCAATACTTCGATCTCATTGTCTAATTTACTCAGTTCTTTGGCAACGTTAGATACTTTAACCATCACGTCATCCAGCAATTGACGAGATTTTAGAATTTTAGATTTATTGTCTTTTATTTTCAAGTTTAAACCATCAAGATGATTATCGTCATATCCCCCAGTTTTGTTTCTTAGAGATTTTCTGAATTCTTCAATAATTCCATGCATATGCAAATGCGAATTATCTAATCGGTCAAGGCCAATCATGTTATTTAATAGTTCTTTAAATTCTCTAGGTTGCGAATCGATTATTTTGCTCATCTCACCTTGCTGAATTATACCAGCAATTTGCAATTTAGTATAGCTCATATCCAATACCTTTTCTACTTCTTTAATTACAGACTCGCCCAGTTGTTTTCTTTCTCCAGAAATGACTTGTCTATAACCACGCTCATTGCCTACGATGGTTTTTGATCGTTTTTCTTCCTTTATCATTTGATCTAGTTTAGCTGAAACTAGACGTCCCTGGGAATCTATCTGTCTCTGTACCCTATAATGATTGGATCCGACTGAAAAATCCATAATAACGTATGAACCTGACTCATTATTGATGAATCCTTCAAATCCCCTACTCAATAGATTTTTGTTCGATTTGCGGGTATGTTCATCAAAAAGGGCAAAGGTAATAGAATCTATAATACTGGATTTTCCAGAGCCATTGTGTCCAACAAATACCGTGATTCCCGGATGAAAATCAAGCGTAGTTTTTGTATGCGACAGAAAATTATTCAATATTAGTTTTTTTATCATAGCGTTTTATTGCTCCGCCTTTTTCCTCGTCTAGTTGTTTTGAATCATAAATTAGTTTGTTATTCTCATACGCTTTCCACAAATGGTCGATGATTTCATTTTTTCGATACTTGTTAAAGGATTCATTGTATTTAGGTTCTGTACTTGAATCAGATTCATTAATCATGTTCATCAAATCCAATGACAATTCAACCAAATGATCCTTTGATAGAGACTTTTTAATCAAGATCGATAATTCTTTTTCTAATTCAAAAGTCTTAACCGAGTCAAAAGAATAACCGGTGGTATCCATTGACTTTTCATCACGAATATTCCAATTATAGTATAATACAGAATTTTCCAAAGTTGCAAGACTTTTGGTTAAAATCCTTTGATCAATTTCGCTACCATTTATATTCAAGTTTACTACAGGCATTTTATCAAATCTTTTCGTTTCTTCTAAAATAGTATCAATGTTGGTCTGTAAATTGGAATAATCAATATAGTATTCTAATTGGGGGCGACGTCTATCAAGCCTTATCCAGTTGATATTTATATTGTTAGATTCGCCTGAAGTATCTGCAATTATAAACCCCTTTTCAACGTTTGAAATTATTTCGTTATGGCCAAGATCTATGGAGCCAGGATATGCTACTATTCCACCATTTAGATAAGGAAAGGACTTTTCAATATGATCATGATAGTGACCCATTGCATAATAATCAAATCCCTTAGGTAGGTCACTTGATTGGATCTCCCCAGCAAATTTATTAAAATCAGACAAACCTTGATGTAATACCAAAATCTTTTTTGGGTTTCTGTTTTCTATAGAGTATTTTTCGACATCACTTTTAAGAATTAATTCCAATTTCTTAAATGGCCCCAATAAACCACCATCGATATTCGATCTTCTTTCCTTATTAAAACCGTAGAAAAGTGTGTTGTCAACTTGCAATGGTGTATCGGGTTTAAGTCTTCTTGCAAGTCCCAAGTTATGAAATAAGTATGGCAACGGAACATCATTTGATCTGCTAATATCATGCTCACCTAAAATAAACAAAACAGGTATGGATTTTTCTTTAAGTTTTTTTAACTGTCGTGCCAGCCTTATAATTGCTGCGCCATTTGGTTTTGGATTGTGAAAAATATCGCCAGCAAGAATCACCGCTCTTACATGTTCATTGATAGATTTATCGATAGCTTCATCAAATACTTCGTATAAATCCTCTTCTCTTTCTTGCAGGTTAAACTGGGCATAACCTAGATGGATATCCGAGATATGAGAAATGAGCAACTAGGAAATTTAGATCAAATCCTTATTTTATTCATTAATTTTTTTAATCAACTAGTTTACTCGTCTATCCGCCTACCCTGATTAAGCAACTTACCCACCTCCAGCTCCAGCTCCAAGGGCACCCCAGTGAGATTCTTGATAATTATCGATTAATTCATTTAACAAATCATTCATATCCACATCTTGTTGCTTTATAGAGATAAATTCATCGAGCAAGGATTGTAATCTTTTATAAGTTGTGTTATCAATCTGTAAAATCTTCATTGATAAAGTCTAATGTTATTTCCTCATAATATAAGTATAGATTGAATGGAAAGATTTAACAAGAATAGTATTATTTCTTTTACCTATTACAATGTCAATTTTCACATCTTTTGAGGCACATTCTGATTCTTTTGGAAGAAAGTTTTTGATTAATATTCTAAAATATGATAACGGATTCTTCATTTCAATTTCAGAGACTGAATTAAAGTTGGGTTCGATTTCGGTTTCACTAGCTGTAACAAACAAATCAAATACCGCTAAAGTGATACCAGATAAAAACGATCAGTTATTTATCGATACCTTATCTTCAAGAATTTCTTTGATGAAAAATGGAATCTGCATGATTTCACTTCACACAAAAAATAAATTACAACTAGAAGACATGAAGATAATCAATGAAAAGGTGCTATCAGCAGTAGAGGAATAAATGATGAAAGTAGCAAAAAATTATATTAAAAATTCAATTAATGTTGGCGACTTCAATAAGGAGGGAAAATGGGCACAGAATCTGGATACATCAAAATCAAGTTCTTCATCTAAACACATGGAAGAAACGGATAGCTCTGAGGCGATAGAGAACAAGGTAGATTCGGTACAAGATTTGAGAAGTTTTTTGCAATACATAAGGAGCAAAAAGGAACTCTTAACTATAAATAAGAAAGTTAAAAAGAAGTTTGAACTTGCTGCCATTGTGAGTAAATTTGACAAAAAAGAAGCAGTGTTATTTACCAATGTGGATGAATCAAAATTTAATGTTGTATGCAATATTTTGGGAACAAGACAACGTTTTTTGTACGCAGTGGAATCATCAAATAAGCAGGCAAAGATATCTAACTTTGCCAATATTGGCCAAGAGTTTTTTCCAAAGAAAATTTCTGCAAATGCACCTTTTTATAATAACGATACCAAGAATTTGTACGATTTACCTATTGTTACTCATTTTGAGAAAGACTCTGGTCCTTTTATAACATCATCCACTGTTTATGTTAAAGATCAAGAAAGTGGAAGCCAAAATTCATCGATTCATAGAATGTTACTGCTAAACAATAGTCAAATGGTAATTAGGATGGTCGAAGGCAGACATCTGCACAAATGTTTTACTTTTGCCAAAGAACACAAGGAAGATTTAAAGATATGTATAGTTATTGGTCTCCATCCGGCTGTAAATATTGCTGCGGCGTACCAGGCAGCCTACGGAATAGACGAGCTATCAATTGCAAATTATTTGCTAAATGGCAATTTGCAATTGACAAATAATAATTATTCAAATTTACAAATTCCAAAGAACAGCGAGATTGTTATAGAAGGAAGGATTTTGTATGATGAGGTCGCAGAAGAACGTATGGTAGAAATGCTTAGGACATATGATTTTATAAGAATGCAACCAGTTTTTGAGGTAGGTAAAATTTGGTATAGAGATAATCCAATTTATTATGATATATTGCCAGGCTATACTGAACATAGACTCTTAATGGGACTACCAATAGAAGCCAAAATCTTTAGTGTGGTAAAAAATACTGTTCCTACTACAAAGATGGTACATTTATCAGATGGAGGAAGCAATTGGCTATCAGCAGTAATACAAATAAAGAAAAGGCTTGAAGGAGAGCCAAAAAATGCAATTCTTGCAGCTTTTGCAGGCCATCCATCACTTAAATCGGCCATAGTAGTAGATGACGACATCAACCCTTTAGACCCTGTGGAGGTTGATTACGCCATATCCACTAGGACTCAAGCAGACAAAGATTTTATCATAATACCAAATACAAAAGGTTCAAGTCTGGACCCATCAAGTGACCAAAAAAATTTGCTGACTACAAAGCTTGGAATAGATGCAACCATTTCTCTTTTAAAAGACAGAGAAAGGTTTGAGGTAGCAAAAATTCCAGGAGCGGACAGCATTGATGTCAGAAAATACCTCTGAGAAAATTTTAAATTTATCAATATTAGGTAAGTTGAATAAGGTTTTTTGTCACTTCCATTCAAAAGTATCTAGATCAGTTTGCTTATCGAATGGATGCACCAGTATTGAATGGATCAATTCGCTTTACGTGTCATAAAGAATAATTTAACAGAACTAATGATAAAGATATTCCATAAATAACATGACCAGCAAGACTGGCAAGTAGCGGTCCTATCCGCTGCGGATGTCTCAATGGATTAATACCTGTTATTGGCTTGTGGATTTGAAGTAACGTTAGAACCCATAAAAATATGGCATATCCCAAGCCAAGGATGTAAGCGTATTTAACTAAAATCGGAAATATTCCTACAAATACGAAGAGCCCGTACCGCCCAACCCACCATTTAGAAAATGCAAAAGAAAAATGCCATGAAAGATTAGTTTATCTGGATCTTTTCTTAGTAATTTGCTAACCAAAATTTGGTTTTCATGCCACTCAAAAATGCCTTGCAAACCCCATTTTTTCCAAAAAAGTAACTCAAAAAGTGTCATTAAAAATGTTGAAAATAGACCAGCAAAAAATCCCATAATAGCAGAAGTCAAGTATTCCATGGTCAAACTAGTTTGTGGTCGCAAAATAAAATGATTCAGAACTTCTTTTAGGTTGGCTTTAGGTTAAGAAGACTCTTTATTTTTAGTTCGCTGTTAGAGCCCAAGTCAATGTCTAATAGACACATATTTTTTTGTTTTTTTTTTTGGACAAGAATACACTTTTTCTTGTACAAATTATCCTTGGGCTGGATTGGCGTGAGTAAGTAAACAGGATACCGTACCAATATTGTCATTTACTGAGAGAAAAGTGGTGTAGCACGGGGGTGGAAGTTGCCTAAAGGATCTTTTTAGAATGGCTTTACACTTGGGCAATATGACAATTCTGTGAGATTGATATAGAAGAATAAATACTAGGAAGAGAATAATTTATGTATGAACCGCCTGATAGTCGAATCGTATACGAACTCGACAATAAACACGATTTTGGATGATATATCTAAAAAGTACAAGATTGATACGACCAAAGAGCGTTTAGATGAAGACGTACCAATTAGTGAAATAAAATTCAAATATAGAACTTATTCAGAATGTGTTAAAATGTTGTACAAAAGCGCGGGCGTTGTGAATGCTATTTAGGTTCTAACTTTCATTAATTTTAGATTTCCTGTGGTGCATGTTTTTGAACCCTGCTCATGTTCAAGCAAAAGTTCTTTTGCCTTTTCTTCTGATAATTTTTCCGTTGAGATATAACCACACTTTTCGCATATAACTATATAGCTCCAGCCTACCAAATGAATTTCAAAGTAGTTATTAATTATGGATATTTATTTATGTAGGTGGCCCTTCACAAAAAATTTACCTGGTTATCAATTTATTTATCAATTAAATTTCTGTTTTCAATAGGAGTGTAATATGTCAAACTATGAAAACATATCTAACTGAAACCGTAAAATCTTATATACAAATCTTCTTTTGCTAATACATAATGATTAATAAATTCAATATAAACAATAATCCTAATCCACCTGCAGTTATAAAAAATGCAGTAATTTTGACTTTATGGATAGGAATCACTTTTGTTGGAATTATGACAACTTTTCTGATTTTATCTCCAGATATTTTCACCAAAGTTAGCGGGTCAATTGCACCAAGCAATGAGGACGGTACTAATACGACTCTAAGTAAAATTACTGAGACAGGTGTATATGATCCCGAGGCGGTATTAGCAAAAATGGAAGCAGCATTTGGAAAGCCATTTTACGAACTTGCGGATTCAAAAGACACTGGAAAAGAGGTGGTTAGTATCCATCCTCAGCAAACCAAAGATTCGTACATAGCAACCGGAAATATGAGCGGAATAGGAAATGTTACAGAATATGGAACATATATATCCACCTACTCCTCACCTTCGATCAGTAGCACAGGTAAAGGCATGATAGTTCAAAATGATAATGTAGCTACCTTTACGGCAGAGGATACTGGAAAATATGATAGCTTTGGTAATTTGTTCCTAAAAGGCAGTATGTTCTTTGAATCGGATAGCGATGAAATGAAATCTATTGATGGCAAGGTGGGCCTATATTTATACTGGAAGGACGCTAATGGTACTGATTGGACCAAAACGTGGTTATGGGAATAACCATTCATTTTACTAGATGGATCTTCCCAATAGATTTATAGCAACATTCAACGGCGCCCTGAAATACCATTGCCATATAGTATCGGTGACATATTAAATAAGAATCGGATTGGACGATGTTGATATTTTTAATAATAAAATATGTTCATCACCGGCAAATGAATTTTTATTTTTACTCAGTGACCATGATAGAAAAATTTAATGGTATCCGATCTAGATTTTAATTTTTTATTGAAAAATACAAAAGAAATCATCTTACCACTTTCGCGTCTCGTGTGTGAGGACGAGATTAAAAGAATCCATCCTATCAATTTTATTCTGCGAACAGAATTTAAACAACATGTCCAAGGTATCGGATCTTAAACCTACTTATCAGAAATCTAGTAAATTCATTGTTGTACAAACATAGATATAAGCAACCTCACAGGAAGATTTAGTATTTTTCAAAACGAATTGAAATTGGACAGACAAGTTTCTATTCTATACCCACGATTTCCCAGAAGAAAAAGAGTTTGGCATGCTTTAATGTTCGGCTTTCCTATCGAGACATAACAAACGGAAAGATATCTTTTTTCAAGGTCGCAGACATAATAACTAGACAAAAGAATTTCATAAAACGCCTCAGAATGCAGCTGACATCATTATTTTTGAATAAATTCATGTACGCAAGTTAATTCTATTACCTTCAGGCTAAATCCAATAATACTGTGCCCCTCCCTCCTTGTTTAACTACCAGTCGTCCTATTCCAATCTAAAGGAGAAACAATACAAAGTTTTTATTTATTTTTGTTTGCAGAATCTAAAGTAACTCGATCATGGCGTTAATTCAAACAAATTAAAATAAAAAGAACCAAGAAATATTAGCGAAAGAAACCAAAAGAAAAAAATAATAATTCATTATTTTTCACTGATTGCAGTAATTACTAAAAAAAGATTATTGACCGTGAAGATGCAAAGACAGAATTCTATTTTTTCAAAAAGGTAAATACTTTAATTCTGCATGCGAGACTGTTGATTCGTATGGATTAATTGCTAACAGCAATAGATATAACAAACAGATGAATTTAATTTTGTGTAATAACAAAGAAATGCTACTATTCTTGACAAGTAGTATATATAATGAGTTTAAGGTAATGGCATGAACAAATTAATAACTGGAATTCTTTTGGTCTTTATTGCAGCAGGTATTATTGCAGTCCATGTTCCAAACGTAATGGCTACGATATTATCTGATGATGAGTCTCTGGGACTATGTGGAAATGAAGCTGCCGGACAAAAAGGCAACAGTGCTGCAGGTCAAGAAGCAGAACAAGGGCAAGGAGCAGAATCAGGTGCACAATCAGTCTCTCCTGAATTTAATGCATTAACAGCTAATAATCTAGGATTGCAGACCCAACAAAATGGTGAATGTATTCCTACCATTGATCAACCACCTGTAGGAGATTCAACAATTCCAGGTATAACCAATTAGTCATTTTCAGTCACCCTAGAGTGGCTCCACTTTTTTTCCAGGTATCGCGTATGCAATTTCCCTATTTAACGATTCCAATATAAATAACAGCCGATGCAAAACTACAGGTATACACTTATATAAAAAATAACTTCAGAAAAACTAATTCAAAAATCAATAATACAAAACTACATTATAACCATTAACAGGTAGAAATCAAGTATTGAATATATATCATATATACTTACATGCATGCATGCAAGGTAATTAAGATGAGATATACAAACCACACCATAAGACATAATATAAATTAATTTAATATATAAGCTAGATCATGAAAGAAGGATTATCTTGCATCATGACAATATCTAATTCTAGATTTACTTTTTTGATTTTTGTTAGTGGAACCGCTTTGTTGGGTTTAAGCAAATCCAGGACAGTTACAACCAACGGATTTACAAATCGGTGGAGCATCACCTAATTCCACGGTAACATGAAGCGATTTTGGATGATTACACATTCTGCATGTTACAAAGTCTTCTGGAGTACTTACACTCATGTTTTACTATTAGATATCATTTTATAAATAGATCATATAACAAATCATCCTGGATACCAGAGCAAAGTTTATAAAAATTCGTCTTTCATATTGAGATTCAATTACTGTGTTTACTACTATTAAGAGTTAACAATATGTTTAACAAGCTTTTTTTTATCTATTCTAATTGGCCCATCATAGTTTGAACCATTTATCCTTACTGATGTGACAATACCTTTGGCTTTCATCCATTCAATATTGCTTAGAAAAGAATCAAGAATCTCCTTTCCGTAGTAACCACTATTGGCGGCATTGTTCTCATGATCAAGGCATTTAGAGATACTGTCAAGTAAGTCGTCAATAGAATTAAATACAGGTTCCTTCTCAGGATTTTTTCCTATTATTATATGAATGCAAGTCATTGTGCTTCTTATGACCTCAAATTCTTTAATCATTCAATAAATACCAAGTAAACCAAAAGCAATTCCATAATATATAGAATTTAGATCAATTATATTTCTGCTTTCTCTCATCATTTGGACTATGTATATTTCACAGTTATGCTCTGGCTGACCAGATATATAGAATAAATTTATCTCCAATACAATAATATGGAAAGGTTAGGAAGTTCAAGTTTCACATCTGAATCACTTGTAATTATGGAAACAGCTTTAGAAATCCTTCAGAAGTTACATTTCAAATTTAATTGAGCAATTTTCAAAATATATTATCTATTTTGTTGCCAACGATATGGCAATAAAAAATGGATTTATTCATTCAGAAGTGATTAAAGCATGTTCTAACAATTATCCGTCTAAGCAGGTAGACTGAAATCTATATTGTATTTTAGGATAATAGTCTCCACCTTATAAAAAGACAAAAAGAAAAACAACAATGTTAACATCCTTTGCTAATCTGAATATGCTATTGGAACCTAATTACTTTGGTCAAAGATGCATGAATTTAAGAAATGTTGTACAAAGTTGGGTAATTTAATAGGCGAAATGAATGTGTCAGATACTGGAAAGCAAAAAAAATTTCATGACTGTGAATCTGTAGGAAGAAAATTAAGGAATAGCCATTTGATTTCAGAAAAGTCTGCTGTTGCTCACAATTACAACTTACTATGTTCGGTCCAACTCATTACTATGTCGGAGAAGGTAATTATGTGGTTCAAGCGGATGAGAACCACTAAACAATCTTCGTTTCTTCATGATGCAAAGGAACAGTTTAATGGAGAGGATGATAGTGCGCGTATTTCAGTCGTACAATCTGAACCAGATCCTCTGACCTTAATAAGGTGATTCTTAAAGGGAAAAGGAATAGATATTGCATCCGCAACCTCAGCAACCCATGCCTACAACAAATTTCAAAAAGAGAACAAATTAAACAAACCCAGTGAGATGTGGTTTTAGATACTCATCTGACAGGTAATGGCGGTCCTGCTTTTGCAATCAAAATTCATCAAACTAGCCTAGAGCAGAGAATAATAGTAATACATCTACCCCAAATCATCTTCTGCGTCCCTGCTTAAAGGAGATCGGATTTTTGTAAAGATATTCTAACATGCCCTTTAGGCTGATGTATCTGGCGTGCTTTTTAGGTATATAGATCGATGTTAATAGGGCCAGCATTATTACATTAGCAAAGTAAAAGCATTACTAACAGTAATTGAATTTAATCACAATTATCGAAAGACAATATGATGTAATTAATAGAATTGACGATAATCAGCTCTTGTCATCTGAACGTATAAGTTTCACCGTTATCCTCACGTTGGTAAAAATAAAGCAAAAAAATTGAAATATTAAGACTCGTCAGAGATAGTAATATCCTTTATTACGTTAAAACTATTTCCAGAATTATCATCGTGTATCGTATATGTAATTACATAATCACCTTCAGGAAATGGAGAAGTCTGGGTTATTGTGAAGGGAATAAAGACTTCCTTATTTTCATGATGTGATACGATTTCGCTAACTGGAATTCCCTGTTGTCCAGTCAGGACATTTCCGTCAGTGTCTGAAATTATAAAGTCTGCTGAAAAGTTGATGGTATGTAATTGTTGGCCATCGCCACTTTCGTCATCATTGTTACTACCTTCCCCTACAGTTCCGTATTCAAACCCAACCGGTTCGATATACAAAACTATTTCCTCTCCAGGCTTAAAGTTATTAGAATTTTTTTCCTCATATACACCATATCCGCTAGCAGAGGTAACAAAAGTATCAAAGGCAGAAGAGAAGTCTGAGGCTTGGGGTTGAGCACTCAATCCAGTAACTGTCCCATTAACCTGTGCAAAAACGGTATGGAACAAAACCCCGGATATTGCAAATGCTGCTGATAAAAAGATTGCAGACAGAATTGTAACTTTATTTTTGTGATGTGTCACTATTTGCCTAAATGACTAGTACTAAATATCTTTATTGATAATCCTAGTTCTTAATAACAACCGGCATATCAAGAATAAATATAAAATAAATTCGAAAGCTCTTAGGGATCAAAACTCTTCCAGAAAAAATAGAGTGTGTTATTAGATATGCCATAAAGGTGGAGACAGCAATTTTAAATAAATGTTTAATGATAAAAGAATATGAATAGTTCAAAAATTTTGGCAATTACTCTTTTAGCATCAGTAATGTTGTTTGCAACAAATGCAGTAGTCCCTGGGATAAATAACATGATTACAGGAATTCCAGAAGCACATGCATCACAAGCAGGTGATGAAAAGGAATGTTTGTCATCTTCTTCGGCACTATTCTTTGATACTCAGTCTTCATTAACGGCTTCAGTATAATCAAAAAATCCTTTTTTTAGTTTTTTATTTTATTGCTTTCAAGCTGGAAGATTTTTCCTAAATAAGAACAAAGCCACCAAATTAGAAATGCATTGTATTTATCATACAGGCTAATATCAAGGTCTAATTCATTTTATGATATATTTTTTATTTTGAAGGGTAAAAAATTGATAATTTCAAAACACAAAACATTAAAGCATAATTTTATCACAATTTTTTATACCAAATAATTTAAATAAAGAATCCTAAAATTGAAACCTTGTAGTTATTTCT
Source organism: Candidatus Nitrosocosmicus agrestis (assembly GCF_008389435.1). GTDB lineage: Archaea > Thermoproteota > Nitrososphaeria > Nitrososphaerales > Nitrososphaeraceae > Nitrosocosmicus > Nitrosocosmicus agrestis. The sequence goes on along the minus strand of NZ_VUYS01000003.1, from coordinate 10,873 downwards.
AAATTCGTTTCAAAACTCCTCTTAACAAATCAAATACGAATCGTCGTTTATAGAAAAAAGGATGAGAGAAACTTTAAGCAAGCAAGAATTTAATTGACTTTCAACTCGCTAAAAAGCAATTACAGAGTCAAAATTTTGCTTTTAAGGATGGAGATTTGAATAAGTATTATTTGTCAATTTCAAATATGCATTTGGCAAACAATTTGCATTTGGATAAATTATTATTAAAAAATGCCTATTTAGCCATGGATATGTATTTTATGAAAGATATTATGAGAAGAAATTATCGTGAATGAAGCTATTATTATCCCAATTACATCTCTTAGAATTTCGTCGTTTCCAGGTTCATTTACTATCACAGAGTATCTAAACACAAAACTATAGACATCAAACAGCCAAAAGGCGAGGGTACACCAAGCAAGAATTCCAGCTAACAGTGCTCCTAGTCTTGCTCCATACCGAATGAAGTAAATTGCAAAAAGAATTAACAGATACCAAATAATGGCAATGGATAACCAAAATGGCTCTAGAAATTGTGTTCTCGAGTTCAAGAAGTAATATGTGGTGCCAATGGCCAATAGCAGAATTAAAGATGTTAAAAGAATTTTGTAGTTGAGTGAAAGTGATGTTTTCTCCTTTCTGACATGATTTGGATCTTTGTTCTTCTTGTATCTGTTTTCTTCTATAAGGCAATATTGCAATGACTCCTCAAATGATTTTAACTTGAGTGGGATGAGATGTACTATAGAGTCATCTTTTACTATTGCTTCGTGTTTTAAACTGTCAATAAGTGGTCTGGCTAAGGAAGCTTTTATCGGAGTTACCAAATCTACCCAATAAGAAGACAATCTCGGTGTCAAAAATGGAATAATAAGTATAATTATCGACTTGCCAAGGATTCTTGCATATATCTTCATCATATCCATATATGTAAGAACGTCAGGTCCACCTATATCGAAGGTTTTATCCTCGGTGTCTCTGACGAGCATTGATTTAGACAGATATGCTACCACATCGTCCAAAAAGATTGGCTGGCACTTTGTTTGAACCCATTTGGGACAAACCATAAGAGGCAACCTTTCTACCAAGTATCTTAACATTTCAAACGAACCACCTCCACTACCCAGTATCACAGCTGCCCGGAAAATAGTAACACTGGATTTTGAATTTTTCAGAATCTCACCCACATGTTTCCTGCTTAACATATGTTGAGATAACTCATTTTCATTACCATGGGTCAATCCTCCAAGATAGATGATCCTTTTGACGTTACATTCATCTGCCGCTTTACTAAAGTTTTCAGCAGTCTGGGCTTCCTTAACAGAGAATTTTTTCCAATTTCTTGAAGAACCTTCCATCGAGTGGACCAAATAAAATGCAATATCAATATTTTCCAATGCTCGTTTGCAATCTTCATATTTGCTTAGGTCTGCTTCAACAATTTCAAAATTTTCCAATTTCTTGATTGTTTCAGATGAAAGAAAACGCTTATTCCGAGTTACACATCTTACGGACAAGGATTTTGAATCAAGAGTGTCATTTTGGTTGCCCTCCTTGATTTTGACAAGCTCTTTTAATAATCGGCTGCCGATGAATCCACTTGCACCGGTAAGTAGGATCGTCAAATGAACTCCTTTTTGCTTGCAATCGTAGAACATATCAGAGAGTTCTGGAGATTCAGTTTTGATCTTCATGGTAATATGACGTTCCTTTGCATATTATTTTTTATTCAGTATTACTTATATCAACTATAAATTGAAATTTCATTATACATATCAAATTAATCAATAATAAGCTGACCTTTAATACATAGCGCCTGTATATGTATCATCCTGTTAAAAATGTATCTAAGTAACGTTCTATGATATATATGAAATAACTAAGGTCCCAAAATGATCGTAAAATACACATCATTAAAATTGAAAATATAGATAATACATATTGATTTAGAGATACATCACTATCAAGAACACCAAGCATTGATTGTATTTACATGGAGGTCACAGAATGGATAAAACTATCCTCAAAATACACCTCCTATTACAGCGGTCCTTAACCCATGTAAAGCATTACATAGAGTAATTCGTTCCTAAAGTAACCACACCGTACCAAATATAGTTCCAGTATTTACATGCAATACAAAGCCAATTATTAGTTCAGTATAAGAATCAATCAATCCCATCCATATTGCTTTAACAATGAAGCAAGTATCGGTCGAATGGTTGGGAACAAAATTAATGCTTACAATGATCCAAGACCTCCCAATTCGAATATGAAACCGGCTAATGGTCAATTTAAAACAGTAGTTTAGGAGATTTAATATAACTTGAGGTAGATATATCACATATTTTGTTTTCAATTTATTAATCAGTTGCCACGTTAACAAATAGTACTTAAATAAGGCATTGTTATAGATAGGACAGTAAATTACTATAATAATTATTGCAAAAAATTTTTGAGACGTATTAAAGCAGTTGATTCGCATTCCTACAGTTAAATAAATCAGATTGCAACCAATAATGGAGTTATTGGTTGCCTGCATTGTAATAATTCAATGCGTGCAAAGCAATGACCCAATAAGAAGTATTTAATATTAAATAAATCAACAACAATTTTGGGTTGATAAATAATAACCACGAAAATTATATATTTCAAAATAATAATACAACGACTCACTTCCAAAATCAGGAAAAGTAGATGACATATAGAGTATTACGATAGAAATAGAGAGAGACATATTTATGGAAACGAAGGCAAATGTTCTAAATATATATTTCAGTTTAAGAGTAAATTAATAAAAATGAAAAAATATTAATATAACAGAATATAATACAAGGTAATTTAGTTGCATCTCGACTCCCGTACGACAAAAGGAAAAGTATCAAATTAAATCAAAGGCAAAAATAAATTTTCAAAATAACTATCTGAACCTCATTAGAAAGATATTTTACAGGAATAATTTATGCATCTTAGATAATGACTAAAAATTTATTGAATGAGTATCAGAATCTTAACTCTTTTAGGTTCGGCATCATAGCAGTCACTATCGTAATTCTAATTTTGACATTCTCAAACCCAAATGTATATGGACAATTGGGTTCAAATACTTCTAATAGTCTTGATAAGCCAAATAACATCCCAATTTCCAACCAAACGGATTCAAATTTACCAAGCGAAATTTCAGATATATCCAATAAACAAAGCAAGAAACAATTCAAACAAAGTTATGATAATAGTATTCAAGAAAGAGCATTATTGCTCGATTTAATAGGGGTTAAAATAGAAAACGTTATTGATAAATCCGAGGCAATACTAGAAACCACTAGTTTTGTACCTCAAATTAGAAACATGTCGTTTATCAATCAAATCGATCAAGAAAAACTAAATGGTATTCCAGAGGGATTAGATTTGGCGAAAAGAGACATGGTAAGGTATCTTCTTTCCCAGTATCCCGAAAATTTTGTATCGATTTTGTTTCAATTACCTAATGGGGATGTCTATTTGCTTGAACCTTTTTCACGTCAGATAAATCTTACGACTCATAATCTATCCTTTCGAGACTATTACAAGAATGTCACAAACTCTCACAAGCCTTTTCTAGGTAATGTAATCATCTCAGCATCGTCAGGTCAAAAACAGGCACAGCTTGCAGTACCATTGTTCGAAAATGTAAAGGTAAATGGATCATTTAAGAACAGTTCAAATTCTTTTCAATTGGCTGGAATTTTATCTTCAGGGCTAAACTTTAACACATTTGATAAGTTACTAAACACCAAAGCAAATTTGGACAAATCTAAAGAAGTAATGGTATTGACAGATGGCAACGGCACGATTATTTCCAGCTCAAAATCAAACTTGATGAATTCATCAAATAGAACTTCTTTTGACGATTTAATTGCATTTAAACTAGCACTTGAGGGAAGAAACGGGACTTTGACTGAAGATATTGACGGTATAGATGCATTGGTCTCTTATCGCCCAATACAAGGTCCGTCAAATTCATGGACATTGCTATGGATAAAACAATTAATCTCATAGAACAGATTCGTAAGTCATCTTTAGCCTTTAAAATACTCAAGAATTAGTATCGAACAAGGGGTATTGAGTTATCTCTTTATTTTTATTTAATATAATATTTATAGAACCACGTATTGTAATTAATTTTTCAAAACGAATTATACATATTAAAAATGCAATTCACCGGATCCAAAGCTACTAAAGGATCTAAAATTATCTAAAAGATAAGGATTATAGCCTAAGATAAAATTTTAAATTGTATGAACACCCAAAATGTTTGTTTTAGATCTACATACATTCATTTAATATCGATTCAATTTTGTCTTTTAGTTGAAGAAGATTTTTTCTACTTACAATAATATTTTCTGATTCTATTAGTTTCTCGTCTACAAAAGTTTTCCTAACTATAGAATATTTATCTTTAAACGCATGTTCTACTTTGTCCTGATTAAAAAGAGGGGTAATCTCAATTGTCCATCGAGATCTACTCGGGTCGTTTAACCCATTGCCATTCGGATCCATTAATGGTTTGTCAAATGCTCCCTCAACATTTATTTTTTTATTGTTTGCTTTTATTTCTTAAATGATCTCTTAGATTGAGAAGTAAATATATATTATAAATAAGCAGAAAACTTTGTAACCAAGTACAGTTTTGCCGATGCTACCTAATCTTGAAATTGAAGAAAAACACCTATCGAAATAGTGTTTAAAAATACTTGATAAATAGGTTAAATTCATGAGGCAAAGGAGTCTATCCAAGATAAAATAATGCAAACAAGGTCATCATAAACTAAATGGTTGTCAAAAAGAACACGAATTCATGTGAAGTGTAAAAAAAGATTTGGTTTCGCTATGTCAGGTTCTAATTAAAATAATTTTATTGAGACCTTGATATATTTTATAATAATAATATATATTTGCGAACTAACTTTTTCAATTATGAAGTAGGTTACTAACTAAATATATCAAAGTTAAATTTCAAATTAGATTTAATGTATCAAAAAATACTAAGAAAACTAAAAGTTACGAAAATGAGAATATGCGACAGTTTTAAATATTGATTTTTGACTAAAAATTGTAAAGGGATTGTGACCATTGGATTTCTTCAATTGCGCCATTGTTGCATTTTCATAAAGTAATATTCTGTTTTATAATAACAATTATGTGATACCTGTTTTCAAGTCAGCATTTTAACCTTCAGTTATGGCTCCTTGTACAAATACCACAATCGTCAATGTTTCACCCAATAATGAGTCTGCTGCAAATTTATCAACGATTTCCAATATACGCATCGTATTCAAGGTCGATTACAGAATTTAATAAAACATATCTATTAGTCAAGATAATACTACAGCCCATCTTAGGTTTAGGTTACATGGACAGTTTCAATTTACAATCTCATAATCTTTTTAACTGAAATGTTACTCCTACCATTATTATTGCTATTGGTGTTATAGAGTCACCATACTCGTAGTATCAGACAAACGATCTAGAAAAAATCACGAAAAGAGATTATCTTACCTAAGTTAGGGATCGAATAATTTCAAATCTCTCAATTTTCTATTATTTTTAAAATATAATTACTGTAAGAAATGAATTAAAAATTCACGGTAAAAGAACGATCTATAATTAGTGAATTAGTTAAATTAAACAGATCAGTATAACTTGATTCGTATTAGGTGTGCAATAGAATAAAAATTTTTTAGACCTTGTAGTTCATAGTCATCTTGCTGCAACTCATAATCTACATTTTACCGGTTCTATTTTTTGGCCTTAAAGAGGTTTTTATCTTAAAAATCAATAGTTTGAGATTGGAAGTGAGTTTGTAAAATTCCATTGCATAATTATATATGATGATGTATTTTTTATCCTTTCCCCTATGTCAATCAACAGCCCGAGATACATTACCAGTATGTTGACTTCTTTGGTCGTTCTAAATTATACAAACTAGCAATTGGCAGTTAGTCTCAGATTTTACATGTAAGGTATTAGAAGTACAGATAAAAAGATTCTATTGAATATATGCTGCCAGATAAGAATATATCATGAGGATCTCTCTTTTGCTATTGAAGATGGCAAAAACATCAACAATAGTCTCAAAGGCATCAATAATGATAGCAGCGACAATTATTACTATCTTAATGATATTTTCAACAAATGGAGCTACCGAAATAGTTCTTGCAACAACCAGTTCGAATCAAACTCAGAATAGCGAACCAGTCAGGGTGGCTGCAGGGGGAGGCAATGGAACAGCTCCATGGACAATATATATACCTCAAAGTATCAACATTAAAGCTGGCCAAAGTGTAACATGGGATAATCCAACAACTGTAGGCGAACCTCACACTGTAACGTTCGTTCGTGATAACAATACTATGGCGGATGTTGTATCACCTCTCGGGGTATCTAACGCCACAGAATTCATGACACTTCCTCCAGGATCTAATAATGAACCAATATTAATACCAGGAACTGATGGCACCAATACACTCATAGCAGTAAACGCAAGGACCTTTAACCCTGTCGTGATAGATTCAAACGGCAGTGCAAACTTTATGAATCCAAATGCAAATTACACTATGACCGGCACAGAAAAATATGTTAACTCGGGCTGGTTTCTGCCCCAAGGTTTCGAACAAGAATTTCCTGGTGCTGGAAACACGTTTACTGTAACCTTTGAAAAGCCCGGAATATACCCCTACGTTTGTATCCTACATCCGTGGATGGTTGGAAGTGTTAATGTACAATAGCGTATGATAAAAAGATGAAAATTCATTTTTATAGTTCATCATCTTTTCATTTTTAATCACAGTAAGCAATTTTTTTAGAAAAAGTTCAAGTATTGATAGCAAGGTTTTTGACAATCAATCTTTTGAATCTTTACTAATTGATTCCATCTAATTATGAGAATGTCCTGATAATGTAAATAAAAAGAGATAAAGATTCTCAAGCTATTTGCATTGTCCTTTTGTCCAACCCACACTGTATCCTTTTGCGTAAACACCAGTACCTGGAGAGTATCCCCAACAATGATTATGATCCCACCATCCCTGTTGGCATCCATTTATCCAAGTGTTACTTTTTCCAGAGTAATTAGAGCAATAGTAAGGAGGCGCAGACTGGCATTCACCTTTTTTCCACCCCACATTATAGCCGTTATAGAATGCATTGGATTCACCGTCAGGATCGTAAGCGTTGCAATGATTATGATCCCACCATCCCTGTTGGCATCCATTTATCCAGTTCTGAGATACTCCTTTGTAGTCTTTACAGTAATAAGGTGCAGCGGCAACAGAATTAATAAAAATTAGACTTGGTGCCAAGGTCATTGAGCCCGTGACAAAAGCGATCAAAAGAATCTTTAGATTAGTATCCATCAGATTGTTCTAGAATTTAGATATATAAAAGGTTTAATTTTGACATGATGAACAGAGCATTCCACTTACTTTATAATTTCCTTACAGGTCAATCTCAAAAATTCAATAGGAGATATTCAAAGATAATAGGTAATTTTTTGGTCTTAAAGCCTATTTCAATCTATCAAATGAACCGGCAAAAAACTCAAAGGATATGAGAAGACAGGAACAAGTTTTAAAACTTTAACATTTAAAATAAGAAAAGATCCCCATAATATATTTATAAACCCTAATATTTGAGATTCCCACATAAATACGACAATCTTTCAAGGCTTTTTCAGAGTTAATGATATTATACAATTGAGCCACACCTTTATAATTCTCATTTTAATTGTTACCATGATAAATCCAAAAGATTTAATATTTACTCAGCTAGTAAGGTTTTACCATTTAGTAAATAAAGTGAAATTCATCAAAACATATTATTGTATTCTTATATTTACTAATTTCAAAGGAGTCAATTTCTATACTATCATAGCAGGAAATTATTTCATATTTTTGTCATAGAAACAAGAAATCAAATTAATCCTTCGATAACTCAATTTTGATATTTAATATAAGAATATTTTTTGGCAAGGTACTCATTAAAAATTTGCTAAACCAATTTGTAACTTCCATGATGAAGTATTGCTAAATGTTTTCACAATTGATAATACTTAGTCGAATTGGAACTTTTATGAGTTGTCAATAAATCAACAGTATTAGAATTACCACAGATGTAAATACCTTAAAATATATTAGGACAATAGTCATCGAGACAGGTGGGTTCACCAAGTAAACTATTTGGAATTTTTGCTATTCACAGTCCTGAGTCATGTCCTCTCAATAATACAAAAAGGAGATTTTTAAAGAGACATATAACAAATTGCGATCCAATGCGGCAAAGTATAACGTGCAGGAAATTAGCGGCTTTTATATGTCAGTTTTAGAACATGAATGGTTTATTTTGGTTCATTCCGAGAGTGCTCACGGTATTGAGCAGCTGTGTATTGAATCTGGAATATCAACCTTTAACACAGTAGAAATAGTACCATTAACAAATTACCAAGACGTATTAGAGAGAATTCAAAACTAATGAAGAATATGTTTTGGTAGAGGATTAATTATCATCATAACGGCATTTTTATTCACTTAAAATTAAAGAATGCATCGTTTGTCTCTGAAGAACAAGGATGGTCAGTTTCACAAATATTAGTAAAACTGCAATACTAGTAGAGTTTATTTGACATCGTCTTTATCTACAGACAGATGATCATTACCGTATTTGCATTCCGAAACCAAGATCGGTAATCCAATCAATCGTATTTATCAATTATAGATTAAGGAACTCCTGACTTTCAATAGGTAACACATTCAGATTTATAATCTTGTTTACTTCAGGTAAGATATCCTAGCATGAATAAAAAATCAGGTCATCATAGAATGAAGCGTTTTGATGAACCGATATTGACGGCTTTTTCAGATCTTTTCGTCAGATGCCTTGAAAATGAAGGAGTAGAATATGTATTTGGAATACCAGGAGAAGAAAATATCCACATTATTGATGCATTGTATAACTCATCTACGATCCGGTTCGTTTTAGTACATCATGAACAGTCGGCATCTTTTATGGCTGAAATGTATGGACGTGTTACAGGAAAAGCAGGAGTTTGTTTATCTACATTGGGTCCAGGAGCCATAAATCTACTATTGGGAACAGCAGATGCTAATACAGATAGTTCACCCCTTGTGGCCATTAGTGCACAGGTTGGCCTTTACCGCTCCTATAGGGAAACGCATCAATATGTAGACTTGGTGAGTATGTTTAAATCAGTAACAAAATGGTCTTCTGAAATCAAACTTCCTGAAACTATGCCAGTAATGGTTAGAAAAGCATTCAAGATATCGCAAACCGAACGACCTGGTGCATGTTATTTAGCCATTCCAGAAGAGTTAGAAAAAACGACAATTAGAAAAGAAATTCAACCCCTACATGTTTCAAGAGTATATCCAGGTTCGCCTTCTGAATCTCAGCTCCTTCGTGCTAAGGACTTGTTAAGAAATTCAAGAAATCCAATTGTCCTTGCGGGTCATGGGGCTGCAAGAAGTGATTCACAACAAGCACTAGTTAAATTTGCAGAACATACAAATGTTCCAGTAGCCACTACTTTTATGGGTAAAGGCGTATTTCCTGATGATCACCCAAATTCCCTTGGGACTGTAGGATTTATGCATCATGATTACGTTAACTTTGGTTTTGATAGAGCTGATCTGCTGCTGTGTGTAGGATATGATATGCAAGAATTTGACCCAATAAAAATAAATCCGAATGATGATAAGCAAATAATTCACATCTCAACTCATCCTGCTGAAGTCGATGCTCATTATACAGTAACAGTTGGTATCCAAGGAGACATGTCACAAACTCTTCTAGAACTTACCAAAGGAATAGCCAGAAAGGAAACGGACATAGCGAATTCTTGCAAAATTCAGAGTCTTTTAAGAAAGGAATTAGAATATGGAAAGCAATCAGAATCTTTTCCAGTAAAGCCACAAAGGATAGTGTATGACATACGTAAAGCCCTTGGAAACAAAGACATAGGTTTAGTTGACACAGGGGCTTTGAAGATGTGGATGGCCAGGTTATATCCCACCTATTGTCCTAATACATGCCTTATTTCAAACGGATTATCCACAATGTCTTTTGCCCTTCCAGGTGCAATAGGAGTGAAAATGGCGAAGCCAGGTGACAAAGTTTTGGCGGCAACAGGAGACGGAGGTTTTCTTATGCTTGGAAATGAACTAGCCACCGCTGTTAGAGAGAAAGTTCCGATTGTAGTTTTAATATGGGAAGATCAATCCTATGGATTGATAAAATGGAAAATGGATACTGAATTTGGACACCATTCCGGCGTGGACTTTAAGAATCCCGATTTTGTAAAATATGCAGAAAGTTTTGGTGCAAAAGGTTACCGTGTTAAAAAGACACAAGATCTTCTTCCTTCCCTGATTGATGCATTAGCAGACAACAAATCAGTGTCTGTAATTACCTGTCCAGTTGATTATTCAGAAAACATCAAATTGACAAAAAGATTGGGAGAAATATCAGATTTTCAGTAAAGAAACCAAATAAATTCAAATAAATCTATTCAAATTTATTTATTCATAGTTTGGAAAAGTCGTACTTTGAAAAAGTAACTATAGCATATGTTTTGATTAAATTAAATCAAAAAGAACTTTATTGAGCAAGGGATGAATTGGATTAAGAAATACAAATTTTTTGTGGTGCTAGGAAATTACACTCTTCAATTATTAAATTGTAGACTGTTGTATGGGCTCTGTTCAGTTAACGCGTTTTAACTCCTTGTTATGATAATCGACAAAGAGATTTAACCAGTTGCTTACATGCTTTAACTTACAATTCTTCATTCTACACGGAAAGTAGTCATCAAAGCATTCGG